>NZ_JBFUFB010000010.1:0-277442 GCF_056403655.1 Mesorhizobium sp. P2_F8
CTCCTCGGCTCCGCTGCGGCTCTGCTCGCAGTTTCCGGTGCGCGCGCCGCCGACGCCGTCGTCGTCGCCGAGCCGGAGCCCGCTGAATACGTCAAGATCTGCGACGTCTACGGCGCTGGCTACTTCTACATCCCCGGCACCGAAACCTGCCTGCGCATCGGCGGCTATGTCCGTTACGACATCGGCGGCGGCGACGTCGGCTCGTTCGATGGCGCAAGAAGCGCTGATCACATGGATGCCGGTGAGAGCAACGACACCTGGCGCAAGCGGGCCCGTCTCTCGCTGAAGACCTGGACCGGCCAGGAAACCGAGCTCGGCACCTTGAAGACCTACACCGAGACCCGCTTCAACTTCAACAATGCCAACGCCGACACGAGCCCCTACATCAACGAAGCCGGCAACTCGGGCGCTTCGCTGAACTTCGCCTGGATCCAGCTCGGTGGTCTCCGCGTCGGTAAGGACGAATCGGCTTACAACACCTTCATCGGTTATGCCGGCGAAGTTATCCAGGATACGCTGGTTCCCTACGGCGGCTTCGACACCAACGTCATCCAGTACTACTTCGATGCTGGCAACGGCTTCTCGGCCGTGGTCTCGCTCGAAGAAGGCTATGGCGCTTACACGATCGACAGCTATGTTCCGCATGTCGTCGGCGGCGTGAAGTGGACGCAGGGTTGGGGCGCTATCACCGGCGTCATCGCTTATGACAGCAACTACGAAGAAGTGTCCGGCAAGGTTCGCTTGGACGTGAAGGCGTCTGACGCTGTCACGCTGTGGATCATGGCCGGTTACGGCACCGACGACAACCTCAGCGACGGGACCTTGGCTTTCCCGGCTGGCGGTCGCGGCATGTACAAGCAGTGGGGCGGCAACTGGGCAGTGTGGGGCGGTGGCACCTACAAGTTTAACGAGAAGACCTCGTTCAACGCTCAGATCTCGTATGACGATTGGAAGAATCTCGGCGTCGCCGCGAACATCGCCTACGACATCGTCCCCGGCTTCACGGTTACGGCCGAAGTCGACTACCTCAATGCAGGCAAGTTCGACGACGCCGACTTCTCCAACTGGACCCATGCCGACAAGAAGAGCAGCGTCGGCGGTATCCTCCGCTTCCAGCGCTCGTTCTAAGGGCTGGTTCTACACAGGTGAAATCCAGCCCGGGCGCACAAACGCCCGGGCTGTTTTTGTTTCGTGACTGGGTCAAGGCAGACAGAAGGAACAGGGGGTAACGGTAGCTGAATAGGGTCCGTGGGTGATTTCGTGGGATCCGCTGATGGGCGGATGAAATCACAACTGCGTGATTCAAATCTCTTGAAAGGACGCCTCCAAGCGGGTAGGGCTGATCTATCCCACTCGGGGGTGTGGCAAATGATGACGACCGAAGCGATTCAAGAGGGTGAGCCTTCTGATCATTTTTCGATGTTTTCTTCTCAAAATGCGAATATACGATACAGTTACAACAAGATCAGAGAAGTAAAGTCGTATAGGGTTCGAGAGCTCTTTTTAGCATACCGGGACATATTATGGGATGATGGGCGGCATAAGTACAATGTCAGCTCTTTCATCGGCGAGATAGATGAGCTTCTCCTTGGGGAGCGATTCAGCGCCTTTGACCAGAGTACCCTGGACAACCTCATTGGTACCTTGCGCCAGCGCGGCAACAGCAACGCAACCATCAACCGAAAGATGGCTGCCCTTAGCAAACTGCTGCGCAAGGCATATAAGATGGGAGATATCCACAGCCTGCCCGAGTTCCGCCGCCAGAAGGAGCGGGCGGGACGGATTCGTTTCCTCGAGAGGGACGAAGAGGCACGGCTATTCGCGGCCATCAGGAGCCGCAACGAGGATGCCTACAGGCTTTCAGTTTTTTTGGTCGATACCGGGTGCCGTCTCGGTGAGGCGCTTGGGCTGATCTGGAACGACATCCAGGAACATCGCGTCAGTTTCTGGATCACCAAATCCGGTCGCAGCCGCACCATTCCGATGACCGAGCGGGTCAAGGAGGTCATCAAGCTGCCGGCTGCCGAAGGCCGACGGCCCAAAGGCCCGTTCACCAAGCTCAGTCAGGCACAGTTCCGTGCCATCTGGAACGATGCCAAAGCCGAAGTCGGCCTTGGCGCCGATGACCAGGTGGTGCCGCATATCTTGCGACACACCTGCGCCTCGCGTCTCGTCCAGGGTGGCATCGACATCCGCCGTGTGCAGATGTGGCTCGGTCACCAGACGCTGTCGATGACCATGCGTTATGCGCATCTGGCCACCAATGACCTCGATGGCTGTGTGGTTGTCCTGGAAACACCTCGCGGCGAGCAACCGGCAAGCAGTGGGGAAGGCTCCATGTTTTCGTCGCCTGTGACCACCCCTTCGTCCCCGTCCACAGGACGGAAACAGCGGGACGAATCAGCCTCGCCCTCGCCGAAAGCGCCTCGGAAAAATTCAAAAGCCAAATAGGCTGGGGAGCTGGCTTATACTGTTGTGTCAACCCCAGGACCCTGTTTGGTCTTGGGGTTTACTTTAGATGCGCTGTCGCTCGGCGCGATCAAGGAAAGCTGCGATGGCGTCCGGCAAGTCGCCGGTTTCGAGAAAAGGGGCGTGGCCCTGGCCCTCGACAGTGATTGTCTTCATCATGGAATGATGCTCTTGCATCTGCCGTAGCGTGTCTGTCGACAGCAATCTCGAATTGGCGCCGCGTATGGTGAGCAATGGGATCGCGGCCAACGCGTCGAATTGCGGCCATAGGGCAGGCAAAGGCTGCGTCAGGTCGAGACCCGCAACGGTGTCGACCAGCTTCGGGTCGAAATCTGGCAACAGGCCCTGATCCGTCTCGCGGTAGAGCGCCCGTACCATCCGCTCCCAATCCACGTCGGTGAGAGCGGAAAAGTCCTGGCCATGAACGCTGCGTTGGGCGGCCACGGCCTCGGCCAAGGTTCTGGGGTTCGGTGTCCGTTCAAGATAGGACTTGATATGGGCGAGACCGGCCGCCTCGATCACCGGCCCGATGTCGTTGAAAACAAGGGCTTTCAGGATAGCCGGCTGCATCATGCCGAGCACATGGATGATCAGCCCGCCGCGTGATGTTCCGATAAAGGCGGCCGCCTCTATTTCCAATGCCGCCAGCCCGGCAAGGATGTCGCCGGCTTCGACGCCGACATTGTAATGACCGACATCGGCATCGTAGGCGGACTGCCCACGCCCGCGATAATCGAAGGCAACGACCTTGCGCGGAGCCTCAGCTCGGGCCGAAAGATGGAGTGCAAGCTCATGAAAATCCCGGGCGTTGCGGGTCAGGCCGGGCAGGCAGACGACCGGCCAAGGACCGGCATTCGCGTCACCATAGACGCGCGCATGAAGTCTTAGCCCATCCGGTGCGCTGTAGAAAAAGTCGGAAAAACCTTCACTGCTCGACATCTGGACGCGATTCCTTCCGGCTGCCTGATTGTCTTCCGACTGCTATAGGCGAGGGAAGGTGGGGTCAAATTGAGATTGGGTTGGAGAGAGCCGCTGATCCGCAGGGGCAGAATCGACAGCTTCGGCGAAGTCGCCTCTTGAGGGGTCGGCTTCGTCAGCCGCGCCCGTTCACCAGATCTCCAACGATGTCGTATTTGCCCGAAATACGCATCTTGTAGACCTCGTAATTCTCCATCACGCGCTGCACGTAACTTCTTGTTTCCGTGTAGGGAATCCGCTCGATCCAGTCGACGACGGCGTCGATGTCCTTGCCGCGTGGGTCGCCGTATTTCGCGACCCACTGGCTGGCCCGGTTCGGACCGGCATTGTAGCCGGCGAAGGTCAGAACATAGGAGCCGTTGAAGCGGTCGAGTTGCTCGCCGAGGAAGGCTGAACCAAGCGTCGCGTTGTAACCGGCGTCGGTGGTCAGCCGTGTCTGCGAGAATTGCAAACCGGCCTTCTTCGCCAATTGCTTGGCGGTGCCGGGCATCAGCTGCAGCAGTCCGCGCGCGCCTGCGCTCGACACGGCGCCGATGTTGAATTCGCTTTCCTGGCGGGCGATTGCATAGGCCAGTGCCTTGCCCGAGCCGGAAATGTTGGCCGAATCGGGAATGACGCCGAGCGGATGCGACAGCGCGCCGACATCGATACCGCGCGCGCCGGCGATCTTGCCGACTTTCAGCGCCATGAAATGGTTGCCTTGCTTTTCCGCCAAGACGGCGAGCAGCGCCAGTTCGCCTGGGCTGGTCAACTGCCCCGCAAGGTCGCGATAGAGCGTTTCGGCATAGCGGTCGTAGCCCGCCTCCTGCAGCCGCTTGATGGCGCTGACGGCCTCACGGCCGGCAAAATTCTGCCGGTCGGCCGCATCGGGCTGCGGGTAGGCAATGTTGAGCGCCTGCCGGCCGACGCGTTCGGCGGCAAGCTGGCCGTAAAATGTCGTGCCGTAGGCAGCGGCGCGCGCAAAATAGTCCTTGGCGCTACCCGGGCCGCCGACTTCCGCCGCACGGCCGAGCCAGTAGTAGGCGCGCGACAGCGTCATCGGTCCCTGGGCGAGGTCGGCGATGCGCGCAAAATGCGTTGCCGCGGTTTTCGGATCGTTCAGGCCACGCAGCGCATACCAACCGGCATGGAACTCGGCCTCCGCCGCATTGGTGGCGCTTTCGGCGGCATGCGTGGCGACGATCTGGTAGGCCGTCTTCATGTCGCCCTGGTCGACCAGTTCGCGCGACAACACCCGGCGCTCGACCCACCAGGCGTCCGGATCGACCAAAGCTTCGCGATCCGTCGGTGCCTGCATCACGACAGCCGCGGCGTCGGCAAAATTCTCTTTTTTGCGCAGATATTCGGCCTGCGCGAAGAAGTAGCCGGCCGAACGCTGCGCCGCCGGCACGGCCTTGAGCAGTTTCGGCGCGTTCTTGTCGCCTCTGTCCGCCGCCGCCCAGGCGTCGGCAAGCTGCTGGGCACCGGCGAGGCCGGCGACGCGCTGCGCCGAATTCGCCCGATCGGCATAGAACATGCGCTCCATGCGAAAACGGTGGTCGGCGGCCGGAATCAGGCTGCCGAATTCCTTGAGCAGCGCCGCCTCGTCCTTGGCCTCCAGGATCGCGGTACGCCAGAACGGCGACAGCACCGAACGCGCCGCCTTGGCATTGCCCGACGCCACATAGGCGCGGGCGAGAACCATCACGCCTTCGAATGTCTGCGGCTGGCTGCCGTCGAACGCGGCAATGACGGTATCGGGGGCAGGGTTTTCGCGATAGAGCGCGCGCTCGCTGTTCTTGCGCAAGGCAACGGTGCCGGGCCAGGTGGGCAGCATCTTCGCGGCGGCGGCAATATCGCCGCTCGGAACCTTGTCACCGCCGTAGAGCGCRATCGCCCAGGCAAGGATATGCTGGTCGAGCGTGTGGCCGGGAAGGGCATCACGCACGGCGCGGGTGCCGGGAATGTCGCCAGCCGCCAGCGCATCCAGCCCGCTTTTCAACAGGGCGACGCTTGGCGAGGCGTCCTGTGGCGCCTCGGCCTGCAGGCCCGGCATCGGGATGGTCGAGGTGACCTGCACATCGACGCTGCCGCCGATCGCCATGCCCGGCATCAGCGCGAGCGTGGCGCCAAGCAGCGCGAAGAGGTGAGGCCGACTTGTCGGCATGGTCTTTTCGTCTTTCCTTGTCCTGGCATTCTACCAGCAGGCGCAGAGGCTTCGAAGCCTAAACTTAGGTCGTGAAGAGCCCGTAAACAAAGAGTTAGCGCGGTCGTTCGAATTGCGCTTGCTGGCACCATGGCAATGCTTGCCGCGCAACAGTGTCGAGACTATGGTGCGCGGCTTCGCTTTCGGCTAGAAGGCGCGCACGATGAAACACCGATGCATGTCGCCTAAAAGTGGGTACCGGTTTTAGGACATCGACATGCATGAACAAAGAAGTGCCAAGGAGTTGGACGACATGCTGAGAGGCTCGCTTACTGCGCTCGTGACACCGTTCGAAAAGAGCGGGCGTTTCGACGAGAAAGCCTTTCGCGCGTTCGTCGACTGGCAGATCGCCGAGGGCACGACGGGCCTGGTCCCCGTCGGCACCACTGGCGAGTCGCCGACGCTGTCGCATGACGAGCACCGCCATGTCGTCAAGGTCTGCATCGAGGTGGCCAGGGGCCGTGCCCCGGTCGTCGCCGGCGCCGGCTCCAACAACACCGAGGAGGCGGTCGGGCTGGTGCAATATGCCGAGAAGGCCGGCGCCGACGCCGCACTCGTTGTCACGCCCTATTACAACAAGCCGACGCAACGCGGCCTCTACGCGCATTTCGCCGCCGTCGCCAGGGCAACCAGCCTGCCGATCATCATCTACAACATCCCGCCGCGCTCGGTCATCGACATGAGCCCGGAGACGATGGGCCAGCTGGTGCACGACTTCAAGAACATCATCGGCGTCAAGGATGCCACCGGCAAGGTCGAGCGGGTTTCCGAGCAGCGCGCTACGTGCGGCAAGGATTTCATCCAGCTTTCGGGCGAGGACGCTTCGGCGCTCGGCTTCAACGCGCATGGCGGCGTCGGCTGTATTTCGGTGACGTCGAATGTCGCGCCGCGGCTCTGCGCCGAATTCCAGGAAGCAACGCTTTCCGGCGACAGCGCCAAGGCGCTGGACTTGCAGGACCGCCTGCTGCCGCTGCACAAGGCGATCTTCCTCGAGCCCGGCGTTTCCGGCGCAAAATATGCGCTGTCGAAGCTGGGCAAGGTCGAGAACGTGCTGCGTTCGCCGCTGATGACGGTCGAACAATCGACCGCCGACAGGATCGATGCGGCGATGAAGCACGCCGGCTTGATAAACTAGGGATGAGGCGCCACCTCTCCACATCATGAATCAAGTCAGAAAAGCCGATCCCAACAACAAGACCGTTGCGGAAAACCGCAAGGCGCGGTTTTCCTACGAGGTGCTCGACACGATCGAGACCGGCCTGGTGCTGACCGGCACCGAGGTCAAGTCGCTGCGCCAGGGCCAGGCCAACATCCAGGACAGCTATGCCTCGGTCGAAGGCGGCGAGATCTGGCTGATCAATTCATACCTGCCGGAGTATCTCCAGGCCAACCGCTTCAACCACGAGCCGCGCCGCCGCCGCAAACTCCTGCTCAACAAGCGCGAGATGGCCAAGCTGGCACAGAGCGTCGACCGCGAAGGCATGACGCTGGTGCCGCTGAAGATCTATTTCAACGATCAGGGCCGTGCCAAGCTGTTGCTCGCCGTTGGCCGCGGCAAGAAACTGCACGACAAGCGAGAAACCGAGAAGCAGCGCGACTGGTCGCGCGAGAAGGGCAGGCTCTTAAAAGAGCGGGGGTAGGCTGGGAGGCATTCGTTTGAAAAACCGGATCCTCCTTTTGGGTTTGGCCAGCCTGGTCCTGGTGTGTTTCATCGCTGCGGGCGGCTATCTTTATTTCAGGGCGTTCTCGCCGGACCGCGGCAAATATCCGGTGCGAGGCATCGACGTCTCCCATCACCAGGGCCAGATCGACTGGCGCCGCGTTGCGGCCGACGACGTCGCCTTCGCCGTCATCAAGGCGACCGAAGGTGGTGATCATGTCGACGATGCCTTTTCCACCAATCTGCGTGAGGCCCGCGCGGCCGGACTTGCTGTCGGCGCCTATCATTTCTTCACCTTCTGCCGGCCTGGCGCCGACCAGGCGAAGAATTTCATCTCGGTGGTGCCGCACGACCAGCCCTTGCTGCCGCCGGTCGTCGACATCGAGTTCGGCGGCAATTGCCCGCAGCGGCCAACACCCGAGCAACTGAACGCAGAACTTGCCGCGTTCCTCGCTCCAGTCGAGGCCGCGTTCGGCAAGCCGGCGATTGTCTATCTGACCGACGAGGCTGAGCAGGCCTATGCCGGGCGCATCCCCGCCCGGCCGCTCTGGCTTCGCTCGTTGCTGCTGCAGCCGGATCGCGGCGACTGGATCTACTGGCAGTACCACAACAAGGGACGCGTCGACGGCATCAACGGCGATGTCGACCTGAATGTGCTGCAGGGTGGTCCGGCCGTGTTGGCCGCGCCATCATCGGGATCGATCGTTCCGCAAGCCAAGTGATCTCCCAAGCCAAGTGATTTCCCAAGCCAAGTGATCCCCTGACGCCATTCCGGGACCTCGCTCGTCGTCTCAAGCCGCAGCCTGGGAAGCCTCCGGCGCCAGCGTGACATTGGCATCGCCCCAGACTTTGAGCGCGGTGATCACCGGTTCCAGGCTTCTGCCGCGCGGCGTCAGGCTGTACTCCACTTTCGGCGGCACTTCAGGATAGATCTTGCGCGCAATCAGCCCATCGGCTTCCAGTTCGCGGAGCTGGTTGGTCAGCATGCGCTGTGTGCAGTTCGGAATGCGCCGGCGGATCTCGTTGAAGCGCATCGTGCCCTCGAACAGATGATAGAGCACGACGCCTTTCCACTTTCCGTCGATGTAGCGGAGTGTTCCCTCCACCGTGCAGCCGGGGCTGCAATCGAATCGCTCATGGCGAATGCGCGGCATGACGGTATCCTTTTCGACACTATGTGCTTTATATGTGCATTCTTGCGCTTCCGGCACATAATCCGCATCTCTGCTCCGAACAACACTCAAGAGCAATCGCGGAGACCAAAATGCGCGCCGTCGGCTATCAAATCCCAGCCCCCATCAGCGATGAGACCTCCCTGGTCGATATCGATTTGCCCAGGCCCGAGCCGAAAGGTCGTGACCTGCTGGTCGAGGTGAAGGCAATCTCGGTCAACCCGGTCGACACCAAGGTGCGGCAAAGCGCCAGACCCGAGGCCGGAGCATGGCGTGTGCTCGGCTGGGACGCTGCCGGCCGGGTCGTTGCGGCCGGTCGGGACGCCAGCCTGTTCAAGGCGGGCGACGATGTCTTCTATTCCGGCGCCCTGGCGCCACAAGGCACCAATGCCGAATTCCATATTGTCGATGAGCGCCTTGTCGGCCGCAAACCCGGCTCGCTCGGCTACGCGCAGGCGGCGGCGCTGCCCTTGACGGCGGTCACCGCCTGGGAGGCTCTGTTCGACCGCCTCGATGTCAGGAAACCTGTCGCTGGCGCGGCTAAGGCCATTCTGATCATTGGCGGCGCCGGCGGCGTTGGCTCGATCGCGGTGCAGCTGGCGCGCCAACTGACCGATCTGACGGTGATCGCCACCGCATCGCGGCCCGAGACGCGGGACTGGGCGCTTGGGCTCGGCGCTCATCACGTCGTCGATCACTCCAGGCCGCTCGCCGCCGAAGTCGCAGCCCTTGGTCTCGGCGCACCTGCCTTCGTGTTCTCGACGACCAACACCGACCGGCACCTGGCCGAGATCGCCGAACTGATCGCGCCGCAAGGCCGTTTCGGGCTGATCGACGATCCCAAATCGCTCGACATCAATTCGTTCAAGCGCAAGAGCGTCTCTGTGCATTGGGAGTTCATGTTCACCCGCTCGATGTTCGAGACGCAGGACATGGCCGCTCAGGGCGAGCACCTCAACGAATTGGCCCGGCTTGTCGACGCCGGGACCATCCGCACGACGCTGGGCGAGACCTTCGGTCCTATCAATGCCGCCAATCTGAAGCGCGCCCACGCGCTGATCGAGACCGGCAAGGCCAAGGGCAAGATCGTGCTGGAGGGGTTCTGAAGGGCGGCGCTATTTCTGCAGGAAGGCCGCGATCTCGCTGAAGACGCTGACGAACATCGCCTCGGTCAGCACACCTGTGTTGGTGTTGTAGCGCGAGCAATGATAGCTCGAAAACAGCGTGATGCCCCCGGCCGGCAGCTGCCCGCCATGCCTGAACGGATAGGCGACGACGCGCCCACCCAGCGCGCGCACCGTCGACTGGTGCGCGATCGACCCCAGCGCCAGCACGGCGCGCAGGTTGGGAAACCGGGCGATCGTCGGCACCAGGAACGTCCGGCACGTGGCAATCTCGGCGCCCACCGGCTTGTTCTCCGGCGGCACGCAGCGCACCGCATTGGTGATCGCCGTGCCGACCAGCTCCAGTCCGTCATCCGGCCGCGCCTTGAACTCACCGCGCGCAAAACCGTGCGAAATCAACGTCGAGTACAGCAGGTCACCGGCATAGTCGCCGGTGAAGGGCCGTCCGGTGCGGTTGGCGCCGCGCAGGCCGGGCGCCAGCCCGACGATCAGAAGCCGGACGGCGTCGTCGCCATCGGGTGGCAAAAAAGTCGGCACCGGCGCGTTGAACCAGGATGGCTCACGTTGCCGCCATTCGCCGATGAAATCATGCAGCCGCGGACAGAGCAGGCAGTCGCGGCCGGGTTCGGAGATGGAAAGGGCGGTCAACGCGACCGGCCTCAGTAGTCGTCCTCGTCGACTTCGGCCGGCTCGGGCCGGCGCATCGGCCGCTCGGACGGATCGCGACCGACCTCGTTCTTCAACGTTGTCAGGTCAATGAAATGGTCGGCCTGGCGGCGCAGGTCGTCGCTAATCATCGGCGGCTGAGAGGCCATGGTCGAGACGATCGACACCTTGCGGCCACGCCGCTGCAGCGCCTCGACCAGCGTGCGGAAATCGCCGTCGCCGGAAAAGATGACGTAATGGTCGACGACATCGGCGAGTTCCAGCGCATCGACCGTGAGTTCGATGTCCATATTGCCCTTGATCTTGCGGCGGCCGGTCGAGTCGGTGAATTCCTTGGCCGGCTTGGTGACCACCTTGAAGCCGTTGTAATCGAGCCAGTCGATCAGCGGACGGATCGAGGAGTATTCCTGATCCTCGACCAGCGCGGTGTAGTAGTAAGCGCGCAGCAGATAGCCGCGCTTCTGGAAGCTCGACAGGAGCTTGCGGTAGTCGATGTCGAAGCCGAGCGCGCGCGACGTCGCGTAGAGATTGGCGCCGTCGATGAATAGGGCGATTTTTTCACGAGGGTCGAACATGGAAAATAGTCCTTTTCGAAATAATCGGCCGTCTAACGAAATGCGATAGCGACTATCGGTCAGGCTCATAATAAACCGGCTGACCTTCGCGCTATCCGAGATAACGCCAGTTTCACGGCAATCCAAGGGCGTGTTGGCGCACTGCAAGCAATTGTGATCGGGCGCCGAACCGATGGATGCAGCCTGATTTGGCCGATCGGGTGTTTAAATGAAGGGATTGGCGGCCCTGCGACCCCGCCATTGCCATGATGCTTGTGTTTTGGCGGCGTTCGGGTTAAGGACCGCGCCTGATTTCCATCAAATCCATCGCATGAAAGGGGCAGTCCATGGCCCGCGTAACCGTTGAAGATTGCATCGACAAGGTCGACAACCGCTTCGAGCTGGTGCTCCTTGCCGGCCACCGTGCCCGCCAGATCAGCCAGGGCGCGCCGATCACCGTGCCGCGTGACAACGACAAGAACCCGGTCGTGGCGCTGCGCGAGATCGCCGACGAGACATTGTCGCCCGACGACCTCAAGGAAGACCTGATCCACTCGCTGCAGAAGCATGTCGAGGTCGACGAGCCCGAAGCCGATGGCGAGGCGATTGCCGACCAGACCGGCGCCGCAGTCGCGGCCACCGATGCCGACGACGCCGAGGAGAACATCACCTTCGACCGGATGACCGAGGAAGATCTCCTGGCCGGCATCGAGGGCCTGGTGCCCCCGGAAAAGAGCGACGACTACTAAGCGAGCCTCCGTTCTGGAGGTCGCTGGAACAATCTTCCGCACTTCCGTATCGGCAGTTTCGTGGCTATCTATGACATGCGCCGTACAGCAGTGCGGCGCATGATTCATTTCACCGCTGCGAGATCCCGCCCATGATGCGTCAGTATGAGCTTGTCGAGCGCGTCCAGCGCTACAAGCCTGACGTCAACGAGGCGTTGCTCAACAAGGCCTATGTCTATGCCATGCAGAAGCATGGCCACCAGAAGCGCGCTTCCGGCGATCCTTATTTCTCGCATCCGCTCGAAGTCGCCGCCATCCTCACCGAAATGCACATGGACGAGGCGACGATCGCGGTCGCCCTGCTGCACGACACCATCGAGGACACCACGGCGACCCGGGCCGAAATCGATGAGCTGTTCGGGCCCGAAATGGGCAAGCTGGTCGAGGGACTGACCAAGCTCAAGAAGCTCGACCTCGTGTCGAAGAAGGCCGAGCAGGCGGAAAACCTGCGTAAGCTTCTGCTGGCGATTTCGGAGGATGTCCGCGTCCTTCTGGTCAAGCTCGCCGACCGTTTGCACAACATGCGCACCCTCGACCATATGCCGGAGGCCAAGCGCCTGCGCATCGCCGAGGAGACGATGGACATCTATGCGCCGCTGGCCGGGCGCATGGGCATGCAAGGCATGCGCGAGGAGCTGGAGGAGATCGCCTTCCGCTACATCAATCCGGAAGCCTATCGCGCGGTCACTGCCCGGCTCGCCGAGATATTCGAGCGCAACAAGGATGTGCTGTCCGAGATCGAGAAGGCGCTGTCCGCGCTGTTCGAAAAGCATGCGATCAAGGCCAGCGTGAAAAGCCGTCAGAAGAAGCCGTGGTCGGTGTTCCGCAAGATGGAGGCCAAGGCGCTGTCCTTCGAGCAGCTGTCCGACATCTTCGGCTTCCGAGTCGTCGTCGATACGGTGGAGGATTGTTATCGCGCGCTCGGAGCCATCCACACCGCCTGGTCGATGGTGCCCGGCCGCTTCAAGGATTACATCTCGACGCCGAAGCAGAACGACTACAGGTCGATCCACACCACCATCGTCGGGCCGTCGCGCCAGCGCGTCGAGCTGCAGATCCGGACCCGCGAGATGAACAAGATCGCTGAATACGGCGTCGCAGCGCATTCGATCTACAAGGACACTGGCGGCAAGACCAACGGCGCCGCCCATGCGATCTCGAAGGAGACCAACGCCTATGCCTGGCTGCGGCGCACCATCGAGCAGCTTGCCGAGGGTGACAATCCGGAAGATTTTCTCGAAAACACCAAATTGGAACTGTTCCAGGACCAGGTGTTCTGCTTCACGCCGAAAGGCATGCTGATTGCACTGCCGCGAGGTGCTACGCCCATCGATTTCGCCTATGCCGTGCACACCGATGTCGGCGACACCTGCGTCGGCGCCAAGGTCAACGGCCGCATCATGYCGCTGATGACGGAACTGAAGAACGGCGACGAGGTCGAGATCATCCGCTCCAAGGCGCAGGTGCCGCCGGCGGCCTGGGAATCGGTCGTCGTCACCGGCAAGGCGCGCTCGGCCATCCGCCGCGCCACCAAGAATGCCATCCGCAAGCAGTATTCGGGTCTCGGCATTCGCATCCTGGAACGCGCCTTCGAGCGCGCCGGCAAGACCTTCACCAAGGAGAGCCTGAAGCAGGTGCTGCACCGGCTGGCGCGCAAGGATATCGAGGACGTGCTGGCCTCGGTCGGCCGTGGCGAGCTCGCCTCCACCGATGTCATGAAGGCGGTATTCCCCGACTACAAGGACGAGCGTGTCACCACCGCCGCGCCCAAGCAGCGCGAGGAGGGCTGGTCGAAAATCCGCAACGCCGCCGGCATGCTGTTCCAGATTCCGGGCCGCGCGGCGCGCAAGGACAAGGACCAGCCGCGCGATGGCGCCGTGCCGATCCGCGGTGTGCGTGGCGACCTGCCGGTGCGCTTTGCGCCGGAAGGGGCGGTGCCTGGCGACCGCATCGTCGGCATCGTCCAGCCCGGCACCGGCATCACCATCTATCCGATCCAGTCGCCGGCGCTGCAGGCCTTCGACGACCAGCCCGAGCGCTGGATCGACGTGCGCTGGGACATTGACGAGCGCACCAAGGAACGGTTTCCGGCGCGCGTCTCGGTCACCGCCATCAACGCGCCGGGTTCGCTCGCCGATATCGCCCAGGTCGTTGCGTCGAACGACGCCAACATCCACACGCTGTCGATGGTGCGCACTGCGCCCGATTTCACGGAAATGTTGATCGATCTCGAAGTTTGGGATCTGAAGCACCTCAACCGGCTGCTGTCGCAGCTCAAGGACAATTCGAGCGTCAGCGACGCAAGGCGCGTCAACGGCTAGACCATGATCCCGAAAAGTGGCGACCGGTTTTCGGACAAGATCGTGGTCAATCAAGATGAGGCAGAAATGAACACCGATGAAGTGCTGGGGATTTTCCGCGAAGCGGGTGCTGTTCTCGAAGGGCATTTCATTTTGACCTCGGGCCTGAGAAGCCCGGTCTTCCTGCAGAAGGCACGCGTGTTCATGCATGCCGACAAGACCGAGCGGCTGTGCAAGGCGCTGGCCGAAAAGATCCGCGCTGGCGTGCCGGGCAAGATCGACTACGTCGTCGGTCCGGCGATCGGCGGGTTGATCCCTGCCTACGAGACCTCGCGTCATCTCGGCGTGCCGGCGATCTGGGTCGAGCGGGAAGGAGGCGAGTTTCGCCTGCGCCGCTTCGAGATCGCCAGCGGTGCGCGCGTCGTCATCGTCGAGGATATCGTCACCACCGGCCTGTCGATCCGCGAAACCATCGAGTGCCTGCGCGAGCTTGGCGCCGAGGTGGTTGCCGCCGCCTGCATCATCGACCGTTCGGCCGGCAAGACCCATGTCGGCGTGCCGTTGATCGCGCTCGCCGAATATGAGGTTCCGGCTTATCCGGCCGACCGGCTGCCGCCGGAGCTGGCCGCCATACCGGCGGTCAAGCCCGGCAGCCGCAATATTTGACCCATGCGTGTCGCCCAAAAGTGTGCAGCGGTTTTGGGTTAACGACATGCATGAAAACAAATTGGCGATGATCGCAGGCATCGATCATTTCGTGCTGACGGTCGCTTCGCTGGACGTGACCTGCGCCTTTTATCAGCGCGTGCTGGGTTTTGAACGCATCGATGCGCCCGGCCGGCCGACAGCGCTGGCTTTCGGCACCCAGAAGATCAATGTGCACGAGGTGGGCCGCACCTTCGAGCCGAAAGCGAAGGCGCCGACGCCCGGCTCGGGCGACTTCTGTCTGATCACCGACCGGCCGCTGGGCGAAGTCAGCACCCGTCTCGCGGCCAATGGCGTGGTGGTGGAACTCGGACCGGTCGAACGCGTCGGGGCTCGTGGTCCGATGATGTCGGTCTATTTCCGCGACCCGGACGGCAATCTGGTCGAGGTCAGCGAATATTTGCGGTAGCCGCCGCGCCTTTCGGCCATGCGACAAATGCCGGTTCCTTAAATTCGCCGCGATTGTCCAATGTTCGATGCGAGGAATGCCATCCCGCAAGGGCGGCAACAAGCGCACGCCAAGCAGGCGGCGTTGGTTGTTCTCCTGCCAGCGCGTCGCTATATCAACGTGGCGATTGCCATCGGGGGATCGTCAAGCGCAAGATAGTGCTGTTGCGCCCGGCTGAAAGTGCCGGCGCGGGAGCTGTGAAACGGGTACAGAGTGCTTTTTCGACGCCGCAAGCCTGATGGCCTTCTCGAGCGGGTGCGTACCTATTTGTGGCCGCGCCGCTCGTTTTCGCGCTCGCTTCAGTATTTCTCCAAGCGCATCCTGCGGCTGAAGGCCACACCGCACGCCGTGGCGGCCGGTGTCGCCGCCGGCGTCTTCGCCTCGTTTTTTCCCGTGGGCTTTCATTTCGCTATTGCCGCCATCCTGTGCTGGGTGATCGCCGGCAATCTGGTGGCGGCGGCCCTTGCAGCGGTTTTCTTCGGCAACCCGCTGACCTTTCCGCTGCTGTGGGGCGCCTCCTGGGAAACCGGCAAGCTGATCCTGCATGACCGCCTGCCTGCGCATGGCCCACCGGCGCATCTGGGCGAGATGCTGCACAAGCTTTCCTTCGCGCAATTGTGGAAGCCCGTGCTCGAGCCGATGCTGATCGGCGCGATCCCGCTCGGGCTGGTGTTCGGCCTCTTGTTCTATGGCGTCACGCGCTGGGGCATGAACGCTTTCCGCGAGCAGCGACGCAAGCGCCTCGCCGAGCGCGCAAGCCGGCATGGGCAATCGTCTCATCCCGGCGGAAGCATTGGTTCCGCCGCACGATGATCATCGGCATCGGCAGTGACCTGATCGATATCAGACGCATCGAAAAGTCGCTTGAGCGTCACGGCCAGCGCTTCATCCAGCGAATCTACACCGATSTCGAGCAGGCCCGCTCCGAGAACCGCCGCGCGCGTGCTGCGTCCTACGCCAAGCGCTTCGCCGCCAAGGAAGCCTGCGCCAAGGCGCTGGGCACGGGTCTGGCGCAGGGTGTGTTCTGGCGCGACATGGGTGTCGTCAAYCTGCCCAGCGGCGCGCCGACCATGGCGCTGACGGGAGGGGCACAGGCGCGGCTGGACAAAATCCTGCCTAAGGGCCATCGGGCGGCAATCCACCTCACCATCACCGATGATTTCCCGCTCGCTCAAGCCTTTGTGATCATCGAGGCGTTGCCCGTCGAAGAAGCGCCACATTGATTGCATCTGACGACCGGCACGACGTTGCCCAGCGCGCGCCGAGACTCTATACCATCCAACGCACAATCGAGGACGACATGAGCGTGGTTGATAAATCTGAGAAGAAATCCGGCGGCCTTGGCGAGACCGTCAGCGTCATCGTGCAGGCGCTTTTGCTCGCCCTAGTCATCCGCACGCTGTTGTTCCAGCCTTTTTCGATCCCATCGGGATCGATGCGCCCGACGCTTCTGGAAGGCGATTATCTGTTCGTCACCAAATGGTCCTACGGCTATTCCCGTTACTCGTTGCCTTTCGGGCCCGACATCTTTTCGGGCCGCATCTGGGGTTCCGAGCCAAAGCGCGGCGACGTGGTGGTGTTCAAGTTCCCGCCTGACCCGTCCGTCGACTACATCAAGCGCGTGGTCGGCCTGCCCGGCGACAAGATCCAGGTCAAGGACGGCCAGCTGTTCATCAACGACGTCGGCGTGCCGCGTGTGAAAACCGGCCAGATCGACAATCCCGACATCACCGAAGAGCCTCGGCCGATCGACGTCTACCGGGAAACGCTGCCCAACGGCGTCAGCTATGACACGCTGGACATCTCGCCCAATTCGATCGGCGACAACACCCGCGAATGGACCGTGCCGCCCGGCCACTATTTCATGATGGGCGACAACCGTGACAATTCCTCGGACAGCCGCTTCACCGTCGGCTTCGTCCCGGCGGAAAATCTGGTTGGCCGCGCCAATCTTGTTTTCTTCTCGATCGCCGGCAAGGCGAGCCCGCTCGAAATCTGGAAATGGCCGACGCTGATGCGCGCTTCGCGCCTGTTCCACTTCGTCAATTGATGGCTTTGAAGCGCCCGACAGGCGAAACACTGGCCGGTTTGGTGAAGGCCAAGACCGGCCATGTCTTCAAGGATCTCCGCTTGCTCGAGACCGCATTGACGCACTCCAGTGCGGTCAAGGCGGCAAGCAACAATCAGCGTCTCGAATTCCTTGGCGACCGAGTGCTTGGGCTTGTGGTCGCCGATATGCTTTTCGAAAAGTTTCCCGACGCGCCGGAAGGTGAAATTGCGCCACGTTTCAATGCACTGGTCGATGCGAAAACATGCTCCGAGATCGGCATCGAAATGCAGCTCGAGGATATGGTTCGGGCCGACGCGGCCTTGAAGACGCGGTCGCGTGGCTCGGGCGGAAACTATCTGGCAGATGCGGTCGAAGCCCTGATCGCGGCGGTTTATGTTGACGGTGGCATCGACGCCGCGCGGCGCTTCGTCCTGCGCTACTGGGAGCCGCGCTCGCGCACGGTTGTGGCAAAGCCGCTCAATCCGAAATCCGATTTGCAGGAATGGATTGCCAAGACCAGCGATGCGCGCCCTGAATATGTGATCGAAAAGCGCGAAGGGCCCGACCACCAGCCGGTCTTCACGGTGTCCTTGCAGGTCAGCGGCTTTGCGCCTTCCACCGGCACCGGCGGCTCCCGCAGGGCAGCGGAAGAAGCGGCGGCTTCGGCATTTCTTTTGCGTGAAGGCGTCTGGGCCAGCGCATCGAGCCAAAAATCGGAGCCGATTTTTGGAAAGCACGATGCGTAGAGTCAAAGTTTTAGAGCGTCCTTTGTGCGTCCAAGTAGACGCGCGCGCTCTGGAGCAATTCCGGGAAAAGTGTATAGCGCTCTCCCTCAGGGAATTGCGTCAAAACAAGGAGATAGAGCGGTTCGGCGTTTCCGTGAAACGATGAACCGCTCTGATGAAGGGAGCGCGGCATGACCGCCACCGAAGACACCTCTCCGGCAACGGAGGTCGCCGCCACGCACTCCGGTTTCGTTGCGCTGATCGGCGCGCCAAATGCGGGCAAGTCGACACTGGTCAACCAGCTGGTCGGCGCCAAGGTGTCGATCGTCACCCACAAGGTGCAGACGACCCGGGCCATCGTGCGCGGCATCGCCACGCATGACAATGCGCAGATCGTCTTCGTCGACACGCCCGGTATCTTCAARCCSAAGCGGCGGCTCGACACGGCAATGGTGACCACCGCCTGGGGCGGCGCCAAGGATGCCGATATCGTGCTGCTTTTGATCGACGCCGAGCGCGGCATCAGGGGCGATGCCGACGCCATCCTTGAGCGGCTGAAGGATGTGCGCCAGCCGATGGTGCTCATCCTCAACAAGGTCGATCGCGTCAAGCATGAGGCGCTGCTGGCCCTGTCGGCTGCAGCGAACGAGAAAGTGCCGTTCAAGCGCACCTTCATGGTCTCGGCGCTGACCGGTTCCGGCTGCAAGGACCTGCTCGACTATCTCGCCGAAGCCCTGCCGGCCGGCCCCTGGTATTATCCGGAAGATCAGATTTCGGACCTGCCGATGCGCCAGCTAGCGGCCGAGATCACCCGCGAAAAGCTTTATCTGCGGCTGCATCAGGAACTGCCCTATTCCTCCCATATCGAGACCGAGAAATGGGAAGAGAAGCCGGACGGCTCGGTGCGCATCGACCAGACCATCTATGTCGAGCGCGACAGCCAGAAGAAGATCGTCCTCGGCCACAAGGGCGAAACCATCCGCGCCATCGGGCAGGCGGCTCGCATGGAGATCGCTGGCATCCTCGAACAGAAGGTGCACCTCTTCCTGTTCGTCAAGGTGCGCGAGAACTGGGGTGACGACCCCGAGCGCTATCGCGAGATGGGGCTCGAATTCCCGCGCTAATCCCGGGGTCGATGAAGTGCTTGCCGTCCATGCAATGATGACTTGATGTCGCCCTGTTGACGGAGCTACCGCTGCTCCCAGGGCGCCGGCAGTACGCATCCGCGCCGCCGACAAATGGCGCGGTGCCGGGTTCGGACACCGCGCTCATTGCGCGCCGAGACAGCGCCAGCCGCGGCAAGCTGCGTCCTTGGCCGGCGAACGAAGCTCTCGGTGCCGTAGTAGGCGACGATGGCGACGGCGATGATCGCCCAGATGGCCACGCCGATCCACTGCTGCTGCACATAGTCGCCGCCGGTGAAGACCTTGCCGAGGAAGCGCACGCTGTTTTGGTGCGTCACGTGCATGATGAAGGCGAGCAGCACGCTGCCGGTGTTTTGATAGAGCCAGGTGAACACAATTCCAGCCAGCACGACATTGATCGTGCTGTAGAGGCTGAGGTCGCCGACCAGGCCGAGCGGGAAGTGCCAGATCGCCCAGATCACGCCGAGGATCAGGCTGCCGGTCAGTGCTGAATGGCTGGCGAGCAGGCGTGGCGTCGCAAAGCCGCGCCAGCCAGGCTCTTCCCCGAGCGGGCCGCTGAAGACTGCGTACAGCGCTATGATCGGCAGCATCTCGGAGAGGGCCGGAATATTGCTCCAGGCCGGTGCTGCCGAGCCAAACAGCGGATTGATCAGGATCGAGATCAATTGTGTTCCGAAGGGCAGGCCGAATGCCACCAGGTACCACAACGGGTGAACCCGCCATTTCACCATCGAGGCGAGGATTGCCTTGACCGAACCCCAGCCGCCGGACAGGGCCGCGACGATGAAGCCGGCGGCCATAGGACCGAAGGTGAACCAGGGAATGCTGTCGCCATTCGACAGCCAGAATGGGATGAACGCCAGCCAGGTCAGGCCAAGCGCGAGCGAAAAGAAGGCGGTCAGCTGGTGCCTTCGCACCAGGTTCGGGACGGAAGTCATGTCGGGTCCTCTCGGCGGGCAGATTGGTCACGAGAGGTCGCCGGGCTGCCCGATCGGTCGACATGCATCTGGAGACGAGCCAGCCGAATTGTTCGGCAGGCCGTGCCGACCGCATCGGCCAACCCGGGTCTATTGGCACCAACGCGGCCAAAAATCCCGAGCGGTTTCTGAAAGATTTCCGATATTTCCGCCGGACAGACATCGCTCCGCTGTCTTGTCGCTACAGGACGATCCGCATCATTGGCGCGCGACCAACTCACACAGAATCGTCTTGATCGGTTGGCTGCCGTCACAATCAGCGACGCGACAGCGCTCCGGCGGGTTCGATCGCCTCGGCAAAAGCAAAACTGGCCGGGCAGGCGTCGCCCTGCATTTCGGCGCAGCGCCAGAGCGCAAGTGGCGGACGGATGCCATCGGATGGTCGGTGGGTGAAGAAATATCCAGCCAGCTTTTCGCCGAAAACAGGCGCATATTTCGCACACAGGCGGCAATTGTAGAAAATTGATGTCTCGAATAGATAATTAGCCGCGAAATTATCTGAAAGTATATTGAATATATGACGTTGTGCCAATTGTGCTAACTGGAAATTCGGTAAGTGTTATTTGTGCAACACAGCATTTATCTGTTGATGGAAAGGGGATTATTTCCAGAATCGTCATTGAAGGCAGAAGGTCGATGGGTATGTTCGCCGCGGAAAAGGGCGAGCGGTGCGCGCCTTTTTCGTTGTGGGGGTGAGGCGGGAAAACATTGCCGCCAGCCACAAATCCGAAGCCATTTAAAATTATGACTGGAGAGTCAGAAAATGAACATCAAGAGCCTCCTTCTCGGCTCAGCCGCGGCACTGATCGCGGTCAGTGGCGCGCGCGCGGCTGACGCTGTCGTCGTCGCCGAACCGGAACCGGCCGAATACGTCAAGATCTGCGACGTCTACGGCGCCGGCTACTTCTACATCCCGGGCACCGAAACCTGCCTGCGCATCGGCGGCTATGTCCGTTATGACATCGGCGTCGGCGATGCCGGCACGTTCGATGGCGTCAACCACGTTCCGGACCATCAGAGCGCCGGCGACACGCACTCGACCTACTACAAGAACACCCGCTTCACGCTGAAGACTTGGACCGGTCAGGAGACCGAGCTCGGTACCCTCAAGACCTACACCGAGACCCGCTTCAACTACGGCAACAGCAGCGGCGACTATCTCAACCAGGCCGCCTCCAATGCGGACGACTGGCAAGGCCGCAACAAGTCTACCTCGCTGCGTTTCGCCTGGATTCAGCTCGGCGGCCTGCGCGTCGGCAAGGACGATACGGCTTTCGATACGTTCATCGGCTATGCCGGCAACGTCATCCAGGATACGCTGGTTCCGTATGGCGGGCAGGAGAGCAACGTCGTTCAGTATTACTTCGACGCAGGCAACGGCCTCACGGGATTGGTCTCTCTCGAAGAAGGCGCCGGCAAGGGCGGCACTATCGACAGCTATGTTCCGCATGTCGTGGGCGGCTTGAAGTACAAGAGCGACTGGGGTGCGATCACTGGCGTGGTCGCCTATGACAGCAACTACGAGGAAGTGGCCGGCAAGGTTCGTTTGGACGTGAATGTCACCAAGGAACTGTCGCTGTTCATCATCGGCGGTTACGGCACGGACGACAACCTCAACGATCCGACCAACGCTATCAACGCCAAAGGTCGCGGCTTCTACAAGCAGTGGGGCGGCAACTGGGCAGTCTGGGGCGGTGGCACCTACAAGTTCAACGACAAGACCGCGTTCAACGCCCAGATCTCTTATGACGACTGGAAGAACCTCGGCGTCGCCGCCAACGTTGCCTACACTGTTGTGCCCGGCTTTACGGTCACGGCCGAAGTCGATTACCTCAATGCTGGAAAGTTCGACGACGCCGACTTCAGCAACTGGACCAAGGCCAACAAGAAGAGCAGCGTCGGCGGCATTCTCCGCTTCCAGCGCTCGTTCTAACGGATCGATTGATCTCACCCAACCGCCGGCAGCGTTATCGCTGCGGGCGGTTTTTTGTGCACTGTGCTGTACCGATCTGTCAGTTGAGCCAAACTCCATACCTTGATTTCGCCATCCAACCGGTGAAAAGCTCTGGAAATGGAATGGYGCGACGAGGGAATCATTCTCGGCACCCGCAAGCATGGCGAAACCAGCGCCATTCTCGAGGTGATGACACGCGCGCATGGCCGTCATCTCGGCCTGGTGCGTGGCGGCCGCTCGCGCAAGCAGCAGCCCGTCCTCCAACCCGGCAATCGCGTCGACCTGTTGTGGCGGGCGCGGCTTGACGAGCATCTCGGCACGTTCCAGGCCGAGGCGATCGAGATGAACGCCGCCCGGCTGATGGACAGCGCGGTGGCAGTCTATGGGCTGCAGACCATGGCCGCGCATCTGCGCCTGTTGCCCGAGCGCGACGCTCATGAAGGTCTCTACGAAACGCTTGCCGTGATGATCGTCCATCTGGACGATGCCGACGCTGCCGGCGAACTGGTGGCGCGCTTCGAGCTTCTGGTGCTGGACGAACTCGGCTTTGGCCTCGATCTCAGTCAATGCGCCGCCACTGGCGTGCGGCAGGACCTTGCCTATGTCTCACCCAGATCCGGACGCGCCGTGTCTCGTGAAGCAGGCTTGCCATGGCGCGACAAGATGCTGGCGCTGCCGGCCTTCCTGCAGCGCGGCTCAGGCCAGCGTGGCGATCCGGCGGCGGTCGACGACGCCTTCCGGCTGACCGGCTTTTTCTTCACCCGCCACGTCTATGAGCCGCGCGGCATCGAACCGCCGGACGCCCGCGCCGGCTTCCTTGCCGCACTGCGCAAACACCACGCGCGCAGCAAGACCATAGCCGGAGAGAACGCAGCATGAGCAAGGTCGAATTGTATCCGGGCTGGGTCTCACCGCTCGGCCTCGGCACGATTCCGCATGCCGACATCCTGGAATACACCGGCCTGGACCTGCTGCAGCGTATCATCGACGGCAAGTATCCGGCGCCGCCGATCTCCTTCCAGCTCAACTTCGCGCTGACCGAAGTGTCGGAAGGACGTGCGGTGTTCCGTGGCGTGCCCAACGAGCGCCACCTCAACCCGCTGGGCAGCGTGCATGGCGGCTGGGCGGCGACGCTGCTCGATTCGGCATTGGGTTGCGCCGTGCAGACGCTGCTCGAAAAGGGTGAGGCCTATACGACCGCGGAGTTCAAGGTGAATTTGACGCGGCCCATTACACCGAAGACCGGCGAGGTGATCTGCGAGGGCAAGGTCGTCCACAAGGGGCGTACTCTGGCGGTGTCGGAAGCGACGCTGAAGGATGCCGGCGGCAAGCTGCTGGCTTTTGGCACCGAAACATGCTCGATCTTTCCCGCGGCCAATCTGGCGGCGCGTTGACTTTCAGGCCGTTTGGCCGCCGCATTTGAATGTCAGTGAGACTGAACGTCAGTGAAAACTGGCCCGGTTTGGGGGAACCGCCATGTTTGAAAGCCTGATCGGCCTTGTCGCCATCATCGCCTTGTTCGTCATCATTTCGCGCCAGCAGAACCGCATCGGCCTGATCGAGCGCGAGCTTGGCGCGCTGCGCAGCTTTGTCCTTTCGGGCGCCGCGCCGCTGGCGGCCAAGCCGTCCGAACAGGCAACCGCCGACAGCGCGCCGCCCGCCGATGTGGCTCCGGCCGTTGCGGCCGCGGCCGATATCGTCCTGCCGGCGGTGAGCGAGGCGGTCGCTGCGCAGGCACCGGTTGCCGAGGCGGAAGTTCCAACCGGCGAGGCCGTGTCCGGGCCATGGGCGCCAAGTGATGCGGCGCCGAAGGCAGCAGAACCTGCCGAGCCGGCCGCGGCAGCGAAAGCCGCCCGCCAGTCGGATGTCGAAACGGCACTCGGCACCCGCTGGGCGGTCTGGGTCGGCGGCATCGCGCTGGCGCTGGGTGGCCTGTTCCTGATCCGCTACACCATCGAGGCCGGCATTTTCGGCCCCGGCGTGCGGCTGACCATGGCCGCTGTTCTCGGCCTGGTGCTGGTCGCCGGCGGCGAGTTCATCCGCCGCACCGGCTTCAAGGTGCCGGTGCAAGGCGTTGCCGGCGCCTATATTCCAGCGATCCTGACAGCGGCCGGTGCCTTCATCCTGTTCGGCACCGTCTATGCCGCCCATGGCATTTACGGCTTCATCGGCCCGGCGCTCGCCTTCACGCTGCTCGGCGCCATTGGCGTGGCGACCATTGCGGCAGCCCTGGTCCATGGTCAGGCGCTGGCCGGCATTGGCCTCGTCGGCGCCATGGTGACGCCGATGCTGGTTGCCTCGCAGGCGCCCAATCCCTGGGCGCTGTTCGGCTATCTCGCGATCGTGCTTGCCGCCACCGGCGTCATCGCCCGCATGCGCGACTGGACGTTGCTGATGGCGGCCGCCTTTTTCGGCACCGGTGTCTGGACCATCCTCTACATGACCGATGCGCCGGGCGCGAACCTCTCCACCATCCTGTTCATCGACGCCGTCACGCTGGCGGTACTTGCGTTTGTCTGGCTCGGCCGTCGTGGCGACGAGGCCGGACCAGCCAGGGCTTTCGACTGGCCGTCCATCGTGCCTGGCCTCTTCGTCGCATTCTCGGCGCTCGGCCTGTCAGTCGACCCGGTCTTCGCCGCAGCCGGCGATGCCTTGCCGGGCGCCGTGCTGATCGCCGCAATGGTGGCCGTCGCGCTTTATCGCCCACTGGCGCTGCCGCTCCTCTATGCCGCAGGACTGGTGACGGTGATGATCTATCTCGGCATCATCCCGCCGACTTCGATCGCCTCCGACTTCTCGGCCGGCGCTCTGGGCGTCGATGGCTTGCCGGTGGCCACGTCCAACGCGCTGACATTGCGTATCGGCATCGCGCTTGGCCTGGTCTTCATAGGCGCCGGCTTCTGGGCCGCCCGCAGGTTCGCCGCCGCGACACAGATCCGCGCGGCCTCATGGGCGGCGTGGGGCGTCATCGTGCCGCTGCTCGTCCTGCTGGCGCTCTGGTTCACCTTCGGCAATCTCGATCGCGACTTTGTCTACGCCGCCGCCGCAGCACTGCTGGTCGTGGTTTTCACGGCCGGCAGCGAGTGGATCGCACGCAGCGAAGAGCCGCCTCTCACCGGCGGCGTGGCGGTGTCGTTTGCCCTGGGCGGTGCGGCCGTCGCCGGCCTCCTGATGCTGCATATGGCGTTCAATTCCGGCTGGACCACCATCCTGCTCGGCGCAGCGGCGATCGTGCCGACGCTGGCGACGCGCTGGCGTTCCTATCCGGTGCTCGGCTGGATTTCGGTTGGCGCGGTGATTGCCGTGCTTGGCCGCGTCGCCTTTGACCCGACCATTGTCGGCGCAGAGTTCCTGTCGACGACGCCGGTCTTCAACTGGCTGCTGCCGGGCTACGGCGTGCCGGCGCTCGCCTTCGGTTTCGCCGCCTGGCAGCTTGCCCGCACCACCAACGGCCGCCCACGCCTCGCCATGGAAGCGGCGGCGGCACTGTTTGCGCTGCTCACGCTCGCCATGCTGGTGCGCCACGCCATGCATGGCGGCGTCATCGACACGGGTGCGATGACGCTCGCCGAGCAGGCGATCTACACGCTGATCGCCATTGGCGCCGGCGCCATCCTTGTCGCCATCGACATGCGCTCGCCAAGCTCTGTGCTGCGCTATGGCTCGATGGCGGCGGGCGTGGTTTCGGTGGCCTTCATCGTCATCCGGCATTTCGTGGTGCTGAACCCGTTGTTCACCGACGAATCGACAGGCCAGATCCCGGTCTTCAACCTGTTGTTCCTCGCCTATCTCCTGCCGGCCATCGCTGCCGGCGGACTGGCGCTCTATGCCAGGGACAAGCGGCCGAAATGGTATGCGCAGATGCTGGCGCTGGTGGCGGCCGTGCTTGCCTTCGCCTACGCCACCCTGTCGGTGCGGCGTCTGTTCAAGGGCGAGTTCATTGGCCTGTGGAGCGGCCTCGGCCAGCTGGAAACCTACACCTATTCGGCGCTGTGGTTGGTGATCGGCGTGGCGTTGCTCACCGCCGGCGTCTGGCTGAAATCGCAGGTGCTGCGCATTGCCTCGGCCGTGCTGATCTCGGTCGCAGTGCTGAAGGTCTTTGTCTTCGACATGTCGGAGCTGGAAGGCGTGTTGCGGGCGTTGTCCTTCATCGGCCTTGGC
This sequence comes from Mesorhizobium sp. P2_F8, assembly GCF_056403655.1. NCBI lineage: Bacteria > Pseudomonadati > Pseudomonadota > Alphaproteobacteria > Hyphomicrobiales > Phyllobacteriaceae > Mesorhizobium > Mesorhizobium sp. P2_F8. Next base: position 26,062 of record NZ_JBFUFB010000010.1, read on the forward strand.
GCCGTGCTGATCGGCATCGGCCTGTTCTACCAGCGCCTGCTGACGCGGGCGGCAAGAGAGAAAATATCGGTCGGAGAGCAGTGACGACAGGAACTCAATTTAGCCGGGAATAAAACGGCCCGTCATCTCGTTATCTCATTGCTTGGGTGACCGGGGCGGCGGACCGCTTCGCGCTGGCCGCTTGCGCCGCGCCGAGAAGGCGCGTTCAATATCGGATCAACAAGGGCGACCCAGAACCAGCGGTCATGCACGAAAAGAAGGCAGCAATCCTTGGCGAAATACCGCGACTGCGCCGCTACGCACGCTCGCTTGTGCGCGACCGCGATGCTGCCGACGATCTCGTTCAGGATTGTCTCGAGCGGGCGCTTGTCCGGCTCGACAACTGGCAGACGGGAGAAAGCCCCAGGAGGTGGCTGTTTACGATCATGCATCATTTGTTCATCGACCAGATGCGCAAGGTGAACCGACGCGGCGAGGCGACGATGCTTCCGCTGGAAGCAGGCGAGGCGGTGGCCCAGCCTGCCGAGCAGGTGGAGAGCATCGCTTCGCGCGAGATCATCGACGCATTGCAGGCAATCAGCCCCGACCGCCGTGCGGCTCTTGTCATGGTCGCCATCGAAGGGTTTTCCTATGCCGAAGCCGCCAACATTCTGGGCGTCCCCGCAGGCACGCTGATGTCGCGCATTGCGCGCGGGCGTGAGGAATTGCGCGGGCTGCTGGACGACACGGCGCGCCGTCGCGCAATAAGGATCGTCGAGAAATGATCCGCCGCGACTTCTCCGAACGTGACATCCACATGGCGATCGATGGCGAGCTGCCGGCTGACGAGCGCGCCGCCTATGATGCCTGGCTCGACGCCAATCCCGAGATGAAGGCCAGGAGCGCCCGTTTCACCGCCGATCGCACGGCATTGCGCGCCGCCTTCGCCGGCGTGCTGGACGAACCCGTCCCAGTGCGGTTGCGCAAGGTCGTGTTCGGCGAGACGCCGGTCAAGGCTGCGGCCTCGCGCTCGCGCTGGTGGCTTGCCGCCGCGGCGGCCGTTCTTGTGGTCGCCGGCGGGCTTGGCGGCTACCTTGCCGGCATCGACCGCATCGGACAGGAGAATCCGGCCGAAGATCAACTGGCCGAACAGGCAATCGCGGCCCACGTCGTCTTCGCCGCCGAAAAGCGGCATGCGGTCGAGGTGCCGGCCAGCGACAAGGATCATCTCCAGACCTGGCTGTCCAACCGTGTCGGGTTGAAGCTGGTGGCACCGGACCTGACCGCGAACGGTTTCCAGCTGGTCGGCGGCCGGTTGTTGCCGGCCGGAGAAAGCAAGGCCGCGATGCTGCTCTACGAGGACGACAAGGGCGAGCGCATATCTCTCTTCGTCACGGCGCAATCGGCGCAGAATGCCAAGGGCACCTATGCATCGGCGCAAGACGGTCCCCAGGCCGTCTACTGGCTGGACAAGGGCTATGGCTGCGCCGTCGTCGGTTCGCTGCCAAGCGAGCAATTGGCCGTCGTGGCAAAGAGCGCCTATGGCCAACTTCTGGCTGGCCTGGCCAGTTGAAAAGGCGCCGCCTTGATGGCGACGCCAGTCCATAAATAGTGATCCTGTTCAAAGCGTTTTGCATCGCCAGGTTGCCGCCGAATCTGTCACAATTCGGCCCTATTCGAGGTGCGATAGCGCTTTGTGGTCATCAGTATTTCGGCTGATGTCTTGAACGTTTTCCAGTAGGGCATTTCCCACCACCAATCGAGGTTTTCTCAACCCGCATGCCTGCCGAGATCCGCACGGCCCGCGCGTCTGACGTCGATGATCTCGCCGCCGTCGAGAAAGCTGTTTTCCAAAGCGACCGTATTTCCCGCCGCTCCTTCCGCCTGTTCATCGAGCGCGAAACCGCCGAGACGCTGGTCGCTGAAATCGATGGCCGCGTGGCCGGCTATGCGATCGTGCTGTTTCGCAAGGGCAGCGGCGTGGCACGTCTCTACTCGATCGCCACCGGTCCCTTCTTCGGGGGACTGGGTGTTGGCCGCATGCTGCTCGGATCAGCGGAAGAGGCCGCCTTCGAGCACGGCCGTATGATGCTGCGTCTCGAGGTGCGCGAAGACAACAGCCGGGCCATCCGCATCTATGAGCAGGCCCGCTATCGCAAGATCGGCCGCGAATCCGGCTACTACGAGGACGGCGAGACAGCGCTTCGCTATGAAAAGACCTTGCGCGGTGACATTCCGATCGCCACCAAGGTGCCGTTCTACCAGCAGACCTGCGAATTCACTTGCGGCCCATGCTGCCTGATGATGGCGATGGCCAATTTCGATCGCGGCTTCGTGCCGGATCCGGTCATGGAAATCCGACTGTGGCGCGAGGCGACGACTGTCTTCATGATGTCGGGACCCGGTGGCTGCGAACCGTTCGGCCTCGCTGTCTCGGGCTACGAAAGCGGGCTCGCGGCGGAGATCTATGTTTCGTTCTACGGCGCGCTGTTCCTGCAGTCGGTGCGCAGCGAGGACAAGCGCCGGGTGATGGAACTGGCCCAGGTCGACTTTCGCCGCCGCGCGGAACTTTACGGCATCCCGGTGAATTACCGTCCATTCACCATCGACGACATTCGCGCCGCGATCGCGGAGGGAAAACTGGTGCTGGTGCTGATCAGCGGTTTCCTTATGTTCGGCAAGAAGGTGCCGCACTGGGTGCTGGCGATCGGCGATGACGGCGACCATATCCTGATCCACGATCCATGGGTCGAGGACGAAAGACAGGAGACCATCCTTGATGCCGCCAACATTCCCGTGCCGTACGGCATCTTCATGAACATGGCGCAGTTCGGCCGCGACGGACTGCGTGCCGCCATCACTCTGGGAAAGCGCGACAGACAATGACCTGGGTCATCCTTACCGGCCGGCAGAGCGATCTCGACCAGGTGGCGACACCGCACAAGATCATCACCAACCGTGACTATCTTGCGCATCCGTCGCTGTTTCGCGGCCAGCGGCCGAAGGTCATCAACCTGTCGAACAATTACGGCTACCAGAGCCGCGGCTACTACGCCTCGCTGCTGGCGGGCTCGCGCGGCCACAAGGTCATTCCGACCGTCGAGACGATGATCGACCTGTCGGAGCGCAAGCTCTACGAACATGCGTTGCCCGAACTGGAACTGGCACTCAACAAATGTCGCAAGGATCTCGGCGGCGCCTTTCCAACCAAGGTCTGCATCTTCTTCGGCATCGGCCCGTCGAAAATCTGGGACCGGTTCGCCAAGCTGTTGTTCGACTGGTTCCGCGCACCGGCACTCGAAGTCCACATCAAGGACAGCGCCGAATGGGCTTCGATCCGCAAGATCGGCTTCCATCCGCTGGCGCGGATGACCGAGGATGAAGAAAAAAGCTTCATCCAGTGCCTGGAGACCTACACCAACCGCGAGTGGCGCGACACCAAGGGCCGCACGCCGGCGCGCTACACCTTCGCCACGCTGGTCGATCCGCATGAGGAATTGCCTCCGTCGGAGATCTCGTCGCTGCGCTACTGGGCCAAGATCGCCGAAAAGATGGGCGTCGAAATCGAGCCGATCACCAAGCGGGACCTCGCCAAGCTCGCCAACTACGACGCGCTGTTCATCCGCGAGACCACCTCGATCTCCAACCACACCTATCGTTTCGCCCGCCGTGCCCAGCAGGAAGGCATGCCGGTGATCGACGATCCACTGTCGATGATCCGCTGCACCAACAAGGTCTATCTCAACGAGCTGATGGCCTACAACAAGGTGCCGGTGCCGCCGACGGTGATGATCGCCGGCAGCTCGGATCTCGAACTGGCGGCGCAGACGCTCGGCTTTCCGCTGGTGTTGAAGATCCCCGATTCGTCGTTCTCGCGCGGCGTCAAGAAATGCGCTGACTTCGAGGAGTTGAAGACGCTCGCCACGGAATGGCTGGAGGATTCCGATCTTCTGATCGCGCAGAAGTTCATTCCGACCGAATATGACTGGCGTGTCGGCGTGCTCGGCGGCCAGCCCCTGTTTGCCGTCCACTATCTGATGGCCAAGAAGCACTGGCAGATCGTCAACCACAAGGCCAACGGCAAACCCGACCAGGGCGGCATCAAGACCTTCACGCTGAAGGAAACCCCGGCGCATGTCGTCGAGACGGCGGTGAAGGCGGCGCGCTGCATCGGTGACGGGCTCTATGGCGTCGACCTCAAGGAAACCAAAGATGGCGTCTTCGTCATCGAGGTCAACGACAATCCGAACCTCGACCATGGCTGGGAAGATTCCGGCGAAAAGGACGAGGTCTGGGTGCGGCTGACGCAGTGGTTCCTGGAGCGGCTGGACCGGCCGGGGCGCTAATTTGATCGGGGGTGGATATGCTGTTCGTCGTGATCGAGGACTTTCGCGGTTGCGATCGCAAGGATATCTACCGTCGCTTCAGCGATCGCGGCCGCCTGAAGCCGGACGAGTTGCTCGTGCACCATAGCTGGATCGCGGCGGATATGAGCCGCTGCTTCCTGCTGGTGGAGGCTGATGACGTCACGCTGCTGCAGCGCTGGGTCATCGAATGGGCCGATCTGGTGGAGTTCGAGATCGTTCCCGTGGCGACGAACAAGGACATGGTGGAGGCATTGAGCGGGCACCTCTGAGAGGCGGCAGTCAACGGCCCTCGGTCAGCGCCGGCGATTTGACCGTGCGCACGCATTCCTCGATCAGCCACTGGCGAAATGCCGCCACCACATCGCGTCTCGCGCTGCGTTCCGGGATTGTCAGGCAATAAGGCTGGCGCAGCTCCAGCGCCTGGGCCAGCGGCCTGACCAGCCGGCCGTCTTCCAGCGCTTCGGCACAGTAGACCCCTTGCGCCAGCGCCACGCCAAGGCCGGAAATGGCAAGATCAAGGGCGGCCCGTGACGAATTCGCCGAAAGGCCGCGTTGCGCTGCCCGGCCAGGCTCGATGCCCATCGCTTCGAACCAGTTGCGCCAGGACGGGAACGACGCGCCCGTTGGGCCCCAGTCGGTGTGGATCAGCGGCAGACCGGTGAGGGCGGTACCGTCCAGATATCTGTTCGTCGCAACGAGATCAGGGGCGCAAACGGGGTAGACGGCATCCCTGGCGATGTCTTCCGTTGCCTGGTCGCGATAGTGCGAACGGCCATAGGAAAGGCGGATGTCGATCAGGTCGCGGTCGAACGATACCGGGTCGTCTTCGCCTCTGAGCGATATGTCGACAGCGCCGTGGGCCGCGACAAAGCCCGCCAGACGCGACGACAACCAGCCCATCGCCATGGATGGCGGGACTGACACGACGAGCCGGGAGCGGAACTCGGCGCCGCCCAGTTCGCGTGACACGCTGCCGATCTCACCGAATGCCGTTGTCAGCCGAGGCAGTATTTCCCTGCCGGCGTCGGTGAGGACGACGCGGCGGTTGACCCGGTTGAACAGCTTGCGGCCCATCTGGTCCTCGATGGTCCGGATCAGCTGGCTGACCGCGGCAGCCGAGATGGACAGCTCCTGGGCTGCCGCGGCAAAGCTGCCGGAACGCGCCGCCGCTTCGAAAGCCTGGAGTCCGCGCAAGGATGGAAAAGCGATCATGCTGCCCGATAGATAAGTTGACCTTATCTAAATCGCATAATTCATCGTTTTCAGAAAGCTTTCTTGTTGAATACGATATGGGCGTCGACATTTTCGAACTCCGGATGACGCCAGTGGACCATCGCGACGTAATCGCATCGTTGACGCAGCAAGAGCGCAATCGCCTGACCGCCAAATCAGACGTCGCGGGCCTTGTCCAACTTGGTGCTCATTGGGGTGCGATCATCATCATCGGATCGCTGATCGCCGCCAAGGTCCCGTTCTGGCCGCTGCTGATGCTGCCGCAAGGCATCCTGATCGTCTTCCTGTTCACGCTGCTGCACGAGACGGTGCATCGCACGGCCTTCGAAACGCAGTGGCTGAACGATGCCGTGGCGCGGGTGTGCAGCCTGGCGATCGGGCTGCCTGCGGACTGGTTCCGCTATTTCCATTTCGCCCACCATCGATACACCCAGGACCCGGACAATGATCCGGAACTGGCTTTCCCCAAACCGGAGACATGGAGGCAATACCTCGTCCATGTCTCCGGCATCCCGGTGTGGTGGGGGCACCTCAAGACGCTTTGTGGCAATGCGAAGGGCCGCGGCCGGGAAGGCTATGTGCCGCCAAAAGGCTACGCCAAGGTGCGCGTCGAGGCGCAAGCCATGCTTGCCTTCTATACCGGGGTCATTCTGCTGGCCGTCTATTTCCGGCTTACGGTGCTCCTCTACGTCTGGATCGTGCCGGCCTTGCTCGGGCAGCCATTTCTGCGCCTCTATCTCTTGGCCGAGCATGGCCGTTGTCCATTCGTCGCCAACATGTTGGAGAACACCAGGACCACGCTGACCAATTGGCTGGTGCGCAAGCTGGCGTGGAACATGCCGTTCCATGCCGAGCATCATGCCTATCCCGGCGTGCCGTTTCATCAATTGCCGGAGTTTCATGCGCTGATCGAGCGGCATCTGAAGATTGTCGAACCGGGCTATGTCAGCTTCCACGAAAAATACATCGAGACATTGCGCTGATGCTGCGCGGTTGCATACCGGTCGCGCCCTGCTTGAAGACGCGACCGGTACGACGGCTAGATTTGCGCAATACCGCCGTCGACGAACAGCTCGGCGCCGGTGACAAAGCTGGAATCGTCCGAGGCCAGGAACACGGCCGCCTTGCCGATCTCATCGAGATCGCCGAGCCGGCCCATTGGCACCTGGTTGGCAAGGAAATCGAGCAAACCCTTCTGGTGTTCGGCCTCAGGTCCGGCAAGCTCGGCGAGACCCGTTGTACGGGTCGGACCGGGACTGAGAATGTTGACGCGGATTTGCCGCTCCTTCAGGTCGAGAATCCAGCTGCGGGCAAAATTGCGCAGGGCCGCCTTCGACGCGCCATAGACGCTGAACGCCGCCGCGCCAGTTGAGCCGGTGGTCGAACCAGTCAGGATCACCGATGCACCGTCCACCAGCAATCCAAGCGCCTTCTGCACGGTGAACAGCACGGCTTTGACGTTGCGGTCGAATGTTTCATCATAGTGCTGTTCGCTGATCTGCCCGAGCGGCAGCATGGAACCGCCGCCAGCATTGACCGAGAGCACGTCGATCCGGCCGCTTTGCGCTTTCACTTTGGAATAGAGTCGGTCGAGATCGGCGAAACTGGTCGAGTCGGCCTGGATGCCGGTGGCGTTCTTCCCGATTGCCGTGACGGCCTTGTCGATCTCGGCCTGGCGCCGTCCGGTGATGTAGACATGGGCGCCTTCAGAGGCGAAGCGCTTGGCGATGCCAAGGCCGATGCCGCTGCTGCCGCCGGTAACCACGGCGATCTTTCCTTCGAGTTTCCGTGTCATTTTCGTCACTCCTGTTGTCGGTGACAGAGACATATGGACAGGTAGTTCTTTTCGAAATAGCAATGTTTGCAAACAATCGTTGCAGGATTGGTGATGTCGAAAGTTCCGGACTTCGAAGGATTGGCCATGTTCGCCAAAGTCGCGGAGGAGCGGTCCTTTGCTGCCGCCGCGCGCGTGCTCGGCCTGTCGGTGGCGACAGTATCGCGTGGCGTCAGCCGACTGGAGGAGCGGCTTGGCGCGCGGCTTTTCAACCGCACGTCGCGGCGTCTCGCCCTCACGGATTTTGGTCATCGTCTCGCCGAGCGGGCGTCGCGCCTCTACCGTGACGCGGAGGATGCCGAGAATGCGGCACGCGAGCTGTCGGCCAGTCCGCGCGGCCTTGTACGTCTGGCCGTGCCGATGTCGTTTGGGCTGCGGTGCGTTGCGCCGTTGCTTCCTGATTTCTTCAAACTCTACCCCGACGTGTCGATCGATATGCATCTGAGCGATGCGGTCGTCGACCTGGTCGGTGATGGGTTCGATGCAGCACTCCGGATTGCCGTCCTGCCGGATTCCTCGCTGGTTGCGCGGCGCCTGTGCAGCATTGCTCCGTTCATCGTCGCGGCACCGACCTATCTCGCCCGGTATGGCCGTCCAGGCACGCCGCGCGACCTCGACGCGCATCATTGCCTTGGCTATGCCTATCGTCCTCGGCAGGACGTCTGGCATTTCAGCAATGCCGCGGGTGACAGGGAGGCCGTCACGCCCTCCGGGCCATTGCGGGTGACCAATTCTGACGCGCTGGTTCCAACAGTGCTGGCCGGAATGGCGATTGCCGAGCTGCCGGAATTCATTGCCGGCGAATACCTTGCCGATGGGCGCCTGGAAGCGATCCTGACCGACTGGACTTTGCCGAGGGGCGCGCTGTATTTCGTCACGCCCTCAGCACGCTCGCGCCCCGCCAAGGTCGAAGCCGTCGCCGGTTTCATGGCCGCGCATCTGTCACAGCCAAGTTGGCCAGGGCCGAAATAGCGGGTACCGCCGGTTCAACCGGATTGCCCGAAGGCGGCGACGGTTGGCATCAGCAGGCGCTGAATATCCGCCGCCCTTGACGGCAACCCGATCAGATAGCCCTGCGCTTCGACACAGCCATTGACGCGCAGAAAGTCAAACTGCATCTCGGTCTCGACACCCTCGGCGGTGACCGTGATGCCGAGCTCGGCGCCCAGCCCGATAATGGTGCGAACGATTGCTGCTGTGTCGCGATTGCCGATGTCGCGGATGAACGAACGGTCGATCTTGATCTTGTCGACCGGAAAACGCCGGAGATAGCCGAGCGAGGAATAGCCGGTGCCGAAATCGTCGAGCGCAATGCGGATGCCCAGCCCTCGCAATTGACGCAACGTCTTCAGCACGGTCTCGCTTTCGTCCATCAGCACGGTTTCGGTGATTTCCAGTTCGAGCCGGCTGGCCGGGACGCCGGAGAAGGCCAGCGCCGAGATGACGCTGCGGGCAAAGCCGCCGCTTTTGAGCTGCACGGCCGAGACATTGACCGCAATGCGCAGGGAAGGCCAACTTGCCGCCGCCACGCAGGCTTTCCTCAATGCCCACTCGCCAAGCGGCACGATCAGCCCGGTTTCTTCGGCGACGGGAATAAAGTTGTCCGGCGCCACCGTGCCGCGTGTCGGCGAATGCCAGCGCATCAAGGCTTCCGCGCCGACGATCCCGCCGGAGCCTATGTTCATGATGGGCTGGAAATCGAGATCGAATTCGTGGCGCGGCAACGCTGTCTCAAGGTCGACCTCAAGCGCCCGGCGCGCCTGCACCGTGGCGTCCATTGCTGGCTCGAAGAATCGGTAAAGGTTGCGTCCTTCGCTCTTCGCCCGGTACAGCGCCGTGTCGGCGTTCTTCAGCAGCGTATCGGCATCCCTGCCGTCGTCGGGGAAAACGGCGATGCCAAGGCTGATGCCGACATGCATCTCCCGGCTCTTGTCGCGAAACGGTTGTGCGATCGCCTCGACGATACGTTTCGCCAGCTTTTCCGCGTCGGCAAGGTCTTTGAAGTTGGACTGGATGATGACGAACTCGTCACCGCCGAAACGGGCGACGATGTCTGTTTCATCGCGCAGGCAACGCCGCAGCCTCTCGGCCACGCTTTTCAGCAGCCAGTCGCCGGCCGGATGCCCCAAGGTGTCGTTGATCGCCTTGAAGCGGTCGAGATCGAGAGAGAAGATCGCCAGCGGTGAAGTCGCATCCTCCAGCGCCTGGTCGAGCCGTTCGCGAAGCATCGAACGGTTGGGCAGTCCGGTCAGCGTGTCGTGATGCGCAAGATGGGTCATGCGCTCCTCGACCAGCCTGCTTTCGGTGACGTCGTCGAACGTGGCGACCCAGCCGCCACCACTCATCGGCCGACGCGCGATCATCAGCGTTCGTCCGTCGGCAAGCTGACGAGGGGTCGATCGCGTCTGGCCGATCTGCAGGCGGGCTTCAGTTTTGAGGACCTCGCCATCGATATCGATGGGCGGATAGACACCCAGGCGTACAAGCCGCTCAAGGAGTTCGCGCAGACCCATGCCCAGCGGAAGGTCTGCCTCGCTGACACCATAGAGCTCCAGAATGCGTTGGTTGCGCACGATCAGCCTGCCGTCGGCGTCATACATCAGCAGGCCTTGCGACATGTTGGCAAGTGCTGCGTCGAAGCGGCGATGCTGCTCCTTGAGATCCCGTTCTGCGCGTCGCTGTTCGGTGATGTCCTCGTAGATGGAGACCCAACCGCCCGAAGCCAGCGGGCGATGCGAGATGTTGATGATACGACCGTCCGACAGCGTCTCCTCGTAGGTCGAGGCTTTGGCCTGGTCGATATAGGGCTTGCGGATGGCGTAGAGTTCTTCGGCGCTTTGCGAGGCGATGCCGATGTCGACGCTGTGGCGCAGGATGTCGAGGAACCGGATGCCGGGCCGCATCACCTTGGGGTCGAGGCAGAAGATGTTGATGTAGTTGACGTTGCAAATAATCATGCGCTCGTCGGCGTCGAACATGCACAGCCCATGCGACATGTTCTCGACCGCAGCCGAAAAGCGTTCGTTCTGTTCGCGCAGTTCGTCTTCAATGGAGCGCGGCCGATCCATGCCTTCGGCCCCCGGTTCCGGGACGGTCGAACCATCCTTGGCATCAGCGACGGGCATAAGGCGCCTGCGGATCGTGATCGAACGGGCTAGTGTGGTCGCCGCCGGTTAATTTAGCGTTTTTCAGCCGATCACGGGTGCTGGAACCTGGTGGCGCGACTTCTCGATTGCCGAAAAGCGCTTCAGGAACGCATTTTGCGCTGAGGTCACCGAGCGTGGCGTGAAATCGAAGCGATCGGCATTGAAACCGCGCGGACGGCCGAAGAATTCGGTCGCCTCGGCAGTCGAAAAACCGGCAAGCAGCGTTGCTTCGAAATAGGCGGCGATCTGGTCGGCGCGCTTGATCTCCTTGCGCAACGCAGCAGCTGGTTCCGGCGGCAACGAGAAGCGCAGATGGATGGCGCGCTGCAATCGCAATTCACAGTCCTTGTAGCTGCCGCCCATCACCGATTTGAACGGCGAGATCATGTCGCCGATGACATATTCGGGGGCATCGTGCAGCAGCGCCGCCAGCCGGGCGTCGGTCGAAGCCGCAGGCACCAGGTCGCAAAACAGCGCCTCGACAAGCAGCGAGTGCTGGGCGACCGAAAAGGCGTGCTCGCCTCTGGTCTGGCCGTTCCAGCGGGCAACGCGGGCGAGCCCATGCGCGATGTCCGAAATCTCGATGTCGAGCGGCGAGGGGTCGAGCAGGTCGAGCCGGCGGCCGGACAGCATGCGCTGCCAGGCGCGTGGCGGCGCGCCGACGCGATCGGCCGCCATCAGGCCTCCTCCGCGCTGACGGCTTCCTGCGGAAAGCTGAACTTCGCCCAGGCGGGGATGGTCACGGCAACCGGCACGTCGCCCGCCATGATCGGCTGGCCGGCGTCGAGCGCCGCCTTGACCCTGTCGATGCGGGCAATGGCGAGCCCGATCGTGCCGGCGTTCGAGCCAAGCGTGCCGACCGGCCGTCCCTCGACGGTCAGTTCGGTGCCCGCGGCGGGCAGGGGAAGTCCGGCCTGGACGATCAGCACGCGCCGCCTGGCCGTGCCGCGATGCTGCATCCGCGAGACAACCTCCTGGCCGACATAGCAGCCCTTCTTGAAACCGACGCCGCCGGTTTCGTCCAGCAGCACGTCGTGCGGGAAGGCGTCTCCTAGTTGGTAGTCGCTGCCGCTTTCGGCAATGCCGCTGGCGATGCGGGAGGCCTGCCATGCGGCAAGGTCGCTGCGCTCATCCGCTTGGCCATAGCAACGCGTGACTGCGCCGTTCGCAAAGCGCGTGTCGGCCGCCGTTGAATCAGATTGTGAGGGCGTTGACTCATCTCCCCATGCGACGGTGACAAGCGCCTGATCCGCTTTGGCAATCTCGACCTTGGCGCGCAGCTTGTAGAGCGTCAGCCGGCGTACGAAATCATCTGAAATGTCGGCCCGGCATTCGAGCCTGAATGCATTCTCGCCGGCCCGCGAGATCAGGAAATCGAACAGGATCTTGCCTTGCGGCGAAAGCAGCGCGCCCGGTTTTGCTTGGCCGGGTGTCAATACGTCGAGATCGGTGGTCAGGATGTTCTGCAAGAAATGCTCGGCATCAGGCCCCGAGACGGAGATGAGCGCGCGGTCTTTGAGCTGGGCAAAGGGCATTGGCGAAAGCAGCCTGATCTTGCAAAACGGTCGGCCTTTACGTAAGCCGCTGGCACTCCCCCCGCAAGAGAGCATGGCCATGACCTACGACCTCATCCTGACAGGCGGCACTGTGGTCAACCATGACGGCGAAGGGGCTCGCAACGTCGGTGTGAAGGACGGCCGCATCGCTGCCATCGGCGATCTCGGCCAGGCCTCGGCCGGCGAGACGATCGACTGCCGCGGCCTGCACATCCTGCCGGGTGTCGTCGACAGCCAGGTGCATTTCCGCGAGCCGGGACTGGAGCACAAGGAAGATCTGGAGACGGGTTCGCGGGCGGCGGTGTTGGGAGGTGTCACCGCCGTGTTCGAGATGCCCAACACCAATCCGCTGACCACCAGCGAGGCAGCGCTTGCCGACAAGGTCCGCCGCGGCAGCGGTCGCATGCACTGCGATTTTGCCTTCTGGGTTGGCGGCACCCGCGAGAATGCGAAAGACGTCGGCGAGCTCGAGCGGCTGCCGGGTGCGGCCGGGATCAAGGTTTTCATGGGCTCCTCCACCGGCGACCTCCTGGTCGAGGACGATGAAGGCGTCGCTTCGATCCTGAGGAATACCCGCCGCCGCGCCGCCTTTCACTCTGAGGACGAATTCCGGCTGCGCGAGCGTCAGGGCGAACGCATCGAAGGCGACCCGTCATCGCACCCGATCTGGCGCGATGAGATCGCCGCCTTGCGCTGCACCGAGCGGCTGGTGCGCATCGCGCGCACTGTTCGCGCCCGCATCCATGTCCTGCACATATCGACGGCCGAGGAGATCCTGTTCCTCCAGCAGCACAAGGATGTCGCGACCTGCGAGGCGACGCCGCATCACCTGACCCTGTCGGCTGACGATTACGCGCGGCTCGGCACGCTGATCCAGATGAATCCGCCGGTGCGCGACATCAGACACCGCGATGGCGTCTGGCATGGCATTGCGCAAGGCATCGTCGACGTGCTCGGCTCCGACCATGCACCACACACACTGGCCGAAAAAGCCAAACCCTATCCGGCCTCGCCGTCGGGGATGACCGGTGTGCAGACGCTGGTACCGATCATGCTCGACCATGTCAACGCCGGCCGGCTGACGCTGCAGCGCTTTGTCGACCTGTCCAGCCACGGTCCGCTGCGCATCTTCGGCATGGCGAGAAAAGGTCGCATCGCCGCCGGCTATGACGCCGATTTCACGATCGTCGACATGAAGCGGCGTGAGACTATAACCAACGCGCAGGCCGGCTCGAAAGCCGGCTGGACGCCCTATGATGGTAAGCAAGTCACCGGCTGGCCGGTCGGCACCATCATTCGCGGCCGCCGCGTCATGTGGGAAGGCGAGATCGTGGCACCGGGCCAGGGCAGGGCGGTGGAGTTTTCCGAGGCATTGCCTCGCTAGGCCCCAACCTCCCGCAAGGYGGGCCAAAAAGGCTCAATCGCCGGCGACGAAGAATGTCCACTGTCCGGTGGGCGTGATGCCGACGCGGTAGAAGATGTAGGCGCCGAACTGCTTCATGTCGTCGAAATCGCCGGCGGTGACGATCTTGAACAGTTCGACCCGCTGCTTGGCGTCGAGCTTGTCCAGTGGCAGCGCGAAGAAATAGGGCCACACATAGAGTTCTTCCGGCTTGCCGGCATCGAGGTGGACGTAGCCGGCATTGAGCACCTCTTCCAGGATGGCCAGGATCTCCTGGCCGTCCGGGTCGCCGGAGAGACCCTTGAGGAAGGTGATGGCGTCGCCGTCTATATCGGTCAGCGACAATTGTGTCGTGCTGTCGCCCGTGCCGATCAAAGGCCGCAGCTTTTCGATGTCGCCGCTTTTGCAGGCTTCGACGATCAGGTCGTGCATGCGCCGTACCGGTTCCGGCAGCTTGCCGAGATCGTAGACGACCTCGGGCACCGGCGTTTCCGGATCGACGCGCGGCCTGGTTACGCCGCCGCCGCTCGGCGGGCTGTCCGGCTCGGCTTCGTCAGGGCCGGCCGGCTTGCTGGTTGGAGGCGGCGTTCCGACCGGGTCGGGCATTGGCACCGTGCTTCCCGGCGGCGACATGTCGTCGTCCGCCGGCGGCGTGACGGGTGCGGGGAGCTCTTCGCGCTTGATCTCGCTCAGCGCATAAGCAGGGCTGCTGACGAGAACCAGGGGAATCGCGGCACAGCCAGCGGCGAAGCAGATGTAGAGGACCAAGCCAACCGGCTTGCCTGACATCGAAAAACTCACTGCCCGTTTCTCCCTGCTTCCGGGCATGACGCCCGAGCGGCATTCTGCCGTCAAAGAACCGGATGTCGGTTCAGTGCCGCAGCCGTTCAGGTTCGAAGGCGCCAGCAATCACCTTTTCACGCATACGGTCGAGCAGGGCAAGGGCCGAGGTCTCACCATTGGCACGCAACATCTCGCCGAAGGCGGTCTCGAGCGCTGCCTCGGCAATGATCTCGGGCTCTATACCGGCGGAGAGACCTTCCGCCCAGGCTTCGCTGTGGCTTTCCACGGCGGTCAGGCGCTTCTCTTCCCTGACCAGCGCGTCGATGTCGTTGACACCATGTTCCATATGCGATGTCCACCCTTTCAAGCGGCGATCCGTCGATGCGGATCAGGCTTGATCTGTTCATTTCACACGCAGGGTCAATTAAGTATTTGTAAATACGACATTTTTTTGATCGTTTTTTACAGAGCCCGATTGCCTTGCGCGAAGCTGCGTTCAACTCAGGACAAACTTAGCCGATTAGGGCGGCCTGCGGGGCGAAAACCTTCAGTTTGAGTTAATTCCGCATTCGTGCGGTAAGGTTTCGTTAAGACTGTTGCAGAAGTGCCACATGAGGATTGCACCAAGATGCCACCTGACACAAGTCGGAGGTCCGAATATCTGTGGATGGGCAGTTCGGAATGCCTAGTTGCCATAACGCGAGGCGATGTCGCGCGACAGCGTCTCGCCTTCCTTCATATAGCGGCTGATGGCTTCGGTGGCCGAGGGGGTGCACTGCGTGTAGGTGCCGCCGAAGGAGCGGTAGCCGCGATTGAAGCTGGCGATGAAGCGGGCGCGCCGCTCGGCGTCCGGATTTTCCGAATCGAGCAGCTTCTGCATCTCGACACGCCACTGGTCGCCTTTCTCACCGCACAAATTGCGCAGGAAATGCAGCGATCCCAGAACTTCCGCCAGCCGCATCAGCCCGGGCTCGAACGGCGATTCGGCACTGAGCGCCGGTCGCGTCGAGACGGCCGAGCTAACGGCCAGACATACGGCGAGGAGCAGGGATGGACGGTTCATAAGCTCTCTTGGCCAAATAGCATAAGTCTTTGTGGCGAAACAATTTGTCGCCCGCAAGGCGATTTTCAGGGGTGCAGCCCGACGTCTGCGCCTAGGCCCAACAGGTCTTGGGCGACGGCAAGGACCGAGCCGGCAAGTGGCAGCCTTGCCATCTCGCTGAGCGTATAGAAGGCGGCTGTCTCGGCGTCGTCGCTGGCCACCGCCTCGCCGCCGGCATAGGCGGCTCCGAACACCGTCAGAAGGTAATCGACCGGGTGGGCGTCATCCCTGCCGTCGATGTGGATTTCCCGAAGCGGCCGGTATTCGGTGGCGTGCAAGCCGGTTTCTTCCAGCAGTTCGCGCTTTGCCGCAGCCTCCAGCGTCTCGCCGGCCTCGACCTTGCCGCCCGGAAAGGCATAGAGCCCTTGCGATGGCTGCCGCGCCCGCTTGATCAGGAGTACGGTGTCGCCGCGCACGACGGCCACCGAGACGGCCGGAAGTGTCTTGCGCGCTTCGTTCATGGATTCCCGATCAGGCTCATCTGAAGGCAGGTCTGTTGTGGACCGCCCAGCATGGGGAAGCTTTGGCGATTGCGCAACGCCGGTTCCATCGCCACTTTCAAGCTGAACCAACCGAAGGGTACCAGTCGACCATGTGCGGACGTTTTGCCTTGACCGCGACACCGGATCGGACCGCCGCCTTTCTGGGCGTGGCGGGGCTTGAGGATTTCCCGGCGCGCTACAACATCGCGCCGACGCAGCCGATCCTGATGGTGATCGCCGGTGCTCCGCGGGCGCCGGGCTCCAATCTGCCGGACCGCCAGCCGATGCTGGTGCGCTGGGGGCTGGTCCCGACCTGGGTGAAGGACACCAGGGAGTTTCCGCTGTTGTTCAACGCACGCTCGGAAGGGGCCGCCGAGAAGGCCTCGTTTAAGGCCGCCATGCGCCATCGTCGTGCGCTGGTGCCGGCATCCGGCTTTTACGAGTGGCGGCAAACCAGGGGCAAGAAGGGGCAACCTTATTGGATACGGCCCCGGCATGGCGGAGTGGTCGCCTTTGCCGGACTGATCGAGACCTATGCCGAGCCGGGCGGTTCGGAAATGGACACCGGCGCCATCCTGACCGTCAATGCCAATGCCGACATCGCCCACATCCACGACCGTATGCCGGTGGTGATCGATCCCAGCGACTTTGCCCGTTGGCTGGATTGCCGCACGCTCGAGCCGCGCGATGTCGCCGACCTGTTGCGGCCGGCGCAGCCTGATTTTTTCGAAGCAATTCCCGTGTCCGACCTCGTCAACAAGGTCGTCAACACCGGACCGGAGATTCAGGAGAGGGGCGAGATCGGGCCGGAGCCCGAGAAGGTCAGGCGCCAGAAGCCCGGCGCGGACGATAGTCAGATGACACTGTTTTAGAGGCGCAAGTCGGCTTTGGAGGCACATGTCAGCGCTATGTCGCCGGCCCCTCCGGGGCCGGTCGCGCACCAGTTCAGGCAGCGCGAGGCGATACGATCTTCTGCGCCGGCTTTTTCTTCTTCGCGGTATGGAGAAGGGCGGCGACGATCGCTGCCGGGCCGATGGCGCGATAGTGGTTGGCCAGCGCCGGTTGCTTGGCGCGGTTGGATTCCTGCTTGGTTCGGGGCATGTCTCTCTTCCCAGGTAACATTTTCGTGTCTGCCGTTTGATGGCCGATTCTGACCAAATCGTGACGCCTGCTGAACTAGTCGACGAATGTTTCATCACTGTGCCGACATGTTTAATAAAATGTTTCGGCGCGCCTTTACCTGTGATCCAACGACGTTTTTGTCGAAAGTAGCGACTTGACGGCAACACCTGCCAAGGCGATAAAACCGCCCATGAAAACGTCTTTCGCCATTTGTGGCATTTGCATTATTGGCTAGCCTCGCGCTGGTCCGGACGTTTTCGCCTCATCTTCCCCAGATTGGACAAACGCCCCGGCCAGCAGGCTGGAGTCTGTTTTGCGCCTCGGCGGGCGCCCGGCTTCAGTCAAAACATAACGAACCGGGAAGGCACGAATGTCTGACGCATCGCATGGCCTGCGCCTCTACAACACGCTGACGCGGACGAAAGAGGATTTCGTCCCGATCGATCCGCGCAATGTGCGCATGTATGTCTGCGGCCCGACGGTCTACGACTTCGCCCACATCGGCAATGCCAGGCCGGTGATCGTCTTCGACGTGCTGTTCCGCTTGCTGCGCCATCTCTATGGCGAGGCGCACGTCACCTATGTGCGCAACATCACCGACGTCGACGACAAGATCAACGCGCGCGCCTTGCGGGACTTCGGCGGCGAGATCGCTTCCGGCGCGCTCTCGCTCAACGAGGCAATCCGGCGGGTCACCGAAAAGACGGCAGACCAGTTCCACAAGGATGTGGCCGTTCTCGGCTGCCTGGAGCCGACGGTCGAGCCGCGCGCCACCGAATTCGTCGAGCCCCGCGCTGACGGCAAGGCCGACATGATCACCTTGATTCAAAGCCTGATCGGACGCGGCCATGCTTATGTCGCGGCGGGTGAAGTGCTGTTCGACACCGCCTCGATGCCGGACTATGGACAATTGTCGAAGCGCAATCTCGACGAGCAGCAGGCCGGCGCTCGCGTCGCCGTCGACGCGCACAAGAAAAGCCCGCAAGATTTCGTGCTGTGGAAGTTGTCGTCACCGGAGGAGCCGGGCTGGAACAGCCCATGGGGCAGGGGCCGGCCGGGCTGGCACATCGAATGCTCGGCGATGTCGGCCGCCTATCTCGGCGAGGTCTTCGACATCCATGGCGGCGGCCTCGACCTGATCTTCCCGCACCATGAGAACGAGATCGCCCAGTCGCGTTGCGCCCATGGCACCGACGTCATGGCTAATATCTGGATGCACAACGGCTTCCTGCAGGTCGAAGGCCAGAAGATGTCGAAGAGCCTCGGCAATTTCTATTCGATCAACGAGTTGCTGGAGACGGAGACTTTTGGCGGCCGCAAATGGCCGGGCGAGGTGCTGCGGCTGGCAATGCTGATGACGCATTATCGCGAACCGATCGACTTTTCCGTGCGCAAGCTGGAGGAGGCAGAGAACATGCTGCGCAAATGGAAACGGGCGGCGGATCTTGCGCCGGCCGCAGGGCAATTGCCGGTGGAGGTCATCGATGCGTTGTCGGACGATCTCGCCACCTACGCTGCCTTCCAGGTCCTGACGCAGTTGGCTGGCGAGGCCGTGGACGGCAACGAAGCGGCGGCTTCGCTGAAGGCGTCGCTGCTGTTCCTCGGCTTCGATGTCGCCTCGGCCGACATTGATGAAGGTGGTGTTGCCGAGGCGATCGCCAATCGCCTCGCGCTCATCGCGTCGAAGAACTGGGCCGACGCCGACCGCATCCGCGACGAATTGCTGGCACAAGGCGTACAATTGAAGGACGGCAAGGACCCCGTCACCGGAGAGCGCGTGACAACGTGGGAGGTGAAGCGGTGAGGGTGGCGCGAAACACCCCCCTCTGTCCTGCCGGACATCTCCCCCTCAAGGGGGGAGATTGGATGTCACATTGGCTTTCGCCAATCGTCTCCGTTGATGGTCGGGCGTTTCCGGTGAAGCTGCCGATCTCCCCCCTTGAGGGGGAGATGCCCGGCAGGGCAGAGGGGGACGAACCGCGATGACGCATTATCGAGTGCCCGTCGGCAACCGCAACAATGCACGCAAGATGCGCAAGGCTATGACCGATGCCGAGCTGAAACTCTGGAATGAGATTCGCGCACATCGGCTCATGGGGCTGGCGTTTCGACGTCAGATGCCGATCGCCGGCTACATCGTCGATTTTGCCTGCTCTAGCAAGAAGCTGATCGTCGAGTTGGATGGTTCTCAGCATGCTCAGGCTGAAGCGTCGGCATCCGACGCCATGAGAACTGTCAAGCTCGAAGCCCTGGGCTGGACCATCCTGCGCTTCTGGAGCGACGACGTCATTCGCGATATCGACAATGTCTGCCAGCACATCGTGATCGAAGCCGGCCTGGCCGGCGCTGAAATTCTGGCGAGCGAACCAGCAAGGGAGTCCGTACCATGATCGACCATCTCGGTATCACCGTTGCCGATTTCGATGCTTCGAAGGCTTTCTACGACAAGGCGATGGCGACGTTAGGCGCTGCGCTGCTGTATATGGTGCCGCCGGAATACACCGGCGGCGCCAAGGTCGGCGGCTATGGCCGCGACCGGCCGGTGTTCTGGCTGAGTTCCGGCAAGGACAGGCCGAAAGACCACCAGCACGTCGCCTTCACCGCGCGCAGCCGCGCCGAGGTCGATGCCTTCCATGCCGCGGCACTTGCCGCCGGTGGCAAGGATAATGGCGGGCCGGGCCTGCGTCCGCACTATCACCCGAATTATTACGGCGCCTTCGTCTTCGATCCCGACGGCAACAATGTCGAAGCCGTCTGCCATGCCCCGGAGTGAACCGCGATGAGCCTCGACAACCGACCGATCTATACCGGCGGCTGCCAGTGCGGCGCGGTGCGCTTTCGCGTCGAGGGCGCGCTTGGCGACGCTTCGATCTGCCATTGCCGCATGTGCCAGAAGGCGTTCGGCTCGTTCTATGCGCCGCTGGTTTCGGTGCGCGGCGCAACGCTCGACTGGACGCGCGGTGAGCCCAAATATTTCCGCTCGTCCAGCCATGTCGATCGTGGCTTTTGCGCCAATTGCGGCACGCCGCTGACCTTCACCGCGCCGGACGGCGTTGGCCTCGCCATCGGCGCGTTCGACAATCCGGCGGAGATCGTGCCGCTGATCCAGTGGGGCACCGAGGCAAAGCTGCCCTATGTCGACACGATCCCGCAATTGCCGGGCGAGGAGACGATGGCGGACATGTCGTCGGCCCCCTATCTGGCCGATCTCGTCTCCTACCAGCACCCGGACCACGACACCGAACAATGGCCGCCGAAGGAAAGATCATGACCGAGACAATACGAACCGGCGGCTGCCAGTGCGGCGCGGTGCGCTTCCGCATCAAGGGGGCGCTCGGCCGGCCGTCGATTTGCCATTGCCGCATGTGCCAGAAGCAGTTCGGCTCGTTCTTCGGGGCGCTGGTGACGGTGCCCAGGGATGGCGTCGAATGGACCCATGAGGAACCAAGCTATTTCCAGTCGTCGGTCAACATCGATCGTGGGTTCTGCGCCCGCTGCGGCACGCCGCTGACCTATCGGCAGCCCGGTGGACTGGAGATCGCCATCGGCGCCTTCGACGACCGCTCCGATCTCGCCCCGCAAATCCAGGTCAACTACGCCGCGCGGCTGCCCTGGGTGGAGACGATCTTCGACCAGCCCATCCACCAGGACCCCGATTACTACGCCCGGCAGGAGCAGATCATCTCCTTCCAGCATCCCGACCACGAAACGGCGGACTGGCCGACCAAAGGTTTGCAGCTATGAGCAGTCGATTGCGCACCCTCTATCCCGAGATCGAGGCGTTCGAGTCCGGCATGCTCGATGTCGGCGACGGCCATCAGGTCTATTGGGAACGCTCCGGCACCAGGGGCGCCAAGCCGGCGGTGTTCCTGCATGGCGGGCCAGGCGGCACCATCTCGCCAAAACACCGGCGGCTGTTCGACCCAAAACTTTACGACGTCATCCTGTTCGACCAGCGCGGCTGTGGAAAATCGACGCCCAACGCCTCCCTGGAAGCCAACACGACCTGGCATCTGGTCGCTGATATCGAACGCCTGCGCGAGATGGCCGGCTTCGACAAATGGCTGGTGTTCGGCGGTTCCTGGGGCTCGACCCTGGCGCTTGCCTATGCCGAGACCCACCCTGATCGCGTCAGCGAACTGGTGGTGCGTGGCATCTACACGCTGACGCGTGCGGAGCTCGAATGGTATTACCAGTTCGGTGTCTCGGAAATGTTCCCGGACAAATGGGAGCGGTTCCTGGCGCCGATCCCGGAGGCCGAGCGCGGCGACATGATGGCGGCTTACCGCAAGCGGCTGGTGGGCAGCGACCGCAAGGCGCAGATCGAGGCGGCTCGGGTCTGGAGCCTGTGGGAAGGCGAGACGATCACGCTTTTGCCTGACCCCGAAACCAGCGCGCCTTTCGGACAGGACGACTATGCCGTCGCCTTTGCCCGTATCGAAAACCATTATTTCGTCCATGCCGGCTGGCTGGAAGAGGGGCAGTTGCTGCGCGATGCCTGGAAACTGAGGGATATACCCGGCACCATCGTGCATGGCCGCTACGACATGCCGTGCCCGGCGCGCTATGCCTGGGCGCTGCACAAGGCCTGGCCGAAGGCGGATTTTCACCTGATCGAGGGCGCCGGTCATGCCTATTCGGAGCCGGGCATCCTGGGTCAGCTGATCCGGGCGACGGACAAGTTTGCGGGCAAATGACCATGACCCGCGAGCGCCTCTACCTCTTCGACACCACCTTGCGCGATGGCCAGCAGACACCAGGCATCGACTTCTCCGTCGAGGACAAGATCGCCATCGCAAAATTGCTCGACGCTTTCGGCCTCGACTATGTCGAGGGCGGCTATCCCGGCGCCAATCCGACAGACACCGCCTTCTTCCAGGAGAAGCGCACGGCGCGCGCCAAATTTGTCGCCTTCGGCATGACCAAGCGGGCAGGGGTGTCGGCGTCTAACGATCCTGGCCTTGCAGCCCTTGTGCAATCGAAGTCGGACGCCATCTGCTTCGTCGCCAAGAGCTGGGACTACCACGTCCGCGTCGCGCTCGGCTGCACCAACGAGGAGAACCTCGACGCTATCAAGGCATCCGTCGAGGCGGCGATCGCCGCCGGCAAGGAGGCGATGGTCGATTGCGAGCATTTCTTCGATGGCTTCAAGGCCAATCCCGACTACGCCCTGGCCTGTGCCAGGACGGCCTTTGATGCCGGCGCGCGGTGGGTGGTGCTGTGCGACACCAATGGCGGCACGCAGCCGTCGGAAGTCCGCGCCATTGTCGAGCAGGTCATCGGCTCAGGCATCCCCGGTGGCAATCTCGGCATCCATGCCCATGACGACACCGGCCAGGCGGTCGCTAATTCGCTGGCCGCGGTCGAGGCCGGCGTGCGCCAGATCCAGGGAACGCTCAACGGCATCGGCGAGCGCTGCGGCAACGCCAACCTGATCTCGATCGTGCCGACCCTGGCGCTGAAGCCGGCCTTCTCCACCCGCTTCGAAACAGGTATTTCGGCGGAAGCCCTGACCGGTGTCTCCAGGCTTTCCCGCGCTTTCGACGAGCTCCTGAACCGTGCACCGGAAGCGCAGGCGCCCTATGTCGGTGCCTCGGCCTTCGCCACCAAGGCCGGCATCCATGCCTCCGCACTGGCCAAGGAGCCGGCGACCTATGAGCACGTGCCCCCGGAAGCGGTCGGCAACCGCCGCCGCGTCATGGTCTCGGACCAGGGCGGCAAGGCCAATTTCCTCGCCGAACTGAAGCGGCGCGGGATTGATGTGCCTAAGGACGACCACCGGCTTGATGCGCTGATTGCCGTGGTCAAGGAACGCGAGGCCGAGGGCTATGCGTATGAAGGCGCCGATGCCAGCTTCGAACTTCTGGCGCGCAAAATGCTGCACGGCCTGCCGGAGTTCTTCAACGTCACCTCGTTCCGCTGCATGGTCGAGCGCCGCTTCGACGCCAACGGCCAGTTGAAGACGGTGTCCGAAGCGATCGTGAAGGTGCTGGTCGACGGCGAGGAGAAGATGTCGGTTGCCGAGGGGCATGGCCCGGTCAACGCGCTCGACATTGCCCTGCGCAAGGATCTCGGCAAATTCCAGAACGAGATCGCCGACATGGAGCTTGCCGACTTCAAGGTGCGTATCCTCAATGGCGGCACGGAGGCGATCACCCGCGTGCTGATCGAATCGCATGACGGCACCGGCGCGCGCTGGTGGACGGTCGGCGTTTCCGAAAACATCATCGACGCTTCGTTCCAGGCGCTGATGGACTCCATCGTCTACAAGCTGATGAAGAACCGCGAGATGGCCGGGCTGGTGGCGGCGGAGTAGGGTTGAACCATCAACGAAAGTCCGTTGATCCATCAGAACTTTGTGATGGTCTTGGCAAGGCGGCTGGGCCATAGCCTTGGCTCATGGCCCCTGAAGCAACTGCCCTGGACATCGATTCAAAGGCCCGCCGCGGTTTTCTTTTGGCGCTGGGCGCCTATCTGCTGTGGGGATTGCTGCCCTTCTATATGAAGGCGGTCGCCCACCTGCCGCTCGCCGAAGTCATTGCCCACCGTATCGTCTGGTCGGTACCCATCGCCGCGGCCGTGCTGGTCTGGGCCGGCCGCACGACGGATTTCAAGGCGGCACTTCGCTCACCCCGCACCATCGCCATGGCCGCGCTGACGGCGGCGCTGATTTCGGTCAATTGGGGCATCTATGTCTGGGCGATCGCCGTCGACCGCACCGTGGAGACCGCGCTCGGCTACTACATCAACCCACTGGTCAACGTCGTCGTCGGCGCGCTGCTCTTGGGCGAGCGTCTCGACCGGTTGCAGATCGCGGCGGTGGTGCTGGCGGCAGTCGCCGTCACGGTGCTGACCATCGAGGGCGGCAAGCTGCCCTGGGTGTCGCTGGCGCTGGCGTTTTCCTTCGCCGCCTACGGCTTCTTCCGCAAGACGCTGCCGATCGGCCCGAGCCAGGGCTTCCTGCTCGAAGTGCTTTTGCTGTCCGTGCCGGCTCTCGGCTACATCGCCTACCTGATCGCGACCGGGCAGGACCACATCGTGTCCGGTAGCGGCGTCGATACGGCGTTGCTTATCGGCTGCGGTCCGGTCACATCGGTGCCGCTGCTGCTGTTCGCCTTCGGTGCCAAGCTGCTGCGCCTTTCGACCATCGGCATCATGCAATACATCGCGCCGACCATGGTGTTCCTGATCGCCGTCCTGATCTTCGGCGAACCTTTCGGCACCACCCAGGCCGTCGCCTTTGCCCTGATCTGGGCGGCATTGGCGATCTATTCCTGGTCGATGCTGACGAACGCGCGCAAGGCTTCTATCCGGTAAGGAGTTTCGATGTACCTGCTGCACATCGCCAACAAGAACTATTCCTCATGGTCGTTGCGGCCATGGGTGCTCATGCGCGAGCTGGATATTGCGTTCGAGGAGCGGCTGACGCCATTTCCGACCGGATCGAGCTGGGATCTCTACCGGCCGTTCTCACCCAGCGGCCGGGTGCCCTGCTTGATAGACAACAGCCTGGTCGACGATGGCTGGGCGGTCTGGGATTCGCTTGCCATCGTCGAGTATCTGGCCGAGCGTCACCATGGCGTTTGGCCCGTCGAGGCCAAGGCGCGCGCCTGGGCGCGCTCGGCCGCCGCCGAAATGCATTCGAGTTTCACCGCGCTGCGCGGCGCGTGCCCGATGAGTTGCGGCGTACGCGTCAAACCGTTCCCGATGCCCGATGCGCTGAAGCAGGATCTCTTCCGCCTCGGCGACCTATGGAACGATGGCCTTGCCCGTTTCGGCGGGCCGTTTCTCGCCGGCGCACATTTTACCGCCGTCGATGCCTTCTTTGCCCCAGTGGCGTTCCGGGTGCGGTCCTATGGGCTCACCTTCGAGGGGGCGGCTGCGGCCTATGCGGCACAGCTCCTCAATCTGCCGGCGATGCGCGAATGGTATGCGGCCGGCCTTGCCGAGACCTGGCGCGACCCGGACCACGAGGCGGAAATCCGTGCCGCCGGGACCATCATCGAGGATCTTCGCGCTTCGGCATGAACAGTCGCCGGGCTGCGGTTACAGCCCCCGGCCAAGCCGCCTGACGAACAGATAGGTGGCGGCCGCGATAAATACCGAGACCGCTGTCACCACCCAGAAACCCATGGGCGTGTCGACCAAGGGCAGCCCGCCGACATTCATGCCGAACAGGCCCGAGATGATGGTCATCGGCAGGAGCACCGCCGTCATGACAGAAAGAACATAGAGCAGCTGGTTCGACTGCATGGTTAGCTTGGCCATCAACTCGTCCTGCAACAGCCGTGTGCGCGCCTGCAACTGCTCGCCGTCATGATAGAGCGTATGCGCCCGCTGCGAGAGCCTGGCCGCCATGTCATTGATCGGGTCAGGCAGCTCGTTGCGATGCGAATGGTCGAGATGCCGGAACAGATTGGTGATCGTCGCCATCTGCCGATGGATCACCACCAGCTGCCGGCGCGCCTCGACCAGCGCCTGTCGCTCATTGTGCCATGCATCGCGCACGACGCGGTCCTCGATGCCGTCGAGCGTGTCGCCCAACTTGCCGAGCTCGACCGACATGCCGTCGAGAGACTGGCCCGTGACCGCCTCGATCAGTTCCGCCGGCGAGCGGAATTTCCGCGATCCATTCTCCACCGTCTTGCGGACGGCATCGACCGATTCCAGCGGCTGCTTGCGAGCGCCGACCAGCATCGTCTCGTTGAAGGCAAAGCGGAAATGGACAAGCCCGCGCGCTTCCGAAAAGTCGTGTTTTAGATCCGGCAGATCGCCATAGAGCCAGCCATCCTCGAAGTCGATGTGGCAGCCATGGCTGGGGGCAAGGAAGGCGTCGCGCACCGGCCCCGGCAAAGCTTTTTCGGCGCCGATCTCCTGGCGTGCATGCAGGTCGGTGATCTGATAGCTGCGCCAGGTCCAGCACGCCTGTGCAGGGTCCTTGGTGCGCAGGCCATCGGCGGTGAAATGATAGATGAAGAACAGCCCGTGCTCGTCGGGCAGGTAAGGCGACAGGTCGGTGCCTTCCGGGGCAAGAGCGACATCCATGGGCAGTACCAGATACAGTTTTCGGAAATGGCGCCGCGTGGCGGCGGCCTGACCGCGATGTCTAGCACGGACGAGTCCGCTTGCGTGTGACGGTTTCTTGACGGTCGATCACAGTCTGCCGATCACCGGCATCGCTTTCGATGTTGCCCGTCATCTGCGGCGCGCGAACGGGCCTAGAGCCCAACGCAATGGTGCGGTCAGCCGCCAGCTGCGTGACGCGAGGATCGCGTCGCGTTCTGCGCGGAGAGCGTCTCGGTCGCGGACGAGCATGTCGCGTTGAAGGCTGAGGTCGTGGTTGGTGCGAACAAGTGCGTCGTGCTCGAGTGCGAGGTCACGCGCCGTGATCGTCGGCTGCTGGTGTTCCTGCAGCGGCAGCCGGGCAAGAAGCCATTCGGAAATTGCTGCCGGAAGGGCCAGCGTTCCGTCCAATATCGGATTAGCCTCTGCCGATCCGGCGCTGAACAGGTGATGATAGTGGATGTGGACCAATCGCGCCGCGTCCGGTGCCGGCAACCCAGCCAGGTTGTTGAGAGGAAAATTGTGCGTATCCGGCAAAAGTCGCACGGAGTGGCTTCCCGCGACTGCCGCCAGCGAGAAGGCGGCCTGGCTTGTACCCCAATAGGCGGTGGCCTCTCCTTGCAGAACCCCGGTCCCGGTGTTGTAGGTTGGCCCGTCAGCCCACGACTTCATATCCGCGGCCACCAATTGTCTGAAAATGTCTTCGGTGCGCTGGAAAAGCCCGCATGCCCTTTTTGCTACAAAAAGCCCGCCATTGTAGCTCGCCCGCACTGCCTGGCCACCGACCGTTGTGTGGCAGATGGTCATAGTCGACGCCGACAAGGGCGCACAACTTTCTCCAGTA
This sequence comes from Mesorhizobium sp. P2_F8, assembly GCF_056403655.1. Taxonomy (NCBI): domain Bacteria; kingdom Pseudomonadati; phylum Pseudomonadota; class Alphaproteobacteria; order Hyphomicrobiales; family Phyllobacteriaceae; genus Mesorhizobium; species Mesorhizobium sp. P2_F8. The sequence goes on from NZ_JBFUFB010000010.1 coordinate 52,975, forward strand.
GCTGTCGAAGGGGTCGCCAGCCCCCGTCGTGCACATTCCCTTGACGTCTACAGGGCGCGCGGCGGCCGAACTGGCACCCAACGATAAATCGGGCTCGGCGACAAAGATCGTATCGCTGTCGAGCTGCACTATGATTGGCGGCCCCGGCCGACGTTCGACGTGAGAAAGCGCGTGAATGCGATACGACGTGCCATATTGCGGGTAGTAACTCTCGATCTCGATCGGCAGATATTCGACATCCATCTGCTCAAGTTTGCGCAGCGTCGACACGGATGGGCGACGGCTGCTCCTTGGCGACACGACCGTTATCGGGCACCGCGAATAGGCACCGGCGAAACAACGTATGCTCTCGCACAGCAACAGGGCTTGCGCTTCGAGAATGCCCGCCTCGGCAATCAGGACAAATTCGACACTCTTTTCGGCGATGTGGCGCGCCTGGCCAGCCTCCCGTGGCAGTGCCGGTACGCCCGGCGAGGGCGCCAGTGAAGGCTCTATTTTCGCGGCTTCACCGAGCCACTTCCCTGTGGCGCGCAACCGGGCCTTCAAGCCAGCCGCCAGCCGCGTCATTGCCGCTCTGGTCGCAGCACGCCGGTCGAGCGGCCAGCACAGGGAACAGACCCTCAGCATCTCGTGTATCCGCAACGGCGGACTGGCCAGCATGCGGGCAACGAGGCCATGCGCCAGCTGCCTGGCGGCATCCGCATCCTCGGACCGCTCGAACGGTCGGGCGGCGGCAAGGAAGACGCGAAGCACGGCAAGCAGCTTGCAGTAGGCGGCGGCGCGCCGCTCGACGGCGATCTCATGCCCACGGATGAATTCGGTCATATCGCGCGCGAAGGCGTCGTCATAAAGATCGTAGGTCAGCCCAAGCTTGGCCCAAAGCGCTTCGCGGATCGGATGCGTCCGGTTGCGCGCGTTCTTCGAGTGCTTCGTGCTCAGCCCTTGCGTGTTCAGCCGGTAGCGCGTCAGCGGCTCGGCAAGGTTTCGCGCCCGGCACAAAGGCAGCAGGGCAAAACACAGATAGTGATCATGCGATATCCACTGATCGGCCTTGTAACCCCCGACGGCCTCGAAGCCGCTACGGCGATAGGCCATGGATGAATGATAGAATGGATTGTGGAACAGGATGGTCCACCGGATCGCAAGATCCGTTTCGGGCATCAGCTGCCCGCCGACGACGCGGTCGGCTTCGTCGATCAGCGTTACCGCGTTTCCGACGAGGCCAAGCTCGGAGTCCTCGTCCAGCGCGGCGACCAGCCGCCCGACATGCGTCGGCTCGGCAATGTCATCGCAATCCAGACGCAGGATGATATCGCCGCGGGCCGCCTCGATGCCGCGGTTGGCGGCGGCGGCTGGGCCAAGATTGGTCGGATTTGTCACGATCCTGATGCGCGGATCACGACGTGCCAGCGCCTCGAAGACCGCGGCGTCGCCCGTCGCGTCATCGACGATCACAAGCTCAAGATCGCGGAACTCCTGGGTTAGGATGCTGTCGACCGCCGCGTCGAGGAAGCGCTGGTCGGTGTAGACGGTCATGACGACGGAGGCGCGGGGAGCGAGATCTGTCTCCGTCTCGGGTCTGTTCTCCAAAGTTTGTCCCCCTGCAGATATTCCCGGATAGCCAACTCGCCCGCGAGCCGCAAACAGAAATCGCTACAGGACGAGTTTGCTCACCCGTATCCGGCGAAAGTCTTGGAGGGAGAGGAGGCGGGAAGCTTTGCCGACCGCCACCCTGTTGCGCCCGTCAGCGCTTCGGGCCGAAGCCTGGATAGGGGTTGAGCGGGACGATGGCGGCAATGTCCATCATGCCTGCCTTGACCAGCGGCAAGGTGGAGAGATGGTGGCGCACATCGGCGTCGCTGCCGGCCTCGAACATCATGCCGCTGCCCGGGATGTCGCCGCGGTTCCACACCTGACGCACCGCGCCTTCGGCATAAAGCGTGCGCCGCTGCTCGGCCTCGCCGGGCAGCAGCGGCGCGAAATCGGCATCGCTGAACTTTTCGGTGTTGCGGGTGAGAAGGGCAAAGAACTGCATGGCGGTCTCCTTGGGTTGGGGTGTGCCAACTATCGCCGCGGCTAGCCAGACTGTCCAAGACTGAATAGGCTAAAGTTGAGACCTCCAAGGACTTGAAGATCGAAGAAAAATGTTCGACCTGCGCCAACTCCGCTATTTCGTCACGGTCGCCGAAACCGGCAATGTCGGCCGTGCCGCCGAAATGCTGCATATTTCGCAATCGCCGCTCAGCCGGCAGATCATGCAGCTCGAGGAACAGCTTGGCGTTCCCCTGTTTGAAAGAGCCAGGCAACGGGTCCATCTCAACGCCGAGGGTCGCGCCTTCCTCGCCGAGGCCCGCTCGCTGCTGTCCAACGCGCGGCGATTGGAGGAGTTTGGCCGCAACCTGGCCAGCGGCGCCGTCGGCCGTCTCGCCATCGGCTATGTCGAAGGCGCCGTGCATGCCGGGCTTGTCGCCGGGATGCTGCGTCAGTTCCGCCGCGAACGACCGGATTTTCACCTTCAGTTGCGAAGCCTGCGGTCGGCGGCGCAACTGGAGGGGCTGCGGCAGCGCTCGCTCGATCTGGGCTTCGTCTATTCGCCGCCGGCTGACGATGACCCGGACATTGCCAGCATCGCGCTGCGCCATGAACCGCTGGTGCTGGCGATCCCCGAAGATGACCCGCTTGTAGGGTTGTCAGACATCAGGCCGCATGACCTCGACCGCCGCACCTGGATCACCGTCGTGCGCCAGCCTGACGACACCAACCGTGGCCAGTTCCTGGCCGCTTGCGCCAAGGCCGGCTTTTTTCCCGACATCGCTTATGAAACCGCCGATCCGTTGACCTCGCTCGGCCTGGTCAGCGCCGGTCTTGGCTTGGCGACGGTGCAGGCCAGCCTGCGCGCCGCCGCGCCGTCACGGATCGTGTTTCGCGACCTGCCATGGTTCGAGCGAACGGTTTCCGTCCATCTTGCCTGGCGGCGTCACGACCGCCGCGCGGTGATCACCGGCTTGCGGGAGGCGGCGGGGGAAGAGGGTAGGGCAGTAGGGCAGTAGGGCAGTAGGGCAGTAGGGCAGTAGGGCAGTAGGGCAGTAGGGCAGTAGGGCAGTAGGGCATCACTCCAGGCAATCTACACACTGCCTTACTGCCCTACTCCCTTATTCCCCTACATCTTGTCGATCACCGACTGCATTCCCTCGGTCGGGGCGTCGACCGAGGAGCCGGCCACCATGATGGCGGCGACGATTGCCTCGGGGTCATTGACGACCAGTGGCTTCACCCGCTGCGCGGTGTGGATGAAGCCCTCGGCGGCCATATGGTCGAGCAAGGCCAGCATCGGATCCCAGAATCCGCCGACATTGGCGAAGACGATCGGCTTGCGGTGATGGCCGAGCTGCCCCCAGGTCATGACCTCGACGATCTCCTCGACCGTGCCGATGCCGCCCGGCAGCGCCACAAAGGCGTCGGATTTTTCGAACATCCTGTGTTTGCGCTCGTGCATATTGTCGGTGATTACGAGTTCGTCGAGCCGGTCAAGCGCGGTTTCGGTCGCCTCCTTGTTGATCAGGAAGCGCGGAATGATGCCCGTCACCTTGCCGCCGGCACGCAAGGCGCCCTCGGCGACGGCGCCCATGATGCCTTTGGTGCCGCCGCCGTAAATCAGCCTGAGGCCGGAGCGCGCAATCGAGCGCCCAAGCACGTGACCGGCCTTGGCATAGGTTTCATCGCGGCCCGGAGACGAGCCGCAATAGACGCAGACGGATCGAATCGTGTTCATACCGATGATTGGTGATTGGGTCTGAAAGCGGGGTCAAGCCCGGGGCGGGCTTTTTCTTGTCGGCTTTGGCAAAACAGGCTAGACCGGCATTAGGTGGCTAAGGGGTAGGGAAATATGGCAATTAATCCACTGAAGGCGTTCTTGTTCGCAGCGGGTGGGACCGTTGCGGCCGCAGGAACCGCCTATGTATCGGGCGCACTCGACCCATATCTCATTCGTACGCCGCCGGCGGAAGTGGCAGCACTGACGCCGCCCGCGGCGCCGAAACCAGCCGATCCCGGCACGGAAGCGCGGCTGCCGCCAGCGGCGGTGCCGGCCGCTCCCGGCGCGGCGCCTCAGGCTACGACCCCGGCCGCACCGGCAACGGATGCGACGGCTCCAGCCGCGCCCGCAACGGATGCGGCTGCGGCCGGTCCGATCGTGCCGTCCTTCGATGTGGTGCGCGTCGAGAGCAATGGCTCGATCGTCATTGCCGGCAATGCGGCGCCCAATTCGAAGGTAGAGATACTCAACGGCACCACCGTGCTCGGCTCGACGGTCGCTGGCCCCGATGGCGCCTTTGTCATCGTGCTCGACGATCCGCTGAAACCCGGCGACTACACAATCGCATTGCGCGCCACCACCGGCGATGTCGTGACCGCCTCGGCGCAAACCGCAGTCGTCTCGGTTCCCAAGGATGCGGCGGGCCAGGTGCTGGCCATGGTCGAAGAGCCAGGCAAGCCGGCCGAACTGCTCACCGTTCCGGCGCCCGAGACAAAGCCGGCCGCACCGGCTGCCGGCGACCAGGCTGCCGCCCCGGCGGCTCCTGCGCCAGCCGTGGTTGCAGCAGCACCCGCTCCGGCGGCATCGGCTACGCCGCCCGCCGGATCAGTGGCCGAACCCAAGATCGTCGTCGAAGCGGTCGAAATCGACGGCAAAAAGATCTTTGTCGCCGGTCTCGCCGATGCCGGCCGCAAGGTGCGCGCCTATGCGAATGACATCCTGCTCGGCGACGCGAAGACGTCGCCGGACGGCCATTTCCTGGTCGAGGCGACGCGTGACATTCCGGTCGGCAGCTACACCATCCATGTCGATGGCCTCGATGCCGATGGGGTGACAGTTGTGGCCCGCGCCGCCGTACCGTTCGAGCGCGAGCCGGGTGATTCTGTCGCCGCCGTGGCGCCCGCCGAAGCAAAGCCGGCCGTGCCTGCCGTCGCAGGCGCCGCCCCGGCGGAATCCGCATCGGCTCCTGCTGCACCGGCCACCGAGGCTCCAGCCGGGACGGCACCGGCCGCGCCCGCTCCCGCCACCGACGCTGCAGGAGTTGTGGCTGCGGCAACGCCGCCAAGCGATGTGCCCGAGACGGTGGCGCCCAAGCTCGAGCATGCCGGCAGTGCCGTCATCATTCGCCGCAACGATACGCTTTGGCGGATTTCGCGGCGCGTCTACGGCCATGGCGTGCGCTACTCGACCATCTACCTCGCCAACCAGGATCAGATCAGCGATCCCGACCGCATCTGGCCGGGGCAGGTGTTCAAGGTCCCGGAAAAGTCGAAGGAAGGCGAAGCCGCCGACCTCAAGGCGATGGGCGAGCAGGCCACGACGGCTCCGCCCAAGACCAAGTGATTGTATTGAGCGCGCTCGCCTCCACCGCGAGGCGAGACGCCTTCGACTGAGTCCCTGCACAAGAAAGGACTTCTGGTTCGGTGTTGAACCAGGCGGCGGTGTCGCTCGGGCTGGTGACCCAATCCTGTTTCGTCATCAATCCCCGGCGCTTCGGCCGTGATCGGTTTCGGCGTCCAACAAATAGCCGAGGACGAACATGCCGATTGGGCGCTATAATCGGCGCGCAGTCAGAAACAGGACTTATAAATGAGAAAAGGCGACTTCAGCGAGTTGGCCATGTTTATCGCGGTCGCCGAAGAGGGAAGCTTTACACGTGCCGCCGCGAAGCTTGGCCTGTCCCAGTCGGCACTCAGCTATGCCGTCCGCATGCTCGAGGAGCGGCTCAAAGTCAGATTGATCTCGCGAACGACACGCAGCCTGTCGTTGACCGACGCAGGAGAAAGGCTGCTGCACAGCCTGCGTCCGGCATTCGACCATATCGACAATGAAATCGCTCAGCTCACCGCCCTTCGTGACAAGCCTGCGGGCACGATCCGCATCACCACCTTCCGGCACGCGGCAAGAACGGTGCTCTGGCCCGTCCTATTGAAGCTCCTGCCGAATTATCCGGACATCGCTGTCGAGATCAATGTCGATGAAGGGCTGACCGACATCGTCGCCGGTCGGTTTGACGCGGGCATCCGCGTCGGCGAGCAGGTCGAGAAGGACATGGTTGCGGTCCGGGTGAGCGCGGACATCCGCATGGCGGTGGTCGGCTCCCCGACGTATTTTGCCACTCGCGAGGTTCCCCAAACGCCGCGCGATTTGAGCAACCACAATTGCGTCAGCTACCGTCAGAGCGCAGGGGGTGGGCTCTATGCCTGGGAGTTCGAGCGCGACGGCGTCGAGCTTGAGGTCCGGGTCAACGGGTCGCTCGTCATCAACGACAACGAGATGCTGGTCAACGCTGCCCTCGGCGGACTGGGGCTGGTCTATACTTTCGAGACGCAAATCACCCAGCATGTTGCCGATGGACGCCTCATCCGTGTGCTGGAGGATTGGTGCCCGCCATTCTCCGGCTACCACCTCTATTATCCAAGCAGACGACAACAAACCCCGGCCTTCGCAGTCTTGGTCGAAGCGCTCCGCTACAAAGGGTAGTGGTTTTCGACTGACGATGACGCATTTATCAATCCCATTTCTAAGTTCATGCAGATAATAGCGTCTAATCAGGATAAGCTGCGCGGTCTATCTCCTGTCCATCGAAGACAAGGAGTTGGATATGAGCAAGGTCTGGTTCATCACGGGTGCCGGCAGCGGCATTGGCGCCGCCACCGCCAGGGCGGCACTGAAGGCAGGCGATCGGGTGATCGCGACTGGCCGCAATCTCGACAAGGTCCGCAATGCGCTGAGCGATGTCGCAGGCGACAGGCTCGTGTGCGTCCAGTTGGATGTCGCCAACGAAGCACAGGCGAAGGCTGCGGTTGACGAGGCGATGAAGGCCTTTGGACGCATCGACGTTCTGGTCAACAATGCCGGCTACAGCCTGCTTGGCAATTTCGAGGAGTTGAGCACCGCCCAGATCGAGGGACTGATCTCGACAAATCTGTACGGCGTCATCCACGTCATGCGTGCGGTCCTTCCAGCCATGCGCAAACAACGCTCGGGCCGGATCATCAACATCAGTTCGCTTGCCGGCATAATGGGCTTCAAGCATTGCGGCGCCTACAGCGCTGCCAAATTCGCGGTCGAAGGCCTTTCCCTCTCGGTGGCGCAGGAGGTCGAACAGTTCGGCATCAAGATCGTGGTGGTCGCGCCGGGCTTCTTCCGCACGGACCTCCTCGATGTGCAGAACGCCAAATACAGCGCCAGCACGATCCAGGACTACGCCGCTGAAGGCACCGCCCAAGACATGTGGTCGGGCTATGACGGCAAGCAGCAAGGTGATCCCGCCAAGCTCGGCGCTGTCTTCGTCAAACTTGCCGGGATGGAGAATCCGCCGAGGCAGTTCCTGGCTGGCAGTGACGCCCTTGCAGCGTTCAATCCGGTCCTCGAAGGGCGTCTTGAGGAACTGCGCGCCTACGCGGACCTGTCCAGGTCGACGGACGGCTCATTCTAGGCCCCACAAAACCAAAGGAATTGCACAATGAAGACACTCGCCATCGCTGCGGTCGCAGCCACGGCCGCCACCATCGTTCTTGCCGCAACAGGCTATGCGCAGAACACACAGCCGCCCGGCTACATGATCGCCAACTACACAATCAAGGATCAGGCGGGCTACCGCAAATATATGGAAGAGGCGGGTCCGCTTGCCCCGAAATATGGCGGCAAGATCATCGTCTTCAACCTCAACGCGAACGCGGTGGAAGGCCAGCCGAAAAAGGTCATGGCCATAGCCGAGTTTCCGAGCCTGGCCGACGCCCAGCGCTTCTACAATTCGCCCGAATATACGGCCGCGAGGAAGTTCCGCGTTGCCTCGACCGAAGGCACGGTTGTCATCACGGAAGGTTTTGTCCCTCCGCAGCCATAACGGGCGAACAGGGCGGGAAACACCGAGTGCGTCCTGGCCTCAAATCCCAGCGGACATCGACATCTCAACAACCATCAAGGAGGCCCACATGGGCAACCAGCGCGACAATTCTGTTCAGCAGGAAGGCGCTCTCTCGAATGACCGCCGACAGCTTCTGAAAGCCGGGGTGGCGCTTGCCGCTTTCCCTTTCATCGCCGCCTCATCCTCAGTTGCGACGGCTGCGGACAATCAAACGCAAACAGGTGCAACCATGACAGATGCCAAATCCGAAGAGTTCATCAATGGCCTTGCCGATTTGATGGCACATTCAACCCGCACGCCGATCCTGAGGTGGCCGAATGAATACGGCATGGAATACGAGGAGATCTTCTTTCCGGCGATGGATGGCGTGACAATCGAGGGCTGGTTCATCCCTGCCCAGTCAGACAGGTTGCTCATCTTCAATCACCCCATGCCCTGCAATCGCTACGGCTATCCGGGGCATCTGGAGCCGTGGAAAAATTTTGGCGGCTTCGAAGTGAATTTCCTGCCGGAATACAAGCTCCTGCATGATGCAGGCTACAACATCGTCACCTACGACATGCGCAACCATGGTCGCAGCGGGACGGGCAGCGGCGGCATTAATGGCCACGGCGTGCTGGAATATCGCGACGTCATCGGATCGCTGCGTTACGCGAAATCCCGGCCCGATACCAAGGACATGAAGACGGCCCTTTATAGCCGTTGCCTGGGAGCCAATGCCACCATCGTGGGCATGAAGAAGCATCCGGAGGAATTCAGACACATCAAGGCGATGATCGCCTTGCAGCCTGTCACGCCTGCGGTATTCGTGGAAACAGCTGTCGAAAACCAGAAAATCGCCAATGGCCTTGATCTGTTCGACGTGGCCTTTCACAAGCGGACTGGCTTCCACCTCGCCGACGTCTGGCCGATGGACTATGCCAGGGCAGTGACTGTTCCGACGCTCGTCGCCCAGGTCCGCAATGATTTCCTGACCAAGCCCTCCAACGTGCAGGAAATTTACGACACCATCTCCTCCGAGGACAAGAAACTCTTCTGGATCGAAGGGACAGACCAGCGTTTCGAAGGATATAACTACTTCGGAAAAAACCCCCAGCTGGTGCTCGATTGGTTCAGCTCTCACATTCCAACGGCCTAGCAGCCAAATCTGCCCAAAAGGGCAGCTTGCCGCAGAACCGGTCATCGTTTATCGCCGATGGACGATGACCGAATCCCCCTCCGAAACAGACGGATGCCGCTCCGCGCCGGCCAACTGCGCCCCGGACAGCCGCACCGTTGCCGCGCGGCTTGCCGCGTTATCCCACCCGGCACGCATCGAAATCATAAAGCACCTGTCAGCCAGCAACTCCTGTTGCTGCCGTGAAGTCGTCGATCGTTTCGATCTGGCGCAGTCCACCGTGTCACAACACCTGAAGATACTGGTCGAGGCCGGGCTGGTCCGCTTCGAGCCCGATCGCCAGCGCTCGCGCTATGCGGTCGACCACGCCGCGCTTGCCGATGTTTCCGCATCGGTCGCCGCGCTCGTCAATTCCTGCTGCTCCGGCCGCTGAAAATAAGAAGAAGGCACCAGAAATGGCCGAAAAAACCGTCTCCGACTCCTCGACCTTCAAGACGCTGCTCAATCTGTGGCCTTACATGTGGCCGGCGGATCGCGCCGATCTCCGGGCACGGGTMACCTGGGCAACGCTTCTCTTGGTTGTCGCCAAGCTGACGCTGGTCGCCGGTCCCTATTTTTTCAAATGGGCGACCGACGCGCTGGCCGGCGACGCCAGGTCTGTGCCGCCGCTGCCAACCTTTCTGCTGGCACCCGTCATGCTGGTCGTCGCCTACAACGTCGTGCGACTGGTGCAGCTTGGTTTCAACCAACTGCGCGACGCACTGTTTGCCCGCGTCGGCCAGTACGCGGTGCGCCAGCTCGCCTTCCGCACCTTCGTCCATATGCATGAACTGTCGCTGCGCTTTCATCTCGAGCGGCGCACCGGCGGCCTGTCGCGCATCATCGAGCGCGGCACCAAGGGCATCGAGACGATCGTGCGTTTCATCATGCTCAACACCGCGCCGACCATCCTCGAATTCGCGCTGACCACCGGCATCTTCGCCTACACCTATGGCTGGAAATACGTCGTCGTCGTCGCGGTCACCGTCTGGGTCTATGTCTGGTTCACGGTGCGGGCGAGCGACTGGCGCATCGGCATCCGCCGCGACATGAACGACAGCGACACCGACGCCAACACCAAGGCGATCGACTCGCTGCTCAACTACGAGACGGTCAAATATTTCAACAATGAAGGCATGGAGGCCGAGCGCTTCGACCGCTCGATGGCGCGCTACGAGATCGCGGYGACCCGCATCTGGACTTCGCTCGGCTGGCTGAACTTTGGCCAGGGCATCATCTTCGGCCTCGGCACCGTCATCGTCATGTGCATGTCGGCACTCGAAGTGCAGGCGGGCACGCAGACGGTCGGCGACTTCGTCTTCATCAACGCGATGCTGATGCAGCTGTCGGTGCCGCTCAATTTCATCGGCTTCATCTATCGCGAAATCCGCCAGGGGCTGACCGATATCGAGCAGATGTTCGACCTTTTGGATGTTCCGCAGGAGATCGTCGACAAGCCTGATGCCAGGCCACTCGCCGTCAGCGCAGGGAAGGTCGAGTTTCGCGACGTGCATTTCTCCTATGATCCGAACCGCAAGATCCTGAAGGGCATCAGCTTCGCGGTGCCGGCCGGCAAGACGGTCGCCATCGTTGGGCCATCGGGCGCCGGCAAGTCGACCATCTCCAGGCTGCTGTTCCGCTTCTACGACGTCCAGGGCGGCCAGGTGCTGATCGATGGCCAGGATATCAGGGACGTGACGCAGGAAAGCCTGCGCGGGGCGATCGGCATGGTGCCGCAGGACACCGTGCTGTTCAACGACACCATCGCCTACAACATCCGCTATGGCCGCATCGGCGCCAGCGAGGAGGACATGCGCAAGGCGGCCGAACTCGCCCAGATCGGCCCGTTCATCGAGCGGCTGCCCGATGGCTACAAGTCGATGGTTGGCGAGCGTGGGCTGAAACTCTCCGGCGGCGAGAAGCAGCGCGTGGCGATCGCCCGCACCATTTTGAAAGCACCGCCGATCCTGATGCTGGATGAAGCGACATCGGCGCTCGACAGCCACACCGAGCAGGAGATCCAGGCCGCGCTCGATCTGGTCAGCCGTGGCCGCACCACCATCGTCATCGCCCACCGGCTGTCGACTGTGATTTCCGCCGACGAAATCATCGTGCTGCAGGATGGCCAGATCGCCGAGCGCGGTACCCATGCCGAGCTGATGCGCAAGCACGGCCTCTACGCCTCGATGTGGGACCGCCAGCGCGAAGCGACCGAAGCCGAGGAGCGGCTGCGCATCGCCCGCGAGGGCGACGAGCTTGGCGTCATCGTCCGCCGCCGCACGTCGGAGGTGTCATAGCGGCGGCTCTCCTTCTCCCCCTTGTGGGAGAAGGGAAAGAAACCGCTTGACCTCAACTTTAGTTGAGATTGTAGGTCGTTCTTGGAGCCCGCAAACACCAAGATCCAGGAACGGAACAATCGAAAATGAGCAAGATAAATCAGAGTGCTGATGGCGGCAGCGTGTTCAGGGTGGACAAGTTCGTCGTCCCGGCCGCCGCCCGCGAAGAGATACTTGCCAAGGTCAAGGCAACGCATGAGGTGCTGCGCCGGCAGGATGGCTTCGTGCAGGATTTCCTGCTCGAGCAATTCTCGGGTCCGGGCGAATTCAACCTGGTCACGATCGTCGAATGGGAAAGCCAGGCGGTCGTCGACCGAGTCGTGCCGATCGTCACGGCCGAGCATGCGCGAGCCGGTTTCAATCCGCAGGAGACGATCGCCCGGCTCGGCGTGCGAGCCGACATCGCCAACTATCAGCGGATTCCCGGGGTGTAAGGCTTCTACGGCCAGCCGACGCCAGGTGCCGGCGCTTCAACGCTGAGCACCTGGCCGGTGCGGGCATCCCCGGTCATGTGCTCGAAGCCGCGCCATTCGGCGGCGGCGATGAACAGCGTTTTCAGGTCCGCACCGCCCAGCATGCAGGCAAAGCAGCCGCGATCGACATTGACGGTCTGCAGCACCTCACCGCCTTCAAGCACCCGCACGCAGTGCTTGTTGGGAACGTCCGCGTACCAGGCCGCCCCTTCGGCATCGAGGCAGATGCCGTCGGGAAAACCATCAAGGTCGGCCCAGACGCGGCGGTTGGCGAGGCTGCCGTCCGCGGCGATGTCGAAGGCGGTCAGCCTGTTGGCATGCGATTCGGCGACGATCAGCGTCTTGTTGTCCGGCGTCACCGCCATGCCGTTGGCAAAGGCGATGTTTTCCGCCACTTGCCGGACCGCGCCGTCCGGCGTGACCAGCACGACGGTACCTGGGCCGAAGTACTGGCCGGGAGCCGGCGCCGGGCCGCCGCCATTGATATAGATGTTGCCGCGCCCGTCGACGACGATCTCGTTCCACGGGCTTTTCGACAGGCTGCGCAAATCGGCGTGGGTAACCAGTGAACCGCCCGGTTCCCTGCGCAACACCAACCCCTCGCGACCGGAGACGACGAGCAGGCGACCGTCCGGCAGCCAGTCTATGGAGTAGGGCAGCACAGCCGGCACGGTGAGAACGATCTCGCGGCTGCCGTCGGCATCGACGGCGATGATCTCGCCGGTCCCCCAGTTGCAGAGCCACAGGCGACCGTCATGCCAGCGCGGCGATTCCCCGAAGGCGAGGCCTTCCGTCACGACACGAGCTTTGTTGCCAGATGATGCCTGCATGATCGGGAGCCTCCGTTGCACGCGTCGTCGGCCCTTGCGGGCGGAATGAAGCGCTGTCTCACCAAGGACGGGCGAGGGGACGGATCCCCGACAGCAGTCCTACTGTTTTTCGCTCAGGAAGAAATTGCCATCGGCATGACCGTTGGCGCCGCATGATGGCGGTTCCGAAATGCCGTCCTTGCCGGTGCCGCCCTGCTCGACGACGAGCGCATCGCCATCGCGATAGAAGGTGAAAACAAAGCCGGTCGGCTTTTCGTTGTCGTCGGTATCGACCAACCGCAATTCCTTATGTGCCTTGACTGTGCCGCCGATCTCACACGAACCGCTGCCGGACACAGGATTGGCGACCTCTTCCGACAGGTCGAGCTTGCCCGCGCCAGCAGCCTTGATCTCGACCGTGCCGCGAACGCTGCTCCATGTGCCGATGAAACCGGTATCCTTGGGCTTGCGGATACCGGCGAGGAAGGCCACGCGGTCGCGCAGGAATTCGCCGAGATCGAAATTCTGCCGATCCTTGGGTGTGTTCTCGTTGAAGCCGGCGATCTGGTCGCGATACGCAATGAAATCGCTTTGGTCGTCCCGTAAGGCCTTGCCGGCGTGAGGATCGAGCGTCTTCAGCGCCGCTGCGTAGGTTTTCGCCACGTCTGCATCGGCCTGCGCCAGGGCAGGGTCGGCGCAGATGGCCTTCTCAGCCGCGCTGGCGGCCTTGGTGCAGTCGAAGGATGGCCTGGCTTGTGCCATTGCGCTGCCATTAGATGCCAGCAGTGCGGCCAGAACCGCACCGATTTCAGCCCATCTCCTGGAATCAAGGCTGGCCCCGTTGGGATGTCGGATCATGGGCTGTCGGCCTTTTCTCTGGGCTGCGAACCGGCGGTGGCCTGAATTCTGGTGGCAATGATGCCGACAGGCAAGCGCATCAAGGCTCCTGCCAATTGCGGCCAATGCGGCCTTGCCGATTGTTGCGTTGCGGTGAATTGGGCTTTCGGCTATTGAGGCCGAACTTGAAACGGAGCCTGCCCCAGCCCGATGAGCCTTGTCGATACGGTCAAGAACGCGTTCGTACCGATCCATCGCGAAGGCTATCCCTTTATCGCGGCCTTCGGCGCGGCGACGCTTTTCCTCGGCTATTTCTCGTCGATCCTGTTTTGGATCGGCCTTATCCTGACCGCCTGGTGCGTTTATTTCTTCCGCGATCCTGAGCGTGTCACCCCGGTTGACGATCGCCTTGTGGTGAGCCCCGCCGACGGCATCATCTCGGCGGTTGGACCGGCCGTGCCGCCGCGCGAACTTGGCCTCGGCAATGTCGAGATGACCCGCATCTCGGTGTTCATGAACGTGTTTTCCTGCCATGTGAACCGCGCCCCGGTGCGCGGCCGTATTGCCAAGATCGAGCACCGGCCTGGCAAATTCCTCAATGCTGAACTCGACAAGGCGAGCACCGAGAATGAGCGCAACGGCCTGGTCATCGACAGCCCCAACGGCACGGTCGCGGCTGTCCAGATCGCCGGTCTGGTGGCGCGCCGCATCGTCTGCTGGGCCGAGGCCGGCGGCTCCATTGCCATCGGCGAGCGTTTCGGCCTGATCCGCTTCGGCTCCCGTGTCGACGTGTTCCTGCCGCTCACCGCCACGCCGCGTGTTGCCGTCGGCCAGACGGCCGTCGGCGGTGAAACCGTGCTGGCCGAATTCGGCGGTGTCGCCGGCACTCCCCTCGTGCGGATTTCCTGACCGGTGGGCACGCAATACAAAAAGTTCGAAGCCCATGCCAGCGGCGGCCCCCGCATCCGCGAAATCCCGATGCGCATGGTGCTGCCTAACCTCGTCACCGTGCTGGCCATCTGTGCCGGCCTGTCCGGCATCCGTTTCGGCTTTGAGGGCCGTTTTGAGCCGGCAGTGGTGATGGTGCTGCTCGCGGCGTTCCTCGACGGCATTGACGGGCGGCTGGCGCGGATGCTGAAGGCGACCTCCAAGTTCGGTGCGCAGATGGATTCACTGGCCGACATCGTCAACTTCGGTGTTGCGCCCGCTCTCGTGCTCTATGCCTTCCTGCTCGACCGCGCCGGATCGCCGGGCTGGATCGCAGCACTTCTGTTCGCCATCGCCTGCGGGCTCAGGCTTGCCCGCTTCAACGTGCTCGACGACGAGAAGGCCGAGCGCCCCGTGTGGCAGTCCGAATATTTCGTCGGCGTGCCGGCGCCGGCGGGCGCCGTGCTGGTGATGCTGCCGCTCTACCTGTATTTCCTGCGCACAGGTCTGGAGCCCAGTCGCCCGGCTGCCTTCGTCGCCACCGGCTTCACCATCCTGGTTGCCTTCCTGCTGGTCAGCCGGCTGCCGGTCTATTCCGGCAAGAGCCTGAGAGTGCCAGGCGACAAGGTGCTGCCGATCATCCTTGGCGTCGTGCTCTACGTGCTGCTGCTGATGACCTACCCCTGGTACACGCTGACCGCTTCGGTCGCGGGCTATCTGCTCTTCCTGCCGTTCAGCGTGCGCGCCTATTCAAAGCGCGCCAAGCAGGAGGGCGAGAAAGTGCCGCCTTCGGACATCGGGTAGGGTTTCTCGAAGCCGCTCCGCATTCGTCATCCTGGGGTCCTGCGCTCCGCTTTGCGTCTGCTTCAGGCCGCCACACCTAGCCCCAGCCTGTCGATCGCCAGCTTTCTGGTCGACACATAGTCGGTCTTGCCGGAGCCCAGCACCGGGATTTCCTCGACCTTGATGATGTCGTTCGGCACCATCAATTCGGCGGCGCCTGCCTGCTTGCCGAATTTGCGCAACTCGTCGGGATTGGCGTCGTCGGCGGTGGTGACCAGCACGATGCGCTCGCCGCGTCTCTTGTCCGGCACCGCCACTGCCGCATGGCGTTCTTCCGGCCACAGCGACTGCACCAGCATCTCGACAGCGCCCAGCGACACCATCTCGCCGGCGATCTTTGCGAAGCGCTTGGCGCGGCCGCGAATGGTGATGAAGCCCTCGCGATCGACGGCGACGATGTCGCCGGTGTCGTGCCAGCCGGTCAGCGGCTGCAGCTCACCGGGGCGATCGGCAGTCATGTAGCCCATCATCAGGTTCGGTCCGTCGAGCCACAATTGGCCGGCGTCGGATATGCCTTCGACCGGCTCCAGCTTCATGCGCATCGCCGGCAGCAGCCGGCCGACCGTGCCGTCGCGGCCATGGATCGCGGTGTTGACGGCAACCACGGGTGCGGCTTCGGTCAGCCCAAAACCTTCGATGATCTCGGCCTGGAAGCGTTCGCGATAGACGCGGCGGGTTTCCGGCTTCACAGCCTCGGCGCCGGCGACGACGAAGCGCAGGCTGGAAAAATCGCCGTCCTTGGCGGTGCGCGCATAGTTGGCGAGGAACGTGTCGGTGCCGAACATGATGGTCGGTTTCACCTTGCGCGCGATCTCGGGGATGATCTTGTAGTGCAGCGGCGAGGGGTAGAGGAACAGCTTTACCCCGGTGACCAGCGGCAGGATGGTGCCGCCCGTCAGGCCGAAGGAATGGAACACCGGCAGCACGTTGAGCAGGATGTCGGCGGGCGAGATGGTGATGCGCGCCTCGGCCTGCATGGCGTTGGCAAGCAGGTTCTTGTGCGACAGCACCACTGCCTTGGGTGTGCCTTCCGAACCCGAGGTGAACAGGATCACCGCAGGCTTGGCCGCATCCTGCCGCTGCAGCGGCCAGCGCCACAGCAAGGCCGCGGCAAGCTTGTCGAGCGCGGTGACGTCTTCCCGCACATCCTCCAGCCAAAGCAGCTTGGCGCCGCCGTTCTCGACCGCCGCGACGATATCGGCGAGGTCGGCCTTCTCGACGAAGGCACGGGAGGAGACAACCGTTCGGATCACCGCTGTGCGCACCGCCGCGGTCACGCTGGCCGGGCCGGCGGTGTAGTTGATCATTGCCGCCACCCGGCCGCCAGACAGCAGGCCGACAAACGACAACACCACGCCATTGGCGTTGGGCAGCAGCAGGCCGACCGCTTCGCCCGGCGCCGTCACCGCCTCGAACCGGCGGCCCAGGACGCGGGCGCCGATGAACATCTTGCGGTAGCTCAGCGCGCCGGAGATGACGTCCTCGATGATCGGGTGCGAGGCGCCGACACGGGCAGCAGCGTCGCGCATGGCCAGGAACAGGCCACGATCGAGGTCGGCGCCGAAAAGCCGGGCCTCGGCGACACGGTCGAACAGCGCGTTGGTGTTCGAGGCCTGGTCCGGGTTGCGCGCTGCCAGTTCGGCGATGGTCATCGGTTCCAGCACGCTGATCGACAGTTGCGGAAACCAGTGCCGCGGCGCCTTGTCCGCCGGCGTCAGCGACACCGGCAGGCTGCGCGCGCCGGCGACGAAGATCGGCACGATCTTGGCGTCGGCTTGCATGGCGATGCGGGTGACGGCGCGAAACAGGCGAAACGTCTTGACGTTGGGCTCGACCGCGTCCGGCAGATAGACGGCGAGCCGCCCCTTGCCCTTCAGCACGCGCACCAGCCTGCGGCTGACGAAGAGATGTTCGGCGTTGAAGGCGATGGTGCGGCCAAGCTCGCGCCACGGTTCGAGCCATGGCGATCGCGCCGAGACCTCGTCGAGTATATGCAGTGTGTCGTCCGGCAGCAGCGACAGCATCAGCGCCGGCTCGAAACGCGATTGATGCGAGATGACGTAGATGACAGGGGCCTGCGCCTTGCGGGCGATCCTGACGCGGTTGTCGCTGATCCGGTAGGCAAGCTTGAACGGCACATAGAGCAGTGCCTGGGTGAAACGCAGGCCGAGGCGGAATTTCTCCACCACGCCGATCAGCAGCCAGGCCAGGACAAGACCCGCAAGCAGCGCCAGTGTCAGGATCATGCCGCTTCTCTCCCAACGATTCTAGCATCGCGGCTCTTTGCGACCGCTTCGGGGCAGAGCGTAGCGGAATGGAGGGCAACGTCAATGTGGAGGCGCAGCGCTCGCTTCCTTCCCCCTTTTGGGAGAGAAGGGAAGGCCGCAGCTCACGCCGCCTTCAACCGCCCGCTGATGAAACGGAACTCCTGCGTCTTGCCGCCATAGCCATAGGCGGCGGCCGGCACTTCATGCACGAAGGCATAGCTTTCCTCATGCACACCGCCCAAAAGGCGGCCGAAGGCGTCGAAGATCGCCTTCAGATAGGCCTCCAGCTCGAGCTTGGTGTTGGTGCCGTCGACCACCTTGATATCGAGCCAGAACGTGTTGATGCCATGCTCGGCCAGTGACTTGCCGCCGGCGAACCAGTGCTGCGGATCGATATAGGAAACGGCAACCGCGGTGATCGTCGGATCCTTGCGCAGCTGCGCGGCGGTGATCTCGGTGATTTCTCCGGCGATCCGGGCGGACAGCGCGGCATCAGGCTTGCCGGTGACGCTGACGTTGATGATGGGCATTTCTCTTCTCCTGGTTTGAGCGGCGTCGGATCGCCGTTGGAAGGACCATGTCACTGTCATCGAGTCAAAAAAATCGAATTGTTTTCAACTGAAGGTTCGATATTATCGAACTATGGAAATGCTCGATCCCGACCTGCTCAGGACTTTTATCGCTTTCGTCGACAGCGGCTCGCTGGCGCAGGCGGCGTCGAGCGTCGGCCGTTCACCCTCGGCGGTCACCGCGCAGATGCAGCGGCTCGAGGAAATCATCGGCGAAGCGCTTCTGGCGCCGCAGGGCCGGGGCCGAGGCCTGACGCCGGCCGGCGAGGATCTCGTCGGCCATGCAAGGCGCATCCTTGCCGCTCACCGCGAGGCGTGGCTGGCGTTGAAGGGCGCGCGTGCCGCCGGGCGCGTTGCCATCGGGACGACGCAGGATTTTGCCGACAGCGGTCTGCCCGATCTGCTGCGCGCCTTCGCCGTCAGCCATCCGCGCGTCAGGATCGAATTGCGTGTCGGCCGCTCCGCCGAACTGGCGCAAGCGATGCAGTCCGGCGGGCTCGATCTGGCGATCGTCATGCGCCAGACTGCTGCGCCGGACGAAGTCGGCGTGCTGCGCGAACCGATGATATGGCTGTGTTCGCAAAAGGGGCTGGCCTCGCGCCAGGAAGAATTGCCGCTGGCGTTGCTCGATCCGTATTGCGGCTTTCGCGAAGCAGCACTTGCCGCACTCGATGCGGCCGGCCGCCGCTATCGCATCGCCGCCGGCAGCGCCAGCCTGGCCGGTCTGCGCACGGCGGTGAATGCGGGTGTTGCGCTGACGCTGCGCACCGCGCGCTTTGCCCATTTCGGCATTGTCGAAGCGCCGCGCGGCCTTGGTCTGCCGCAGGCTCCGATAGCTGAATTTGCCGTTCGGCTGCGCGCCGGTGCGGATGGTCCGGCAGCTGATCTGGCGGCACTGCTCAGCGGCAATTTGGCTCTGCCCGGCCTCCTTGGCTGATCGACAAGCTCCGATCTCTCTGCGGATCAAACGCCCAAGAAAAAGCCGACCTTGCGGTCGGCTTGGGAGTAGGACGGGCCGAGGGGTTTGGGGGGACTTGGGGGTGGCCCGTCACACCAACAATGCATGAGCCGGACGATGGTTCCGTCACTGTGTAACTTTTTTACGAAATATTTGACGCCAGCCGTTGTGAGCGGGCCATCAGCCAATCTCGCCCCGCATGGGCAAACACCGCGCACAACACGATGGCGCCGCCGATCATGCTGGCGGCTGGTGCGATCTCGCCCAGGAACAGGAAGGCAAACAGGATCGCAAACGGCACTTCGGCCGAGCCGAGCAGCCCGGATTCGGCCGCCGGAATGAGCCGCGCCCCTTCCGTCCACAGGATCGAGGACAGCGCAAAGCATGAGCCAAAGGTGGCAAGCAGCACCGCGTCGCGTTGCGTGACCGCCAGCGGATCGCTGACGAACCAGCCGAGCACGAACAAGAGGAAGGCCGAAACCGCGCCGGCCCACACCACCGGCGTCTCCCGGAAGGCGCGCACCATGATCATGTAGAGCGCGCTGCCGATGGTCATCAGCAGCGCCAACCCGTCCCCGAACAGATGACCGGTGCCGAAGCCGGACCAGACCATGATCGCCACGCCGCACAGCGAGACGGCGGCGGCGACCATCGTCTGCAATCGGAACGGCTCGCGCGTCAGAACCCAGGCCAGCAGCGCTGTGACGAAAGGCGCGGTGGCATAGATGATCGCGACATTGGCGACGAAGGTGAACTTGAAGGCCGAGATGAAGGCGATGCTGGCCAGCGCCCCTTCCACCGCCAGCAGCCAGCCGCGCCAGCCAAGACGCAACGTTTCGCGGTTGCCGGAGCGATGGCGGCGCCACAGCACATAGAGGCTGATCAGGATCGAGCCGACAAAGCCGCGCCAGCAGGTGATGGTCAACGGATCGGCGTGGATCGACTTGGTCAGCACCCCGGTCAGGCCGAACACCGCCGCCGATAACGACACCAGCAGGATACCCAGCGTGCGCTCAGTGGTGCTGTCCGTCGGGGCTGCAATGTCACTCATGCCGCCAGCCTACGCCGTTGCGTCCTGACATCGTAGCGTCAGCAGTGACGGCGATCCACATCATAGCCGCTTGCGGAAATGCTCGTTGCCGACAATCAGCAGCCCGGCGGCGATGATAAGGGCGGCGCCGAAGAACACTTCACGGCGCGGCACGTCGCCCCAGATCGCAAAGCCGAGCGCGAACGCCCACAACAGCGAGGTGTATTCGAGGGGTGCGAGGATCGAAGCCGGCGTTCGCTTCATGCCTTCGAACAGAAGATATTGCGCAAACCCACCGAGCGCGCCGACGCTGGCAAGGAGCAGCAACTGGGCCCAGTCCGGCTTTTGCCACCAGAGCAGCGCCGGTCCCGCCGAAAAGAGCAGGAAGTAGAAGTTGTTGAGGAGAAGCTGGATCATCGAACGCCCGGCAAGCGCGGTCTTGCGCAGGAGCACGATGGCTATGCCCCACAAAAAGGCCGCCGCCAGCACCAGCAGCACCGGCACGGACAGGCCGAGATGGGTCGGGTCGCAAGCGACGAAGACGCCGGCAAAGCCGATCAGCACCGCAAACCAGCGCAGCATCGGCACCTTTTCGCCCAGCATCACCACCGAAAGCACGGTGACGATGATCGGTGCCGCGTAGTAGACGGTGGTCAGTTCTGCAAGCTGAAGGCTGCGCGCGGCATTGTAGTAACAAAGCCAGGCGGCGAGCGTGAAGGCGCTGCGCACCAGCATCGGCCGCACGATCGGCGAGCGCACCGTGTCGGCAAACAGCCGTTGGCCGCCGATCGCCGCGCAGGCGCCCAGAATGGTGATGCTGCGGAAGAACATGATCTGCCAGACCGTCATGCCGGTGACCAGCAGCTTGATCGAGGCATCCTGCGTCGAAAACAGGAAATAGGCCGCACCGGTCAGCAGGATTCCGGCGAGAACCCTTTCGCGTGTTTCGAGAATCGCGACATCGGCCATAAGGCGCGGGACCAGTGTTGCAGGGGGCGGCAAAATGCTGTGTGGAGCGACGCGAGAGGAAGTCTCCCGTACCAAAAGCTATACGGGCGAAAGTCGGCACAGCGCTACGCCAGGCCTAAGCTTGCGTTGGGGCAGGGGATGGCGACCTTGCTTCCAGAAGGCAATCGGCACTTATATCTGACAAAGCCACGCCGCTGTCCGGCCACGAGAGCGAAGGAACGGAAATGGATGCGACCGAACTGAAGGCGATGCAGGCGCCACTGAAGCAGGCCTATCGCGACGACGCTGCGCAGGCGCTGATCACGCTTCGCGCCAAAGGGTCGATCGACGACCAGTCGGTTGCCTGCAAGGTGGAGACGGGCAGGGCGATCGCGATCGCCGGATTGCATCCGGCAACCGGTGGCTCGGGGCTCGAGCTCTGCTCGGGCGACATGCTGCTGGAGGCGCTGGTGGCCTGCGCCGGGGTGACGCTGAAGGCGGTGGCGACGGCGCTGGAGTTCAAGCTGGGCGCTGCCACGGTGGAAGCCGAAGGCGACCTCGATTTTCGCGGCACGCTCGGTGTCGCCAAGGATGCGCCGGTCGGCTTTCGCGCCATCCGGCTCAATTTCGATCTCGATACCGACGAGCCGCAGGAGCGGGTAGACTCCCTGCTGAAGCTGACCGAGCGCTATTGCGTGGTGTTCCAGACCATCAACCAGAAGCCGCAGCTGACGGTGAGCGCACGGCGCTGAAACGCCGTGCGCCGGATGCTTACTGCGCTGCCGGCTCTTCGGCGTCGCCCTCGTCGGTGAAGGGCGAGGCGCTCGGCACGCATTGCACCGACCAGCCGGTCGGTGTCGGCTGCTTCTGATATTCGGTGATGGCGGCGGTGCACTGTTCGCGCTTGTCGAATGTGCTGGGCAGCACGACCATGCCGCCCTGCGGGCCAGCGATTACCAGATACCAGACCAACGCTGCGGTCGTTGCCATGGGGATGTCCTTGTTCTGCCCAATTGGGGCGCTTGTTGCGGGAGTCGCTGCGATCCTATCAACTCCGCCGAAATGACGAAAGCATGACCGCCGCGCAGCCTTCCGCCATGACATCACAGCCGCGTGATGCGATGGCGGATCTGGGCCCAGATCTAAACCCAAGCGGGCTTAGTTGGTGGCAAAACAATAGAACAGGCCGTCACCGCCGGTGCCCTTCAGCGCCTCCTGGCTGCAGCCGCCACGCGAGGCATGCGAGGAGTTCCAGGATTTGGCGGCCGCCGAATCGTCGAGGCCGGTGCGGTCGTGATGGCCCATCATCGCTGCACCTTCCGCTTCGCTCATCGTCCAGTCGCCGCAGGTCTGGTCGGCGATCTTCGTGCCATCGGGCTTGGAGCCGGTCAGCATGTCGTGGCGGTTTGGCTTGTCGCCACGGCCATTGACCACTTCGCCCTTCTCGTTCAGCGCCGTCTGCTTGGTGATGCCATTGGCGTCGCCGTGCAATGAGGCGACATCGTCGGCGATCTTCACACCCTTGGCGTTCACCCACGGCCCCTTGCCGATGCGGTCGCGCGCGTCGGTATCGCTGGTCGACAGATAGGCGGCCCAGCTCTTGCCGGTGACGCCGGCGGCTTCCGCCAGCGAGGCGCAATGCGCGTCCGCACCCTTGAGGCCGCCGAGGTCGGCACCCTTGCCGGAGCCAACGCTGGTGACGAAGAAGCTCATCTTTGCGTCTTGCGAATAGGCGGCGCCTGCGGCCGCGATCAGGGCGGCGGCGGTGGCGAGAAGCAGTCTGCGCATGGTGGTCCTCCGTTCAGGTTTCGAATGTATGACATTCGAAGAACGTCGGCGACGCCGAGAATCTTCCGACAAAAAGCAGCTATTCCGGCTGGCGATAGGCGACAAAGCGGTTGTGCTTGGCCTGGAAGATCAGTCCGGTCTCCTTCAGGTCCGGGCTGGCCAGCGGCACGATAAGCTTGGCGACCTCCGAGGGGTGAGGCAGTGTTGCCGGATCCTCGCCGGGTACAGCCTGGGCGCGCATCGCGGTGCGGGTGGGGCCTGGGTCGGCGGCGTTGACCCTGAGCGGCAGGCTTTGCGTCTCATGCGCCCAGGAGCGCATCATCGTCTCGACCGCCGCTTTGGACGCCGCGTAGGGCGCCCAGAAGGCGCACGCCGAGTGGGCCGAATTCGCGGAAAGCAAAATGGCGCGGCCGGCGTCGGAGAGCCGCAGCAACGGATCGACCGAGCGGATCAGCCGCCATGTCGAGGTGACGTTGATGGTCATCACCTTCTCGAACGTTTTCGCCTCGACATGGCCGATCGGCGAGATGACGCCGAGCACACCGGCATTGGCGACGAGAATGTCGAGCTTGCCCCAGCGCTCATGGATGGCGCCGCCCAGCCGGTCGATGCCGGCCATGTCGGCGAGGTCGAGCGGCACCAGCGTCGCCTGGCCGCCGGCCGCCTTGATCTGGTCGTCGAGTTCTTCCAGCCCGCCGACGGTACGCGCTACCGCGATGACATGCGCGCCGGCGGCAGCAAGCTCCTTGGCGATGAAATAGCCGATGCCGCGCGAGGCGCCGGTGACGACCGCAACGCGGCCGGTAAGGTCGAGGGTCATGCGATGGATTCCGGGAATTTAACTAACGCGGATGACGGTGCGGCAATCCTATGACCCGCTCGTCGCCAGCAGCGACAGCGTGCGCACATTGTCGTGGCCTTCGAAGTCGAGCAGGCGGGTCGGGTACTGGCCGGTGAAGCAGGCATCGCAGAATTGCGGCTGGTCGTTGTCGCGGCTGGCCTCGCCGACGGCGCGGTAAAGGCCGTCGATGGTGAGGAAGCCGAGCGAATCGACCCGGATGAACTCGGCCATTTCCTCCACCGACATCCGCGATGCCAGAAGCTTGGATTTCTCCGGCGTGTCGACGCCATAGAAGCAGGAGGCGCGCGTCGGCGGCGAAGCGATGCGCATATGCACTTCCCTGGCGCCGGCATCTCGCACCATCTGCACGATCTTCTGGCTGGTGGTGCCGCGCACGATGCTGTCGTCGACCAGCACCACGCGCTTGCCCTCGATCATGCGGCGGTTGGCGTTGTGCTTAAGCTTGACGCCCATGTGGCGGATCGAATCGCCCGGCTGGATGAAGGTCCGGCCGACATAGTGGTTGCGGATGATGCCGAGCTCGAAGGGAATACCGGCGGCTTGCGAAAAGCCAATCGCAGCCGGCGTGCCGGAATCCGGCACCGGCACGACGATGTCGGCCTCGACCGGGCTTTCCTGCGCCAGTTCGGCGCCGATGCGCTTGCGCACCTCATAGACGTTGCGGCCCTCGACTGAGGAATCCGGCCGGGCGAAGTAGACATATTCGAAGATGCAGAAGCGGGTCTTCTGCGGCTCGAACGGGAACAGGCTTTCAATGCCCTTGGACGTGACGACGACCATCTCGCCGGGCTTGAGATCGCGCACGAAACGCGCGCCGATGATGTCGAGCGCGCAGGTTTCCGACGCCAGGATCCAGGCGCCGTCGAGATCGCCGAGCACCAGCGGCCGAATGCCGAGCGGATCGCGGCAGCCGATCATCTTCTTGGATGTCATCGCCACCAGCGAGAAGGCGCCCTCGACCTGGCGCACAGCATCGATGAAACGCGAGTTCAAATCGCGCTCCTTGCTGGTGGCGACGAGGTGCAACAGCGTCTCGGTGTCGGAAGTGGAGGAGAAGATCGCGCCCTGCTTCTGCAGTGCCCGCTGCACGGTCATGGCGTTGGTCAAATTGCCGTTGTGGGCGACGGCAAAGCCGCCATCGGCCAGTTCAGCGAAGAAGGGCTGGATGTTGCGCATGCCTGCGCCGCCTGTCGTGGCGTAGCGCGTATGGCCGATGGCGCGGTTGCCTTGCAGGCTGTCGATGACGCGCTGCTTGGTGAAGGTGTCGCCGATCAGGCCGACATGGCGTTCAACATGGAACTGGGTGCCGTCATAGGAAACGATGCCGGCCGCTTCCTGGCCGCGATGCTGCAGCGCATGCAGGCCAAGTGTGACTATGGCCGCCGCATCCTGCCGGCCGAAAATGCCGAACACGCCGCATTCGTCGTGGAAATGGTCGTCGGCCTCGGCGGAAAGCACGTCGTCTGCGTCTGCCATCTTAAGCTCCGCTAAAATCGCCATATAGTGCGGGTTCGCGTCGAAAGCAACGCGCCCGTGCAGCCGTTCACACCATCGTCAGTTCCTGGCGCCCGTTCCGGGCGTCAGTTTGCCGGTGCAGCCGGCGCTGGATTGGCCGGAGCGTTCTCCGCGGGCGGTGCTGCGGCGTCATCGTCGGGAGCGGGCGTGTTGGCATCCTCGCCACCTGCCGGGGCATCCGCCGCCGGTGCGTCCGGAGCAGCGGGCGTCTCAGCAGCCGGCTGATTCGGATTGAGCTTCTTGAGGATGGCGTTTTCCGGATCCTCGGGCAGCAGGCTTTCGAGCTTGGCGCCGATCTGCTCCAGCAACGGCCGCGACTTGGCATCCGTGACCCAGGCCGGTGCCTTGGCGCCAGCCAGCCAGTTGAAGAACAGCAGCGCGACGGCAACGACCAGAATGCCGCGCGCCGCGCCGTAGAGAAAGCCGAGCGTGCGGTCGAGAGCGCCGATCCTGGAATCGATGATCCAGTCGGCGAGCTTCATTGTGATGACCGAGACGACGATCAGCGCGATGACGAAGACGATGCCTGCGGCGGCCGCCATGGCGATCTTTTCGTTGTCGATGTAAGGCTTGAGGTAAGGCAGGACCGGCTTATAGAAGAAGAACGCCGCCGCTGCCGCCGCTGCCCAGGAGACGACGGACAGGATTTCGCGTGAGAAGCCGCGAACCATGGCGAGCATCGCCGAGACCAGGGTGAAGCCGACGAGAATTCCGTCAAGCAGCGTAATCGGCATGTCTTTCGCCCCACTCCATGAGCCGCATTATAGCGCGGAGCATCGGATTTTCCCAAAACCGGTTCCCAGTTTTTGGGTCCGATGCTCTAGTCTTGCTCGTCCACGCGGCTTCGGCGTGTGCCGGCTATGCGTGCCACGAGGTCGGCAAGCTCGGTCGGCTGGAAAGCGCCGGCCCCGATCCCCCCGGCAAGTTCCTCGCTGCCCAAGGGCAGAACCGCGCTTCCAAAACCCAGCTTTTCGGCTTCCTTGAGGCGCTGTTGCGCATGCGCAACCGGCCTCACGGCGCCCGAAAGGCTGATTTCGCCGAAATAGACGCAATCGGCGGGAAGGGCAAGACCGGTGAGCGAGGAAACCAGGGCCGCCGCCACCGCCAGATCGGCCGCGGGCTCCGAAATGCGATAGCCGCCGGCGACGTTGAGATAGACATCGTGGCTGCCGAAGCGCACGCCGCAATGGGCTTCCAGAACCGCCAGGATCATCGACAGCCGGGCGCCATCCCAGCCGACGACCGCGCGGCGCGGCGTGCCGAGCGAGGAGGGGGCGACCAGCGCCTGGATCTCCACCAGCACAGGCCTTGTGCCCTCCATGCCGGCGAATACCGCTGCACCCGGTGATTTCGCGTGGCGCTCGCCGAGAAAAAGCTCGGACGGGTTGGCGACCTCGCGCAGGCCCTTGTCCGACATTTCGAAGACGCCGATCTCGTCGGTCGGCCCAAAACGGTTCTTCACCGTGCGCAGGATGCGGAAATGGTGACCGCCTTCGCCCTCGAAGTAGAGCACGGCGTCGACCATATGCTCGACGACGCGCGGCCCGGCGATCTGACCTTCCTTGGTGACATGGCCGACCAGGACGATCGCCGCACCCGTGGATTTCGCGTAGCGGATCATCGCCTGGGCGGCGGCGCGCACCTGGGTGACGGTGCCTGGGGCCGAATCGGCGAGGTCGGTCCACAGCGTCTGGATCGAATCGAGGATCACCAGGTCCGGCCGCCTGCCGTCGGCGATGGTGGCGAGGATGTCCTCGACATTGGTCTCGGCGGCAAGTTCCACCGGCGTGGCGGCAACACCGAGCCGCTGCGCCCGCAGCCTGATCTGCGCGACGGCCTCTTCGCCCGAGACGTAGACGACGCGGTGGCCTTTTGACGCCAGTGCAGCCGCGGCCTGGGTCAAAAGCGTCGACTTGCCGATGCCGGGATCGCCGCCGACCAGCAGCGCCGAGCCGCGCACGAAGCCGCCGCCGGTGGCGCGATCGAGTTCGCCGATGCCTGAAATGATGCGCGGAGCGTCCTCGATGTCGCCCGACAGCGTTGTCAGCACCACCGCGCGACCCTTGCGGGCGTTGCGCGTGTTGGCCGGCCCTGAGCCGATGCCGCCGGACGTGCCTTCCTCGACCAGCGTGTTCCACTCGCCGCAGGCATCGCATTTGCCGGCCCAGCGCTGATGCACCGATCCGCAATTCTGGCAGATGAACTGAACCCGCGATTTGGCCATCAGGCAGGGCCTGCTTGGTCGCCAGTTGACAGATAGGTCTGCRGGACAGTGCCCCCCTCTGTCCTGCCGGACATCTCCCCCTCAAGGGGGGAGATTGGAAGTCGCATCGGCTTTCGCCAATCTTCGACATCGAAGGAGGGGAGCGTACTATGAAGCTGCCAATCTCCCCCCTTGAGGGGGAGATGTCCGGCAGGACAGAGAGGGGCGCGAAGGAACGAGACCTTTCTCAAGAGGTCACTCGAATCTTTCAGGCAAATGATGCTCTTCGGCGAGGTCGGAGAAGCGGGTGAATTCGCCCTGGAAGGCAAGGCTGACAGTGCCGGTCGGTCCATGGCGCTGCTTGGCGATGATCACTTCGGCCTTGCCCTGGACCTCGACCATCTTTGTTTCCCAGGCGAGGTGCTCGGGCGTGCCTTTCTCGGGCTCCTTGTTTTTGATGTAGTATTCCTCGCGGTACACAAACAGCACCACGTCGGCGTCCTGCTCGATCGAACCCGATTCGCGCAAGTCCGACAGCTGAGGATGCTTGTCGTCGCGGCTTTCGACCTGACGCGAGAGCTGTGAGAGCGCGATGATCGGCACGCCAAGCTCCTTGCCGAGCGCCTTCAGTCCGGTGGTGATCTCGGTGATTTCCTGGACGCGGTTCTGCGACGCCTTGGCGGACGAACCCTGCATGAGCTGGATATAGTCGATGACCATCAGATCCAGCCCGCGCTGGCGCTTGAGGCGGCGGGCGCGAGCCGCAAGCTGGGCAATCGAGATACCGCCCGTCTGGTCGATGTAGAGCGGGCGCTTGTGGTTCTCCTGCGTGTAGGCAACAAGCTTGCCGAAATCGGCTTCCGTGAGGTCGCCGCGCCTGATTTTCGACGATGGGATTTCGGTTTGCTCGGAAATGATGCGGGTGGCCAATTGCTCCGACGACATTTCGAGCGAGAAGAAGCCGACGACGCCGCCATTGGCCGCCTTGACGGAGCCGTCCGCCTGCTGGGCAGGCTCATAGGCGGCAGCGATGTTGTAGGCGATGTTGGTGGCCAGCGACGTCTTGCCCATGCCCGGACGGCCGGCGATGATGATCAAATCCGACGGCTGCAGGCCGCCCATGCGGTGGTCGAGATCGCGCAGGCCGGTGGCAATGCCGGACAGGTGCCCATCGCGCATATAGGCGGCACTGGCCATGTCCACGGCGTTCTTCAACGCGTCGGAAAAACTCTCGAAACCGCCATCGTAACGGCCGTTTTCGGCCAGCTCGAACAGCCGCCGCTCGGCATCCTCGATCTGTTCGGTGGGCGCCATGTCGACCGGCGCGTCATAGGCGATGTTGACCATGTCCTCGCCGACGGTGATCAGCGCGCGACGCGTCGCAAGGTCATAGATGGCGCGGCCATAGTCAGTGGCGTTGACGACTGTGACGGCTTCCACCGCCAGCCGCACGACATATTGCGCCATCGTCATGTCGCCGACCTTCTCATCGGCCGGCAGGAAGGTTTTCAGCGTGATCGGCGTCGCAACCTTGCCCATGCGGATGAACTCGGACGCCACCTCATAGATCTTGCGGTGCAGCGGTTCGTAGAAATGGCCGGCCTTCAGGAAGTCCGAGACACGGTAGAAGGCGTCGTTGTTGACCAGGATGGCGCCGAGCAGCGCCTGCTCGGCCTCGATGTTGTTTGGCGCCTCACGATAAAGCGGTGTTTCCGCGACGCCGAATTTTCGCGCTGCCTCTGCCATGATATCCCCGATTTCGATCCCGGCTCTTCGATACCAGAATGACAAAAGTCAGTGCTGACTTATCTGCAACAGTGCCGATGCCAACCAACATCAATGTTCGCTTGTTCACAGGAACAACAAATCGTCCACAGGACAGAATTCCCGTCCCCCGATTTCTGTTGACTCGGCAAAGGAACAATCTACACGAAAAACAAGAACGAAGCAAGAACAATTGTGCCGGTCAAATCTCCAGAACGTCGCCCCAGTCCGACCGCCGCGCTGCCTTGAACGTCTCGCCGTCGCGCTTGGTGAACAGCCTTTCGCCGGCACTGCCATTGCTCTCGCAAAGTTTCAGCAACACCTTGCCGGATCCTGATTTTGGTGGCGCGATGACCCGCGCCTGAAGGGAAGGAGCAGGCTGTCGCGAAGCGGCGACATAGATGAACTTCTCGTCTTCCCACGGCACGTCGCCATCCTTGGCCAGCCGATGCAAGCGCGAGCGGGCGACGCGGCGGGAAAAATGGCACCAGTCGGGCGGGGTGAGCGGGCAGGGCGCCTGATGCGGGCAGGGCGCAAGCACATGCGCGCCCGCCTCGATCAGTTGCCGGCGCACGGCAAGGATGCGCTGCCATCCGGCCGGCGTGCCCGGCTCGACGACCAGCAGCGTATCGTCGGTGAGTTGCCACAGCCGACCGATGAGCTTTGGCACTGAAGCAGGGACAATTTCGTCGAGCACATAGGCGCAAGTGACCAGATCGGCCGGCTCGATGTCGGCAAGGTCGATGGTGGCGTCGCCGGCCAGCCATCTGGTTCGGGCGGCAATCGCCCCGGCGGCAAGCGTTTCGCCGACCTTGCGCGCCGCGGCGCTGGCTTCGAACAGCACCGCCTGTTCGAGATCGGGCCACAAGTCGCTCGTGGCCCAAAGCACCGTACCAGGGCCGGCGCCGACATCGAGCAGGCTCTTGGGTTGAAAGCCGGGCCTGGCGTCGCCGAGCGCATCGAGGCTGGCGCGGACGGCGGCGTAGGTCGCCGGCAGCCGCGTCGCCAGGTAGGCTTGCACGGCCAGGTTCTCAGCCATATGCAGCCGACCATCGCGCAGTTCGGCGCGGTACCGGTCGGACAGCGTTTTTGCCGCCTGCTTGAGTGTCGCCAGCGGAACGTTCTCGAGCAGACGCTCGACACCCTGGCGAAGTGGGGCCGGTAACTCCATGCTCAGGCTCCGCGTGGCGCGACGAGGATCACCGAGGCGCCGACAATGCAGAACGCAGCTCCTGCGAGGTCCCAGCGGTCGGGGCGCACGCCCTCCGCCAGCCACAGCCAGCCAAGCGACGCCGCGATGTAGATGCCGCCATAGGCGGCGTAGGCGCGGCCGGCGGCATTGGCATCGACCAGCGCCAGCAGGAAGCCGAATAAAGCGAGCGAGGCGAGACCGGGGAGCAGCCACAGTGGCGACCTCTCCAGCCGCCACCACGCCCAGAACGAAAAGCAGCCTGCGATCTCGGCCAGGGCAGCAGCGACGTAGAGGACATAGGTCATGAAAAAGGTCCGGTGGCGATCACTGGACCTTTTTCAGTGCACGCGCTGGCAATGGCAAGCCGCAATGCTATTTCTGGTCCGCGACCTTGCGGCGGCGAGTTGCCTTGGCTACCGGGCTTTTCTCGATGGGATCCGTTTCACGGTGACCCATATCGCGCATCTCAAGCGCCTTCTCGCATTTGGCCATGTACTCGCGCGTCGTCGGCAAGGTGTCGTTCTTCTTGGCGATCTGGATCTGGAAGATCACCAGATCCTGCCAGCGGAAAGCGGCTTCCGAAGCGGCCAGGTAGAACTCCCACATGCGGCAGAAGCGCTCGTCGTAGATCGCCTTGGCCTTGTCGCGGTTGGCGGCGAAGCGCTCGCCCCAGTGCTTCAGCGTGTCGGCATAGTGCAGCCGCAGGATTTCGATGTCGGTGACGACCAGCCCCGACTTCTCGATCGCCGGCATGACTTCGGAGAGCGCAGGGACATAGCCGCCCGGGAAGATGTATTTGCGGACGAAGGCGGTGGTCGCCCACGGAACGCCGGAGCGGCCGATCGTGTGCAACAGCATAACGCCATCCGGCTTGAGCAGTGTCGCCGACTTGTCGAAGAAGGTGCGGTAATGGTTGACGCCGACATGTTCGAACATGCCGACCGAGACGATGCGGTCGAAACGCTCGTTGAGCTCGCGGTAGTCCTTCAGCTCGAAATGCACGCGGCTTTCCAACCCTTGCGCGTGCGCGCGGTCGGTGGCGACGCCATGCTGTTCGGTCGACAGTGTCACGCCTTGCACGTCGACGTCGAACGCCTTGGCGAGATAGAGGCTGAGCCCGCCCCAGCCGGACCCGATGTCGAGCACCGTCTGGCCGGCCTTCAGCCTGAGCTTGGCGGCGATGTGGCGTTTCTTGGCAGCCTGCGCTTCGTCGAGCGTCATGTCCGGCTGCTCGAAATAGGCGCAGGAATACTGCATGTCCTCGTCGAGGAAGAGCCGGTAGAGGTCGCCCGACAGGTCGTAATGGCGCTGCACGTTGCGGCGTGAGCGCGAGGCGGTGTTGATCTGCTGCAGGCGGCGGAAGGCATGACGCAGGCCTTCGATGGCTTTCGACCATGTGGCGTCGATGCCGCCGCTGCCCATGTTCTGGAAGGCGATGCGCATCACACCCAGCACGCCGCCTTCGAGAATGTCGAGTTCGCCGTCCATGTAGGCTTCCGGCACCGCCAGCATCGGATCGAAGGTGATGGCGCGCTCGGCATGCGTGGTCTTGATGTGCATGTGCACCGGCTCGCCGCTGCCGTCGCCGAACACCACCGCAGCGCCCTTGGGGCCGGTTACCTTGAGATTGCCGGTGCGCACCAGGCGGTCGAGAACGCGCTTCAGCAGAATATTCATGACCAAATGTCCCCTCAGACAGGCTGTCTCGGCCCACGACCCCGAAAATCGAAATCGACTTTCGGGAAAGGGATCGTGCGCCAAACCAAAGTTTCACAGCGTCCTTTGCGCGGCCAAAGGACGCGCGACGCTGTAGTCTGCATCAATATATAGGGGTTCGAAAAGTTCCATTTGGCACAAAAATGCCCGGGCGAGAGACCCGGGCATTGGTCCAGTATAGCTGAGGCCAACTGGGAAGCTAAAGTGCGGCACGCCCGGAAGGGCGCACCGGCAACTCAAATCGTCAGACGTTGTCTTCGCCGCCTTCGAACTCGGTGTTCGGGTCGAAGAAGTTTTCCGGCCGCGCATTGTCGTTGATGTCGTCGCCATAGATGGCTTCGGCGGTGGTCAGCGTCTCACCCTTGGCCTGGCGTTCGGCTTCGTCGGCCGTGCGGGCGATGTTGAGCGTGATCGTGACCTCGACTTCCGGATGCAGCGCGATGGCCACATTGGTGAGGCCGATGGTCTTGATCGGCTGGTTGAGCAGGATCTGGTTGCGGTTGACCGTGAAGCCTTCCGCTGTCAGCAGATCCGCGATGTCACGGGTCGACACCGAGCCGTAGAGCTGGCCGGTTTCGCCAGCCGAACGCACGGCGATGAAGCTCTTGCCGTCGAGCTTTTCGGCGACCTGGCTGGCTTCCGACTTGCGCTCGAGGTTGCGGGCTTCGAGTTGGGCGCGCTGGCCTTCGAACTTCTTCTTGTTGGCTTCGTTGGCGCGCAGCGCCTTGCCCTGCGGCAGCAGGAAGTTACGGGCAAAGCCGTCCTTGACCTTGACGGTATCGCCCATCTGGCCGAGGCGGGAAACGCGTTCGAGAAGAATGACTTCCATGGTTTTGTTCCTTCAGTTGGGCGGCAATCATGCGATCGACGCCGAATTGTCTTGGGAACAGGTCAGGAAGCTTGGGGCGCGCCTTGGCGCCGGTGTCGCTGTCCTGCCTGTTCAGGCAGTTAGAGGTCTGACCTCAACTCGGGATTTGAATGCGATCCCGCGGCGCCCGTCGCCGAGGTGAAAAAAGCGGGCGGCAAGCCGCCCGCTCGAAAGTCTTAGCGAACCACGTAGGGCAGCAGGCCGAGGAAGCGGGCGCGCTTGATCGCCTTGGCGAGTTCGCGCTGCTTCTTCTGGCTGACGGCGGTGATGCGCGACGGCACGATCTTGCCGCGCTCGGAAATGTAGCGCTGCAGCAGACGCACGTCCTTGTAGTCGATCTTGGGGGCGTTGGCGCCGGAGAACGGGCAGGTCTTGCGGCGGCGATGGAACGGGCGCCGGGTCGGGATCTGGTTGATGTCGACCATTATTCTGCACCCCCTTCAAAGCCTTCGCGCGGACGGCGCGGACCACGATCGGCACCGGCGTCACCGAACGAGCGCGGCGGACGATCGCCACGGTCGCCGCGATCACGGTCGCCGAACGAGCGCGGACCACGATCGCCACGGTCACGGTCGCCGAAGCCACCGCGTTCCGAGCGCTCTTCGCGCTTCTGCATCATGGCCGATGGGCCTTCCTCATGCGCCTCGACCTTGATGGTCAGGAAACGCAGCACGTCTTCGGACAGGCCCATCTGGCGCTCCATCTCGTTGAGCGCGGCCGGCGGGCAGTTCAGGTCCATCAGCGTGTAGTAAGCCTTCCGGTTCTTGTTGACCCGGTAGGTGAGGGACTTCAGTCCCCAGTTCTCGACCCGGCCGACGGACCCGCCATTTGCGGAGATGACGCCCTTGTACTGTTCGACAAGCGCATCGACCTGCTGCTGCGAGAGGTCCTGCCGGGCAAGAAACACATGTTCGTAAAGAGCCATAGTGTATCAGTGCCTTTCTTCGTTTCTCTCCCGGTTCCCGGCGGCAAAAGCCTCTGCAACTTCTCTGACCCGCCGTTCCCGGTAAAAGGGGGCGGGGAAGAAAGGAGCATGACGAGACGGTCGAGAGCGGAGACACGGGAGGCGGAAGCACTTCTGGCTTCACACGAAGGTTTTCGAAAAAACCTCCGGCCCTCCGTTCAGCCCCCAGCTGGGACCGGCAGATTGGGGGCGTCTATATAGCAATCCGCCCACAACGCAAGCGCAAGCGGCATTCCCTTGTGTCGCAGGGGCGGAAAAATCAAGCAGCAACAATGACAAGGCTTCGTGGTTTCCGGCAACCGGGCCTTAACCACAATGTCAGGTTGTGTGGAGTTGAGATTCTCCCGTCAACGGTCGATTCATCAAAGAAGGCGCAGAAGCCAGGCCAATCCGCGCACAAAAGCGGCAAGCATTTCCGGGGGGTAAGGATGCTTTTAACAAGTTCTGGCGCTCGACGAGCGGCAATTTTTCGCTTGTGCTGGGGCTGGGGTTGCCGGCCATCCTCACGGCTGTCGCCTTCGCAACCGATGTCTCCACCCTGATGCGGGCCAAGAGCAACCTGCAGAATGCCCTCGATGCGGCAAACCTTGCCTCTTCGCATCTGGGCGATCTCGATGTCACCCGCAATGACGCCTTTGACCGCTATTTCCAGGCCAACATCGCCGGCCATGGCGAACTCGGCAATGCGAAGGCGACGTTGACGGTCGACAAAGGCGTCAATTTCGTCAAGACGAAGGCGGTTGCCTCAGCCGACGTCACTCTCAACTTTGCCTTCCTGTTCGGCAAGGAAAAGCACATCGAGGTCGATGCCTCCGCCGTCGAATCGAACAACCAGCTCGAAGTCGTGCTGGTGCTGGACAACACCGGCTCCATGGCCGGCGCGCGCATGACGGCGTTGAGGACGGCGACCAAATCATTGCTCGACACGCTCGAGGCGACAAAATCGCCGACGCGCCAGATTCGCGCCTCGCTGGTTCCGTTCGTCACGGCCGTCAACGTCGATGGCGATGAATTCGACCCGTCCTGGATCGACATGGACGGCAAGTCCTCCACCAACGGCGTCAATTTCCCGGTCATCGACGGCAAGCGTCCCAACCATATGGCGCTTTTCAAGCAGCTCAAGCAGACCGGATGGACCGAGCCCGGATGGAACAACACCGGATGGAAGGGCTGTGTCGAGGCGCGGCCGGGCGCCTACAACATTTCCGATACCCCACCCGACCCGGACGAGCCCGACACGCTGTTTGTTCCGTATTTTGCGCCAGACGACCCCGAAGTTGCCCAGAAGCCGTCTGCCTCCTATGGCAATTCGGATAAATACTACAACAATTCCTATCTCGACGACGTCAGCGACAAGACCAAGCTCGCCAAGCAGAAGGGCAACCTTCTCGGCATCGATCTCAACGATCTGCTCGGCGATTTGTTGTCGCCCGGTACGAGCGCCAAGGAAAAGGTCGCCAAATATGTTGCGCCCGCCAAGGAGTTCATCACCGAGACGGGCACCCCCGTCACCGTTGGCCCGAACCGCGCTTGTCCCACACCCGTTGTCCCGCTGACAGACGATTTCGACAAGCTGCGCAAGGCAGCAAGCCAGATGACCGAGTGGAACGGTTCAGGCACCAATGTCTCCGAGGGCCTGTCGTGGGGCATGCGGGTGCTGTCGCCCGCCGCGCCCTACACGGACGGAGCGGCGTGGAAGACGCCCGGCGTCAGCAAGATCGTGCTGTTGCTCACCGACGGCGAGAACGTCGTCTATGGCGCCAGCGAACAGCCGACGAAGTCCGACTACACATCCTATGGCTATCTCGCAGGTGGCCGTTTTGGATCGGACAGCCAGGCGACCGCGGCGCGCAATGTCGACGGTTGGACCAAAAGCGTTTGCACGCAGTTGAAGAACGAGGGCGTGCAAATCTACACCATGGTGCTGCAATCCGACACCGCCGCCAACCGCTCGCTTTACAGCGCGTGCGCCACGGATCCGAGCGGCTACTATGCCGTCAACGATCCGACCAAACTGCCGGACGTATTCCAGCAGATCGCCAACAAGTTCTCGAAGCTGCAGTTGACGGATTGAACGTGTGAAGGGTCGCCAGGCCCGATCCTCGCGGGATCGTTTGGCTCAACTCGTATGGGCGACAATTTTGTCGACCGTTTCGGGGAAGAAGTCCGGCGCCGCGAGGCGTTTGCCGAACATCATGTCGTACTGCAGCAGGCGGAAATCGCGGATCGTCGGATCGATTTCCTTCTGCCGTGACCAATCTGGCGTGGCTTCGCCCGTCGGCGTCAGCAACAAATTGCGGTCGACGACGCGGTAGCGTTCGCGCATCTCACCCAGGAAGCCGGTGTAGTAGGGGTGGGTGATGCCGGCAGTGGTGAGGATGTGATAGGGCAGGAACGCCGGGCTCACCGCGCCCAGGTTCTCGACCGGACCGGAGTGGTTCGACCAGATGATCAGCGGCGTCTGGTGATGTTCAAGTGCGGCTTGCGGCGTCGGTTCCTTGCGCGGCGCGACATTGTCTTTCAGGAACCCGGTTTCGACATAGACCGGCCCCAGCGGCGGCAGATGGTCGCCGAAGAAGGCGATCACGGTGGGACGGGAGCGTTTCTTCGCCCATTCGACAAGGCGTTCAAGGCCACGATCGGCGTCGGCTGACCCCTCGGCGTAGCTTAGCAGCGATTCGCGTGCCCATTGGCTGATCGGTGCCTGCACCGTGTGTGTTGGATTGTAATAGCGGTTCGGCTCGTAGGGGCCGTGGTTTTGCAGGCTGACCGCAAAGAAAAACACCGGCTCATCGCTGGCGTCGGCCTCGCTGATGATCTCGTCGGTCATCGCCGCGTCGGACGCCAGCGGCCCGCGCTTTTGCAAAGGGGGCAGCGTCTCTTCTGATTTGAAATCGTTGAAGCCGAAATCCGCATAGACCGCGCCACGGTTCCAGAACCAGTTGGTGCCGGGATGGATGGCGCGCGCCCGGTAGCCTTGGCTCTTGAGGAAGGTTGCGAGCGAAGGCGTCGGCGTGCGCACATATTGCTGATAGGGGATGCTGCCGGCCGGCAGGAAGGCGTTGGAAAAGCCGGTCAGCGCCTCGAACTCGATGTTGGCGGTCATGCCGCCGAATTCGGGCGAGAACATCGAGCCCGAGCGCAACGCGCGCACGTTGGGGATCGGGTCGGGCGTGATGGTGACGCCGGGCAGCTTGGTCGGATCCCAGAAGGATTCGCTCATGACAATGATGATGTCGGGCTTTTCCGCCGGCATCGAGGCGGTCACATCGGTCCTGTCGATCGCCGCGATTGCCTTGTCTGAATAGCCTGGCGGTGCCGAGACATGGGCCATCGGCACGTTGAGGGCAAAGGCCAGGGCAAAGCCGTTGGAGGCATAATTTTCCTTCTGGTCCCACATGATCGGGATGATCTGCAGCCGGTCCCTGGTCCAGGAGAAGGTGGCGTAGTCCATGATCGAAACGAAGAAGGCGAGCAGCGGCACCGCCAGCGTCAGCCGGGCAAGGCGGCCCTTGCGGCTGAGCGCCGGAACCTTGCGGCGCCATAGCCGCCAGCCATAGACGAGCAGCGACAGGCCGGCGACGATGCCGACCACCATGGCGAGCGCGGTCATCGGCCGGTCGCGCACCAGGAGGGGCAGCAGCGCGAAGATCTGGCGGGCATAGAGGAAATCGGTGGGATAGAGCGGATCGCCGAGATAATGCGACTTCTGGTGGCCGACGAAGGCAAGGGAAAGGGTCAGCGGTGCGACGATCATCAGGCTCTGGTGGCTGCGGCCAAGCACGGCATCAAGGCCGATCAGGATCAGCGCGAACACGACGATGGTGGTCCAACCCGGCTTGAGCGGCTGCAGGAAGAAGGCGACCGTGCCGGCAAAGTCGCCGCGCACGATCAATTCGATCGCAAACACCATGACGGCCGCGATTGCCAGGCTGACCAGCCCATAGCGCACGACCGGCCATGTCCTGCCCGGCAGATAACCGGTGGACGGGTCGTCTTCCAGGAACTGTGGCGCGGCTTTGCCGACGCGTTTAGAACTCTTTGCCACTTTAACTTCCCCACCCAGCGACAAACTCGTCACTCGATTGTCATATAATTGTCACGCAAAGCTAGCGCCTGTGGCGGAAATAAGAAGAGCCAGCAAACGATTCGTGAGCGGTTTTCATCAGGAGTGATCGCCAAAAAGCCTTTCGGAACAGGCACTCGGCCGGCGATGGTGCCGCCGGCCAGGGTCGAACTGGGCTTGACTTGGCGGCCTGCCTTGCGTCACAGGCAAGAAAAACCCGACTATCGGGCAAGCAAAACCAGCCCTTGGGAGCCCTCATATGGCCGTTGCATTCACCTTTCCTGGACAAGGCAGCCAGGCTGTCGGCATGGGCAAGGATCTCGCCGATGCCTTTCCCGAGGCGCGCAGGGTCTTCCAGGAGGTGGACGACGCGCTTGGCGAAAACCTGTCGAAGCTGATCTGGGAAGGGCCGGAGGAGACGTTGACGCTGACCGCCAATGCCCAGCCGGCGCTGATGGCGGTGTCGCTGGCCGCGATCAGGGCGCTGGAATCGCGCGGCTTCTCGCTGAAGGACAAGGTCGCCTATGTCGCCGGCCATTCGCTGGGCGAATATTCGGCGCTCGCGGCCGCCGGCTTCGTTTCGGTTGCCGATGCCGCCAGGCTGCTGCGCATCCGGGGCAATGCCATGCAGGCGGCGGTGCCGGCCGGCGAGGGCGCCATGGCGGCTATCATCGGGTTGGAACAGGCGGATGTAGAAGCCGCCTGCGCCGAGGCTGCCCAAGGGGCTGGCTCTGTCTGCCAGGTGGCGAACGACAATGGCGGCGGCCAACTGGTCATTTCAGGCACAAAGGGCGCAGTGGAGCTGGCGGCGAAACTTTGCACGGAAAAGGGCGCCAAGCGGGCGCTGATGCTGCAGGTTTCGGCGCCTTTCCACTCCGCGCTGATGATGCCAGCGGCCGAGATCATGCGCGAGGCTCTGGCCAGCGTGGCGAAGGCCGCCCCGGTGGTTCCCATCGTCTCCAACGTCACCGTCACCCCGACCAATGATCCGGACGAGATCGCGCGGCGTCTGGTCGAGCAGGTGGTTGCCCGCGTGCGCTGGCGCGAGACTGTGGAATGGTTCGGCGCAAACGGCATCGCCACGCTTTACGAGATCGGCGCCGGAAAGGTGCTTTCAGGCCTGGCGCGGCGCATCAACCGCGACATCGCCATCGCGTCGGTCGGCTCCGCGGCTGATGTCGAGGCGGCGCTGGCGACGCTTGCTTAATCTAGTGCCATTTGACCCTGCCCGTGCAAAGGGTGTTCTCTTCTCAATCAGGAGACAAAAATGTTCGAATTGACTGGCCGCAAGGCACTCGTCACCGGCGCATCGGGAGGCATTGGCGAGGCGATCGCCAGGGTGCTGCATGCGCAAGGCGCCATCGTCGGCCTGCATGGCACGCGCGTCGAGAAACTGGAGACGCTGGCCGCGGAGCTTGGCGATCGGGTCAAGCTGTTCCCGGCCAACCTGTCGAACCGTGACGAGGTCAAGGCGCTCGGCCAGAAGGCGGAGGCCGATCTCGAAGGCGTCGACATCCTGGTCAATAATGCCGGCATCACCAAGGACGGGCTGTTCGTGCGCATGTCGGACGCCGACTGGGATACCGTGCTCGAGGTCAACCTGACCGCTGTCTTCAGGCTGACCCGCGAACTCACCCATCCCATGATGCGCCGCCGTCACGGCCGTATCATCAACATCACCTCGGTTGTCGGTGTCACCGGCAATCCCGGCCAGGCCAACTACTGCGCCTCCAAGGCCGGCATGATCGGCTTTTCGAAATCGCTGGCGCAGGAGATCGCCACCCGCAACATCACCGTCAACTGCGTCGCCCCGGGCTTCATCGAATCGGCGATGACCGACAAGCTCAACGACAAGCAGAAGGAAGCGATCATGGCGGCGATCCCGACGCGCCGCATGGGCACCGGCGCTGAAGTCGCATCCGCCGTTGCCTATCTCGCCTCCAACGAAGCCGCCTACGTCACCGGCCAGACCATCCATGTGAATGGCGGCATGGCGATGATCTGAACGAGGTCCGGCGGAGTTGTTGCCGGCTTGTGAAAAGAGACCATTTCGGCTTGGACCTCAGCTATTTTTCGTGTAATGCGGCCCGCAACCCGGCGGTTCGGGCAAAAACCGGTCCGTGGCCGTTGCGTTTCCGGCAGGACCATCTTTCAGCTTGATTAGCGGCATTCTGCCCGCTAACGAAGACAGACAAACAAAAGACGAGGATGCCCCAAATGAGTGACACCGCAGAGCGCGTCAAAAAGATCGTCATCGAGCACCTTGGTGTCGATGCCGACAAAGTGACGGAGCAGGCGAGCTTCATCGATGATCTGGGCGCCGACAGCCTCGACACGGTCGAACTCGTCATGGCGTTCGAAGAAGAATTTGGCGTCGAGATTCCCGACGATGCGGCCGAGACCATCCTGACCGTCGGCGACGCGGTGAAGTATATCGACAAGGC
The DNA here is from genome assembly GCF_056403655.1 of Mesorhizobium sp. P2_F8. Classification (NCBI taxonomy): domain Bacteria; kingdom Pseudomonadati; phylum Pseudomonadota; class Alphaproteobacteria; order Hyphomicrobiales; family Phyllobacteriaceae; genus Mesorhizobium; species Mesorhizobium sp. P2_F8. The sequence continues at coordinate 93,417 of NZ_JBFUFB010000010.1, forward strand.
ATCCGCCTGACGCTTTCCGCAGTCATCACCGGGGAGGACCTGCGATGAGGCGTGTCGTCGTCACGGGCCTTGGGTTGTTGTCGCCATTCGGCATGGGCTTCGAGCACAGCTGGAAGGAACTACTGACCGGCCGCAGCGCAGCCAAACGCATCACCGAGTTTGAGGTGGAGGATCTTGCCTGCAAGATCGCCCACGTCATTCCGCGTGGCGATGGCAGCAATGCCACCTTCAATCCCGAAGCCGTGCTCGAGCCGAAGGAATTGCGCAAGATCGGCGACTTCATCCTGTACGGGATTGCCGCCGCCGACGAGGCGCTGAAGGATTCCGGCTGGGAGCCAAAAACCCATGCCGAGCAGTGCGCCACCGGCGTGCTGATCGGCTCCGGCATCGGCGGCATCGAAGGCATCGCCGAGAACGCGATGATCCTCAAGGAACGCGGCCCGCGCCGCATCAGCCCGTTCTTCATCCCGGGCCAGATCATCAATCTCGTTTCCGGGCAGGTCTCGATCAGGCACGGGCTGAAAGGCCCGAACCACGCCGTCGTCACCGCCTGTTCGACCGGTGCGCACGCCATTGGCGACGCTGCCCGGCTGATCATGTGGGGCGATGCCGACGTAATGGTCGCCGGTGGCGCCGAAGCGCCGGTGACACGGCTGTCGATCGCCGGCTTCGCCGCGTGCCGGGCACTGTCGACCGATCGCAACGATGCGCCGCAAACGGCATCGCGCCCCTACGACCGCGACCGCGACGGCTTCGTCATGGGCGAGGGCGCCGGCGTCGTCGTGCTTGAAGAGCTCGAACACGCCAAGGCGCGCGGCGCCAAGATTTACGCCGAGGTGACCGGCTACGGCCTCACCGGTGATGCCCATCACATCACAGCGCCTGCCGAAGACGGCGACGGCGCCTTCCGCTGCATGACGGCGGCGTTGAACCGGGCCAAGCTGACGCCCGCCGATGTCGACTACATCAACGCGCACGGCACCTCGACCATGGCCGATACGATCGAACTCGGCGCCGTCGAGCGGCTTGTCGGCAATGCCGCGTCTAAGATTTCGATGTCGTCCACCAAGTCGTCGATCGGCCATCTGCTGGGGGCGGCCGGTGCTGCCGAAGCGATCTTTTCGATCCTCGCCATTCGCGACAATGTCGCGCCGGCGACCATCAACCTCGACAACCCGGAGCGCGAGACCGCGATCGACCTGGTGCCCAACAAGCCGCGCGCTCGCCAGATCGACGTTGCACTGTCCAATTCCTTCGGCTTTGGCGGCACCAACGCTTCGCTTGTCTTCCAGCGCTATAATGGCTGATCGTCCAACTGCCCGGCGATGCTTCGGCATGCCGTCAATTTTGCCATATTCGCCCCTACTCTGCCGCAGGGGATTCGTTGAGCGATCAAACGGTAGGGCAAAATGAACACAAATCCGGCGGGCAACGGAGAATTCGGACAGCGTCCGGCATCGGGGCCGATCATGCCGAAGACGGCGAGCGAGGCCTTGCGGCCGGAGGCCGGCACACCGCCGCCGAAGCGCTCGCGTGCTTCGCGCAGCCAGGTCGTCGTGTTCATGAACTTCGTCATCTCCGTGGTGATGCTGATGGTTCTGGCGGCCGGCGCCGCGGTCTATTTCGGCAAGCAGGAATTCACCGAAGCTGGCCCCTCGGCCAATGGCGACACGTTCCTGGTCAAGCCGAATACCGGCGTCCAGGATATTGCCGACCAGCTCGAACGCCGCGGACTGATCAGCGACGCCCGGATCTTCCGCCTTGGCGTGCGCGCCTACGGCAATGACTCGGCGCTGAAGGCCGGCGAGTACGAGATCAAGCCCAAGGCTTCCATGCGCGACATCATGGAGCTTTTGAAGAGCGGCAAGTCGGTGATGTATTCGCTGACCGTTCCGGAAGGGCTGACGGTCGAGCAGGCGCTGCAGCGCATCGCCGATGAGCCGGCCTTGAGCGGCGATATGCCGGCGACCACTCCTCCCGAGGGCAGCCTCGCCACCGATACGCTGCGCTTCACGCGCGGCGCGACGCGCCAGCAGATGATCGACAAGTTGCTGGGAGATCAGAAGAAGCTGGTCGACGAAGTCTGGCAGCGGCGCGCGCCGGACCTGCCGCTGGCCAATGTCGAAGAGTTCGTCACGCTGGCCTCGATCGTCGAGAAGGAAACGGGCAAGGGTGACGAGCGTTCACGGGTTGCCGCGGTCTTCCTGAACCGGCTGGCCAAGGGCATGCGCCTGCAATCCGACCCAACCATCATCTACGGTCTGTTCGGCGGCAAGGGCAAGCCGGCGGACCGGCCGATCTATCAGTCGGACATCCAGAAGCAGACGCCCTACAACACCTATGTGATCAACGGCCTGCCACCGACGCCGATCGCCAATCCGGGTCGGGCGGCGCTGGAGGCAGTGGCCAACCCGTCGAAGACCGACGATCTTTACTTCGTCGCCGATGGTACCGGCGGCCATGTCTTTGCCGCGACGCTGGAAGAGCACAATGAGAACGTCGCCCGCTATCGCGCGTTGCAGAAGAAGCAGGCCGACGACGCCGCCAAAGGCGCCAACACCACCGGCGCCGGCGACAGCAATGCCGACAAGCCGGCTGACGGCAATGCTGACAAGCCGGCTGACGCCGGCGACGACAGCGGCGGCGGCGATGCGGGCGCTGCCCAGTAGGACGAAGAGGGGCGTTGCCACAAGGCGGCGCCCCTGACATTTGGAGCAGCGCCGCGCGTCCGATTTCGGCGTGCCTGCGGCGCAGTCATTTTTAAGCCGCACGTGCTCCCCTCCGGAAAACCGGTTTCGGAGCGATGTGCCAGGGACTTGTGGGCGATATGAATTTGCAGAGCATGACCGGTTTTGCACGTGCCGTCGCCGAGCATGAAGGCACCGCGATCGCCTGGGAGGTCAAGTCCGTCAACGGCAAGAGCGTCGAGGTGCGGCTGCGATTGCCGCAAGGTTTCGAACGGCTGGAACCGGCTGTCAGGCAGACGCTTCAGAAGCGCTTTGCGCGGGGTAATTTCCAGGCGACGCTGACCATTGGCCGTGCCGCCGGCGCTCAGGCGCAGCCCGTCGTCAACGAAGTCTTTCTGAAGGACCTTGCGGGGCTCGCCAAGCGGTTGCAGGAGCAGTTCGGTGTCGCCCCCGCGACATCGGACGGATTGCTTTCGCTGCGCGGCGTGCTCGATATTCCCGAGACTGTCGAAACCGAAGAGGCGCGCGCCGCGCTCGACATCGCGATCACGGCCGCGCTCGAGGTGGCCCTCAAAGGACTGGAACAGGCGCGACAGGGCGAAGGTGCCGCACTGGCCCTGCTGCTGGCGGGCCATATCGATGCAATCGAGGCGTTGACGTTGCGGGCAGAGGCCGATCCGTCTCGCGAGACGGCGGCGATCCGCGAACGCCTCGCCGAGCAGGTCAGGCTGCTGATGGACGCGTCCGCCAATCTGGACGCCAGCCGGCTGCACATGGAGGCGGCTTTCCTGGCCACCAAAGCCGATATTCGCGAAGAGATCGACCGCCTGAAAACGCATGTCGCATCTGGTCGGGCACTGCTTGAGGGCGGCGGCGCGGTCGGCCGCAAGCTCGATTTTCTGGCACAGGAATTTAACCGCGAATCGAATACGCTGTGCTCGAAGTCGAACGCCGCTACGGTCACCGCGATCGGGCTGGAGCTGAAGGCCGTGGTCGACCAGTTTCGTGAACAGATCCAGAATCTGGAGTAGCCGATGGTTGCCAAGGATTTAGGGTCCCGCATTCGCCGCCGGGGCCTGATGCTCGTCCTGTCGTCGCCGTCCGGCGCCGGCAAGTCGACGATCGCGCGCAACCTTCTGGAAAGCGATTCCAGCCTCGAACTGTCGGTCTCGGTCACCACCAGACCGCGCCGCGGCAGTGAGATCGAAGGTGTTCACTACCATTTCCGGACAATGCGCGATTTCGAGCGGCTGCGCGATTCCGACGCCCTGCTGGAATGGGCCGAAGTGCACGGCAATTGCTACGCGACACCGCGCGAGCCGGCCGAACTGGCACTGGCTGAAGGGCGCGACATGCTGTTCGACATCGATTGGCAAGGCGCACAGCAGCTCAAGGAGAAGATGCGTGCCGACATCGTCTCGATCTTCATCCTGCCGCCGTCGATGAAGGAATTGAAGGCGCGGCTGAAGCGTCGCGCCGAAGACCAGGAGGCGGTGATCGAGACGCGGCTGAAAAACGCCCGCAACGAGATCGAGCACTGGAAGGAATATGATTTCGTCATCGTCAATGACGACCTCGACCGCGCCTTCGCCGAAGTGCGCGGCATCGTCGTCGCCGAGCGGCTGAGACGCGATCGCCGGCCCGGCCTGTTCGATTTCGTCTCGGGGCTGTTGGACGAGAAGACCGGCTGATGCTTCTTCCTTCCCCTGTGAACAGGGAGAAGAAAGCTACCTCGTGTTGGTCAGGCGCACGAATTCCTCGACGCTGAGTGTTTCGGCGCGGCGTGTCGGATCGATGCCGGCGCGTTCGAGCAAAGCTTCGCCGCCGAGGCTTTTCACACTCTGCCGCAGCATCTTGCGGCGTTGGCCGAAGGCGGCTTCGGTGACGCGGCCGAGTTTTTTCACATCGGCGGGCAGGGGTGTCGCGCGCGGCTCCAGATGCACCACTGAAGAGGTGACCTTGGGCGGCGGTGTGAACGCCTGGGGCGGCACGTCGAACGCGATCCTGGCCTGCGTGCGCCAGCCGGCCAGCACGCCAAGCCTGCCATAGGCATCGCTGCCGGGTGTGGCGACGATGCGTAGGGCCACCTCGCGCTGGAACATCAGCGTCATCGATGCATAGAAGGGCGGCCATTCGCCGACCGTCAACCAGCGCACCAGCAGCTCCGTGCCGATATTGTACGGCAGGTTGGCGATGATCTTGACCGGGCCGCCGGCTCCCCCATCGGCAAGGGCTGCGAAGTCCGTCTTCAGCGCATCGCCGGATACAATCTCCAGCCGGCCGGGATAATGATCCGATATTTCGGCGAGCGCCGCGAGGCAGCGTTCGTCGCGCTCGATGGCAATGACGTGGCGCGCCCCGTTGGCGAGCAATGCGCGGGTCAGCCCGCCAGGGCCGGGACCGACCTCGATCACGGTTGCATCGGACAAGTCGCCGGCGGTGCGGGCGATCTTGCCGGTGAGGTTGAGGTCGAACAGGAAATTCTGGCCGAGCGCCTTCTTTGCCTGCAGCCCATGACGCTCGATCACCTCGCGCAGCGGCGGCAGCCCATCGATGCTCATGCGCGCAGGCTCAGGCAGGAAGCGCTCATACTGCGGCGGCCCTCGTGCCGCTGTCGGCCAATCGCCTGGCGAGCTTCAGCGCCGCCATCAGGCTGTCGGGCCTCGCCACGCCCTTGCCGGCGATGTCGAAGGCCGTACCGTGGTCGGGCGAGGTGCGAATGAAGGGCAGGCCGAGCGTGACATTGACCGCCTCGTCGAAGGCCAGTGCCTTGGCCGGAATCAGCGCCTGGTCGTGGTACATGCATAGGGCCGCGTCGTAGCCGGCCCGCGCACGGGCGTGGAACAATGTGTCGGCGGGCAGGGGGCCGAAAGCGTCGATGCCTTCGGCTCGCAGGATGTCGACCGCCGGGCGCACGATGCGCTCGTCCTCGAGGCCCATGGCACCGCCTTCACCCGCATGCGGATTGAGCCCGGCAACGGCCAGCCGCGGCCTGGCGATGCCGAAGCGGCCGATGAGGTCGGCAGCGGTGATGCGCGCCGTCGCGACGATCAATTCGGTGGTCAGCGCCTTGGGCACCGCCGCCAGCGCGATGTGGATGGTGACGGGGACGGTGCGCAACTCGGGGCCGGCCAGCATCATCACCGGCATCGCCTCGACGCCGGTGTGTCGGGCCGACAGATGCGCCAGATATTCGGTATGACCGGGAAAGCCAAAGCCGGCATCGTAGAGCGGCTTTTTGGCTATCGGGCAGGTGACGACAGCGGCGGCGTCGCCGGCAAGGCAGTCGGCGACGGCGCGGTCGATGGCTTCGATAGTGGCGGCCGCATTGGCCGGGTCCGGCCGGCCGGGGCTATCGATGCAGCGAGCAGCCAGCGGCACGATCGGCAGGGCGCGGCCAAACACTTGCGCCGCTTTCGCGGGTGTCGTTTCAACGACCGGCAGCGAAATGCCGAGGAGGCGGGCCCGGGAGGCGATCAGCGCCGGATCGGCGAGCAGATAGAAGGGAGGCAAGGCTGCGGCCTCTCGCGCCATGAACGCGGCAATCGCGATCTCCGGCCCGATGCCGGACGGATCGCCGGCGCTCAAGGCGAGCGCAATCACTGTGCTGCCCACGTCAGCGCTTGACGATGCGGGCTTTCGCCTTCAACTCGTCGACATATTTTTTGCTGAGCTCATCGGCGTTCTTGTCACCACCTGAGCCTTCGCTCTGGAACACCATCTGGGCAACCTTATCGTCCGAGACTTCGCGCGACGAGCAGATGCCGATGAATTCGACGCCGCGTTCGGTCTCGCGCGTGACGGTTGCGCCACCGACCTTGGTCGCCTTGATCTGCTCGGCCCAGTCCGACGGCAGTTGCGGCGCCAGCACCCGGCCCAGGTCACGAACGGTGACGTCGATCAGACCCTTGGCGAACTCATGCGTCGTGTTGCAGCCGTTGAAGCGGGCGCGCATGGCGTCAGCCTCACGCTTGCGCTTGGCCAGCGTCGCGCTGCGCTCGGCGGCCGGTACCACGAAGATGACCTGCTGTAGCATGTACTCGGTAGCGCTCGGCTTGGAGCCGCCTTTTTCGAGCATCTTCCTGACAAGGTCTTGCTCGCTGACGGCGCCGGTGCCATCGCCGGAACGGTAACGCGCGCTCAAGGCCTGGTTCCAGGCCATCTGGGCGCGGATGAATTCCTTGAAGTGGCCCTTGGTGACGCCTGATTTCTCCATGACGCCGTCGAGCTGGCTGAGCTGCATCTTATTGTTCGAGGCAAAGCGCTGGTAGGCAGCCTCGACCTGCGCATCGCTGATGCGGATACCAAGCCGCTTGGCCTCGGCCAGTCGCAGCGTCTGGTCGATCATTTCCTGGGCGGCATCGCCCTTCTTGCGCTGCAGCTTCAAGAAGGCGGCGCGATGCGCGATGTCACCGGAGGTGACCGGAACGTCGTTGACGACGTATTTGATCTCGCTGGCGAAAGCCGGCGGCGTCATCACGGTGACCGACACGGACGTCGCCGCCAAAAGCAGCGCGAACCCTGCTGAAAACAGATATTTCCTCATCGTTGGCATCCCAATTCTATCCCGGTTCCGCCCAATTCATGCGTTCCGGGTGCACGAAATCCGTGCCAGCCCTATGCGGCGAAACGATGTCGCCGACTGTTACTGGATCGTGTCGATGGCACTGCTCGACGAGCCGAAATCGCCGAGGGTACGGAACGACAGGTTGAAGCCGATGGTCTGCGACACCTCCCGAGTGTTCAGGTCGCGCGACTGCGAGTACGTCATCAGATAGGTGAAGCAGGAATCGTTGTAGGCGAAGCCGACGCCGTCGCTGACCAGCAGGCTTTCCTGCAAATCATAGGTTCCGGTCCCGAAGACGCGCCAGTTCTCAGCGAGATGCGTCGACGCACCAAGCGTGACTTCGTGGCGGTCGGTCGTGAAACCGTAAAGCGGCTGTGCCTGGATGAAGGCGTATTTGGCGGTCAGCGATACCGGCAGGCCGGTATAGGCGGCCTTTAGCTCGCCGCGGCGCATTTCAAAGCTCTGTTCGTCGAACCGGCCGCTAACCGAGGCGGCAAAGCCATTGGGGCTGTTGACGCCAAACAGGCCGACATAGTCGGACTTGGTGTTGTCGAGGCCCGAGAAGGCGCCGACATTCACCAGATCCGGCGCGGCGAAGGAATTCTCGCCGCCAATCTGATACGACTGGCCGAAAATGGCATTGGTGCCCCAGCCATTGTTGTAGGAGCCGGAATAGCGCAGGCCGACATTGGCGCGCGAACCGCCTTCGACACGGTCGTAGCCGGAAAACTTGTCGCGTTCGAACAACGTGGTCGCGTCGAAGACCATGCTTTGGGCGTCTTCATTGGGAACCGCAAGCCCGCCGACATATTGCTCGTTCGGGCGCATGAAGACCTGTGCCATCGGTTCGACCACATGGCTCGAATTGGCAGCCGAAAACAGCACCGGCCAACGCATTTCGAGCCCGGCGGTGGCCATGAAACGGGCAAACGAGGAACGCATATCGTCCTGCTGGCCCAAATTCGTTGCCATCTGGTTGACTGCGGCAAGCGAAGCCGATGACGCGTTGACGTAGTCGACATCGCTTTGCAGCGCGAGCAACGGCGTCAGCACCAGCCCATTATCGGTGACGAAGGACCGCTTCCACTCGGCCTCGGTGGTGAGACGTCCGGATTCGCCTTCGATGCCGCGGACACGCTGGACGCCCGACGCCGGTGTGTAGGGGGTGAAGTAGGTCTGATCAAGATCGTCGCGGCGGATGACGCGCGCGTTGGCATTGAGTGACAACTGACCGCCGGCCACCGATATGTCGGGAATATAGGCGTAGTCGAGCGTCGGCAGCACCCAGGGCTGCTGGTTGCTGCGTGCAGAGATATTGCTGTTGGGCGTATCTTCCTGCACCTCGAAGTGCATGGCGCGCAGGTCGAAATAGTTGCGGCCGTTGAGGCCCGTCAGGTAGACCGACGACTGGTGGACGCTGCTGCCGTACTTGTCGATGCCGTAGGTGTTCGAGAAGTTCTTGTCGGTCTGCAGCAGCACATCCCAGCCGAAATTCCAGCGCGGATTGATGGCGAACTGCCCCTGGGTGCCCATCATCCCGCGGAATTTGTTCGGATCGCCAACTTCACCCGAATTGATGTTGTGGCCAGCCGTGGCCGGGAATGCATCCGTGTCCAGGAAGGCATCAGGATCCCGCTGCTGAATCCCGGCAATCTTCAAACTGTACTGACCATTGTTGAAGCGCTGGCGCCACTCGGCCTCACCGAGGAAGCCTTGCTTGGTGTAGCCGGTGCCGGTGACGGTCAGGTCGTAGGTCGGTGACAAGGCGAAATAATAGGGAACCTTTACGCCGACGCCTAGATCGCTCTTGTAGACGATGCTGGGGATCAGGAAGCCGCTCTTGCGCTTCACTGTCGGGTCGGCAATCTCAAACGCGGGCAGGTAGGCAAGGGGGAAGCCAAAGAACTCGAAATTCGCATTCTCGAAGCGAACCGTCTTCTTCTCGCCGTTCCAGATGATTTTCCTGGCCTTGACGCGCCATGTCGGCGCCTTGTTGGGCTTGTCCTCGCACGGTTCGCAGGCGGTGTAGACGCCATTGTGGAACGTGGTCAGCACGCCGCCCATGCGTTCGGCGCTTTCGGCGGCAAAATAGGCCTTGTCGATGGTTTCGACGCGCAAAGCGTTGACGAAGCCGTCGGCGAAATCATCGGTGATGTCGATATGTTCCGAATTGATCTTGGTGCCGTCGCTGTTGACGACCTCGACATTGCCGCTAGCGACCATCCGCTTGGTGTTGCGGTTGTATTCGACCCGCTGGGCGACAAGGCGATTGCCGCCGTAGTCGATCTGCACGCCACCGACGGCGGTCACCGTCTGGTTGTCGTTGTTGTAGACCAGCGTGTCGGCCGCCAGCAGCATCTGCGAGCCGGACGGAACCGTGGCCGCCATGTCGCTGACGTCCTGCGCAAGAGCGGGCATCGGCACGGCGCAGGCAAGCAGGCACGCCAAGGCGCTAGCCGCATAGAGGCGCGCCAAACCGGCCTGCCTGTTGCTGGGCAAAAACGCCTCCCTCACTAGCCGTCTTCCTTGTATAGCAGGAAAGTCACCCCGAAGAACATAGCCACCACGACCGGGACCCAGGCGGCTACGACAGTCGGCACAAATCCCGCCACGCCGAATGCCTTCACCAGAACCGAAACGACATAAAGCAGAAAGCCGGCGACGATGCCACCCAGAATCATCGTCGCTGACTGTCCCATCCTAGCAAATCGCATTGATACCGTTGCCGCAATCAGCGTCATGGCGACGAGAAGGAACGGCAACGCCACCAGCGAATCAAACTGCATGGCAAAGGCATTTGCCTTGAGGCCGAAGGAGCGGGCAACCTCGATTTTTCCGGGCAGATCATAAAACGGAATGGTTTCGGGGCGCGCCAGCCGCTCCTGCACGAATTCGGGCTTCAGATTGGTCGGCACGCGATCGTTTGTCGCTGTCTGGATCGTGCCGTTCTGGAACGTCCTGACGTCCTGCAATTCCCAATAGCCGTCGCGCAGGAAGGCGCGCGCGGCATCCTTGCGCTCGACGATGTTGCCTTGCGGGTCGAGAACGAAAAAGACGACATCGGCCATCTCGAGGCCTTGGTTGAGGATGGCACGCGCACCGATGATGGTGTCCCCGGAGCTGGTTTTCTGCCGGATCCAGGGTGCGGCATCGGCCGAAACCGTGTTCGATTTGCCGGAGCGCAGCTCGGTTTCGATCTGCTCGGACCAGGAAAAGGCGTGCGCGGCGAGTGGATTGATGACGCCAACCGACAGGACGCCGAACAGCAACGCTCCGATGCAGCACGGCAACAGGAATTGCCAGGCCGAAACGCCGGCGGAACGCGCGATGACCAGCTCGTAACGCCGGTTGAGCGACACCAGCGTCGCCATCGCCGAGAAGAGGCCGACAAACGGCACCGTCTGCAGCATGATCATCGGCATCCGCAGCCCGGAAATGGCCACTGCCGTCCCGTAAGTGAAGCCGGGTAGGCCGGTGGTGCGGCCGGAAAGCTCGGTGAAATCGATCAGGAACACCAGCGCCAGTAGGCCGATGAAGAACCAGAAGGTGATCGTCACGTAGCGGAAGAAGAAATAGCGGCCCAGCGTCCAGCCCATCAGCTGACCCCTTGCCCTGAAGTGCCGGACAAACGCAGCTTCAGCGCGTTCCAGCTGTCACCGATGCGGGTGGCGAAATTGGTCATCCAGTCCGCCCAGGCTACCGGCAGTTCCAAGGTCCGGTTGGATACGATGAACCAGATCGCCACCGCCGATGCCACGATGGGCACGCCGTAGACCATATAGGCATATTGCGGGACCTCATCGGCCTTGCTGGCGGCAAAGAAGCCCAGCCAGCGCACGAACAGCGATACTGAAATCGCCGTGATCAGCGGATTGACGCGTGCCTCGCGGTGCGAGCGCGCGTCCCCGGCGACCGCGAGCGCGATCAGTGCGAAGACGATGGAATAGGTCCATTCCGAAAACCGCTGGTTGAGTTCGGCCCGGTATTCAAGCGGGATTTGCTGGTAGTTCTTGTCGTTGGGGTTTGGATTGAGCAGGTACTGCGTCGTCTGGTCCTTCGGCAGCAGCGTCACCTCCGAGGCCGCCGCCATGAAGGCCGACATGTCGAAGGCATAGGATGTAAACCGGATGACCGACAGGTCGCCGGTCAGTGTTTTGCGATGAATAACGCCATCATTCATCATCAGCACCTTTTCGCCGCCGCGTTCGATGATGCTGCCGGTCTTGGCGTAGTAGACGAGGTTGACCCCTTCTTCGCGCGAATCAGCGACGAAGATACCGCCCAACCGATTGTCGGGAAGCCGCTCGCCGATCTGCAGGAACAGCCCATCCTCGATCTTGCGGAAGGTGCCTTCCTGGATGATCAGCGACAGCAGGTCCGCGTGCGACGCCGCCACCAGGGCCCGGTTCTTCTGCCGCGCATAAGGGTCGATGCCATTGTCGACGGCAAAGGAAAAGACGCTGGCCGCGAGTGCCAGAAGCATGATCGGCCGCACGATCGTCCAGCGCGAGGCGCCCGCGGCGTTGACGACGGCGAGCTCGGAATCCGAATTCATGACGCTGAGTGTCTGTGCCACCGCCACCACCACGGCAAAGGGCACGACGATCGGGATGATGGAGGGAAGGATGAGAGCGGCCACCTCGAAGAAGGTCAGCGACGACTGGCCGCTGTCGGTGACCAGGTCGATCTTGGCCAGCACTTGCGTCGTCCAGACGATGGCCAGCGTCCACACCAGCGCAGCCAGGAAGACCACGAAAGCGCGGCGCATGATGTAGCGTTCAATGACCTTCATGAAGGCTTTTCTCGATTTTCTCGAACGGCATCATGCCACCGCACAAGGTAGCTGTCCGGCGGCGCCTGCACAACTGGCTCCATGGATGGTCGATCCGGTTCCGTCCCACATTGCGCGCGCCCCGGCGGTCGGAGTGTCGGCGGCAATGGATAAGAAAGGGAAAACATCGATGGTTAACAACAAGTTGCGGCAAAAAGCGGGGCCGTGCCGCGAAGAATCACCATCGATTCCGTTGGTCATATGGGGTGCGAATTTGGCAAAGTCTTGCCAAATGCGGGAAAACGACCAAATGTCGCGCATCGCTTCGAACCACTTCCCCAAAAGCTACGCATTTTCCGAAAGCAGGACATGATGAGCCAAAGACCGTCGATCGCCTTCGCCAAATTTTCCGCGCCCAAGAATGGCACGGTCTTCGTGCTGTCGGCGGATGAGGGCGGCCTGAGCGACGCCGCCAAGGCTTGCGATCCGGGCAAGACATTGGAGCGGGCCTTTCCGGTCGCCGAATTCACCGGCAAGTTCGCCAGCACCGTCGAAGTTCTGGCGCCCGAAGGAGCGTCGCTCGACAGGCTGGTGGCGATCGGCGCCGGCAAGGTGTCGGGGCTCGACGAATATGCGTGGCTGAAGCTTGGCGGCACCATTGCCGGGTCGCTGCGCAAGGCGACCGACGTGGCCGTGGTGCTCGAAATGGTCGGCGCCTCGCCGAGCGGCAAGGAGGCGGCAAGCCTCGCGGCAGGCATTCTTCTGCGCAGCTATGCCTTCGACAAGTACAAGACCAGGAAGGACAAGGACGAGGCCGAGCCGAAAAAGCCTGTCAAGGTCACCATCCACACCGCCGCTCCGGCCGCTGCGAAGAAGGCCTTCGCTGACGCCGAGGCGGTGATGGACGGCGTGCTTCTGGCGCGTGATCTCGTCAACGAACCGGCAAATGTGCTTGGGCCGGTTGAGTTCGCCGCCCGCGCCAAGGAACTCGAGGCGCTCGGCGTCAAGGTCGAGATCCTGGCCGAGAAGGAGATGAAGAAGCTCGGCATGGGCTCGCTGCTCGGTGTCGCGCAGGGCTCGCCGCGCGGCGCCCGCATGGCGATCATGCARTGGAACGGCGGCAAGCCAAAGGACAGCCCGGTTGCGTTCGTCGGCAAGGGCGTCACGTTCGACACTGGCGGCAATTCGATGAAGCCGGCCTCCGGCATGGAGGACATGAAGGGCGACATGGGTGGTGCCGCCGCCGTCACCGGCCTGATGCATGCGCTGGCCGCGCGCAAGGCGAAGGCCAATGTCGTCGGCGTCATCGGCCTGGTCGAGAACGCCGTCGACGGCCATGCCCAGCGCCCCGGCGACATCGTCACTTCGATGTCGGGGCAGACCATCGAGGTGCTCAACACCGACGCCGAAGGCCGCCTCGTGCTGGCCGACGCGCTGTGGTACTGCAACGACCGTTTCCAGCCGAAATTCATGGTCAATCTGGCGACGCTGACCGGCGCCATCATGGTGGCGCTTGGCCAGCACCATGCCGGCCTGTTTTCCAACAATGACGAATTGGCGCAAAGGCTGACGGCGGCGGGGCAGGCGACGCAGGAGCGGCTGTGGCGCATGCCGCTCGGCGCCGAATATGACAAGCTGATCGATTCCAAGAATGCCGACATGAAGAACATTGGCGGCCGCTATGGCGGTGCCATCATCGCCGCGCAATTCTTGCAGCGTTTCGTCAAGGAGACCCCTTGGGCGCATCTCGACATTGCCGGCACGGCGATGGGCTCGCCATCGAACGAGATCAACCAGTCCTGGGGTTCCGGTTTCGGCGTCAGGCTGCTCGATCGGCTGGTGCGAGACAATTATGAGCAGTAAGCGGGTTCATCCGGTATAGGCTGAGGCGATGGCCGACGTCCTGTTCTACCACCTGACCGAATCGACGCTGGAGGATGCACTGCCCGGCCTCCTGGAGCGCAGCATCGACCGTGGTTGGCGCGCCGTGGTGCAGACCGGCACCGAGGAACGCCGCGATGCGCTCGACCAGCATCTTTGGACTTTTCGCGACGATTCGTTCCTCGCCCATGCAACCGATCGTGAGGCCTATCCCGGTGAACAGCCGATCCTGTTGACCACCGGCGACGGCAATCTCAACGAGGCAAAAATCCGCTTCCTGGTCGATGGCGCCATGCCGCCCGAGCTTGGCGGCTACGAGCGTGCGGTGTTCCTGTTCGACGGCCACGATGCCGCCCAGGTCGAGGCGGCCCGGAGGCACTGGAAGACGATGAAGGACGCCGGCCACGCCGTCACCTACTGGCAGCAGACGCCGGACCGCCGCTGGGAGCGCAAGGCGTAGGCCAATGGCTTGTCGCGCATGACCCTACGGCCTTGCCTTGATCCGGTTTTGTTTCCAAGTGGCGTAGTCGCCGTATTTTACTTTCATGAACTCGTCCGCCATGTTGCGATCCGAGCTCCTGAAAACGTACCAGTCGCCATCCGGAATCTTGCGCTGGTAAACCACCCTGCCGGCCTGGCGATGCTCGAAACAGGTAAGGGCGTCGGAGTCACCTCCTGCTCCGTGCCATTTTGCGCGGAAGCACAGCTTGCCTCCTCCAGGGAGGAACCAGATGCCGTCGCCGTAGCCCAGCTTGCCCTTGTCCGAGGTCCAGGCGCTGAATTGGCGGCGCTGCACGGCAAAAAATCCGGCACCGTTTTGACCCCAGAGCCACGAACGGTTCTGGTACATCTGGTAGATACCCGCATCGGGCACCGCCTCCGCTTGGCTCGCCATTTCGGCGACCTGCGCCGCTGTCATCGCTGCCGCGGGAAGCTGGAAGGCAAAGACACCGATGGAACAGGCAAGCGCCGTTCCGATACAATTCCCCAATACTCGTTTCACGACCCTACCCCACTATTTTACGCCACGCCCAGTTTTGCACCACACCCGGTACAGCACCCCCTAGGGCAAGATATGCTGGGTAACCCTCCAATCGGGCAGTCCATAGCCACCCAGCCACGGCCACACTTCCTTCTGGTTGAAGTAGACGACCGAGGTCAGGGCCGGAAATTCAGAATAGGACTTGCGGGAATCGATTTCCCATTTCGAGACATATTCCTGCTTCCCGACATAGCCGAGCTCCGCCACCACGACCGGCTTGTTGAAGCCCGCGACGCGGTCATAGCCGGGCTTGAGCGCCTCGGCGAACGTCCGGTCGTGTCCGGTCTCGTTGTTGTCCTTTTTCTGCAGCCCGAACACCGACAGGCCGATGACGTCGACGTAGTCGTCGCCGGGATAGTATTTTTCCAGACCCTCTTCGCCTTTGGGTGACCACATATATTTGGCGGCGGGGGCAGCCTTGCGGCAGATATCGACCTCGCGCTTGTAAGCGGCGATCCAGTCCTTGGGAGCCCAGTTGGCCCAGGTGAAGCGGCCGTTCTTGTCCTCCATTTCCTGCGCCCAGCGAATGGTTACCGGGCTCTTCATGGCTCCCACCAAATTGCAGATTGCCTGCATGTTGGCGTCATACTTGCCGCTCAATATGCCGTTGCGCAGTTCGGTCGGAGTGATGCGCCAGTCCTTCGACCAGGTCCACGGCTCGATGGTGATCAACAGCGATCGGTTTCGCTGAAGGGCATAGGCGTCGGCCAGGGGAAGGCTCGCCAGGTCGACGTCTTCCCAGGGCAGGAACAACTCTTCGATGCTGGCGCTCTTGTCGGCGCTGAAGTCACCGTAGGGATCATAGGATCCGAACGCCGACGCGGCGCTGCTCGTCTGAACGGGGTCGGTCGTGGCCACGGAGCCGGCGCTTCCCGCAGTGGGGAACGCGGCGCTTGCGCCCAATACAAGCGCGATCGCAAGTGCGTTTGCTGTGGTGTGTTTCATGTTTTATACTCCCATAGCTTCAACATCCTGCGGAAGTTGAAGCCTCGCCCGTGCGCGCCGATGCTTGATCGACAACCCAACCGATCGGCAATACTGGTGGAATCCGCGGGATTTATGAGCGACCATAGGCGGGTGTGCGAACCTTCGCACAGAGCCCACCAAACGATTATCTATCTCTCAGGCGCCGACATAGACGCGCTATAGAGAGAAGGTTCGCCGCGATACTCACAAATTCGCGCCAATATCCCGATATATCATCCCAGGCTAATTTAAGAGCCGGTCGCGGCCAGGAGTCAAGCGCAATTAACGGTTGCTTAACCCTGTCTTTCACAACATGGTTAACGCTGCTCTCGAGCCTGATCGCGACCGGAGAGCCTCGACCCCACAGCGAACTTCCGACACAAGAAAACTTTGCCGGCTCGTCATTTCTGGGCTGCGTCGGTCGCGGTTATTCCCCTCCCGATTCAAGGTGTTAGGTTAACCAGATCTCAAGAATCATGGTTAACGAACGCTTAATTTAGTTGACTCTAACAAGGCGCGGACTGATTCTGTCGCCGGGATTTGAGAGCTTTCAGCCATCTGTCGGCGGAGAGCCCAAAGTGGCGGCGGGTAAGTGTATGAGTGCTTCCGTTCAGGCAGGCATTGTCGACCATGCGAACAGGCGGGCACGGCGACCTGAGACGGCTCTCGCCACTGCGCGGAAGGGCCCTTTTCTGGTGCCCGTGCTGTCGGCCACCCAGCAATGGATCTTGAGACTGGCCCTGGCCTTCTGGTTCGTCACGCTCGGATTCTTCTGGTTCTGGTGGCTGAAGCCCGAGCATGTCGAGCATGTCGGGCCATACGCATTCTCGACGCTCATTCTGGTATGGCTCACGCTCATGCCATTGTACTTCCTCCTGAATGTGCATGCGTCGAAAAAGCCGTCGAAACTTCACGCAATCCCTGAGCATTCGCGGGTCGCGATGGTGGTCACCAAGGCGCCGTCCGAGCCTTTTGCAGTGGTCGCGCGCACGCTCGAAGCGATGCTGGTGCAGGATTATCCACACGATACCTGGCTGGCAGACGAGGACCCATCCGAGGACACGATTGCCTGGTGCGAGGTCCACAATGTCATGATTTCGACCCGACATGGTCGGGAAGATTATCATCGCAAGGTGTGGCCGCGCCGGACACGCTGCAAAGAGGGGAACCTGGCATTTTTCTACGATCATTATGGCTATGAGCGCTATGATTTCGTCGCTCAGTTGGATGCCGACCACGTGCCGACGCCAACCTATCTGAGGGAAATCCTGTTTCCCTTCGCCGATCCCGCGGTTGGCTATGTCTCGGCGCCGAGCATTTGCGACAACAATGCCGCAGAGAGCTGGTCGGCGCGCGGCAGGCTGTTTCCGGAAGGGATGTTCCACGGCCCCTTGCAGTCCGGCCACACGGGCGGCGGAGCTCCGCTCTGCATCGGCTCGCACTATGCCGTGCGAACTGTCGCGCTGAGGCAAGCGGGTGGTCTCGGCCCGGAACTGGCCGAGGACCATTCGACGTCGATGCTGATCAATGCGGCCGGATGGCGCGGCGTGCATGCCATCGACGCCATCGCGCATGGCGATGGCCCGCAGACCTTTGCCGATCTTGTCACGCAGGAATTCCAGTGGTCGCGGAGCCTGATGACGATCTTGCTCGAATACTCGCCCAGCTACCTTTCCAAACTGCCGCCGCGCCTGAAATTCCAGTTCCTTTTTTGCCAGCTCTGGTATCCGCTGTTCGCCACATTTGCGCTTCTGATGTACGTCATGCCTATCTACGCGCTCTGTTCGGGCCAGAACTTCGCCAACGTGATGTATGTCGACTTCCTGTTCTACTATGCGCCGAACTCGATTGCCCTCATCGTCCTCGTGATGATGTTGAAGGCGTTCGGGCTTTCGCGCCCGATCACCGCCAAGACGCTCAGCTGGGAAGGGACGCTGTTCCTGTTCTTCGCGCGTTGGCCATGGGTGCTCGCCGGAACGCTGTCGTCGATCCGCGACTATCTGACCAAATCCTTCGTCGATTTCCGCGTTACTCCCAAGGGCAGCGGCCCCAAGGACCTTCTGCCGGCGCGCGTCATCGTTCCGTATGTGGTGCTTGCGATTGGTGCGTCCTTGCCGGTTCTTCTGGTGGATCATCCTTCCAATTCCACCGGCTTCTACTGGTTCGCCGCATTCAATGCGCTGATCTACGGGCTGCTTGTGGTTGTGATCGTCACCAGGCACCTCGTCGAGAACAGGATTTCGCTGCGAGCCAATGGCGTGAAACTCGCCTGGCAGGCATCGCTCGCCTGTGTTGCGCTCTCGGTTCCGGCGGCGGGATTTTACGACCGCGGGCTGGAAGGCATCTATGGGCTGCAGCAGGGCGCCGGTAGCGTTCGCATCGTCAGGATCGCCTATGTGGTTTCCGGCGCTGGCCGGGGCGAGACCGGCGACCGCAACTTCTACTTCGATCCTGGCTGGAACGAGAAGCGGTGACAGACAGAAGCTACAGATGGTACGCTGGCGCCCTGTCTCACCCTCAGCCGGCTGTCATTTGGAGGATCACTTCTGTGGTTGGTGTCCTGTCAATCCGCTGCTTTCTGTTGACGATGATTGTTGCGCAGCCGCTGTTGGTCAGCGGCCCAAACGCCGCGACAGCCGAAGAGGTTGATTTGTCGGCGGTCGCCGCGGCAGCGCCGCTCACTCCGGCGGAACTGTTTCCCCTTTATGCTGGCCGCACATGGGTCTGGGAAAACGGTGCAGCCTATTTTGCCAAGGATGGGCGCCAACTTCGCGCCTGGACCGGCGGCGCGAACGCGTCGATCGGCCAGGGCAGGTGGTTGATCACCGAGAATGGCAAATTATGCATGGATGCAAAATGGACGACACTTGCCGGTAGCTCGCAGGGGCGAACCTGCTTCAGCCATCACCGATTGGGCGGCACGATATACCAGATGAAGGATCCGAGCGGTTCCTGGTACGTTTTCCAGGCGTCGCCGGCGCAGCCCGGGCAGGAGTACCACAAGTTCAAATCCGGCGACACGACCGCTGCGACTTTCGACAAGATGCGTCAGATGATCAGCCCTGATCGGAAGCCAGCGCCGGTCAAAAGCGGCGGTTGAGCGGAACTGCCACCTCGCACGAGCCATGACACACCCAGTGATTTTCGCAACCCCGCGCCGGCACCCATCCTGACCGGTCGAGAAACAATCCAGATCCGTCTCTGTGTCGAGCCAGGATGCTCCTGTCGGTGCCTGTCAAGGCGTTGCCGAATCGCTTATGTTAAGCAGTCCGGCCAGTGCCGTCGGCGGGCCGATTGCAGATTGATCGCATTTTAATAAAATCCGACGGAACGACCAGACGGTAAGCTCACCATTCGGTTTTCATGAATTTTAATAAGTGAAGTCTAATGTTCCTGCGTATGTGGTAGCGAGCAGTCGCTTACGCGGCGTGAAAGCGACGAAAGCAAAGTATGTCGCATCGCGCCTTTGGCAGGGGACATCTAATGAAAAATTCCGCAATGGGCGCGTTTCGCTCGGGCAAGAACAGCGCATTCATGATTGTGGCTGCGGTGGCGATCGCGATGGTTTCGGGTTGCCAGAGCGTCGATGCAACCAAGACCAATTCGGTCAAGCCTGTGGTCCACTCGCTTGGCAGCAAACCCGCGGTCCAGCCAGTCCGCGCCACGTTCATCGCTCATTCGTCCAGAAGCGAGCCTCTTGTCTATATGACGAGCGCGGTGCGGACCATTGAAAGAGCCTACGCTTTTGCATCGCCGCCGCGGATCAAGGTGCGTACGCCGGCGCCGGTGAAGGCCTCTTACAATCCGGGCAATGGCGGCACGTTCCTGGGGAACTCGCCGTATATCTGCAGCCCTAGCGGATTTGGCCAGCGCGCGAGCTGCCGCCCCCGCTATTCCTGAGCCACCGAGCGGCGACAGGCGCTGCCGTCTTGGTAGGCGGCAGTCTCGTCGATTTCGCCTTCAGGCCAAAGAAGGGGGCAGCCGTCCTGACGATCGTGTCGATGTCGGAAAGCTCCGGCACAAAGCCGAGACGTTCGCGTGCGCTTCCCGGATCGGCGTAGAGCTCCGCCGGGTCTCCCGGGCGCCGGGTCCTGAAGACGGCCGGAACCGGTCTTGCCGTCATTCGGCTGACCGCCTGGACAATCTCCTTGATGGATACGCCCCGGCCAGTGCCGAGGTTGACCGCCAGGCTTTGTCCGCCGCCCTCGAGATGCATGAGAGCTTTCAGATGGGCGCGGGCCAGATCGCTGACGTGGATATAGTCCCGTACGCACGTGCCGTCCGACGTGTCGTAGTCCGTGCCGAAAACCTCGATCTCGTCGATGATGCCTGATGCGGCCATGAGCACCCTGGGAATCAGGTGCGTCTCGGGCGAATGCCACTCACCAAGCTCGCCGTCGGGGTCGGCGCCGCAAGCGTTGAAATAGCGCAGGATGGCAAATTTCATTCCGTATGCGGACGCATAGTCGCCGATGATCTGTTCGCCCATCAGCTTGGTGCGCCCGTAAGGGCTGATCGGATTTTGCGAGGACGTCTCGCGAACAGGCAACGCGTCCGGCACGCCGTAGGTTGCGCAGCTGCTGGAGAAGATGATGTTGTCGATGGCGTTCGCTCGCGCCGCATCGAGCACCGCGATGGTGCCGGTCACATTGGTCGAATAGTATTCAGCCGGCTCCTGAACGGACTCGCCGACATAGGCCAGCGCCGCAAAGTGGATGACCGCTGTCGGCCGGTACGTCTTGATTGCCCCCTGCAGCGCATCCCTGTCCCGGATATCGCCGACGACAAGCGGACCCCAGGCGACGGATTTCTCGTTACCGCGGCTCAGATTGTCGAAAACCACAGGCAAATAGCCGGCGCCGGCCAACTGCTTGCAGGTGTGGCTGCCGATGAAGCCGGCCCCGCCCGTCACCAGGATTGCCGGGCGAGTCATGACGCCGCGGCTCCTTTGACCAGTTTGCTTCCGTAGAGCAGGGTCTCAAAATAGTCGACGGTCTGCGCGAGCCCCTGGCTCAGGCCGATTTTCGGCTCCCAACCGAGATTGGCCCTGGCAAAGGAAATGTCCGGCTTGCGCTGTCTGGGATCGTCGACCGGCAGAGGCCGATGCACGATCTTCGATCGCGAGTTGGTATAGCTGATGACCAGCGTCGCCAGTTCCATGATGGTGAATTCGCCGGGATTGCCGAGGTTGACCGGATGCGCGGGCGCACTCGGCGCATTCATCAGCCGGACGAAGCCCTCGATCAGGTCGTCGGCATAGCAGAAGGAACGCGTCTGCATGCCGCTGCCATAGACGGTCAGGTCTTGGCCGCGCAACGCCTGGACGATGAAGTTCGAAACCACGCGCCCGTCATCGGGCTGCATGCGGCGGCCATAGGTGTTGAAAATGCGGGCGACGCGGATATCGAGGCCATATGTTCTCGAATAGTCGAAGAACAGGGTTTCGGCCGAGCGCTTGCCCTCGTCATAGCAGGACCGCGGTCCGTGCGTATTGACGTTGCCGAAGTAGCTCTCAGGCTGTGGGTGCACGAAAGGGTCGCCATAGACTTCGGACGTCGAGGCCTGGAATATCTTGGCGTTGTTCTGTCGCGCCAGTTCCAGAAGGTTCAGTGAACCAAGCACGCTTGTCTTGAAAGTATGGATCGGGTCTTCCTGGTAATGCGGCGGAGAGGCTGGGCAGGCGAGATTATAGATCTCATCGAACTGAAGACCCAAAGGGAGAGTATTGACGATGTCGTGCTCGATGCACGTGAATCTCGGATTACGCAGAAGGGCATTGAGATTGTATCTCTTGCCGGTGTGAAAATTGTCCAGCGCGACAACGTCATATCCGTCCCGCAAAAGACGTTCACACAGATGCGATCCCAAAAATCCCGCACCTCCGGCGACCAGGGCGTGGCTTCGGTTTTGGTTGGCGCCCCTTTGACCGCTCCCGGACTCCAGTTTCAGAACCTTGATGAGCTTACTCATGCTTTCCTCTCACGCACCGCGCACGCTACCGCCCGGGCCGGGACAAAAGCATTGCCCGGCCACGTCCTTCAGAACGTGGCAAACCTCCGCATCTGCGGAACCGCCATCATTGATGTGCGCTAATGTTCTTGGGCTCGCGGAGCTTGTGCTGCTACACGATCTGTATGCTGCTGTTCAGCATTTCTCTGCGCCCCGAAATCGCGATCACACGCCCAGTGTCATCATCGTCGATTGCTCGCCCAAATTGCACATCCCAACGCATTGAAAATATACCTGTGGAAATCCTAGTCAACTAAATTAGCGAAACCTTAACCGTGTCTGTTCGCGAATGGTTAATCATGAGCCGGTCGGACCCGCGCTGTTCCGGAAGCGGATCCTCGTTGTGAATCAATGTATTGGTTGGCTGCCGAAAAATCCGTCGACAGGCTTGGCAAGCTGTTTCCAGGCGATGTCGAAGCCCTGACGGCGAGGAAATGCCGGGATCGGCACCATGGTCCAATTCAGCGTATAGTCCAGGAAAAATACAACTGAAAATAGACTTAAGCGATCTGGAGCGATCGTCAGACCTTCAGCGTGCAATGGGATTGTTGCCCAAAACCGCTCGGGCTACAAATATAAAGATTCTGATGTCCATATTTCATCAATGCAGCTTGATAAAAAGCTGACGCGTCACAGCCTGATATTGCAGAAATTATACAAAAAGCCGAAAAGCGATAAAAAAAATTGCTGACTGGCGGTGAAGTTGGCTCTCACGCATTTTCCCAGTGTTGCTCGTAATACTCGTGCATCAAGCCACCTCTTCGCCAAGGCCGTGGCAATGGTCTCATTTTGTGGCAATGCGCGCATAGGTATACATTTCACAGGGGAGTATCGGTCATTTTAGGTAGAGTGTCGTCTTCCACGGTTCCTTCGATCGGGCAGTGGGCGGAACGGCAGCCGGGTGCGACTGTGCGAAGGGACGGTGATGGCCGCATCCCGCGGGCCATCACAATCAGGAATAAGCGACGAACAAAGGCGACCACGCTATCTCGGATCGGTCCGGAATCGCTGCCCGTTTCGAGGGTCGGGATATGCTACTCCCCGCCCATTTCCTTCTTGAACGTGTCGAAATCGACCTGCATTCCGTTGAAGATGGTGCTCCAGTGGCGGGTTAGCGCAGCCATTGTCACGGCTTCCTGGATCTCTTCGTCGGTGGCGCCGGCGCGCTTGGCGTCCTGGGTGTCCGACCAGATGCAGTAGTTGCAAGGTATCTGCGCCGCCACTGCCAGCGAGATCAGCGACTTGACCTTTGGTGGCAGCGCGGTCTTGTCGCTGAGTTGGATGGCCTTGACCTCGGCCCAGGCCCCAGGCAGGCCGGCTTTGGGGAACTGCTTCACAAAACTGGGCACACCGCCCATGGTCGACTGGATGTCCTTGATGGTTGCATCGTATTCATCGGAATGGGCCGGAGCCGCGCCGAGCGACAGGATGCAGGCTGCGGCGGTGAGCAGGAACGCACGGCGGATGGACGACTGCACGGATTTGGAAATGCGACGGTTCGACATGGTTTTCTCCTCTGGTCTTTGTTAGCCTTACTGTGTAAGGTAATGTCGAAAGGGAACCTTACAGTGTAAGTTGTCAAGCGACGCCATGGACTCATCGATCAAGAAAAAGAGAGTGCGCGGTCGGCTGTCTCGCGAGATGATCGAGGACGCGGCCTTCCAGGTGATCGAGCGTGAGGGGCTTACCGGCTTTTCGATGCGCAAGCTGGCGGCCGCGCTCGGCTGCGAGGCGATGAGCATCTATCATCACTTCCCTTCGCAGGCGCATCTCTACGAGGCGCTGGTCGACCGGCAGATCAGCGCGATTGTTATCCCCGACGCCAGCATGCCCTGGCGCGAAAGGATCCGCGTCGGCATGCAGGAATACCGTCGCGTCGCGACCGAGCATCCGGCCTTCGCGCCGTTCGTTGTCGTCTACCGCATGAATTCGCCAGCATGTCTTGCCAAGCTGGATAGTGTCATCGGCCTGTTCGAAGCAGGCGGCTTCGGTCCGGAGCTGAGTGCAAGGCTGTTCCGCGCCACGAGCTACTACCTTATGGGCGCGATCCTCGACGAGACCGCAGGTTACGCCAAGGGTCCTTCGGCGGTGACCACGGTCAGCGACGAGCAGCTGGCGCGGGATTTTCCCAGCGTCATGACAGCCGGGGCCTATTTTGGTAGGGCCGGTTTCGACAAGACATTCGAGCTCGGCCTTGAGATGCTGCTGGATGAAATGGAACGCCTGCGCGACAACACCAATGCGAGCTAGTTGTCCGGCAAGGTACGATTACAAGGTGGCTGTCTGAATGCGCTTTCTGTTTGTCCTGATCTTGCTCGCCGGCATCGGCACCGGTTTCATCTATCCCTGGGCGATGAGCAATTTCTCCGGCCACGAGATCGGCACATGGCGTGTCTACGAGCAGGGCCGCTTCAAGCCGCTGACGGTGCCGCTCAGCAGCCGCGACGCACCGGTGCGGGTGCTGGTCGACCTGACCGCGAGGGCCGAGCGCATCGTCTCGCAGCAGCGCACGGTGTTGACGCTGACATCGGCCACCAATGGCCGAACGGTGCTTGCCTCGACGCTGCAGTTCAACCATTCGGACAACCCACGGCAGGCCAGCCCGCAGCTGCCCGACAAGATTTTTCGCGATGAGGCCGGCGTGATCGCGAGCGTCAGCCCGGGTCCGTACCTCTTCACCGTCGGCCCGGGTGATGCCGATGACATTCCGATGCGCGCGGTCGACCTGATCCTGCGCTCCGGTGCCGGCGAGATCGACGGCCGCGCGCGGCCGGTCGGCTACGCGCTGATGGCGGTCGGCCTGATCGGGTTTTTGTTCTCCCTGCGCAGTCGTGGCGGCCGGCCGGAAAATCCGAATTCGCAGCCGCCACCGCCGCGCTGGGGCAGGGGCTCCAAGTGAACTACCGCCACGCCTATCACGCCGGAAATTTCGCCGATGTCGTCAAGCATGTCGTGCTGACGCGGTTGCTCGACTATCTGAAGCAGAAGGACAAGGCGTTTCGCGTCATCGACACCCACGCCGGCATCGGCCGCTACGATCTGTCCTCGGTCGAAGCGCAAAAGACCGGCGAGTGGCAGGGCGGCATCGGCCGGCTGATCGATGCCTCGTTCGCCGCGCCGGTGACGGCACTGCTCGCGCCCTATCTGGAGACCGTGCGGTCGCTCAATCCCGAGGGCGGCATCCAGAAATATCCGGGCTCACCGATGATTGCGCGCCATCTCCTGCGCACGCAGGACCGGCTGTCGGCGATCGAGCTGCATCCCAAGGATGTCGCGAAGCTGAGAACGCTCTTTGCCGGCGATTTCCAGACCCGTGTCATCGAGCTCGATGGCTGGCTGGCGCTCGGCGCGCATCTGCCGCCGAAGGAAAAGCGCGGCCTGGTGCTGATCGATCCGCCATTCGAGGAAGCGGGTGAGTTCGAGCGCCTCGTCGATGGGCTCATAAGGGCGCACAAGCGCTGGCCTGGCGGCATCTACGCGCTGTGGTATCCGATCAAGGACCGCAAGGCGATCATCGCTTTCCGCAAGGCGCTGAAGCAATCCGGCATCCCGAAGCTGCTCGACATAGAATTCGAGATCAGGCCCGCCTCTTCGCAACCCAGTCTCGACGGCAGCGGCCTGCTGGTGGTCAACCCGCCTTTCACGCTGGAGGGCGAACTGCGGACATTGATGCCTGCCTTGCACAGGGTGCTCGCCGTAGAAAAGCCGGCGCACTGGTCGCTGGAATGGCTGGCCGGCGAGTAGAGAGGCGCGGGGGCTCGAGCTCACTTTTCCGTCCGGGTCTCCATGTGCCGGAGCCGTTCCGGTTTCCATGCGGGGTTCGGCTTTGGCCAACGTCGTTCCGAACTGGGAAACCATTGTTTCCGCAACCGCTTGACCGCCGCCAAGCGAATCCGCAGAGTGCGCGCAATCGACCTTGAGAGGCTGCCATGACTCGCTTCGCCAAATCCGCACTTGCTGCCCTGATTTCGCTCTGCACTCCGCTTGCCGTGCCTCTCGGCCTTACCCAGGCCGTGCAGGCGGCCGACCTTGGCGTCTATTCCGACGACGATGGCGGCGTCTGCGGCGAGGCCTGGGTGTTGAACAAGATCACCAGCCGCTTTTCCCATCAGGTGCATCACGTGCCGCATCTGCCCAACGTGCAGATCACCGATTTCCGGCGCATCCACCAGCATCTGTATCTGGCGGCCAACGAGACCTGGCCGATCGGCCGCCGCTATTGCGGCGCCACCGTCAGCCTGTCCGACGGGCGCGATCGCACCATCTGGTACCTGATCGAGGAAGGCCAGGGCTTCGCCTCGATCGGCGACAATGTCGAATTCTGCGTCTCAGGCTTCGACCGTTGGATGGTCTACAACGGCCGCTGCCGCATCCTGCGCTGAGCGCGGGTTTTCCGTTCCGATTCCTTTTCGCGCCTGCGGCTCTACCCGCTGCAGGCGCTCTTTTTGTGCTGTGTTGACAGAAGAGGCGATCCGTCGCATAAACATGAGACAGACCTGTCTCATCACTGGTAAGCGCCATGACATCGTCGCCTGCTTCCGACAAACGCCAGCACGTCGTTGAAACGGCCTACGGGCTGTTCAAGCGCGCCGGTTTCCATGCCACCGGCATCGATCGGATCATCGCCGAGGCCGATGTGGCCAAGATGACGATGTACCGTCACTTTCCCAGCAAGGACGAACTGATCGTCGAGGTGCTCGACTATCGCGCCAGGCGTTTTGATCGCCAACTCGACCGCCTCGCCGAGGAGGTCGCGACGCCCGGGAAGAAAATTGCAAAGATCTTCGACTGGCACGATCGCTGGTTCCGCAGCCCGGATTTCCATGGCTGCCTGTTCGCGCATGCGCTGGCCGAGTTCGGCGATCCGGAACATCCGGTGTTCAAGGCTGTCGCCAGGCAGAAGAACGGCCTCAAGAAGCGCATGCAGTCAATCCTCGAAGAAGAGATGCCGCGCGGTCGCGCCGAAAGCGTGGCTGCGGTCCTGCTGATGCTGATCGAAGGTGCGACGCTGCTGGCGCAGATGGGGCAGGCGGACACCGCCATTCGCGCCGCCCGCAAGACGGCCCTGGACATCATCGCCGCTTCGCGCAGGTCGCGATGAGCCCGCTGGTCATCGGGCTCGCGCTGTTTGCCGCGATCCTGCACGCCACCTGGAACGCCTTCCTGCGAACCGGGGGCGACAGGTTGTGGACCGTCACCGTCATGAGTTTCTCCAGTACGGCGCTCGCCATTCCCTTCGCCATCTTCCTCACCCTTCCGGCCGCGCCGGCCTGGCCCTATGTCGTGCTCTCGGCCTGCCTGCAGGTCGGCTACAGCGTGTTCCTGGTGGCCGCCTACCGATATGGCGAACTGGGACAGGTCTATCCGATCGTTCGCGGCAGCGTGCCGCTGCTTGTCGCGCTCGGTGGATTCCTCCTGGCCAACCAGCAGCTCACCCCAGCGGCAGACCGTCGGTGTTGCGTTGGTCGCCGGCGGCATCATGGGCCTTTCGCTCGGCAGAGGCCGGGCCGCCACGACATCGATACTCTATGCACTGGCAACGGCAGCGATCATCGCCGCCTATGCGACGGTCGATGCGATCGGCGTCCGCGCGGCGGGAAATGCCGGCGCCTACACCGCCTGGGTTCTCGTGATCTATGGTGCATTGCTGTCGGCGACGTTCCTTGCCTGCCGTGGCCGGCTCATTGTCGACCTGCGGGCGCCGGAGGAAGGCGCTGGCGGGCGGCCTGTTCGCGCTTTTGGCCTATGGTGTCGTGGTCGCGGCCTTCGCGCTCGGGCCGGCCGCTCCCATCACCGCGATCCGCGAAACCAGCGTCGTCTTCGCCGCCGTCATCGGACGCCTGTTCCTCGGCGAGATGCTGACGCCGCGGCGGATCGGCGCCTGCGCCGTCGTCGCCCTCGGCGCCATCTGCCTCGGCTATCAATGACCAAAATGCGCGTCGTGCGGAACCCGATAATTCCTGATGTTGCCGACAGGCAAATCGGCTAGCCTGAACGCCCGAGAGCAACAGATCACTTTCGGGAGTCTTCATGGACCTTGCCACCATCCTCGCCTTCACGGCTGCCTTCTTCGTGTTCGCTGCCAGTCCCGGTCCGGACAACATGACGATCGTCGCCCGCACGATCTCCAGCGGTGCCGCGTCGGGCATTGCCTATGGCGCAGGCACTGTGGTCGGCATCCTCATCTTCCTGGTCCTCGCCGTCTTCGG
This sequence comes from Mesorhizobium sp. P2_F8, assembly GCF_056403655.1. Taxonomy (NCBI): domain Bacteria; kingdom Pseudomonadati; phylum Pseudomonadota; class Alphaproteobacteria; order Hyphomicrobiales; family Phyllobacteriaceae; genus Mesorhizobium; species Mesorhizobium sp. P2_F8. The sequence goes on from NZ_JBFUFB010000010.1 coordinate 121,549, forward strand.
CCTGTCTTTCATCGCCGCGAAGATGGCGATCGCCATGACGGTGCTTCGTTATGGCGGAGCGATCTATCTGATCTGGATGGGCATCAGGTTGTGGACCGCCGTGCCCGTGGTGCCGGACCTGCAACCCATCTCTGGACGGCGCGGGCTGCTGGCGATCTTCGCGACGGGTATCGCGCTGAACCTCGGCAATCCGAAAATGCCGCTGTTCTACGTGGCACTGCTGCCGAACGTGGTTGGCACGTCGCTCGACGCTGGTCATCTCGGTGTGCTGACGATGGTGATCCTGGCTGTCGAGGTCGTGGTGATCGGCGGCCATGTCGTCCTGGCCGGCCGTGCCCGCAGCCTGTTGCGCACGCCCAAGATCGTGCGCCGGGTCAACCGCGCGGCGGGCGGTATGATGATCGGCGCCGGCTTCGCCGTGGTCGCCACGCGTTAGAGCAATTCCAGGAAAAGTGTGAAACGGTTTTCCCGGGAAAAGCGCGTAGCGCTTTCCCTCAGGGAATTGCCTCAAAACAAGAGATACAGAGAGGTCGCGCAATCGCAGGGCTATTTTCTGCGCCGCGACGCTTCGGCCTGATCAATGATCTTGCGCAGGAAAGCGACGTGTCCGCGGAACGCGCGCCGCCCGCTCGTCGTTGCCTTGACGCGCGTCTGCGGCCGGCGGCCGACGAACAGCTTTTCGATATCGACATAACCGGCCCTGGCCAGCGTATCGAGATGCGCGCCGAGATTGCCGTCGGTGGCGCCAACGATGGCCTTCAGCCGGGTGAACTCCAGCATCTCGCGCCTTTCCAGCGTGTTCAGGGTGGCCATGATCCTGAGTCGCGTGCTCTGGTGGATGATTTCGTCGGCGCTCATCGAGCGGCTCCGGTACGGCCAAGCCAGACACTGTCGTCGACGCGGCCAACGCCATGGCGCGCCGTCTCGACGATCCCGGATAGCGCCACCTGCTCATGTGTGATCGACATCGAAGCAATCCTTCGTCTCATGCAGAATACTCTGCGCGCCAGAGTCATCTGTCAATTCATTTGCAAGGGTGGCGGGATCATGCTTGACAAGGTGATGCTGCGATCGGTCATCGCATTGCTCTCGTGATCTATGTAGATCGTCCGCCTGCACGAGATGATCACTTCAAACAAGCAGCAGGTGTTGATGTTCGCGGCCGAGGATCAATGCACAAAGCCGCTCGCTGACCTTCTGAGCTTCGCGGCGCGATCGGTCTAGCGGGGTGCGCAGAATGTCGGCGGTGAACTGCTGGCAATGATTGAAGATCAGCAGCGGATTTTTGTGATGATCAGCATGATCGTGAGCCATCGGTAACCAAAATTTAAGCTGCGAAAATCAGTCTATTGCTTCGCTGGCTAGAGAGCCGCGAGTCAGATATGCATTGCCCGTCGAGGTCATTCACGGCCGTCGGCGTAACGCAAGGGGCATGACATGGCGAAGCAGTCGTCTAAGGCGCCGGCATCCAAGACACCGGCAAAGAAAGCACCTGTGAAAGCAGCAACGGCGAAGGTCGCGGCAGCAGTGAAGAAAGCAGCACCCGCGGCCAAGCCGAAGGCAGCACCGGCAAAGGCAAAAGCAGCACCGGCCAAGAAGCCGGCAGCGGCCAAGGCCGTGGCCAAACCGGCAGTGAAAAAGGCAGCGCCGGCGAAGGCCGCGGCAAAGCCGGCCGCCAAGGCAGCACCGGCCAAGAAGCCGGCCGCCAAGCCGGCGGCGAAACCCGCAGCCAAGAAGGCAGCGCCCGCGAAGGCCGCGGCCAAGCCCGCCGCCAAGGCAGCACCGGCCAAGAAAGCGGCAGCGGCAGCGACAAAGCCCGCCGTGAAGAAAGCCGCGGCCCCCAAGGCCAAGGCAGCGCCGGCAAAGGCGAAGGCGCCGGCCAAGAAGTAGACCAGGTCTAGTTGGAGCGCTGTGTGTCCTGCTGGATGCGCGGAGAACGCTTTGACACTTGCGATCGACGCATGATCATTCCGGAAACCGCAACTGGTTTTCGGGAGGTGCGCAAGACGGTCGGCGAAGGGGGCCAGGGCAGCAAAGCGAGGCGCCGGACAGGCTGCCTCGCTTGCTCGCGCGGTTTGGTCTTCTTTCACACCTGGCCATGAAACGAATGCCCCGCCGCGAAGCCGGGGTTGCGGAGGATCAAAAGCAGATCGGATGTTCCGCTCTGCGGTAGTCTTCTTCCTCGATGTGGATCGCGTATCCGTCTGTAGCCAAGTCACGATGGTCATGGCAGGAAACCATCACCGGTTTTCTGGCAGTTGGTTTTTTGTTGCCTGGCCATTGCCGGGCAGCCGCTCCCGGTCAAAAGTGCCGGCCGGCAAACAGGAACCCGATCATGCCCAGACTGCTCTACGCTTCCACTTCTCCCTACAGCTCCAAGGTGCGTATGGCCGCGGCCTATGCCGGCATCGCCATCGATGCGGTGCCGGTCAAGACCGAGGACAAACCGGCGGTGCTGATCGAGGCCAACCCGCTCGGCAAGATTCCGGTGTTGGTGCTTGACGACGGTCGCTCGATCCATGACAGCCGCGCCATTACCCAGCACCTCAACCGTGTTTCGAAGAACGCACTGTTTCCGCGCAACCCCGACAAGCGTCTCGAGGCCGAGGTGCTGGAGGCGTTGGCAGACGGCATTTGCGACTGCGCGCTGTCGATGGTCTATGAACGACGCACGCGGCCTGAAGAAATGGTCTATCAGCCCTGGCTCGACCGGCAGTGGGCGAAGATCACGGCAGCACTCGATCTGCTCAACGCCAACCCGCCAAAGCTGCCGAAGAAGATCACCGCCGGGCAGATCGCGTTGCGCGCCTGCCTTGGCTATCTCGCCCTGCGCTTTGCCGGAAAGTGGGAAAAGGGCCGCGCCCGGCTGACGCGCTGGGCAGCGCGCTTCGATGAGAAATTTCCCGAGTTGAAAGGCTGCATCCCCGGGTGATGTGATCCATTGAATACAAAAAAAGCCGGGCGCGAGGCCCGGCTTTTTCGTGTCGTGGCTTGAACGACTTAGAACTTCATACCGACGCCGAAAGTGACGCGGTTGTCGGTGGCCTTGACGTTGCCGATGCCACCACCGAAGTCCTTGCTGCCGAAGTCGGTGTAGCGATACTCGACGCGGCCGAAGACATTGTCGGTCAGCTTGATGTCGGTGCCAAGACCGGCGGTCCAGCCGAGCATGGTAGCGCTATCGCTTGTGCCAAGGACAGTATCTTCCACCTTCAGGCTTCTGCCGGCGAGACCGCCGGTGCCGTAGAGCAGGATTTCCGGGGTCACGGCATAGCCAAGACGGGCACGCAGCGAGCCTTCGAAGCCGGCCTTGGAGTCGATGCCGTTATCGTCGCCCTTGACGCCATTGTAGCCGAGTTCGGCTTCAGCACCGTAGACGAAGTTCTCCTGCTGCCACTGGTAGCCACCGAAGGCACTGCCGACGAAACCCTTGGTATCGGTTTCAACGCCGAAATCCCTTTCCTTGGTACGACCGCTGAAGCCATAACCGAGATTGATACCGGCATAGGGGCCGGCCCAGGACGCCACAGGCAATTCAGCAACCGGGGCGGGTGCCGGCGGCTCTTCCTGGACGACGTCGGCGGCATAGGCAGTTCCGCTGAGGGCGAAGAGCCCGAGCGCCACGGCCAGCGGCCGTGCGAATTTGAGATTGGCTTGCATTGTTCTTTACTCCTTAAGCCACAGGACACAGGCTTGTTTCTCACGATCGCCATCGACCCGTCCGGGGGGTGAAACGGATCTGGCGTTCGTCGGTTCCAAATGTCGTGTCAAAATGCGGCTGAAGCGAACCTGAACTTGGGTCATTCCCCGGCGCGAATGAGGCTGAAACTTGACGTTGCATCTTCGCAACAGCGAAATGGCAGGAGCAGTGTCGTGCTGCACTGCACACCGCTTGGTGCAAGGAGTCCAGCGTCCTATATTGCGGTCGGACGGCTCCTGGTCCAGGACGAGTCGGAGTACCCAATCGGTGGGTTCGCCACAATGCTGCCCAAGGTGCGAACGCCATTTAACGCCTGCCAGGCCATATTTCGCCGGCATCGTGTTTTCGGGCCGAAATTGAGGATTGACACCCTATGAGCATAGCCACTGCCACGGCGCTGGTGACGGGCGGGGCGAAACGGATCGGCAGGGCGATCGTCGAGGATCTCGCCGCCCATGGTTTTGCCGTCGCCATCCACTGCAATCGGTCGCGCGACGAAGCGGATGCAATGGCCGGGCTGATCAACCGGAGCGGTGGCCGTGCCGCCGTGGTCGCCGCCGACTTGACCGACATGGACGCCGCCGGTGACCTCATAGGCCAGGCGGAAGCAGCGCTCGGGCCGCTGTCCCTGCTGGTCAACAATGCATCGCTGTTCGAGGACGATTCGGTTCTGGACTTCGACTGGCGGGCCTGGGACCGGCACTTTGCCGTGCATGTGAAGACGCCGGCGCTGCTGGCGCAGACCTTCGCCCGGGCGTTGCCGAAGGGACAAGAGGGCCTGATCGTCAACATCATCGATCAGCGCGTCTGGCGGCCGACACCGCGCTATTTCTCCTATGCGCTCTCCAAGTCGACGCTGTGGACGGCCACGCAGATGATGGCGCAAGCGCTCGGTCCCCGTATCCGCGTCAATGCCATCGGCCCGGGGCCGACCCTGAAGAACGCCAGCCAGGACGACAGCGATTTTGCCGCGCAGGTCGAGGGTCTGATTCTCAAGCGCGGCCCGGAATTGCCGGAATTCGGGGCCACCATCCGCTATCTCTGGGAAGCGCGCTCTGTCACCGGCCAGATGATCGCGCTCGATGGCGGCCAGCATCTTGCATGGCAGACGCCCGATGTGACAGGCATGGCGGAATGAGTCCCGTAGATCAGAAAAGCAAGCCACGCAGTGGCGCCGACGACATGCCTCCCGAAGTCGAACTCGACCTTGAGGACGAGGCGGTGGAGGAGATCGTCGAACCCGCCGGGCCCGAGATAGCCTTCACCGCCATCGACTGGACGCCGCATGCCGGCGACGCCGAAGGCATGGTGGGCGCCGAGGTAATCCAGACGCTGGTCAAGCGGCTGCCCAACGCGCCTGGCGTCTACCGCATGATGAACGCCGCCGGCGATGTGCTTTATGTCGGCAAGGCGCGCAGCCTGAAGAAGCGCGTCACCAACTACGCACAAGGCAGGTTCCACACCAGCCGCATCGGCCGCATGGTGCGCGAAACGTCGACGATGGAGTTCGTCGTCACCCGCACCGAGATCGAAGCGCTGCTGCTCGAAGCCAACCTTATCAAGCGCTTGCGACCGCGATTCAATGTGTTGATGCGCGACGACAAGTCGTTTCCCTATATCCTCCTGACCGGTGATCACGTCTCGCCCGGCATCTACAAGCATCGCGGCGCGCGATCGCGCAAAGGTGACTATTTCGGCCCTTTCGCCTCCGCCGGGGCGGTCGGCCGCACCATCAATTCGCTGCAGCGCGCCTTCCTGCTGCGCAGTTGCACCAACTCCTTTTACGAGAACCGGACGCGGCCGTGCCTGCTCTACCAGATCAAGCGCTGCGCCGGCCCCTGCACCGGAGAGGTTTCGCACGAGGGCTATGCCGAGTTGGTCGGTGAGGCGAAGGACTTCTTGTCTGGCCGCAGCCAGAAGGTGAAGACGGAAATCTCGGCCGCCATGCAGCAGGCCTCGGAAGACCTCGATTTCGAGCGCGCCGCCATCTATCGCGACCGGCTGGCGGCCCTGTCGCATGTGCAGAGCCATCAGGGCATCAACCCGGCGACCGTCGACGAAGCCGATGTCTTCGCCATCCATCAGGAAGGCGGCCAGGTCTGCATCCAGGTGTTCTTCTTCCGCACCGGCCAGAACTGGGGAAACCGCGCCTATTTCCCCAAGGCCGATCCGGCGCTGGAGGGATCGGAAGTGCTGGGCTCGTTCCTAGCGCAATTCTATGACAACAAGCCGACGCCGCGCACCATTCTTCTGTCGCGCCCCGTCGAGGACCAGGAGCTGCTGGCCGAAGCGCTCTCCACCCGCGCTGGCCGCAAGGTCGCGATCTCGGTGCCGCAGCGTGGCGAGAAGAAGGACCTGACCGACAACGCCCTGCAGAACGCCCGCGAGGCGCTCGGCCGCCGGCTGGCCGAAACCTCGACGCAAGGCCGGTTGCTCGCCGGTTTTGCCGAGACCTTTGGCTTGCCGAAGCCGCCGGTGCGCATCGAGGTCTACGACAACTCACACATCATGGGCACCAATGCCGTCGGCGCCATGGTCGTTGCCGGGCCGGAAGGCTTCGTCAAGAACCAGTATCGAAAGTTCAACATCCGCTCGACCGAGATCACGCCGGGCGACGATTTCGGCATGATGCGCGAGGTGATGGAGCGGCGTTTCTCGCGGCTGCTCAAGGAGCATGGCGATGTCGTCGTGGCCGACGATGCGGCAGCAGGCGAGGCGGCCGATGATATCGAGGACGACATCTCCGGCAGTTTCCCGGCCTGGCCCGACGTCATCCTGATCGACGGCGGCCAGGGTCAAATGACGGCGGTGCGCAAGATCCTCTCGGATCTCGGCATTGAGGACCGCGTCGTGGCCATCGGCATCGCCAAGGGCCAGGACCGCGATGCCGGCCGCGAGCGCTTCTTCGTCAGGGGCAGGGACTCGTTTTCGCTGCCGGTTCGCGATCCCGTCCTCTACTTTGTCCAGCGGCTGCGCGACGAGGTGCACCGTTTCGCCATCGGCTCGCACCGTGCGCGCCGCAAGAAAGAGATGGTCAAGAGCCCTCTCGACGAGATCAGCGGCATCGGCCCCGGCCGCAAGCGCGCCCTGCTCATGCATTTCGGCACCGCCAAGGCGGTCAGCCGTGCCGCCATCGAGGATCTAAGGAAAGTCGACGGCATTTCCGAGCAGGTGGCGAAACTGGTCTACAACCATTTTCATGAGAGCTAAGGGATTCGGTCGTTTTCGGCTGGCCAATCGATTTTGGCCTGTTGACCCCCTACATTGGCTTCTGATTTGAGTAGGCACGCAGAAAGAGTTCCCCAAAGATATGGCCAAGCGCGCGTTCAACCTGCCCAACATGCTCACCTACGCCCGCATCGTCGCGGTGCCCCTGGTGGTGCTGTGCTTTTTTCTCGAGGGACATCTGAAGTCGAGCGAGTTCGCCCGCTGGTCGGCGCTGATCATCTTCCTGCTCGCAAGCGTCACGGATTACCTGGACGGCTATCTGGCGCGCGCCTGGCAGCAGACCTCCAACATCGGCAAGATGCTCGACCCGATCGCCGACAAACTGCTGGTCGCCACCTGCCTGCTGCTGCTGGCGGCTGATACCGATCGCCATGCCGGCATCGCCGGCTGGTCGCTGTGGGCGGCGATCATCATTCTGTGCCGCGAAATCCTCGTCTCGGGCCTGCGCGAATATCTGGCGGCGCTCAAGGTCTCGGTGCCGGTGACGCAACTGGCAAAATGGAAGACCGCGATCCAGATGGTCGCCATCGCCTTCCTGCTGGCTGGGCCGGCCGGCGACAAGATCTTCCCGCTGACCACCCAGACCGGCCTGGTGCTGCTGTGGATCGCGGCGCTGGTCACGCTCTACACCGGCTACGACTATTTCCGCGCCGGCCTCAAGCACATCATGGACGAGTGAGATGACGACCCGGCTCATCTATTTTGCCTGGGTGCGCGAGCGGATCGGCCTGCCCGAGGAAGACGTCGACTTGCCTGCCGGCATCGAGACGGTCGCCGACCTCCTGCGCTGGCTGAAATCGCGTGGCGAGGGCTACGAGCACGCGCTGCAATATCCCGACGTGATCCGCGTCGCCATCAATCAGGAACATGTCGAGCACCGCGAGAAGATATCAGGGGCTCGCGAGATTGCGCTGTTCCCGCCGATGACCGGGGGCTGACCATGTCGGCCGCCGTGGTGCCGACGGTGCGGATCCAGCGCGACGATTTCGACGTCGCTGCAGAGATCGCCAGGTTGACGCAAGGCCGCGCCGATATCGGCGCCGTGGTGACCTTCTCCGGCCTTTGCCGCGACGAGCAGGGCGCGCTCGCAGCACTCGAACTCGAGCATTATCCCGGCATGGCGGAAGCCGAGATCAGCCGCATCGCCGTTGAAGCGGTCCAGCGCTGGCCGCTGCAAGGCCTCACGGCCATCCACCGCCACGGCAAGATCGCGCCCGGCGACAACATCGTGCTGGTGGTGGCGGCATCAGCGCATCGCCAGGCGGCGTTCGAGGCGGCGAACTTTCTCATGGACTACCTGAAATCGCGCGCGCCGTTCTGGAAGAAGGAGCATCGCGCTGACGGCTCCGAGGGCGGCTGGGTCGAGGCCAAGGAAGCCGACGCCAAGGCCGCACAGCGCTGGAAACCGTCCGAATAAAATCCTTTCGCAGCCATGCATTGACCGCAATCCTTTGGCCAATTGACCGCGGTTGGTCAGCCTGGGCGAGGGAAGATGGTCATGCTGGACAGGATCGCGGAGTTCTTCGTCTTCGGTTTCGTGCCTCTGGTCGTCGGCATATTGGCCGTGCCGGAACTGTCTGCTGCCGCCGAAAATGCCGTGCGGGGCGAGGTGATCTATCGCGAGCGCATAGCCTTGCCGCCCAGTGCCGTGCTCTCCGTGCAGCTTGCCGATGTCTCGCTGGCCGACGCGCCGGCCACGATCATCGGCGAGCAGAACATGAAGCCGGCCGGCCAGGTGCCGATCAGCTTCGAGATCAAATTCGATCCCTCCGTCATCCGGTCGCAGATGACCTACGCCTTGCAAGCCCGCATTACCGTCGACGGCAAGCTCCTGTTCATCTCCGATATGCGCCATCAGGTCGATCCGCTGACCGACGTGCCGCAGACCATCATGCTGAAGATGGTCACGCCGAGCACCGAGCAGACGGCTTCTGTCATTGGTCAGATCTGGCTGGTCGACTATGTTGACGGCATTGGCGCCATCGCCGCGCCGCAAGCCACGTTCAGGATCAGCGAGGCTGGTAAGGCGGGCGGCAGCGGTCCCTGCAACACCTATTTCGCCACCGCCAAGGTCGAAGGCCAGGCGATCGCGATCAGCGACATCGGCTCGACCTACAAGGCCTGCGCGCCCGAGGTGATGGCTGAGGAAAAGGCGCTGTTCGATGCATTGACCAAGGCGGCGTCATACAGCGTCGGCGACGGCAAGCTCGTCATATCGGACAAGGATGGCCGTGAGATCCTGCGCTTCAGCGCCGCAAGCTGATGCCCGGTCCGGCGTCACCCCGGCGCGGCGAGAGCCGATCGTTGCACCAATGAAAAAGGCCGGMGAGACGCCGGCCTTTTTACAGGGTCCAAGGTCTGGACTGTCGTGTCAGCCGACGATCTCGGTGTCCGAGAACCAGTACTTGATCTCTTCTGCTGCCGTCTCCGGCGCATCGGAGCCGTGCACCGAGTTCTCGCCGATCGACAGCGCATGCACCTTGCGGATGGTGCCTTCGGCGGCATTGGCCGGGTTGGTGGCGCCCATCACTTCGCGGTTCCTGGCAATGGCGTTCTCGCCTTCCAGCACCTGCACGATGGTCGGTGCCGACGACATGAACTCCACCAGCTCGCCGAAGAACGGACGGTCCTTGTGGACGGCATAAAAGCCTTCCGCCTCACGACGGCTCATCCAGACCCGGCGCGAGGCGATGACGCGCAAGCCGGCCTCTTCCAGCATCCTGGTGATGGCGCCGGTGAGGTTGCGCCGGGTAGCGTCCGGCTTGATCATGGAAAAGGTGCGTTCGAGCGCCATGGGTCGTCCTTGTGATGAGAATGGAATTGAGAGTGGCGGGCTCTATACAAGCCGCCCGGCCCATTGCCAAGGGGTGAGGCCAAAGGGGCGAGGGACGGTCCGCGAAGCGGACAGAAAGCCAATTCCGAGCAATGAACGCCCGGAGCGATGTGAAGGGCCGGAGCAACTGTGCGTTTCTGTGTCAGGCCGGCGCCGATGAGGCGGACTCAGCAGGCGAGATCGGATGGCTGTCATGCGATGCTTTGCTTGCTATAGTTGCGTGTCGGCGCCGCGCTGAAGTCGGCCCGAAGGGAGACAACATGATCATGGCAGACGATCGGCAGGAACGCATTCGCAACCGCGCGCATCAGATCTGGCTGGAAGAGGGACAACCGGCCGGTCAGCATGATCGCCATTGGCATCAGGCGGTAGCCGACATCGACCAGGAGGATGCCGGGGGGAAGTCGGCAGCCAAAAAGGCAGCTGGCGCCGGCAAGGCAAAAGCTGCTCCCAAGGCAAAAGCCGCCCCCAAGGTGGCGAAGCCTGCCACAAAGACCAGCACGCCAAAAAAAGCGGCAGCCAAGTAGGCTTGGCTATCTCGCAGGTGGCCTTCCCCGCAAGGGATTGACAGCCTGCGTGGCTGCCCAGCGCCAGGTCAGGCGCGACGGCGTCACGCCGCCGCCACCTTTCGTGCCAGCCCGCCGTGCAGGTCGAGGCAGCGGGCGAACCATTGCGCCACCACGTCGCTGTCGTCGAGCAGCTGGTAGGGCGAGGCTATGCGCGCCCATTGCAGGGCGCCGAAAACGATGTAGTCGGCGAACAGCGGCGACGCGCCGCCAATATAGGGCTGGTAGCCGAGCATTGAGCGCAGCGGCTCCAATGCGGCGCGGAATGTTGCCAGCCCGGCGTCGCGCGCGGTGACGACATCCTCCAGCTTCCTGCCAAGGCGTTGCTCGCGGCTCTGGCGGAAATAAGCAGCGTTCTCCTCGTCCTGCATGGCGTGAAGGTCGATGATCGCCGCGGTGGTGACATAGGGATGGATGGTCAACTGCGACCAGCGTTCGATGAAGCGCGCCATCGCCTTGCCGCCTTCGCCGCCAAACAGCGTCGGCCGACCCGGATAGGCTTCGTCGAGATAGAGCGCGATGGCGAAGGAATCGGCGACGACCGTCTCGCCGTCGCGGATCACCGGAACGGTTTTCGAAACGCCGCCCTCGACAGCCGGCACCTCGAGAAAGCGCGTCGGTGCGGTCGAAATGTCGAGCCCCTTGTGCGCAAGCGCCATCGCCACCTTCCAGCAATGCGGGCTGAACGGACGGCTGGCGTCGCGTCCGACGAGGTCATAGAGCAGAATGGTCATTGGCGTTGGACCCCTAGCGGGTTAGGTAGGCCCCGCATCGATGCGAGCCGAGGGGAAGCCATGAGACAGCATTTCATGATGTTTGCGGCCTATAATCAATGGGCCAACAACCGCATCTACGATGCCGCCGCCGAACTCGACGAAGAGGAATTCAACCGCGATGTCGGCGCCTTCTTCGGCTCGATGATGGGCACCCTCAATCACTTGCTGACAGCCGACCGCATCTGGATGAAGCGCTTCACCGGCGAGGGCGACGCGCCGACGACGCTGGATGCCGTCCTGCACCGGGCCTTGCCCGGCCTGCGGATGGCGCGTGAAGCCGAGGACAGGAGGATCATCGATTGGGTCGGCGGCCTCAGCGACAAGGCGTTGGCGGGCCGCTTCACCTATATGACGGTCTCGGACATGCGCACGGTCTCGCAGAGGCTGGCCCCGGCGCTGGATCATGTCTTCAACCACCAGACACATCACCGCGGCCAGGCACATACGATCCTGACCATCCTGGGACGGCCAAGCCTGGGTCTGGACCTGATGCTCTTCCAGCGCACCGAGGAGGGCAGGGCTTTCGCCTGATCCGGTTGGGGGCTGATCGAAGTTCAGCCGGCGGTCTCGCTGTCCAATTGGTTCTGCGTCAGTGCGGCTTCGGCCGCGATCCACTGCTTGAACAGCGATACCTTGCGAGCGTGCAGCGTCTTGTCGGGGCAGACGAAATACCACCCCGCCGTATTCGGCTGGTGCACCTTGAATGGGGCCACCAGCCTTTCGGCCCGGATATCGCTGGCCATATAGGCTCGATTGGCCACGGCAAATCCCAATCCTGCGTTAGCCGCCTCGTAGGACATCATGCAGGAATCGAAATAGATGCTTTTGGTCTCCCGGAGCACGAAGCCGGCGCCGGCGAAGTCGAGCCACGATTGCCAGTTCTGGGTGCAGGTGTCGGAATGCAGCAGCGTGAAGTGACGCAGATCCTCCGGCCTCACCTTCGACGGAGGCTTGTCGCCCAGGATTTCGTGGAAGAGTTTCCTGCTGCACACCGGCGTCAGGTCTTCCCGGAACAGCAGATCCGACTGCAGCCCGTGAAAGTGGCCGTCGCCATAGCGGATTTCGAGATCGAACTCGGAAGTCGTGAATTCATGCGTCGCGTAGGATGTCGAGACCCGCATGACAATATCGGGATATTGCCGCTGGAACAGCGGCAGGCGCGGAAACAGCCAGCGTGCCGCAAAGGTCGGCAGCACCGATATCTTCAACACATGCTCCTGCGATTGCCCGGTCGCCTCCATGCTGGCGGCGACGATCCGCTCCAGCGCCTCGCGAACGCGCGAGACATAAGTCTCGCCCTCCGGCGTCAATGACACAGCATTGCCGCCGCGCTGGAAAATCTTGAAACGCAGTTGATCCTCAAGGCTTTTGACGCGCTGGCTGACCGCTGAAGCGGTGATAAACTGTTCTTCGCCGGCGCGCGTGAAATTCCCGTGCCTCGCAGCACTCTCCACGATTTTCAGCGAATTGAGGTTGACCTGACTGAGCAGACGCACGGTTTCGACCTTAAGCTGGGCTTACACTAGCACCAGCATTCCTAATTTTACAGGGGTGGGTGATCTAATCGACTGTTTCCCAAGTGTTGCCCCCGCCCCGGAGAAGTACAATGAACGCCCATACCATCCCCGAACTGCGTTATGCGATGAGCCGCGAAGCCATCATCGGTCACGAAACCGCCTGGAAGGTGTCGAGTTTCGGCGTCGCGCAATATCTGCACGGCTATGACCCGGCCCTGCTTGCAGCAATTGAAGAAGCTGCTCTGAAGCTCAAGGCCAGCCACGCCGTACACAAGCACCTTGACTTGACCTTCATCACCGGCGCCGACCGTTTCATCCCCGAGATCAAGGAGTTGCTGCATGACAAGCTGCGCCTGGAGCGGCTGTCCGACATGATGGGCACCAAGCTTGAGCCCTATCCGCTGTCGATCGTCGGCTCGACGGTGACCTTCATGAATCCCAAGGACGGCGCCGTTGAATGGCATTGCGATGGCGTTCCGGTCACCGAGCTCATTCCGCTGTCGATCAGCAATCCGCTGGTCGGCGGCCACCTCGAAATCTACTGCGACGACTCCGAAACCGGCCGCGCCATCCTCGAATCCGGCCGCGAGATTCCGCGCAACCGCGTCATGCGCATCGATCACAAGATGAACTACGCCACGCTTGGGCAGTTTCTCGGTGTCCTGCATCGCACCGCGCCGATCCGGTTCGGCGAGCGCGTCACGCTGGTGCTCAACCAGCGCTCGGTGGCCAAGCCCTATGTCGACGACAACCGCATGTTCTATCTCGCCGCCGACAACGACCATGACCGCGAATGGGTCAACGAGCTGGCCGAAGACGTCTGGACCAACCAGTTGCCGGCCTATCGCCGGTTCGAGCAAGAGCATCCCGTTCCGGCGTCGTCCGAGGCGCCGATTCCGGGCGGAGCCAGGGAATCGTGGTAATGAGCCATGATCTCGAAAAGTGGGAACCGGCTTTCGGACAGGATCATGGTCGAACGCAGAGATAGAGCGCCACGCCGGTTGCTTCGGCATGGATCCGGCTCGGCATCCGCGCTGGTCTTTGCTGCCGGCGCGGTGGCGTTGTGGTCGACCAATGCGCTGGTCGGCAAATCCCTGCTGGCCAGCCATCCGGTGTCGCAGGTGCAGTTCCTGCAATTTACAGGAGCTGCGCTCGTCTTCGCCGCCATCCGGTTGATGAGCCGGGAAAGGCCCGCGCCGGTCTCGGCCGGGCCCGCGCTCGTCTCGCTCGCGGTCGGCTTCATCGGTCTGGTCGGCACCATGGTGCTGCAATACATCGCTTTCGCGTCGATGCCGGTGATCGAGGCCAATCTGGTGGCCTACACGTGGCCGTTGATGGTCGCTGCGGCGGTCATCGCTCTGCAGAATCCGCGGCGCCCGGCACTGCTGGGCCTCGCCGCGGTCGTGGGCTTCATCGGCGTTGCACTGGTGATTTCGGGGGGGCGTAACCAATCCTGGCTCCAGGGCGATCTCGTCGGCTATGTCGCCGCATTCGGGTCCGCACTGTGCATGGCGTTCTATTCGGTCATGGTGGGACGGGTCGCCACCTCGCCGGATCGCCTGTTGCTGCCCTCGTCGCTGATCGGTGTCGCCTTGACGTTCTTGTGGTGCGCTCGCGACGGTTTCGCCTGGCCCGTCGGCACGGACCTGGCTCTCGGCCTCTATCTCGGCGCCGGTCCGATGGGGTTGGGCTACTACTTCTGGTCACGCGCCTTGAAGCTCGAAGGCAGCGGCAAGGTCGCGGTCGTCGCTTATCTCACGCCGATCGCTTCGACGCTGCTGCTGACGCTATCGGGCGAAAGGCTGACGATGACGGCCATTGTCGGAGCCGTCCTCGTCATCGGCAGTTGCGTCGCGGTCGGCGTGGAACGTTCGGAGGCCGAGAACCATGTTTGACGAAAACGAACGTCTGGCCAGGCAGGAAGCGCATTGGCTGATCAAGGAATTTGGCGCCGAGGCACCGCTTTATGCCGCCATGAAGGCCGAAAAGGCTATAGAGCAAAAGGACTTCAGCCGTTGCGCCCGTTGGAAGCGTATTCTAGAGATATTGGCCGACGGTCATGCTGCTAAGTCTGCTAGTCCCAAGTATTAGATTTTCTAATTTGCGTGACGTCGATTTCCCATGAAAAGTATTTTTGCGAGTCTTGATTCCTTGTTGAGACTTGGCGGTCCGTTGGGGGGCGCGGTTAAAAAGATACAAAGACACAAGTCTTCACTGGGGTGGATGACTTTGTCGGAAATAGGGTGATAGAATTGTCAAATATCGATGATAAGACCGTTATCGAACTGACGGCCGATATTGTCTCGGCGTACATAGGCAACAATCCGCTTCCGGCTTCCGGTCTGCCTGAGTTGATTGCCAGCGTCAGCGCTTCGGTGCGCAAGTTGGCTGGTGCACCTGTCGCGGAAAGCCCAAGCCTGATTCCGGCCGTGAACCCGAAGAAGTCGGTGTTTCCCGACTACATCATCTGTCTTGAGGACGGAAAGAAGTTCAAGTCGCTCAAGCGACACCTCAGGACCGATTATGGCCTGAGCCCGGACGACTACCGGGCCAAATGGAGCTTGCCGCCGGACTATCCGATGGTTGCGCCAAACTATTCGGCGACACGGTCGGCGCTGGCAAAGTCGACAGGACTTGGCCGCAAGCCGGCAGCAGCGCCGGCCGTCGCAGCCAAGGCGACGAAGCGCAAGGCGACTTCCTGAGCGCTTCCTGGCCAGGTAGGCAGGCTGATCGGCTGCCTTGACGATGCCTTTGCGGGCGTCGTTTTCAGGCCTTGTGCGGCCAACTGGCCCGCAAGGTCTTGCGAAGCGTTGATGTCCGGTGCAAAAGCGCGGCCATGCTGATCATCAACGACCTTTCGCTCCGCATGGCCGGACGCCTGCTTCTCGACCACGCCTCGCTGACCTTGCCGGCCGGCACCAAGGCCGGTCTTGTCGGTCGCAACGGCACCGGCAAGACGACGCTGTTCAAGGCCATCACCGGCGATCTCGCCTCCGAGACGGGCTCGATCAGCCTGCCCAAGAACACCCGCATCGGCCAGGTGGCGCAGGAAGCGCCCGGCACCGAGGACCCCCTGATCGAGATCGTGCTCAAGGCCGATCTCGAGCGCACGGCACTCCTTGAAGAGGAAAAGACCGCCACCGATCCGCACCGTATCGCCGACATCCACATGCGGCTGGCCGACATCGACGCGCACTCGGCCGAGTCGCGCGCGGCCACCATTCTTGCCGGTCTCGGCTTCGACGATGCTGCGCAGCGCCGCCCGGCCTCGTCCTTCTCCGGCGGCTGGCGCATGCGCGTGGCGCTCGCGGCCGTACTGTTTGCCGAGCCCGACCTTTTGCTGCTCGACGAGCCGACCAACTATCTCGATCTCGAAGGCACGCTGTGGCTGGAAAACTATGTGTCGAAGTATCCGCACACCGTTCTTCTGATCTCGCATGATCGTGACCTGCTCAACCGCGCTGTCAATTCTATCGTTCATCTCGACCAGAAGAAGCTGACCTTTTGGCGTGGCGGCTACGATCAGTTCGAGCGTCAGTATACCGAGCAGAAGGAACTTCAGGAGAAGGGCCGGGTCAAGCAGGAAGCCGCCCGCAAACATATGGAATCCTTCGTCGAACGCTTCCGCGCCAAGGCTTCCAAGGCGAGACAGGCGCAGTCGCGCATCAAGGCGCTGGAAAGGATGAAGCCGATCGCCGCGATCGTGAACGATACGGTGCGGCCGTTCTGCTTCCCCGAGCCGGTGAAGACGGTAGCCTCGCCGATCGTAGCGCTGAACAACGTCAATGTCGGCTACACCGAGGGGCAGCCGATCCTCAAGAAGATGACGCTGCGCATCGACGCCGACGACCGCATCGCGCTGCTCGGCGCCAACGGCAACGGCAAGTCGACCTTCGCCAAATTGCTGTCCGGCCGGCTGAAGCAGGAGACCGGCACCATGACGGTGGCGCCCGGCCTGAAGGTGGCGATCTTCGCCCAGCATCAGCTCGACGATCTCCGCCCGGAGGAGAACGCTTATGAGCATGTCCGCCGGCTGATGCCGGAGGCGCCGGAATCCAAGGTGCGCGGCCGTGTCGCCCAGTTCGGCCTCACCACCGAGAAGATGAACACCGCCGCCAAGGACCTGTCGGGTGGTGAGAAGGCGCGGCTTCTGATGGGTCTGTCGGCCTTCGAGGGACCGAACCTGTTCATCCTCGACGAGCCGACCAACCATCTCGACATCGACAGCCGCGAATCGCTGATCCATGCGCTGAACGAATTTCCGGGCGCCGTGATCCTGATCTCGCACGACCGCCATCTGCTCGAGGCGACCGCCGACCGGCTGTGGCTGGTCGAGGACGGCGCGGTCAACCCGTATGACGGCGACCTAGAAGACTACAAGACGCTGGTCACCGGTGTCTCCGGCGACCGCCGCGGCAAGCGCGAGGCGGACAAGGCGTCAAAGGCCGACCGCCGCCGCGATGCAGCAGCGCGTCGCGCCGCCTTCGAGCCGCTGGCCAAGGAAATCCGCGCCACCGAAGCGCTGATGGACCGCATCCGCAAGCGCATCGACGGCATCGAGGACGAACTGTCCAATCCGGCCGTCTACGAGAAGGATCCCTCGACGGCGACCCGGCTGGCCAAGGAGCGCTCACAGCTGGCCCAAACGCTGGCAGGCCACGAGGAAAAATGGCTGACCATGTCGGCCGAATACGAGGAAGGCACGGCTGAGTAGGGGGAGAAGGTAAGGGCCTCATCTGGCCCTACACGCCGCATTCGATAGCCGCTAGACAACCCCCATGAACCAGCACGCCAAGCTTCGCATCGGCCATTCGGCCTGTCCGCATGATTGCCCATCGACCTGCGCGCTCGAGGTCGAGCTGCTTGACGGCAACCGCATCGGCCGCGTCCATGGCGCCAAGGCCAACAGCTATACGGCAGGCGTCATCTGCGCCAAGGTCGCGCGCTATGCCGACCGCGTCCATCATCCCGACCGCCTGCTGAAACCGCTGGTGCGGGTCGGCGCCAAGGGCGACGGCGCCTGGAAAGACGCCAGCTGGGAGGCCGCGCTCGACCTCGTCGCCGAAAAGTTCATCGCGGCCGAGAAGACATACGGCTCGGAGACCGTCTGGCCCTATTACTATGCCGGCACGATGGGGTTGGTGCAGCGCGACGGCATCGACCGGCTGCGCCACGCCAAGAAGTATTCCGGCTTTTTCGGTTCGATCTGCACCAATCTGGCCTGGACCGGCTGGATGATGGGGGCCGGAGCCTTGCGGGGGCCCGATCCGCGCGAGATGGCGAAATCCGATTGCGTGGTGATCTGGGGCACCAATGCCGTGGTCACGCAGGTCAACGTCATGACCCACGCCATCAAGGCGCGCAAGGAGCGCGGCGCCAGGATCGTCGTCATCGACGTCTATGAGAACGCGACGATGAGGCAGGCCGACCTCGGCCTGGTGCTGAAGCCCGGCACCGACGGCGCGCTGGCCTGCGCGGTCATGCACGTGCTGTTCAGGGAAGGCATGGCCGACCGCGCCTATCTCGAAAAATACACCGACGACCCAAAGGGGCTGGAAGAGCATCTGCGGACGCGCACGCCGGAATGGGCGGCCAGCATCACCGGTCTGACGGTCGCCGAGATCGAGGATTTCGCCCGCCTCGTCGGCACGACCAAGAAGACCTATTTCCGTCTCGGTTACGGGTTTTCGCGCCAGCGCAACGGCTCGGTCAACATGCACGCCGCCGCCTCCATCGCCGCCGTCACCGGCTGCTGGCAATATGAGGGCGGTGGCGCCTTCCATTCCAATTCCGGCATCTTCAAGCTCAACCAGGAGGTGCTGGAAGGCACGAAGATGCGCGATCCCTCGGTCCGCTATCTCGACCATTCGCGCATCGGCCCGGTGCTGACCGGGGCGAAGGACGCGCTCTATGGCGGCCCGCCGGTGACGGCGATGCTGATCCAGAACACCAACCCTGTTAATGTCGCGCCCGAGCAGCGGCTGGTGAAGCAGGGTTTTCTGCGCGACGACCTGTTCACCTGCGTGCACGAGCAGTTCATGACCGACACGGCAAAGCTCGCCGATGTCGTGTTGCCGGCGACAATGTTCCTCGAGCATGACGACGTCTACAAGGGCGGCGGCAACCAGCACATCACGCTCGGCCCCAAGCTGATCGACCCGCCGAAAGGGCCACGCACCAACCATTTCGTCATCGAGGAATTGGCTGAGCGCCTCGGCGTCGCCGATCGTCCAGGCTTCGGCCTGACAGAACAGCAGCATATCGACATCATCCTGGGCAAGCGCGGGCTGGGCAGCTTCGACAGCTTGAAGGAAGACAAGTGGGTCGACCTGCAGCCGGATTTCGACACCGCGCATTTCATCAAGGGGTTCGGCCATGCGGATGGAAAATTCCGCTTCCGCGCCGACTGGGCCGGGCAGGCGGCGCCGAACCGGCCGCCGAAGAGCATGGGTCTGTTCGGCCCGGTGGAGCGGCTGCCGGAATTCCCCGACCATGTCGACCTGATCGAGGTCGCCGATGAGGCGCATCCGTTCCGGCTGGCGACATCGCCGGCGCGCAATTTCCTCAACTCGACATTTTCGGAAACACCGGTGTCGAAGGCCAAGGAAGTGCGGCCGGAACTGCTTCTGCATCCCGACGATGCGGCGGCCCATGGGCTTGCCGACGGCGACCGCGTCGAGGTCGGCAACCACCGCGGCGAAGTGGTGCTGCACGCAAGACTGTTCGACGGCATCAAGCGTGGCGTCGTCATCGCCGAGGGCATCTGGCCAAACAGCGCGCATGAGCGCGGCGAAGGCATCAACGTGCTGACCGGCGCCGATGCGCCGGCACCCTATGGTGGCGCTGCCTTCCACGACAACAAGGTGTGGCTGCGCGCGGCAGACTGAAGCTGAAGAGAGCTCTCCTCCTCTCGTGCCAAATCATACCGGCAGGAATTCGGCCGCTTTCTTTCGGTCTCGCCGCAGCCGGATGTCGTCGGCGATCTGCCCTGCCTCGATCGAGATTTCGCGCAGCAATCCGGTGACCGGATTGTGAAAGCCGATGAGATAGAGGCCGAGTTCCGAAGCCCTCCCATTGACGCCGCTGCGGCTCGGCTGGATTCCAGGCTGCAGCAACCTGGCGTAGCCCGGCCGGAAGCCAGTGGCGAAGATGATCGCATCGAACTCGCCACGCTTGCCGTCGGCAAAATGGGCGCCTTGCTCGGTGATCTCGGCAATGTCGGGTGCGACCTTGATTGCGCCTTCGCGGATCTTGCCGACCGTGCCGACATCGATCACCGGAATGCGCGACGCCACGGCGATCTGCTGCAGCATCCCTTGGCTCGGTCGCTTGAGCCCGTATTTCTCCAGCCTGCCCAGTGCCAGATCGAGGATGACGGGGAACAAGCATCATTGATGCGTTGCGGCATCAGGCGAGCCGCCATGCCGACCATCTGGATGGGCACGCCAAGCAACTCGCGCGGCACGATATGAACGCCGCCGCGCACCGAAATCGTCGGCCGCGCACCACCTTCCACCAGATCGAGCGCGATCTCGGCTCCGGTGTTGCCCATGCCGACGATCAGCACCGACTGGCCGGCAAAAGGCGTGGCGTTGCGATAGTCGGCGCTATGCAGCCTTTGACCCCTGAAGGCATCGGCGCCGGCAAATTCGGGCATCAGCGGCTCGGCGTTGTAGCCCGACGCGATCACAACGTGGGAGGCATGCAGGGCGCCGGATGTCGCTTCGACATGCCAGCCTCTACCTTGCCGGGTGATCATCCGCACGGTCTGTCCAAAGCGGGGCCGCAGGTCGAAGCGTTGCGCGTAGGCATCGAGATAGTCGGCGAAGAGATCGCGCGGCACATAGCGCGGATAATCTTTGGGAAAGGGCACGAAAGGCAGCGAGGAATAGCGCTTGGTCGTGTGCAGGTGGACGCGCTCATAGTGGCTTCGCCACGCGGGTGCTGCCTGCGCCTCTTTTTCGAGAAGAACGAAGTCGACCCCGGCCTGCCGCAGGCATGCGGCAACGGCCAGACCCGCTGGCCCGGCACCGATGATTGCAACTGGGGTGGTGTCGTCCAAGCGCGCCTCCGTCAACAAATTCGCGTTCGGAGAATGTCAAAAGCATGGCAGCCGGGTCTGGCTGCCAGCAAATTCTCAACCGGGCAAGGGCACCTTTAGCCCCACCTTGACGCGGTCCATGGCGACGAAGGTGCGGAACTTCCGCACATTGTTGCTGTCGAAGAACAGTTTTCGCGTGAGCGCCTCATAGGCGGCCATGTCGGCCACGGTGATGACCAGGATGAAATCGGCCTCGCCGGTGACGTAGTAGCATTGCTGGACTTCCGGCGCGGCCGAGAATTGCCGCTTGGCCGCATCGATGAGTTCGGTGCGTTCGCTCTCGAGCTCCACCTCGACGAAGATGGTGATGGGCTGGCCGACCGCCGCCGGCTCGACCAGGGCAACATTGCCGGCGATGACGCCGGTCAGTTCCATTCGCTTGATGCGGCGTTGCACCGCCGGCGCCGAAAGATTGACGGCCTCGCCAATAACCCGCTGGGGCGTCGTATTGTCCCGCTGCAGGATGGCAAGGATGGCGAGATCGAAACTATCGAGTGAGGATGGCAATACAGGCAATCGAGACATCCCTAACGAAACAAACTTGCATTTCGAGCGTCGTATTACAGCGCTTTTTGCGCCAGTCCTGCAATATGTTCTCGCTGAACTGCCAAGGAGGCCGCCAGTGTTCCTACCCGATCGCCCAGTGTTCCTGCCCAACCGCAATGCCTTGCACCGCCAGCCGCTCGACCCGGCCGATGCCGAAACGCTCGGGGTCGCCGGGGCCGACACGGTCGAGCGTTTCCTTGCCCATCGGGACAATCACCGGATGACGCCGCTGCATGCGCTGCCGGCGCTGGCGACTGATCTCGGCCTCGGTGCCTTGCATATGAAGGATGAAGGCTTTCGCCTCGGCCTCGGCAGCTTCAAGGCGCTGGGCGGCGCATATGCTGTCTTCCGCCTGGTGCTGGAAGAGGCAGGTCGGTCGCTTGGTCGACCCGTCGATGTGGCCGATCTTAGTCAGCCGGATGTTCGGGCGGTTGCCGCGACGATGACGGTTGCCTGCGCCACCGACGGCAATCACGGCCGGTCGGTCGCGCAAGGGGCGCAACTCGTCGGTGCGCGGGCAGTGATTTTCGTCCACGCCGGCGTCAGCCAGCAGCGTATCGCCGCCATCGCTCGCTATGGCGCAGAGATGATCCGCGTCGACGGCAATTATGACGACTCAGTCAGGCAAGCCGCCCAAGTTTCGGCCGAGAAGGGCTGGACCGTGGTCTCCGACACCTCGTGGCCAGGTTATGAGCGCATTCCCGGCCTCGTCATGCAGGGCTATACGGCGATCGTGCGCGAAGCATTGCGCCAGCTCCGGGAGCCACCGACCCATGTGTTCGTCCAGGCCGGTGTCGGCGGCATTGCCGCCGCAATCGCCGGCCATCTTGCCATCGTGCTCGGCGATGCCAGGCCGACCTTCATCGTGGTCGAGCCCGCGCGCGCTGCTTGCGTTGTCGCGGCCGCCCAGGCGGGGCGCGTGGTGAAGGTTGCGCATGGCCAGCCGACGGTGATGGCGATGCTGGAATGCTACAAGGCCTCTCCGGTCGCCTGGCGGGTGTTGGCGCGTGCCGCCGACGCCTTCATGACGGTGGATGAGGACGAGGCAATTGCCGCGATGCGGCGGCTGGCGCAGCCACGTGCCGGCGATCCGGTGATCGTCGCCGGCGAAAGCGGCGGCGTCGGCCTTGCAGGGCTGATCCGGGCGGTGGCCGACAACCAGGCGGACCTTGGACTCGACGGCGGATCCCGGGTGCTGGTGATCAACACCGAAGGCGCCACCGACCCGCATCGCTATGCCGAACTGGTTGGCATGAGCCCGGCCGATGTGCTGGCCGGCAAGATGCTTGCAGGAATAAGCTTGTGATCGCGGCCGACGCGCAGCGCCTGCTTGGCCGTATCCGTGAACTCGGCGCCGTCGGCCGTGACGGTGAGGGCAGGCTGATCCGATTGGCCGCCTCCGATACCGACAGGTTGGGCCGTGACCTCTTCGTTGGCTGGCTGCGGCAGGCCGGACTCGATGTCGCCATCGACCGGGTCGGCAACATTTTCGGCATCTGGCAAAGCCCCGACAATGCCGGGCAGGCGCCACTGCTCATCGGCTCGCATATCGACACGGTCATCGATGCCGGCATCTATGACGGCTGCTACGGCGTGCTTGCCGGGCTGGAGGTGATCGAGACCCTCAAGGCATCGGGCTTTTCGCCGTCGCGCCCGGTCGCGGTTGCCGCTTTCACCAACGAGGAGGGCGTGCGCTATACCCCCGACATGATGGGTTCGCTGGTGCATGCCGGCGGCATCGGTTTCGAGACGGTGCTGGCGGCTGTCGGCACCGACGGCAGCGTGCTGGGGCAAGAGCTTGCCCGCATCGGCTATGCCGGTGACAAGGAGCCCGGCTTCCTCAAGCCGCACGCCTATCTTGAGCTGCATATCGAGCAGGGGCCGGTGCTGGAGCGCGAAGGCGTGCCGATTGGCGCGGTGGAGAATCTGCAGGGCATCTCCTGGCAACGCATCACCATCGACGGCGTCGCCAACCATGCCGGCACCACGCCGATGTCGATGCGCACCGACGCCGGCTATGCCGCCGCGCGGGTCATCACCTTCCTGCACGATAGGGCCAAGGCCTCGAACACGCCGACGGTCGCCACCGTCGGCACGATGCGCTTCGAGCCGAATGCCATCAACGTGATTCCCTCCCAGGCCGTCTTCACCGTCGATCTGCGCGACCCCGATGAGCAGCGCCTACAGGCGGAGGAGGCCGCACTTGCTGCCTGTCTCGAACAGCTTGCCGACACCGAAGGCGTGACGATCTCGGTCGAGCGGCTGGCCCGCTTCGAGCCGGTGATCTTCGACATCCGCATTGTCGAACTGATCGAGGCTGCCGCGAAAAACCGCGGTCTCGGCGTCAAACCCATGACGTCAGGCGCCGGCCACGATGCACAGATGATGGCGCGTATCGCGCCGGCAGCGATGATCTTCGTGCCGAGCGCCGGCGGCATCAGCCACAATCCGCGCGAGCACACCGAGGATGCCGAGCTTGTTGCCGGCGCCAACATCCTGCTTGATGTGGTCACGGAACTGGCAAGGTAGGTCGGGAGAGGCAAGAAGAAATGTCCGAATTCGATCGTGACGCGCTGAAGCAGGAGATGATTGTCTGGCGGCGTGATCTGCACGCACATCCGGAGTTCGGCTTCGAGGAAACGCGCACCGCGGCCTTTGTCGCCACCAAGCTGCGCGAATTCGGCCTCGATGATGTCACTGAGGGCGTCGGCGGCACCGGCGTCGTCGGCACGTTGAAACGCGGCAGCGGCAACCGGGCGATTGCGCTAAGGGCCGACATGGATGCCTTGCGCATCACCGAGCAATCCGCCGCGCCCTACCGTTCCGGCAATCCCGGCATCATGCATGCCTGCGGCCATGACGGCCACACCACGATGCTGCTCGGCGCGGCAAAGCTGCTGGCCGCCGAGGGCGGTTTCGACGGCACCGTGCGCTTCGTCTTCAGCCGGCCGAGGAATGGGGCAAAGGGGCATTGGCCATGCTCGCCGATGGCCTGATGCAGCGCTTTCCCTTTGACGAAATCTTTGGCCTCCACAACATGCCCGGCCTGCCCATCGGGCATTTCGAGACCCGCGCCGGCCCGATCATGTCGGCAGAGGACAATTTCGAGATCGTGCTGAAAGGGCTCGGCGGCCATGCCGCGCGGCCGCATTCGGGGAACGAAACGCTCGTCGCCGCCTGCGCGCTGGTCACCAATCTGCAGACCATCGTCTCGCGCCGACTGAGCCCGGCCGACATATCGGTGGTTTCGGTGACCGAGCTGATCACCGACGGCACCCGCAACGCACTGCCCGGTCTTGCCCGCATTTTCGGCGATGCGCGCAGCTTCCGCCCCGAGGTCAGCGCCGAAATCGAGCGGCAGATGCGCGTCATCGCCGAGGGCACCGCAGCCGCCTACAATGTTACCGCCGAGGTCAACTACACCCGCGAATTCGTGCCGCTAGGCAATGATGCCGAACTGGTCGATGCGGCGTTTGCTGCCGCGAGAAGCGTTTTCGAGCCCGGCAACATCGCCGTCGCCCCCGAGCCGATGACCGGCTCGGAGGACTTCGCCCGCTTCCTCGACCATGTGCCGGGCTGTTTCGTCTTCCTCGGCAATGGCGAGACGTCGGCGCCGCTGCACAATTCGAGCTACGACTTCAACGATGACGGGTTGCCGTTCGGCACCAATTTCCATGTCGCCATGGTCAGGCAAAGGCTGGGCGGCGAAGCCGGGAGTTGATTGCGTTTTGATTGCCGGGGCGCGCCCGCCGCTGGCCCAAACACCATCGCTATCGCCGGCCAGCTCCCGCGCTTACTGAAATTCCCTGCTGACGGAGATCGGACGCTGATGACCAGGATTTCGCTGCTGGGAATTCCCCACGACGACAACTCGTCTTTCTTCAAGGGCCCGGCGCAGGCCCCTGCCCATATCCGTCCCGAATTGTTCTCCGATGCCTACAGCATGTGGAGCGAAACTGGTTTTGATCTGACCGACAGGCTTGTCGATCATGGCGACGTCGGCTTCGACGCCGCCACCGATCCATGGGACTTGATCGAAGGTGAGGTTGGGCGCGTGCTGGAGTTGGGCGATCCGCTGATCTGCCTCGGCGGCGACCATGCCATTTCCTGGCCGATACTGCGCGCGGTGCGCCGCCGACATCCCAGCCTGACCATTCTGCACATCGACGCGCATCCCGATATGTACGATGCCTATCAGGGCAATCCGCGCTCCCACACTTCACCCTTTGCCCGCATCATGGAACAGCGGCTCGCCGACCGCCTCATCCAGGTCGGCCTGCGGACCGTCAACGACCATCATCGCGACCAGTTCAAGCGGTTCGGCGTCGAGGCGATCGAGGCGGCGCGGTTTGGCGATGATCTGCAGCTCGATCTCAAGACGCCGGTCTATATCTCGATGGACCTGGACGGGCTCGACCCGGCCTTTGCGCCAGGTGTCTCGCATCGCGAACCTGGCGGTCTGACCACGCGTCAGGTCATCAGCCTGATTCAATCGGTCAACCAGCCGATCGTGGCGGCTGATATCGTTGAACTAAACCCACCTCGCGACATCGCCAACCTGACCGCCACCGTGGCGGCAAAACTGCTCAAGGAAATTGCCGGGATGATGGTCAAGACACGCGGGTGATGCGGCGACGTGCAGGTCGGTGCGGGGTACGTGTTTGACGAAGACGATCACCCGGTGACGCAGGGGCAAGACTCAGCTAACCTGTCACTTGCGGCGGACCTGATTTATCCGCTTGGCCGGCGCTTCATTCTTCCTCCCAAGCGGCGCCGGCCTTCTTCCCAAGAAGCCCTATTCGCTGTGCCCCGATCTTCTACTATGCGGTCAAGACGGTCGCCAGGGGAACCAAATGCCGTTTCCTCGGTTGGTCCTGCTCCAATGGAGTGTTGGAACCATGTTCCGTCTGCTTGTCACCGGCGCTTTGGCCTATGTCACCTACCGTATCGCCAGGAAGATGGTGGAGGACGTGCCCGATACGGTCGACCCGCTGCTGCTGCCGCCATCGCAACACGATCGTGAAGCTTTGCGCCGTCAGTCGGCTGCGATGGGGATCGATCCCCAGCACTAGGCAGGCTGTCACGCTTCGGCTGCAGGGCAGGCTGACATTCTCGCATCGGCGTTGCGAACAAAGCAGAAACGATGCTTGATGGGGGATGAACCTCGCCACCTCTGATTCGATTTTTCGGGACCGGACCGTCCAGCCTGCCTATCTCGCCCGGCTGAACGACGCCCAGCGGCAGGCTGTCGAGCATGGTGACGGCCAGATCGCCGGGCCACTGCTGGTCATTGCCGGCGCCGGTTCGGGCAAGACCAACACGTTGGCGCACCGCGTCGCCCATCTGATCGTCAAGGGGGCCGACCCGCGCCGCATCCTGCTGATGACCTTTTCGCGCCGCGCCGCGTCCGAAATGGCCAGGCGCGTCGAGCGCATCGCCGGCGAGGTGCTCGGCCGCGACGCCGCGGTGATCACCGACGCTCTGACCTGGGCGGGCACCTTTCACGGCATCGGCGCCCGGCTGCTGCGCGACTATGCGCTGGAGATTGGCCTCGATCCGGCCTTCACCATCCACGATCGCGAGGATTCCGCCGACCTGATGAATCTGATCCGGCATGAGCTGGGGTTCTCGAAGACGGAAGCGCGCTTTCCGACCAAGGGCACCTGCCTTGCCATCTATTCGCGTGCCGTCAACGCGCAGGCGCCGCTGGGCGAAGTGCTGGGGTGCGCCTTTCCCTGGTGCGCCGGCTGGGCCGAGCAGCTGAAGCAATTGTTCGCCGGATATGTCGAGGCCAAGCAGGCGCAGAACGTGCTCGATTACGACGACCTGCTGCTCTATTGGGCGCAGATGGCGGCGGAGCCTGAAATAGCCGCGCATCTGGGTGGGCGTTTCGACCATGTGCTGGTCGACGAATACCAGGATACCAACCGGCTGCAGGCTTCGATCCTGATGGCGCTTAAACCCGACGGCGCTGGGTTGACGGTGGTCGGCGACGATGCGCAGTCGATCTATTCGTTCCGTGCCGCCGAGGTGCGCAACATCCTCGACTTTCCCCGGCAGTTCGCGCAGGTCGCCGATGTGGTGATGCTGGAGCGCAACTACCGCTCGACCGAGACCATCCTGGCCGCCGCCAATGCGGTGATCGGCGAGGCCTCGGAGCGCTTTACCAAGAACCTTTGGTCGGAGCGCAAATCCACCGACAAGCCAAGGCTGGTGAGCGTGCGCGACGAGGTCGAGCAGGCCAATTTCGTCTGCGATACCATTCTGGCCGAGCGAGAAGCCGGCACGGCGCTGAAATCGCAGGCGGTGCTGTTTCGCGCCTCGCATCACAGCGGCCCGCTGGAGATCGAGCTGACCCGGCGCAACATTCCCTTCGTCAAGTTCGGCGGCCTGAAGTTCCTCGATGCTGCTCACGTCAAGGATGTGCTTGCGGTGCTGCGCTTTGCCGAAAACCCGCGCGACCGCGTCGCCGGCTTCCGCGTGCTGCAGCTGATGCCGGGCATCGGCCCTTCGGTCGCCGCGCAAATCGTCGAGACGATGACGACGGCGCTGGACGAGGCGATGGGGTTGGCCGGCTGGCGCCCGCCGCAGCGCGCGGCCGATGACTGGCCGGGCTTCGTCTCCCTCTATTCCGGCCTGCGGGCCGGCGCCAAATGGCCGGCCGATCTCGAACAGATCAGGCTGTGGTACGAGCCGCATCTGGAGCGCATCCACGAGGATGCGATCACGCGCCGGGCTGACCTTTTGCAGCTCGAACAGATCGGCTCGGGCTATGCCTCGCGCGAACGCTTCCTCACCGAGCTGACGCTCGATCCGCCGGACGCCACCAGCGACCAGGCCGGGCCGCCGCACCGTGACGAGGATTATCTGATCCTGTCGACCATCCATTCGGCCAAGGGCCAGGAATGGAAGAATGTCTTCGTGCTCAACACGGTCGACGGCTGCATCCCGGCCGATCTCGGGGTCGGCACCAAGGAGGACATCGAGGAGGAGCGCCGGCTGCTCTACGTGGCGATGACAAGGGCCAAGGACAATCTCAGCCTGGTCATGCCGCAGCGCTTCTTTCCGCATGGCCAGGCGGCGCGCGGCGACCGCCATCTCTATGCCTCGCGCACCCGTTTCATCCCGGCCTCGATCCTTGCAGCCTTCCAGCAAGTCTCGTGGCCGACCGCGCAAACGGCACAGGGCAGGGCGCCCCGGCCGGAGGTGCGCGTCGACATTGGCGCGCGCATGCGCGGCATGTGGAAATAGCCGCGAGATAGTACCATGCCCCAACCACCGGTCAGGATCGCCATCGCGGGTGCACTGGGTCGCATGGGCCGCCAGATGGCGGACGCCGTCCAGGCCGATGCGCGGCTGGTGCTCGCCGCTCGCTTCCACCGGCCAGGCATTGTCAGCGAAGGGCTGGGGAGCCGCGACGAGGCGCTTGCCATGGCCGATGTGGCGATCGATTTCACCACGCCGGCGGCCTCGGCCGATCTGGCAAGGTTTTGCGCCGATCGAGGCGGGCCGGCGCTGGTCATTGGATCGACAGGCTTCGATGCTTCTGAGTTGGCCACCATCACGGATGCCGCGAAGAGCATCGCCATCGTCCGCTCCGGCAGTTTTTCGCTCGGGCTGAATATGCTTGTCGGAATGGTCGAGCAGGCGGCGCGAGCGATTGATCCCGAGGACTGGGATGTCGAGATTGTCGAGGCGCATCATCGCCACAAGATCGATGCGCCGTCCGGGACGGCGCTGATGCTGGGACAAGCCGCGGCCAGCGGGCGCGGCATCGAACTGGACACGGTCGCAAGGCGCGTCCGCGATGGCGTCACAGGCGTGCGGCCGCCCGGTGAGATCGGCTTTGCGGTGATGCGCGGCGGCAGCATCGTCGGCGAGCACAGCGTCAACTTCTGCGCCGAGGGCGAGACGGTGACCTTGTCGCATGCGGCCGGCGACCGCAGCATGTTCGCCCGTGGCGCCATCGCCGCCGCGCTCTGGGTGGCGGGGCGCTCGCCCGGTGAATATGACATGCGGGACGTGCTGGGGGTTGGCGGCTGAGCGAGGGGACCCATCACGACGGGATCGGGTGACAGCGAACAATGACGACGACCTGTCGCTGATCCTCGCCTTCGGCAATTTGCTCGTCCAACTATGATCGGCCAGCATCCGCTTACCGATCCGTAAGGTTTGCGGTGATTTTCGGTACGGCCTTGAAAGGTGAATGAAAGCTTGGTGCCATAAGTGTTGGGCGCGCGCCCCGTATTTGTCGCGGAAAGCGATGGGAGAGAGAGGGCGCGGGAAACGAACAAAGGGAAGAGGCCATGTCGCTCGCGCGAATACTGCTTGATTCAGCCGCCACAACCGCACTCGTCGCCGTCATGGCCTTGTCCGCGCCGTCCGCGCGCGCCGACGAAAAAGTCTCCATCATGGTCGGCGGTTATGAGAAACAGATCTATCTGCCCGCCAAGCTGACCGAAGCGCTCGGTTACTTCAAGGACGAGGGTCTCGACGTCGAGTTGCTGAATGAACCGGCCGGCGTCGATGCCGAAAACGAGATGCTCGCCGGTGCCGTGCAGGGGGTTGTCGGCTTCTACGATCATTGCATCGACCTGCAGGCAAAGGGCAAATTCGTCGAATCCATCGTCCAGTTCAGCCAGGCGCCGGGCGAGGTCGAGCTTGTTTCGGCGAAACACCCCGAGATCAAATCGCCAGCCGACTTCAAGGGAATGAGCCTGGGCGTGACCGGTCTTGGCTCATCGACGAATTTTCTTACGGAATACCTCGCCGTCAAGAACGGTTTGAAGCTGGGCGACTTCACTTCGGTTCCGGTCGGCGCCGGCACCACCTTCATCGCCGCCATGCAGCAGGACAAGATCCAGGCAGGCATGACGACCGAGCCGACGATCAC
This sequence comes from Mesorhizobium sp. P2_F8, assembly GCF_056403655.1. Taxonomy (NCBI): domain Bacteria; kingdom Pseudomonadati; phylum Pseudomonadota; class Alphaproteobacteria; order Hyphomicrobiales; family Phyllobacteriaceae; genus Mesorhizobium; species Mesorhizobium sp. P2_F8. The sequence continues at coordinate 151,709 of NZ_JBFUFB010000010.1, forward strand.
GCGACTGCTGAAGACCGGCGAAGCGTCCGTTCTCATCGACATGCGCACAATGGAAGGCACCAAGGCTGCTCTCGGCGGCACCTACCCGGCCGCCTCCCTCTATATGCAGACCGATTGGGTCGAAGCGCATAAGGACGTCGTGCAGAAGCTGGCCAATGCCTTCGTCAAGACGCAGAAATTCATCAACACCCACACGGGCGCCGAAATCGCCGACAAGATGCCGAAGGACTATTATGTCGGCGACAAGGAGGGCTACGTGAAGGCCCTCGATGCAGGCAAGGCAATGTTCACCCCCGACGGGATCATGCCCGAAGGCGGCCCGGAGACGGTGCTGACGGTTCTTTCAGCCTTCAAGAAGGAACTGCAGGGCAAGCAGATCGACCTCTCCAAGACCTACACCTCGGAATTCGTCAAGAACGCCAAGTAGCAGACAGTGCCAGCGCGATGAACGACATCGCGCCGGCACCCATCAGTTTGACGTCCGGCGGCCTTGGGCCGACGGCGGGCGTTTGCTCATACCCAGGAGTTCCACCATGGCCATTGAAAAAAATGCACCGGCGATCGAGCTGATCAACGTCAGCCGGCGTTTCCTTTCACCCACCGGCAAATCGCTGACAGCACTACGCGATTTCACCATGACCGTTGAACGCGGCGAATTTGTCGCCGTTGTTGGCCCGACCGGTTGCGGAAAATCCACCACCCTCAACCTTGTCACGGGGTTGGCAAGCCCAAGTGCTGGCGAGGTTCGCGTCATGGGCGCCCCGGTCACGGGAATAGACCCGCGCATCGGTTTTGTCTTTCAAAGTGACGCCTTGTTTCCTTGGCGAACGGTGATCGAAAACGTGATGGCTGGTCCACTCTTTCGCGGTAGAGCGAAGTCGGACGCTACGGCCGCGGCGCGCGACTGGCTGGCGCGTGTCGGCTTGTCGCGTTTCGAGCAGCACTATCCGCATCAGCTTTCTGGCGGCATGCGCAAACGTGTGGCTTTGGCCCAGACTTTCATAAATGGACCCGAGATTCTTCTCATGGATGAGCCGTTTTCCGCGCTCGATGTTCAGACGCGCGTGCTGATGCACGAGGAACTGCTGCGCCTGTGGTCTGAGGCAAAAGCTTCGGTGGTCTTCGTCACGCATGACCTCGAAGAGGCGATTGCGCTCGCCGACAAGGTCTATGTCCTGACCGCCGGACCGGCCACGGTGAAATCGGTCTACACGATCGATCTGCCGCGCCCGCGCGTGGTCGCCGATATTCGCTACGAACAGAGCTTCATCAATTACTCGCGCACGATCTGGGCCGACCTCAAGGAAGAGGTTGAAACCAGCTATGCGCGCGCCGCAGCCTGAGGAGGAACGCCATGACCGATGCCGCCATTGACATCAGCGCAGGAGCTTTCAGTCCGGGCACTTCGGATGCGGAAATCGAGGCAGCCGCCGCGAAGGCGGCACTGCACCGCCGCCGCACCGTGATATTCTGGCGGGTCGCCATTCTGATCGCCTTTCTCGGCCTGTGGGAAATCGCCGCGCGCCAAGCCTGGATCGATCCGTTCTTCTACGCAATGCCGAGCGCGATCGCGCAGCGGCTGTACGAATGGACGACAGAAGGAACGTCAGAGGGGCCTCTGTGGTACCACCTCTATGTCACAATGGAGGAATCGGTCATCGGCTTTGTGACTGGCTCGGTTGCTGGGATCATCATCGGCGTCGCCCTCGGCCGTAACCGGATGGCCGCCGATATCTTCTCCATCTACATCAAGGTGATCAACTCCATTCCGCGCGTGGTTCTGGCGCCGATCTTCATCATGATTCTCGGCCTCGGCCTCGCTTCGAAAGTGGCACTTGCCTTCGTGATGGTTTTCTTCGTCGTGTTCCACAATGCCTTCCAGGGCGTCCGGGAAGCCGACAGGGCGATGATCGCCAATGCGCGCATCTTGGGTGCATCCAACTGGCAGTTGACCCGTTCGGTGATCGTCCCTTCGGCGATGAGCTGGATTTTCGCCAGCCTGCATGTCAGCTTCGGCTTTGCCATCATCGGCGCGATCGTTGGCGAGTTCGTCGGCTCGCGATACGGCATCGGCCTGCTGATCAACATCGCCAAGGGATCCTTCGACGCCGCCGGCATGTATGCCGCGATCGTCATCGTCATGGTGGTGGCGCTCGGTGCCGAATATCTGATGACCATGGTCGAGGATCGCTTGGCGAAATGGCGTCCCCAGCCCCTGCATGAGACGCAGTGAGCGACAAGCCTAGCTGCTCGCCAATGGCAGCCTGACCTCAACCACCAGGCCGCCGGTCGCGCCATCCCCGAGGGTGACGCGGCCGCCGGCATTTTCGACGACCTCACGCACGATGGCGAGGCCAAGCCCGCTGCCTTCCTCGGTCGATCCGGCAACGCGGTAGAAGCGCTCGAAAACATGGTTTCGCTCGTCCACTGGGATGCCGGGCCCGTCGTCGGTGATCGTCAGCACGGCTTCGTCGTCAACGGCCGCCAGCTTGACCGTGATGCTGCCGCCGGCCGGCGAATAGCGCAGCGCGTTGTCGACAAGGTTGACGATCATCTCGCGCAGCATAGTGCCGTCGCCGATGACCGGCACGGGTCCTGCCTCCTCGAGGCCGAGATCGATGTTGCGACCGATTGCTGTCGGCGCCTGCGTTTCCAGCACATGGCGGGCGGCTTCGGTCAGGTCGACGCGGTCGGCGCGCGGCCGCCGGCTGCCCGGCTCGGCGCGCGACAAGGTCAGGAGCTGTTCGGCCAGCCGCGCCAGTCTGCCGGAGCTAGCCTGGAGCGCCACCAGGGCCTCCTGGCGCGCGTCGGGGACGGTTTCGCGCAGCGCGTAGCTCGCCTGCGTTGACAGCAACGCCAACGGCGTGCGCAGCTGGTGCGCCGCGTTGGCGATGAAGCGCCGCTGCGCCGCCATCTGGGCCCGCACCCGCGCCATATAGGCGTTCAGCGCATCGATGAGCGGGCGGATCTCGCTTTGCGCGCCGGGAACCTCGACCGGGTCGAGGTCGCTGCGGCTTGGCGACCGCACGGCGTCGCGCAGCCGGATTAGCGGCGCCAGGCCGCGACGCAGGCCCAACAGCACGAAGATGCCGGCAATACCCACCAGCGCCAGTTGCTGGGCGAAAGCGTTGAACCACAAATGCCGCACCATCGCATCGTGCCCGGCAAGCGTGACGCCGACGGTAACCGATATCGGCGAGTCGTCTCCGGCGCCGACCACGGTGTGGCTGAAAGTAAGCAACCGCAGCCGGTGGTCGCGATAGGTGGCCTCGATGCTTGGGTGCTTCGGCGCCTCCGGCAGGTCGGGATAGCCGGTCAGCAGCCGCCCTCTGGCAGTCTTGACATGGTAGTAGACACTGTCGCGATCGCCGGTATCGAACATCTCGATCGCCGCCGGCGGTATCGAGGTATCGAGCACGCCGTCGGTCATGGCGACCTGCTCCGCGATGGTCCGTGCCGAACCCAACAACATCCGGTCCGTGACCAGGTCGGCGGTGGCCAGCGCGTTGCCATGGCTGGTCCACAGATTGATGGTGGCGAGCCCGGCGAGCGGCAACACCACCCAGGCCAGCAACTGCAAACGGAGGCTGCTAATCCTCATGGCGCAAGAGATAGCCGAGGCCACGCAAGGTGGCGATCTGGACGCGCGACCCTTCAAGCTTCTTGCGCACACGGTGCACATAGATCTCGATGGCGCTGGGGTCGGCATCGGTCTCGAAATCGTAGATCGCCGCCGACAGCGCGGCCTTGCTCACGGTGCGCCCGGCCTTGACCATCAGTTGTTCCAGCACCGCATGTTCGCGCGGGGTCAGCGCCAGCGTTTCGCCGGCTAGCGAAAACAGCCGCGTGTTGGTGTCGAAGACGAGATCGCCGCAGGCAACCACCGGCGCGGTGCGGTCATTGGCGCGGCGCAGTTGCGCGCGGATGCGCGCCTCCAGTTCCTCGATCTGGAACGGCTTGGCCAGATAGTCGTCGGCGCCTTCATTGAGGCCTTTGACCCGGCCGTCGAGACTGGCATTGGCGGTCAGCACGATCACCGGGACCCGGTTGCCGCGCGCTCGCAGCGTGCGCAGCACTTCCAGGCCGCCCATGCGCGGCAATGCCAGGTCGAGGATGACAAGCGCGTGGCCGCCGGCGGCCAGCGCGTGCTCGACATCCTCGCCGTCATGGACGACGTCGACGACATAGTTCGCCTGGCGCAGGGTCTTGCCCAGCCAGTCGGCCAGTTCGAGATTGTCTTCGACAAGCAGCAGCCGCATTTCTATCGCTGTCTCACTATCCGCCGCCTTCAGTCTTTCACCGCGTCGGGCCTGATCAGCCGCGGCATCCGACAATGCCGACTGAATGAGCGACAGTATCGATTTCAACGCAAGGTAAATGCGGTCTTGCGGCTGATGACAACGGTTTTTTCGGACGGGATCGGCTTATTTCGGCGCCGAAATCGAACTGAACGGATCGGCTTGCGCGCAAGCGCCACAGTCGATCGAACCGCCCGGTTCAATTTATGTTGACGGACCGTGATGAGATGGTGAACGCCGGCTCGGCGGACGAGCATACAGTCGGCCGAGCGCGTCTATTAACTATTTGATATTGATAAAGAAAATTCTTGCCGCTTCAGCTACTGGCTTCGTTTCAAGGTCTGGATTCGGAGTGCGGAGGAACATCTTCGTGATTGGAAGTCGGCGAACGGAAAACCCATTTCGGTGTGGTCCGAGCGACGCGAAATTCCTCCCAAGGGCACGCCACTAGACGGACTGAACTGAGAACTACTGGAAGTTAAGAAAATGACCAAGATCGCTCTTACCGCCGCCGCCGCCATGCTCGTTGCCACGGGCACCGCTTTTGCCAGCAGCGACCATTATGGCGCCGACAATGTCAACCAGCCGGCCGTGTCCGCGCCCGCTGGTAGAATAGACCACAGCTTCACGGCTTCGATCCGTAGGCCGGTCGAGCACCACGGCTTCTGGCTGACGCCCGATTCGAACCAGCCGGAATCCGGCCAGGGCATCTGGGGCCGGTAAGCCGGCGTCTGTCCGGATCCTCCCAAACCAGAACCATCAACCTTCATTCAGGAGTATTTGAAATGACCAAGATAGCGCTCACCGCCGCCGCCATCCTCGTTGCCACCGGCACCGCCTTCGCCAGCAGCGACAACTATGGCTCAAGCAACGTCAACCAGCCGGTTGCCAGCCACTCGGTTTCCAACATGGACACCATGCACACCGGCTCGATCCTGAAGTCCGAAAAGGCCCAGGCGGACGCCAATGCGAACGTGMCGCCTCAGTCTGGCCAGGGCATCTGGGGCCGCTGATCCACGACGCAGACCTTGACTACAAAGAGCGGTGGGCCTGGCCCGCCGCTCTTGTTTTTTGCGCACAAGGGATAGCCGTCAGCTAGTGCATGTCGCCCAAAAGTGGCCCGGTTTTGGGGCAACGACATGCATAAAAACAAAGGCTTAAGCGCGCCGCCTGAATCCGTTTCTACGCGACGCGCTTCAGGCCGCGCTGGGCCAACCGATCTTCTCAGTCGGCAAAAAGTTCAGTCTCAAGGAATAAAACCGCACTGCCTGGGGTCTTGTCCTTAGCGGAACCGTCCTCCCAAGACGCCGCCCAACCCAAGAACCAGGAGACTTGAAAATGAACAGGATTGCCCTCGTCGCCACCGCCATCCTCGTTGCCACAGGCAGCGCTTTCGCCGCCAGCGACCACTATGGCTCCAACGAAGCCAACCAGATGGTTGCCCCGGTCGCCGGCGTCGATCATGCCATCACCGGCGCGGTCAACAACACGGATATGCCTGGGTACAAGGCTGCCGACACCAAGACGAAAGCCACAATCGACTTGCCCGAATCTGGCCAGGGCATTTGGGGCAACTGATGTCTTGAGCAGGGCGGACGGCAGGTTGCCTGTCACACCTGTCTTGCACCTAGCCTAAATCCCTCGGCCGCAGACTATGCGTCAGCCGGGCCGAGGACAGGCCGGACCAATCTCCCTCGAAGACGAAGCGCGCAAGGGATGCAGTCGGGAACTTTTCCTCGATCCTCTTGCGCGCCTTGGCCTCCGACCCCGGCGCGGCAAGCTGGTTCGCCAGATATTCCAGGCCCGGATTGTGGCCAACCACCAGCAAGCTGTCGCTCGAAGCGTCGGTCTGACGTATCTGGCCCAAAATATCCGCTGCCGACGCATCATAGAGCGCATCGGCGAACGTGACCCGCGTGTGCGCAGGCAACTCCGCCGCAACCAGCCGCCACGTGTCGCGGGTTCGCAGCGCCGTCGACACCAGTGCCAGGTCCGGCAGCCAGTCGCGCGCCGCAAGCTCGCGCCCCATCAGCTTGGCGGCCTTCAACCCGCGCCCGGCGAGCGGCCGGTCGAAATCAGCGAGCTTGGGGTCTTCCCAGCTCGATTTGGCGTGGCGAAGCAGGAGAAGCTGTTTCATCCCCATCTACCCGGCTTAGGGGGTTATCCGCGCCAATTGCTCGAGGTCGGCTTCCTCGCGCAGTGGGTCGGGCGCCATCACCACCGAGGTGGCATTGTCGGCATCGTCGGCAAAGTGGGCCAGCACGGTACGGCCGGCTGCCATGCGCGCCTTGCCCTCTGCGACCAACCCAAGCGCCAGCGGATAGAGCTGGTGCTCGGCCTTCAGCACACGGGCGGCCAGTGCATCCGCATTGTCGCCGACCATCACTGGCACGGCCGCCTGCGCGATGATCGGGCCGTCATCCATCTCGGACGTGACGAAATGCACCGTGCAGCCATGGATGCGCATGCCGGCGGCCAGCGCGCGCACATGGGTGTTGAGCCCCTTGAACGCCGGCAGCAGGGCAGGGTGGATGTTGATCATGCGGCCTTGCCATTTCTGGACCAAACCGGGCGTGAGGATGCGCATGTAGCCGGCCAGAGCGACGATCTCGGCATTGAATGCTGCAAGTGCCGCATCGATCGCCGCGTCATGCGCCTGCTTGCTGCCATGGTTGGCGCGGGGAATGATCTGTGTGGCGATACCGCGCGCCTTGGCGACACCAAGGCCGGCGGCGTCGGCCTTGTCGGAAATGACGCCGACGATCTCGGCAGGAAAAGCCGGGTCGCTGGCCGCCGCGATTAGCGCGGTCATGTTGGAGCCGCGCCCCGAGATCAGGACAACGGTGCGTTTCCTCTGCGCGCTCATAGGCCGATCGAGCCCCGGTAGATGACGCCGGCATCGCGGCGCGGCACGATGCGGCCGATCGGCGTTACCGTCTCACCGGCTTCCTGCAGCACGGCGGCAACCTGCGCCGCCTGGCCGGAAGCGACCGCCAAAATCATGCCGATGCCGCAATTGAAGGTGCGCATCATCTCTTCCGGCGCGACACCGCCGGTCCTGGCCAGCCACGAGAACACCGCGGGGACGTCGATCGCCTCGAGGTCGAGCTCGGCCGAAAAATCCTTGGGCAGCACGCGTGGAATGTTTTCGGGGAAGCCGCCGCCGGTGATGTGGGCCAGCGCCTTGATGCCATGCGTGCCGCGTATGGCCTTGAGGATCGACTTGACGTAGATGCGGGTCGGCTCAAGCAGCGCCTCGGCCAACGTCGCCTCATCGTTGAACGGCGCCGGATCGCTCCAGGCCAGCCCGCTGACGGCGACGATGCGGCGCACCAGCGAAAATCCGTTCGAATGCAGGCCCGAGGAGGCGAGCCCAAGCAGCACATCGCCTTCGACGATGTCGTCGGTCGGCAAGAGCTGGCCGCGTTCGGCCGCGCCCACCGCAAAGCCGGCGAGGTCGTAGTCGTTGCCGTGATACATGCCGGGCATTTCCGCCGTCTCGCCGCCGATCAGCGCGCAGCCCGCCTGCCGGCAGCCCGCGGCAATGCCGCCGACGATCGCGGCACCCTGGTCGGGATCGAGCTTGCCGGTGGCGAAATAGTCGAGGAAGAACAGCGGTTCGGCACCCTGCACGACGAGATCGTTGACGCACATGGCGACCAGATCGATACCGATCGTGTCGTGCTTGCCGGCATCGATGGCGATCTTGAGCTTGGTGCCGACGCCGTCATTGGCGGCGACCAGCACTGGATCGGTGAAACCGGCCGCCTTGAGGTCGAACAGGCCACCAAAGCCGCCGATCTCGCCGTCGGCGCCCGGCCTGCGTGTGGCGCGCACCAGCGGCTTGATCTTCTCGACCATCAGATTGCCGGCATCGATATCGACGCCAGCCTCGGCATAGGTGAGCCCGTTCTTGCGCTTGCTCATTTCTGGCGCTTGCTCATCGTTGTTTCGTTGGCGGGCTCTTCGCATGAACGGCTTCGCCCCGCAAGGATGACGGTGGGATGCCGAAGTTTTGCCCCGATAAAAAGCGTGGAGAGCGGGTTTTTCGGCGGCGGTAGCGCCCCTTGTGTGAAATCCCCGCTGTCCTTGCTTCTTATCGGTAGGCAATACCCCGTAGCTCCGTCTGCGCCTTCACCCCTTTGCATCCTTGTGCCTGGCTGTTGTTGGTGCTCTGTTGCTTCGCATCAGGCTTCCGAGGACAGGCCATGCTCAATCCGTCGCAACAGATCATGAGGCTAGGCTTTGGATTCGCCGTGTCACAGGCGTTGCGCGTAATTATCGAACTCGGCATCCCCGATCTCCTGGCTGTCAGCGAGAAGTCGGTGGATAAACTAGCGGCTGCCACTCAGTCGGATGCTGACGCGCTTTATCGTGTAATGCGACTTCTCGCGCCGGAAGGCGTCTTTAGGGAAGTACTGCCCCGTCATTTCGAATTGACGGAGGTTGGCGCCGCGCTGCGCTCCGATAAGCCGGGTCCCCGTGACTTCGTCCGCATGATCAACAGTGAGGCCTATCTTGCCTTCGAGCAGCTCCTGCATTCTGTCCGCACCGGAAAGCCAGCCTTCGATAAGGTGTTCGGGAGCCCAAGGTTTGACTGGCTGTCGGAACACCCGGAGCAGGCTGCCTTGTTTCAGCGTGCAATGGTCGCCTTGAGCCAAGGCAGTAACGAGGCCGTTGCCGAAGCTTGTGACTTCAGGCCGTTCACACGGATCGTCGACGTGGGCGGCGGGCATGGTCAGCTTCTCTCGGCGATCCTGGCGCGCAACCCCCATTTGAGCGGCGTGCTTTTCGATCTGCCTTCGGGCGTCGCGGCAGCACGCCAGGGTGCCGGAGGCGACCTGCCGCGCACCGAATATATCGCAGGTGATTTCTTTGAAAGCGTTCCCACCGGTGACGTCTACGTCATCAAGAAGGTCGTTCACGATTGGGACGATGGGCGTGCCGCGGAGATCCTGCGAAATTGCCGCAAGGCAATGTTGCCGAACGGAAAGGTGCTTGTGGCCGAGACCCTCGTGCCGCCAGGTGACGAACCGAACCAGATCAAGGGTATCGACGTGGTCATGCTCGCCGTCACTGGCGGCCTGGAGAGGACGCAGGTCCAATATGCAAGCTTGTTCGACGCCGCTGGGCTACGCCTTGAGCGAGTGATTCAGACCCGAGGACCCATTTCCATCCTTGAGGCGTCTGCAGCCTAACCAGAGAATATCAATGTGAGCCTAGGTCGCGGTGCCTCGCCGTCCAGCTACCTTTGCTATGTGTGGCGCCTCTCCCTTGCGATCCCCTCCGTCTCCCATCATCTATCAGCATGCAAACCCGACAGGCGCGCATTTGACCATCCCCAACCTGATCACCATCCTGCGCCTGGTTCTGGTGCCAGCGGTGGTGTTGGCGATGCTGCAGGCGCGCTGGGACTGGGCCTTTGCCGGCTTCCTCATTGCCGGCATTTCGGATGGCGTCGACGGCTTCATCGCCCGTCGTTTCAATCAGCAGTCCATGCTCGGCGCCTATCTCGATCCGATTGCCGACAAGCTGCTGCTGGTTTCGGTCTTCGTCGTCCTGGGCTTCATCGGGCAATTGCCGCTGTGGCTGGTCGTCACCATGGTGTCGCGAGACGCGCTGATCGTCTGCGCCGTTGTGTTGTCGTCGGTCATGGCCCATCCAGTCGAGATGAAGCCGCTTTTCGTGTCGAAGGCCAACACCGCTAGCCAGATCGTGCTGGCGGCGGTTGTGCTGGGCGAACTTGCCCTTGCCGTTCACCTCGACCCTCTGCGGCCAGCCCTCATATTGCTGTCCGGGGTCTTGACCGTGGCTTCGGCCGCGGCCTATCTCGTGGCTTGGCTGAGGCATATGAGCGGCTATGGCGAAGGCTCCAATCCGGACATCTGAGAGAGAAGCGGCTGTTGAGAGAGAAGCGGCGGTGATCGAGGCTGCGGCTGCCGATCTCGCCGCGTCATCCACCTTCCGCCGGCAGATCTTCTTCTGGCTGGCCGGCGCGGCGGTGCTCGCGCTTTTTCTCTATGTCTTCAGTGCCATCCTGTTGCCCTTCGTTGCGGGCATGGTGCTCGCCTATTTCCTCGATCCGGTCGCCGACCGGTTGCAGCGGCTTGGCCTGTCCCGCTTCATGGCGACAGTGGTCATCCTCATCACCTTCCTCATCGTGCTGGTGCTGGCCTTCGTCATCCTCATTCCCGTGCTGGCGACGCAGATGGCCGATTTCGCCGGCAAATTGCCGGACTATCTGACCCGGCTGCAAAGCCTGATCACGTCATATGATCCGAAATGGCTGGAACAGAAATTCGGCGTCAACGCCAATGGCTTGCGCGACGGGCTGAATTCGCTGCTGACCTCCGGCTTCGGCCTGCTCACCACGGTCTTCACCTCGATCTGGAGTTCCGGCGTGGCGCTGGTCTCGGTGGTCAGCCTGTTCGTGGTGACGCCTGTGGTTGCCTTCTACATGCTGCTCGACTGGGACCGCATGGTTGCGGTCATCGACAGCTGGGTGCCGCGCGACAACGTCACGACGGTGCGCGCGATCGCCAAGGACATCAACACCGCAACAGCCGGCTTCGTGCGCGGCCAGGGCACGCTGTGCCTGGTGCTGGGCGCCATGTACGCCACCGGGCTGACGCTGACCGGGCTGAATTTCGGCATTCTTATCGGCCTGTTCGCCGGGCTGATCTCCTTCATCCCCTATGTCGGCTCGCTCACCGGACTGGTGTTGGCCGTCGGCGTCGCCTTCGTCCAGTTCTGGCCGGACTGGACGATGATCGTCGCCGTCGCGGTGGTGTTCTTCATCGGCCAGTTCATCGAGGGTAACATCCTGCAGCCACGGCTGGTCGGCAAGAGCGTCGGCCTGCATCCGGTATGGCTGATGTTCTCGCTGTTTGCCTTCGGCGCGCTGTTCGGGTTCGTCGGCCTGCTGATTGCCGTGCCGGCTTCGGCGGCAGTTGCCGTGCTGGTGCGGTTTGCCATAGCCCGTTATCTGGAATCGCCGCTCTACAAGGGCCACGGCAGCATTGCGCCGGAGCTCCCGGCCGATCGGCGCAGGGCCATCAAGCCATGATTCGGYCGGTGACCAGGTTCCTTGCCGGGCCGCATGGCTGAGCCCGTATGAGCGACCAGAAAGCCGACCCGCCGCGCCAATTGCCACTCGATCTCGGCCACGGCACCGGCTATTCGCGCGACGACCTCGTCGTCTCCGGCACCAATGTGCAAGCGGTGGCCTTGGTCGACCGCTGGCCGGACTGGCCCTCGCCGGTGGTGGTGCTGGCCGGTCCCGCCGGCTCCGGCAAGACGCATCTGGCCTCGATCTGGCGCGCGCGCGTCAACGCGGTGGCGGTCGACGCCAGGCGTATCGGTGACAGCATCGCCAATATCGGCCCCCGGCCGGCACTGATCGACGATGTCGATGCCGGCGCGGTGGACGAGCAAGGCCTGTTCCATCTGATCAATGCGGTGCGTGGTGCGGGCTCGACGCTGTTGTTGACGGCGCGCCGCTTTCCCTCGGCTTGGGGTGTTGCGCTGCCTGATCTGGCCTCGCGGCTGAAGGCTGCGGCGACGGTCGAGATCCATGAGCCCGACGACGTCCTGCTCGCCGGCGTCATCACCAAGCTGTTCGCCGACCGCCAGGTCGAGGTCGAGCCGCATGTCGTGCAGTATCTGGTCCGCCGCATCGAGCGCTCGCTGGCGACCGCGATGCGTGTGGTGGAACGGCTGGACCGCACAGCGCTCGAGCGCAAGACACCGATCACGCGGGCATTGGCGGCCGAAACCGTCAGCGCCATGGACGAGGGGCAGGGTGAGTTCGAGATATAGGATTTCCCAGTGGGCCAAGTCCCATAACCGGAATCGGCGCAACGTACTGTCCGTTGCGCCAAAGGCGCCGACCTTGCATGTCGATGAGAGGATGGTCGGAGTGGAGAGATTCGAACTCCCGACCCTCTGGTCCCAAACCAGATGCGCTACCAGGCTGCGCTACACTCCGAACGGTCTGTTGCCTATTCATTTCGGTGTTGCATGGCAAGTGCAAAAACCTTGCCGTGTTGCGCATTGCGCAGTAATGACGACGCAGGGTGGCGATGCTGCCTTGCACAATAACGAGGTGGCCATGTCCGCGCGCATTTTCAGCCCAGCCAAAACCGCGATGCAGTCCGGCAAGGCCAAGACCGGCCATTGGGTGCTGGAATTCGACCCCGAGATGCGCAAGAAGATCGACCCCTTGATGGGCTACACCACGTCGGGAGACATGAGGAGCCAGATCAGGCTCACCTTCGATACGAGGGAAGAAGCGGTGGCCTACGCCGAAAAGGAAGGGTTCGCCTTCCGCGTCGAGGAGCCGAAAGAGACCAAGCGCCGCCAGATTTCCTATGCGGAGAATTTCCGCTATGACCGCAGGACGCCCTGGACGCATTGACCGGCGGCCAGCGTCAAGTATTCAGCCGGCCCGGCGGCCGGCCAGCGGTCCCGTAGCTCAGCTGGATAGAGCACCGGCCTTCTAAGCCGATGGTCACAGGTTCGAATCCTGTCGGGATCGCCAATAAACCCTTGAAATGATTACTCAATTAGGCTCACGATAATCAGGGTGCTAGGCTGATATTGTGCCGTGTCAGCACGGTGTCAGCGTCGTCAGCAAAAAAGCCCGCCACCGGTGCCAATTGCGGTGCCAATTCTTTCCGTGCGACATGGACGCGTCATAAGAAGGGTAACTATGCCGAGGCAAATCTCCATAAAAAACTCTGTGGTAGAACTTGCCTCAGTTGGCATTTTTGGTGCGATGGTGGGAGCGGCCATATGCGCCTATATTGCTGATAAGGGTGTTTCAATCGCCGAGTACGCAACCCTGTTGAGCGGATTTGGTGGTGCGGTCTTAGGATCTGCAATGAGCGCATTTGTGGCCTTGGTGTTGGCGCGACAAACGTCCAAGGAAACGCTGCAGCGCGACACGAATGCGAGGGTGGCGCAAGAGCATTCACTTGCTCTTAGATTGATGGTGAAATCCTCGTTGATTTTGAGCGATGCCATTGCCATCAAGAAGGCGATTGACGAATCTCTTTCAGCCGCAAACGACGCTCGTTTGACCTCAAGGCCGCTATGGGTTCGCGTCCTGCCGATCGTCGGCAGTTATCAGATCTATGACGTGGAGGCCGAGGAGTTGGCGCCCCTTATCGCCGCCAAGAACAGCGATCTGATGCATGTCGCCGGCACCCTTTTCATGCAGCACAGAAATTTGGTTGAGATTGTTAAGGTCTATTCCGATAAGCGCGATCGGGTCAAAGACATCATCACAAACCATATCGGGGTGAGCGCAGGCATAGTTACCTCTGGCATGACCCAGGAGGACGTGTCGCGCATGGTGCCCGTGGAACTCGAGCTTGAAAGCCTAGTCGGCGGTATCCGGTCAATGCTTCCGGGTCTGATCGAGATGGGCGAGAAGGTGACATTTGGCATCGGGCCGGCGATGCGAAAGTTCTATGGAACTGACGATTTCTCGATTTTTGTCCCTATGGCGACAGACAAGCCCGCCGTTTCAAAATGAAAGCCCGCCACCGTGAGGCAGCGGGCATCACGCGGTTTACCGTTTTCAATTCGGCGAACAATCACTACTATCCGAACTATGAGACGCCATCTTCTTCTCGCCGGTTTGATGATGCTGTTCGGATGGACCGCAAGCGCACAGCAGATGCCCTGTCCCTTCGAATACCCGGACACTCCGGTCAATCGGTCTCGCGGTGTGGTCGGGTGCACGCTTCAATGCGACCAAAAGCTCACTTGTCCGGGCCAGCAGCCGGCGGAGCCACAGAAGACTGCGCCGGCGAAGGCGTTGCCACCATCGCCGGCCCAGCCCAGCAAGCCCACCGGTGAGAGCGGAGCATGCCCCGAGGGGAAATACTGGAATCCGAAGAGGAAAACTTGCGTCTCTTGTGCGGCGGGCGCCTCGTGGGATGCCAAGCGCTCGGCCTGCTCCTGTGGGGCGGGGCAGTTCGTCGATCCGAAAACTCGGCGCTGCGTGAGCTGCCCGGAGAATTGGGGTTGGGGAAAAGGGGCCTGCGTGTGCACGCGCAGCTTGAAGTCCACGTTGGCCGGAAAGTCCTGCTCGCCCAAGCGCCCTGTCTGCATGACCGGCAGTTCCTGGGATGCCGCCAACAGACATTGTGTGGCCGTGCAGCTGCAGAAGCCGAAAGCGTCGCTTGAGATGGAATTCGCTGCGGCACCCGACGGGTGAAGTGGGCAAAGGGCTGGGCAAATTGAAAAGCCCGCCACCGAAGCAGCGGGCCAATGGGTCGGTCGGAACCTTATTGAATACAAGAGCCCGGAGGATAGTGCTCGGGGTCGTAGTGCCACGACGAGACGAGCATGAAATCGTCGCCGGTGTGGACAGGGATCATGCCGAAGTTGTTGCGGTAAGCGTGGTGGAACGGCACGACGATCATGTCGTTGCTCGGCTCTGTCGCTGCTGATAGCGGGTCGAAGGCGCGTCGTTGATAGAACGGCGCCGTCATATCCCGCTCTCCACCAGCGTTTCCTGCGACGCCAGATCGTCGGGCCACATGATGCGTTCGCCATAGATATCCACGCAAGGCTCGTCGTCGCCACCTTCCTCGTCGTCGCAGTTGTCCTGCTCCAGATCATCGAGGCAGCCTAGCGATGGCTCGTCGTCTGCCGTATCCTCCAGGTCGCAATCAACCTCCATAAGATCCAGTGCCGTAATGAGCGACATGGCGCGGTCCAGAAGGTCGTTGAGGCGCTTCTCGACTGACTGGCGCCATTGTTGCGGGTTCATCCCCTTCGGCATCCCCAAGGGCTTCAGCATGGCCGCGCTCATGATGGTGACCTTTGGCCGATAAACACGAAGGGGAGTTCATGGTTGATGAAGACGTAGTATTCGCTGTCACCATGGATCGCCTTCATTGCGGCAACGATAGAAGCGATATCCCGGTCGATCTGTCGTGACGCCTCTGCCATTTGGTCGGCGATCTCGCCGATAATGACGCGACCTGAAAATCTTCCAAGGAAGGCAGCGGGCATAGCTTCGCCGGCCGCCGGAACACACGTGTTCGGCATTTGGAATTCCCCTTCAGTTGTGATACTTACACTTGTGAAATTAGCACAAGGATTGTGAGTTGTGAAGCCTGCACAAGTGAGGATGGCTAGAGCGGCGTTGAACTGGTCCCTGGCTGACCTTTCGAAGGCTGCCGGAATTCACCGCAACACGATCTCGAATTTCGAGACAGGCAAGTATGGCGGTTCGGAAGATGCCCTGGCTGCGATCGAGAAGGCTCTCGAATCTGCCGGCGTCGAGTTCATCCCCGAGAATGGTGGCGGTGCCGGGGTGAGGCTGAGGAAGGGTGGCGGCATAGATAGCGGCGGCTAGTTGGGGACGATGGCAAAAGAAGAGTTCCAGGCAAACTGGCGTGGAGCACGCAAATATCAATTTGACGAGGAAACGCGTCGGAAGCAGGCCGCGCTCGATCGCAAGTTCCCCGATCCTGATCCCGCTCACTTGCCACAGCCAAGCGAGCCCATCCCGAGTACCGAAGCAGCAACGCACCAGAATACCGAAGCACCAGCGCGCCCACCAAAGTCGCGACCGAGACGGCGCGGTATCTCCATCGCCACGATGCTTCTACTCGTGACCGCCGCCTCGATTGCGGGCTACGTCACAGTGCTGCTTTTCGAGGGGCAACATATTGTTTGGCCGGCGCCGCCGCAGACGACGGACGCGCAGCCCTAGACCAGCGCGCCAGAACCTTCCTTGCCCTCGGAGGTGCGCCCCTCCCACCGAACCGGCCGCGTACTCGCTGAAATCGTCAAGCGCGCCCTTGCGGGGACGAAGCTCGCGCGCGATGCTGCGGACCATGATCGGGAGTCCGTTGTGTTGGCCACGAAAAGTCCGTCGATCGCCTTTCTTGCCGGGATGGCAGTTTGTTGTGCCACGAGCGTCGCCGAGGCTCGGCCCGACACGCGCACGATGAGCTGCGAGCAGCTTCAGCAGTTGATCCAGAGCCGGCACGCTGTGGTGCTGACCACCGGCCCCAACACATATGACCGTTATGTGCGCCAGTTCGGCAATGAGTGCGACTGGCCCGACGTGCCGATGTCCGCCGCCGTTCCAACCCGCGACGGCCAATGCCGCGTCTATCACTGTGAGGAACCGAGCTACAATCTACTGGTGCGATAACGCCGTGAAGGTGGGGATCCACAGAATCGCGGTTTCGATCTATATTGCCGGCATGGACGCGATCTTCGATGACCTGTCGAACGCCATCAGGGAGCCCCGTGGGGATGCCTGGAGCGCTGTCCGCGCCTTCGCCCTAGACTTTGCCGGCAAGCTGCTCATGGGCGTTGCTATCGGCCTTGGTGTCGGTATTGGAATGGCGATCGCCGGGTAGCCAGCCTGGGAGAATTTTGTTTTTAGCACGGCGCCGTTGCGCCGAAGCCAGCGCGCGGTCCCTACAAGAAGCTGCCGAAATAGGCGAATAGGTAAGGCTTTAAGCACTCGCTAACCTAAGAACACTTCCCGCCCGTTACATGACCCTAAGGCCAGCTTGAATGTGCCACGGCGTTGCGCGACTGTCGCCGCGAGGGGAGTGTGAGCAATGCAACGCAAGGGAAAGGCGCGGCCCTTCGTACCGACTGAAATCCACGTCGGCACCATCACGGACAATGCGGGTGTGATTGGGGTTCTCTCAATTCACACAACCGAAGGTCTGTTAGATATTGCGCTGGACGTTCAGTCAGCCAACGCCATCGTGAGCGCTATTCATCAAATCCGGTCAAAGCTGGAGCCGAACGGCCCCCAGATTTCAAACTGAGACACTACCTGTTTGCGAGAAGATGGACGCCGTCGCGCCGAAGCCAGGGTGGCACGCCCATATAGAAAGCTTTGGAGAACTGACGAGCGGGCATGTCCAGTCGGAAATACATAGATATGATCGCCGATCAGACACCAGAGTTGCGCCATACGCTCCGCGACTTCGCCGCTCAATGGGCCCCCTCTGCATTTCCATCAACAATTGCCGCCGCAGAATTGGCGGAGACCTTGATATCGAATCTGGGGAAGACCCCAGAGAACGTTGTCAAAGGCGTTTTCCAATTGTGCGAAGAGGGCTTGCGAGAGAGCTCGGCCAAAGACAATGCTGACATTGCTACCTTTCTTGAGGCCTTACAGAACGCCGCTGACCGGGGTGACTTCGATTTCGCTACGATTGTCGAGTTTCTGGGGCCAGCCTCTAAAGAATATTGCAGAGGCATGGACCGCTTTTATGGATCGACAACTGCGGGCCTCTAGCCCCAAATTTCAAACTGAGACACTACCCATCGCTGCGAGACATAGCCGACTAAGCGGGAACGGCGTATAAGCCGAAACCGAAGCTAAGCATCGCGAGCAACAACAACAACATCGCGATGACGCCGACGCCACACGCGAGACCTAGCCAGAAATACAGTTCGCCCCTCATGCCGCTACACTAGCGCCGGCAATGGTGAGCCGAGAAAGTACGTAACTGTTACAGATATTGCGGCACGCTTTTTGTCAGCAAAGGGAAGCGGTACAAAACCGGCCTTCTAAGCCGATGGTCACAGGTTCGAATCCTGTCGGGATCGCCAATAATTTCAAAGGCTTGTACCGTTTATCCTGATCAGGGCCGCTAAATCTGCCATCTCGCGACTGCCAGCGCCACCACCTTGTGCAACAAGGAGTTGTGCCTGGGTTCGGCGCAGCGATCCGGAATTATTTCGTGATCCAGCGGGGTTGGAACCATAGCTCCCACCACGCGTTCGGGGCCTTGTATTCGCGGTGCCTCATAAAAAGGCAATGTGTGGGCCGACGAATGGGGTGGGGTAAAACAAGCGCGGGTTGGGGGAGGAGAAGCCAGGTTATGTCGAAACGTGAGATTGGAACGTCCCCCGCGTTGGGGCGGCGTATCGCTGAACTCAAGGCCAGAATGCAGGATGCCGAAATTTCCGACCATGAGATGAAAACGTTTCACAAGGTCGCCGCCATCATGGGGGCAGGCGACGGCTCCCTACGACTGGATGCCGACGACTTGATCGCGGCATCGTTCGTTGCCGAGGCGCTGGGTGGACCAGCGCCCAACCGCTGACATTCAGGAGTCCTGCACGAAGTCCAGCAGAGCGACGGTTTTCACCGCGGGAGCGAGCACGGCTGCCGTCGGTGGCCGTTGCGTTGTCGTGTCTGCCGGTATCGAATTGGAAGGAAAGTCTTATCAATTTGTTTGCGTTGCTGCGTCATAGTAGCCGCGGCTAACGGAGTGGAACGCGATGAGGCTCGATCTGTCGCCGACGAGCTGGGGCAGGGTTATCGCTGTTACGGCAGCCGGTACGGCATTCTTCATCGCCGTGGCGTTCTTTGTTGATTCCTTCAATTTCCCCTATCTTTCACCCGAGGCACTGTGGCGGGCGCAACTGACCGATCTGATGTTGCCTTTGGTGCTGGGCGGCTCATTTCTGTTTTTCCTGATGTGGAAGATCCGCCAGCTGGCCATCGCCCAGCGTGATCTCAGCATCGTTGCCGCGACCGACAGCCTGACGGCGGTGCTGAACCGCGGCGCCTTCTCGATGCTGGTCGAAGCCTATCTCGAGCAGACCCGCAAGCAGGAGCAGGCCCATTCTGGGGCGCTGCTGATCATCGATGCTGACCATTTCAAGTCGATCAACGACCGGCACGGACATGACTGCGGAGACCAGGCGCTCAAGCTGATCGCGCAGGCGATCAAAGGCCAGCTGCGCGGCGGCGACATCGTTGGCCGCATCGGTGGCGAAGAGTTCGGCGTATTTCTGCCTGGCGTCGATCCCTCGCATTCATGGGTGGTTGCCGAAAGCATTCGCCGGCGCATCCGTGAGATGGACTTCTCTCCGGGCGGGCGGCCATGCCCATTGTCCGTCAGCATCGGCGGCACAAGCTTTACCGGGCCGACAACCTTCGAAGAGATTTTCGTGGCTGCCGACAGGCGGCTTTACGCGGCCAAATCGAACGGGCGCGATCAAGTCAGCTTCGATCCGTCAGGGGCTTCCCTGGTGCCCAGCGGCGCCATCGTGCATTGACAGCAAGCGTGGTCATCGCAAGCTTGAACCGTCGCGTCCTGTCACGGTTGGGCACGAAAAAGCTCGGGCACAGCACGCTGATTTGAGTAAGCGTCGCGCGGCGGTGCTTTCGCTTTGCTGACATCGCGCTAGAAGACGTTACTGCTTTCCTGAGTTCTCCAAGCGTCCGGTCCGTCCAGTCACCGCCTTTCTCAATGCCGGCGAACGAATGGCGGGACGGTTCAGGCAAGATCAGCGCGGCAACTATGATTCATCTGTTCAATGGCTTTCAGAACCGTTTTGGCGGCAGTGACCTCGAAACMCTGGAACTGTACCGGCTGTTGAGCGCCGACTCGGATGTGCGTCTGTGGGCAACGTCCTCCAGGGTGTCCGGCGAGTTGATGCGACAATTTCCAATTCGCCGCATCTCGCTGCCAAGGTGGAATGTGCCGGATGGCGGTACCTACGTCTTCCTCGGCACGCATTGGCGCAACAAAATGTGGCCCTATCTGATTCCGCGACCGCGCCGGCTGATCTATGTCTTCAATACCTTTCACCCGAAGGTCATCGCGCTGACGACGCGTATGCCCCGTAGGCTCAACTGGCCCGACGCCGAACTGGTGCTGATTTCCGATTTTCAAAAGCGCATGCTGCGGGTCGATGGCGTCGTGCATCCGTCGCCGATCGATATCGAACGTTTTTCACCAAAACCGGTCAAGCCCGGTCGTCCGTTCACGCTGGGACGATTGAGCCGCGACACCCCGGACAAACATCATGCGGACGATGTGCCGCTTTACGAAGCATTGCTGGCGGATGGCGCCGCGTTGCGGATTCAGGGCGGGATGCCGCTCAAGGACAGGCTCAAACCGCATCCACAACTCGAACTCCTTCCGCAAGGCCGGTTTGCGGCCGAAGAGTTCCTGCCGACGCTCGACGTGTTCTACTATCGCACCGGCTCGCATGTGGAGACGTTCGGCCGGGTGGTGTTCGAAGCGATGGCCTGTGGTTTGCCTGTGGTCTGCCATTCGCATGGCGGCTATGCCGACCATATCAGGCATGGCGAAAACGGTTTCCTGTTCGAGACGACGCAACAGGCGCGGCAGATCCTGGCCGACCTCAAAGCCGATCCGGAGCTGCGGGCGACGGTGGGTCGCGAGGCGCGGCGGACCGTTGAGCAGCTGTTTTCTTCGCAGGCGCTTCGACGGCGGCTGGATTTCTATCTGCATTAGCGGCACATCGTCCCCTGGGCTTTGCGGACACCCTCGGCATCGCGCTAAAGCTGGCATGCAAACGAACCATCGGGCGGACGGGCAGCGGCGCGCCATAGACTGAGCAGGGACTTCTTACCGATGACATTGATGGGCGCGGCGGCACTGCTGATCCTGATCCTGACTTACGCTGGTGTCGCCATTGGCCGCATCCCGGGCCTGCGCCTCGACCGGGCAGGGATCGCGCTGCTCGGCGGGGCCGCGATGATCGCCGTCGGCGCGCTGAGCATGGAAGATGCCTACCGCGCGATCAATTTCGACACCATCACGCTGCTGCTCGGCATGATGATTGTGGTGGCGCATCTGAAGGTTTCCGGCGCCTTTCGCGGTCTTGGCGCCGTCGCCATCGAGCATGCACACGCGCCTTTCATGCTCCTGGTCATGGTGACGCTGCTGACCGGCGTGCTGTCGGCCTTCCTGGTCAACGATGCCATCTGCCTGGTCATGGCGCCGATCGTGGTCCACGTCACCCGCGTCATCAAGCGCAACCCCATCCCCTATCTGATCGCCACCGCCACCGCGTCGAATTGCGGCAGCGTCGCCACCATCACCGGCAATCCGCAAAACATGGTGATCGGCGCGCTGTCGGGCATTTCCTATCCTGCCTTCTCAGCGGCCCTTGCTCCGGTCGCCCTGTTTGGCCTGGTCGCGGTCATTGTCATCATACGCATCGTCTACAGGGCCGAATTCGCCCGCACGGCCCAATTGACCCCAGAAGTCTCGCGTGGCCGCATGCACAAGGGACAGGTCCTGAAGGCGGTGGTGGTCTGCATCGGATTGGCCATCGCCTTCTTCGCCGGCGTGCCCGTCGCCAAGGCGGCACTCATTGGCGGTGCCATCCTCTTGCTCACCCGTGCCATCAAACCGGAACGCATCTACCGCGAGATCGACGGGCCGCTGCTGTTCATGTTCGCCGGTCTGTTCGTGGTCGTTGCCGGCGCGGAAAAGACGCTGCTGACGCCAGACATGATCGCCTCGGCAAAGAACCTTGGGCTGGACGATGTCTGGCGCCTGTCCGGCTTCACCGCGGTGCTCTCCAACATCATGAGCAATGTCCCGGCCGTGCTGGCGCTGCGGCCCTTCATACCCGGCCTTGAAAATCCCGAACGTGCCTGGCTGGTGGTCGCCATGAGCTCGACGCTGGCCGGCAACTTCACGCTGCTCGGTTCGGTCGCCAACCTGATTGTCGCCGAGCAGGCAAGGACCGCCGGCACGCAGTTGTCGTTCGGCGCTTTCTTCAAGGTCGGCTTGCCGCTGACATTGATAACGCTGGTGGTCGGCACGGCATGGCTGGCGTTTGGATTCTAATGCATGTCGCCCAAAAGTGGCCCGGTTTTGGGAGAACGACGTGCATCAAAACAAAGACCTAAGGCGCGTTGCCTGAATCCGTTCAAACGCGACGCGCTTTAGACCTGGTTGCTTGCAATCCGGGCCCGGACAAGCGTCGCCGCGGCGCGGCCTGCTGTCTCGATGTAATCGGGATTGCGGTGGATCAGCATGATCGAAAAGCAGCCATCTATCAGGAGCACGATCTCGCGTGCCAAGGCTTGCGGCTCCTCGACTCCCCGGACGGACAACGCACCGGCCAGCCACGTCTCAAAATTTGATTTATGCCGCGACCCGACCTTGATCGCCGGGTGTCCAGGCATCGAGGCGAGTTCCGCGGCCGTGCGCAGGAAGCCGCATCCTTTCCATTTCGGATGGTGTGCGGCCTTCGCCAGATTGGCGAAGATCGCCTCGACCTTGCGATCCGCTCCGCCTTCGGCGGCATCGAACCAGCCGGCCATCCGCTTCAGATTGGGTTGGTCGCGGCCATCGAGATAGGCGGCGATCAGGTCGTCCTTGCTCTTGAAGTGATAATAAAGCGTCCGCTTGGTGAGCCCGGCTTCCTCGGCAACGGCATCGACGCTGACGCGGCCGATTCCTTCCGCGTAAAACAGTCTTGTCGCGGCATCGACAATGCGTTTGCGGGTGGGGCTTTGCGCTTCAGGCATTCGCTTATGTATACCGACTAGTGAATATACACAAGCGACGAAGGGCGTAACCTTCCCAGCCATGGGTACGCTGGAGAAGGAAGCCAAATGACCGATCTTGTCCTCAACGAAACCAGGGATGGGATTGCCATCCTCACCCTCAACCGGCCGGAGAAGCTCAACGCGTTGAACTATGCCTTGGTCGATCGCCTGCTCGCGGTCCTCGACGACATTGAAGTCGATGCCGGCGTTCGGGCGGTCATTCTTACCGGAGCAGGGGAGCGGGCGTTTTCGGCGGGTGGCGACATCCACGAATTCTCGGCCAGTGTGGCGCTTGGCGTCGATGTCGCGATGCGTGACTTTGTGATGCGCGGGCAGCGGCTGACGGCAAGGCTGGAAGCATTCCGCAAACCCGTCATCGCCGCCGTCAACGGCATTGCCTTTGGCGGCGGCTGCGAAATCACCGAGGCCGTGCCGCTGGCCATCGCCAGCGAACGCGCCCTGTTCGCCAAGCCGGAAATCAATCTTGCCATGCCGCCGACCTTTGGCGGAACGCAGCGCCTGCCCAGGCTCGCCGGGCGCAAGCGGGCGCTCGAACTGCTCTTGACCGGCGATTGGTTTCCACCGCAGCGCGCCCTTGAACTTGGCCTCGTCAACCAGGTGGTGCCGCATGGCGATCTGATGCCGGCCGCAATGGGCTTCGCCAAGCGTATCCTGCGGCACTCCGATCTTGCGATCGCCAGTATCCTCACAGCGGTGGCGCGCGGCCTCAACCTGAGCATCGCGGAAGGCCTGCAGGTCGAAGCCGAGCAGTTTGCCCGCATGGCTCCGACCGCCGACCTGCGCGAAGCGCTGGATGCCTGGCTGACACGCCGCGAGCCCCGTTATGACGGCTCATGGACGCACATCGCTCGGCCTGACGAGGCCAGGCGGGCCTCGTTGGCACTGGATCAGGGCGCCACCACCAAACGGCCTTTCATGTTGGGGTGGAAACGGCAGAAATAATCGACCGTCTCAGCCTTCTGCAGGGTGAGGCTCGCGGACTTTTTCGGCGGGATCGTTACCTCCCAGCTGCCCTTGACGGTCGCCGTGTGGGCGAACACGTCCTTGTTCACCCACTCGATCGTGTCTCCGACCTTGGCCTCGACGGTGGCTGGCGAGAACACCAGCTTGTCGATGGTGACCTGGATGGTTTCAGCCTGTGCCGGCACGATGCCGATGGCCAGCGTCAGCGCGATCCACAGATGGCGTTTCGACATGCTTCCTGTCCTTACTTCAGCATGCCGGCGACATGTTCAGCGTGCTGCTCATGGCCCTGGAAGATCTTCAGGCCGGTCTCCAGCAGGCTCTTCAGTTCGGCATTGCTGGCCGACGGGATGAGCAGCGTTTCGAGAGCGCCGTTGACCTGCTTGTGGTAGGCGACCTCGTTGTCGACATAGGCCTTGTCGAAGGCGGCACCCTCGAGCTTGGCAAGCTTGGCCCTTTCTTCGGCGGCCGCCTTGCTCAGCGCCTGGCTGGTGGCGTTGTCTTCAGGCGTCACCTTGAGCTTCTTGACCAGGTCGAGCGCCTGCACGTTCACGGCTTCGTGGTCGCGCACCATGTCGTTGGCGAATTCGACGACGTCCTTGTTCTTCGATTTCGCGATCGCCAGCTTGGCGGCTTCAACGTCGATGACCCCGGCCGTGTAGGCGATGTGGGCGATTTGTGGGTCGGTCGGCTTGTCGGCCGCTTGCGCGAACGGGGCAGTGCCAAGCAGCAGCATGGCGGCCAGGGCAGCGGTGTGTCGGATAGGCATGGCATCTCCTTCGCCCGGAGCGGAAATCGCGCCGGTCAGTGTTTCTCGGTTGACGGTCATTGGATGCGGGACCGCGGCAAAGGTTCCCAAGGAATCGGCGAAAGGTCAGCTTTCCAGGCCGAGCCGCCGCATCACGGCGCTGGTCAGCCTTTCGCAACGTCGGCCGGCGAAGGGGAACGCATCGAGCAGCACCGGCCCGATCTGGTCGTCCAGTGCCTTGCGTACGAGGGTGCGGGCGCGGTGCAGTCTTGTCTTGACGGTTTGTGGCCGGACGCCGAGGAGATCGGCGGTCTCTTCAATGCTCAGCCCCTCGATCACCCGCGCCACGAACACAGTCCGGTAGACATCGGGAAGGCTGTCGGTGGCCCGTTCGACCAGCTGGAGGATCTGCCGTTGCGCCATCGTCCGTTCCGGATCGTCGCTGGGGTTGAGGGGGAACCGGATGATCTCGGCTTGCGGATTTTCCGGCATTGCCACCGTCCTGCGTCGTTTGCGCAGTCGGCCGAGCGCCTCGTTGATGACGATGCGCGACAACCATGTGGCAAGCGAGGAGTCGCCGCGAAACGCATCGAGATGGGCGAAGGCCCTGACATAGGCCTCCTGCACGATGTCCTCGGCCTCGCTGTCATTGCGCACCACGCCGCGGGCGATGCGGTAGAGCCGCTGGTTGTGCATCTTGATGATGGTGCGGAAAGCGTCGCCCTCGCGCGCCAAGGCGCGGCGCACGAGCTGCATGTCGCCTGAAGCGACAGAAGGCATGGCCGTCAAGACAGCAGGCATGGCCAGTTCCTCAAACCCAATCCCGGACCGAACCCGATTGAGAGATTGGATGGCATTGCCGGCAAAAGGTTCCCGACTATTTTTGCCGGGTCCGGCGTGGCTATCGTACCGCTTCCGGCGAGGACTTGTCAGCAGCCTGCAGACGCGCGGCGGCCGCCAGCAGATCGGTCTGTGTGATCAGCCCGAGAATGCGCTTGTCGTCGTCGACGACGATGACCGCATGGCTGCGGCCGTCGGTGAGTACCGGCAGCAGACCCATGGCGGCGAAATCGGCGGCGGCTGTCGCTGCCGGCGATATCACGGATCCGACCGTTCCCGAGGCCAACGCCAGTTCTCGCAATCCCACGGTGCCTGCCAGTCTTGCCTCTGCGTTGACGACCGGCAAGGTACGGATGTTGTGGTCAAGCAGCAAATGGCGC
Source organism: Mesorhizobium sp. P2_F8 (assembly GCF_056403655.1). Lineage (NCBI taxonomy): Bacteria > Pseudomonadati > Pseudomonadota > Alphaproteobacteria > Hyphomicrobiales > Phyllobacteriaceae > Mesorhizobium > Mesorhizobium sp. P2_F8. Next base: position 177,287 of record NZ_JBFUFB010000010.1, read on the forward strand.
GCTGCCTCGGTGGACGTGTATTCGTCGACCGAGATCACATCGCGCGACATGATATCCTCGCACAGCAGGCTCTGGTGCGCGCGCACCATCGCCTGCAATTCGACTTGCCGCAGCAGCCGGTCGAGATCGTTGCGATCGATATCGAACGTCTCGTCGAGCGCGCCAAGCGCGGCATCGATGTCTTCGGGCTGGAAGCCGACGCGCAACTGCGCCGGCGGATCGACGGTGCCATGGCTGTTCGTCGGGGGAATCGGCACGTGCGGGTAATTGCGACGGGCCAGCTTGTGGAAGCCGTAGCCCAGCGCCACCAGCAGAAGCGAGTTCAGTGCGACCGGCACGAATGGAAACAGGAAGCCGGCGCTGACGACGGCAGGCCCTCCCAACACTGCCGTCAGGGCGGCCGCTCCGCCTGGCGGATGCAGGCAGCGCGTGAACGACATGGCGGCGATGGCAAGCGCCACCGCAATGCCGGTGGCAAGGGCGGTTTCGTGGATGAAATGCGCAACGATCACGCCGACCAGGGCCGATATCGTGTTGCCGCCGACGATCGACCATGGCTGCGCCAACGGGCTGGCCGGCACCGCGAACAGGAGCACGGCCGAGGCTCCCATCGGCGCCACCAGCAGCGGCACGTGCGGGCCGTTGCCGAGCACCAGACCGCCGATCGCGCCGGTCAGTGCAATGCCGATCGTCGCGCCGATGCAGGCGATGATGCGCTCGCGCAGCGTCGCGCCGGCAAGAATCGGAACAAAAAGGCGAAAGGCCATGGGAGTCGGAAACTCTGCCGGTATGCCAGAGGGAAGTCGAAACCAGATGATCGCACCGCAATGACGCGGCATTGTCGGATTTGAAAGCCAAATTGATCCGCAAAGGCGCAGCTTTGAGAAATAGAATTCCGTGATTTGCCGAATCAGTTGGGCGGTGCCCCGATCGCTCAGGCAGAAGCCGCGGCGGTCAGGCCACGCAGAATGTCGGCCTTCAGGTCGTCGACATCCTCGAGGCCGATTTGGAGGCGGATCAACGGGCCTTCATACGGGCCCTTTGCGACAACGCGGTCGGCGAGCCAGACCGGCACCGCAAGGCTCTCATAGCCGCCCCAGGAATAGCCGAGGCCGAAGATCTGCAGCGCGTCGAGAAAGGCGTGCTGCTGCTTCTGGCCGCCGCCGGCAAGCACGATGGAAAAGATGCCGCTCGAGCCGGAGAAGTCGCGCTTCCACAGGCCGTGGTCCGGATGACTGGGAAGGGCAGGGTGGAGCACGCGCGCCACGCCCTTCTGGCCCTCGAGCCAGGAGGCGATGGCGAGCGCGCTGCGCTGATGGTGCTCGAGGCGCACGCCCATCGTGCGCAGGCCGCGCAGCACTTGGTAGACATCGTCGGGCCCGGCGCAGCAGCCAAGCGTGCAGAAGCTTTCGTAAAGATGCTTCCAGCAGCCTTCGTTGGCCGAGACCGTGCCAAGCAGCACGTCGGAATGGCCCGCCGGATATTTCGTCGCCGCGTGGATCGAGATGTCGACGCCGTGGTCGAGCGGGCGGAAATACAGCGGCGTCGCCCAGGTATTGTCCATCATGACGATGGCGCCTGCGGCGTGAGCCGCCTTGACGATGGCCGGGATGTCTTGCAGCTCGAACGTGTTGGACGCTGGCGATTCCGTGAACACCACCTTGGTGTTGGGCTTGATCAACGCCGCGATGCCGGCGCCGACATCGGGGGCGTAGTACTCGACCTCGACGCCCAGTCGCTTCAGCATGGTGTCGGCGAAGTTGCGCGTCGGGTGATAGACGGAATCGACGATCAGCAGATGGTCGCCCGCCGAGACGAAGGCGAGCAGCGGTACGGTCACCGCCGCAAGGCCCGATGGCACCACGATCGTGCCGGCCGACCCCTCCAGTGCATCTATGGCATGGGCAAGGGCATCGGTCGTTGGCGTGCCACGCGTGCCATAAGTGTATTTCTGGCTGCGCGCAGCCATCGACGCCGCGTCGGGATAAAGAACGGTCGAGGCGTGCACCACCGGTGGATTGACGAAACCGAAATAGTCATGCGGGTTGTTGCCCGAATGGGTAAGCCGCGTGTTGATACCCAGTCGGTCGCCGTCTTTCGCCATTCTTCTTCGCCTTGTTCGACAAGGCGCTAGCCATAGTGCGACCGCTTTGGCCGTGCAACCGGCCTGCACCCGCCAGGCAACCGACTTCGGATGTACCAAGTCGTGTCTGGTGAAGGGGCGCACAAGTCTTGCCCGGTCCGAACGCATTGCGCCCTTGGGCGATCGTCTGTTGAAGACGGCCGTGAAAGATATATGATTGATTTCTAATATTTGCCCCGGATTGCCTTGATCAGATGCTGCCGGATGATCCTTCCCGGTTGACCTCCTGATCCCCTGCGATCCGGGCATCTCGCTTGCAGAGCAGTGAATGCAGCCAAGGGGAGGAATGCCATGACGAACGTCAAGTGGATGATCAAGGCGCGCGAGTTCGTCAACTGCAACTGCGCCTATGGCTGCCCCTGCCAGTTCAACGCCTTGCCGACGAACGGATTCTGCCGCGCGGTGGTCGGCGTGGAAATCGAGAGCGGCTATCACGGCGACACCAAGCTGGATGGCTTGCGCTTTGCCGGTGTCTTCCGCTGGCCCGGCGCAATTCACCACGGCAGGGGTGAGGCGGCAGTGGTCATTGACGACCGGGCGACCGAGGCGCAGCGCGGAGCGCTGCTTCGCATTCTCAGCGGTGAGGACACCGAACCCGGCGCGACCATATTCCAGGTCTTTTCGACCACATTGGAGACGGTCCACGATCCGATCTTCGCGGCAATAGACTTCGAAGTTGACATCGATGCCCGAGCCGCTCGCCTGCACGTGCCGGGCGTAACCTCGGGCCGCGGCGAGCCGATCAAGAATCCCGTCACCGGTGCGGAGCATCGGGTGCGCATCGACCTCACGCATGGTTTCGAATATTCGCTTGCCGAGGTCGGGCGTGGCTGGACCAAGGCGACCGGCCCGATCAAGTTCGAACTGGCGGACTCGCACAGCCATTTCGCCAATTTGCACCTCTCGCAAAGCGGCATCGTGCATTGAGCTGATCCAATGATCGACACGGCTCTCGAGGCGGTGCTGCGGCGCGACCGCACAGTCGTGACGGCCGCGCTCGTCATCATAGCCGTGCTCGCATGGGTCTATGTGATGTGGCTCGCGGCCGACATGACCATGCAGAATGCTGCCGCCCCGAGCGCCGCAGTTGGCGATATGGCCGGCATGGACATGTCAGGCACCGATGCGGGCAATATGGATATGCCGGGCATGGACAGGGGTGGCATGGACATGGGCGCCACGATGGCGCCCGGCTTCCGCGCCTGGGCGCCAGCTGATTTCGCTTTCATCTTCGCCATGTGGGCCGTGATGATGGTTGGCATGATGACGCCGTCGGTGGCGCCGATGGTGCTGCTTTATGCCGGGGTCGGTCGCAAGGCGCGTGCGGGTGGGCGGCCCATCGCATCGACTGCATGGTTTTTCACCGGCTATCTGCTCGTCTGGGTTGCCTTCAGCGTGGTCGCGACCGGCGCGCAATGGCTGCTGGCCAGTCAGGCCTTGCTGAGCCCGTTGATGGCAACCAACAGTACGGTTCTCGGCGGCCTCGTCCTGATCGCGGCCGGCCTCTATCAATGGACGCCGATGAAGGGCGTCTGCCTGCAGCAATGCCAGGCACCGATCGCATTTCTGGCCAGTCATGGCGGGTTCCGCTCCGATCCGCTTGGTGCGCTTCGATTCGGGATCGTTCATGGCGCCTATTGCCTCGGCTGTTGCTGGGCGCTGATGGCGCTCCTGTTCGTCGGCGGCGTCATGAACGTGTTGTGGATCGCCGGCATCGCTATCCTCATTCTCCTGGAAAAAACCGTCCCGACCGGGCAGTTGATCCCGCGCATCTCCGGCACGCTGATGGCGGCAATCGGCGTCTGGCTGCTCGTCCAAGCATCCTGAGCATGCGCTTCTCCCGTTTCCGGCATGCCATGCGACCGGATTGCTCGTCATGCATTTAGTCTTTGGGTACTCCAATTCATTCCGGGATATTGGTGGCGCGTAGTAAATCCGCGGGACAGATTTCGCCGGCATGGTCCGGATCCGCGGCCAACCGGACTTGCCGATTTTGTTTGCGCGGCTTGCTAATTTTCGGACGCTCTTGGCTGCAATTCAGGCATTTGCGGCCGTTGGTTTTCAAACTCTTTGGAATTCGGTCATTTTCCTTGACCTCACCGGAATTATCGCCTTCGATGCCATTCGTGAATGGGAGGCGGCGCGTCGGTTGCGATGCGGGGTTCCGGGTATGGGCCGGAATGGGAGCTGCGTTCACACGGGAAAAGATCAGGGTTTGCCTGAAAAACAGAGAAAAGGGTCTGTGGGTCATGAAACATATTGCTATCAGCATTCTTGGCGCCGCCACGCTTGGGTTGATGGCGTCAGCCGCCTCGGCAACGACGCTCGACACCGTCAAGGCGAAAGGCTTCATCCAGTGCGGTGTCTCGACCGGCCTGGCTGGCTTCTCGGCGCCGGACGACAAGGGTGACTGGCAAGGTATCGACGCGGATTTCTGCCGCGCAGTCGCGGCCGCCGTCTTTGGTGACGGCACCAAGGTCAAGTTCACGCCGCTCAGCGCCAAGGAGCGGTTCACCGCGCTGCAGTCCGGCGAGGTCGACATCCTGTCGCGCAACACCACCTGGACCATCAATCGCGACACGGCGCTTGGCCTGAACTTCGTCGGCACCACCTACTATGACGGCCAGGGCTTCATGATCAACGCCAAGAAGCTGCCCGGCGTCAATTCCGCGCTGCAGCTTTCCGGTGCAGCTGTCTGCGTACAGAGCGGCACGACCACCGAGCTCAATCTCGCCGACTATTTCAAGGCCAACAAGATGGAGTACAACCCGGTCGTCTTCGAGAAGCTGGAAGAGGTCAACGCCGCCTATGATGCCGGCCGTTGCGACGTCTACACCACCGATCAGTCGGGTCTTTATGGTATTCGCCTGACGCTGGGCGCGCCGGCCGACCACGTCGTGCTGCCCGAGATCATCTCGAAAGAGCCGCTCGGACCGGCCGTGCGCCAGGGCGACGACCAGTGGTACCACATCGTCAAGTGGACCTATTTCGCGCTGCTCGACGCCGAGGAGCTCGGCATCACCAAGGCCAATGTCGACGAAATGAAGAACTCCGCCAGCCCGGAGATCAAGCGCGTGCTCGGCCAGGAAGCCGATACCAAGATCGGCACCGATCTTGGCGTCTCAAATGACTGGGTCGTCAACATCGTCAAGGCCACCGGCAACTACGGCGAAATGTTCGACCGCAATGTCGGCTCGGGGAGCCCGCTCAAGATCGCCCGCGGCATCAACGCGCTATGGACCAAGGGCGGCCTGCAATACGCTCCACCGATCCGCTGATCGAAATGTGATCCGGAAGGCAGATCGTCTGCCTTCCGGTTTCTCTTTCAGGGGACGGTCGAATGGCATCGCAGGAAGTTCTTCGCGAGGAGCCAAGTCGCGCTTCTCTCATAAATGATCCAAAAGTCCGCAGCATTTTCTATCAATGCCTGGTCGTCGCCTTGCTGGTGTCTGGGGTCTGGTGGATCGTTCACAACACCATCGTGAACCTGACGAACCTGCACATTGCCTCCGGCTTCGCCTTTCTGAGAGGCCGCGCCGGCTTCGACATTTCCGATACGGCGATCGCCTATACGTCGGACTCCACCTATGGCCGGGCCATCATCGTCGGCTTGATCAACACATTGATCGTCGCGTTTGTCGGCATCATCACCGCCACCATAATTGGTTTTATTGTCGGCATTGGCCGGCTGTCGCAGAACTGGCTGATCCAGAAGATCTGCACAGTCTATGTCGAGGTGTTCCGCAACATTCCGCCGCTGCTGGTCATCTTCTTCTGGTATTCCGGCGTGCTAGCCGTGCTGCCGGCGCCCCGCGATAGCATCAGCCTGCCGTTCGGATCCTTCCTCAACCAGCGCGGCTTCTATTTTCCGCGCGCCGTATGGGGCGACGGCTCCTGGCTGATCCCGGTGGGGCTGCTTGTCGGCATCGCCATGGCGTGGTTCGTCGCCCGCAAGGCGCACCAGCGGCAGATGGCGACCGGGCAGCAATTCCCGGTGTTCTGGACGTCGCTGGCGCTGATCATCGGGCTTCCGCTGCTCGCTTATGTGCTGAGCGGTTTCCCGGTGACCTTTGATTTTCCTAAGCAATCGACTTTCAACCTGACTGGCGGCTTCGTCGTCAAGCCGGAATTCCTGTCACTCTATCTAGCGCTGTCCTTCTATACCGCCGCCTTCATCGCTGAGATCGTGCGCGCCGGCATTCGCGGTGTTGCCAAGGGCCAGAGCGAGGCCTCGTCAGCCCTTGGCCTGCGTGCCGGCCAGGCGTTGCGGCTGGTGGTTGTGCCGCAGGCCATGCGCATCGTCATTCCGCCGCTGGCCAGCCAATATCTCAACCTGACCAAGAATTCCTCACTCGCCATCGCCATCGGCTATCCCGACCTGACGGCAACCACCGGCACGGTGCTCAACCAGACCGGCCAGGCGGTCGAATGCGTGGTCATCATGATGGTGATCTATCTGGCCATCAGCCTTCTGACCTCGCTATTCATGAACTGGTTCAACGCCAAAATGGCGCTGGTGGAGAGGTAAGGACATGCAAGAACATGATATGTCCTGGGTTCGCACCGAAATGGCACTGGCGCAGCCGGCGCCGGCCGGCGTCACAGGCTTCAGCGCCTGGGTGCGCAAGAACCTGATTGCGTCGACGGGCGACACCATTTTGACCATCATCGGTTTCGCGCTGGTGGCGATGATCCTGCCGCAGATCATCAACTGGGCCTTCATCAACGCCGTGTGGACGGGACCTAACCGGACCGTGTGCGCCACGGTGGCGCAGGGCGGTATCCAGCCGGATGGCTGGTCCGGCGCCTGCTGGGCCTTCGTCAACGCCAAGTTCGGCCAGATCATGTTCGGCACCTATCCGGTCGAGGAGCGCTGGCGGCCGATCCTGGTTGGCATATTGCTGGTCGTGCTCATGGTGCCGATGTTGATGCCAAGCGTGCCGCGCAAGGGTCTCAACGCCCTGCTGCTGATCGTCGGTCTCCCGATTGTGTCGTTCTTCCTGCTGGTCGGTGGCGCGTTCGGTCTGGAACATGTCGAAACGGCGCGCTGGGGCGGCTTGCTGGTGACGCTGTCGTTGTCCTTCGTGGCCATCGTCGTGTCGTTGCCGCTTGGCATCGTGCTGGCGCTTGGCCGTCGCTCCAAGATGCCGATCGTTAAGATGCTGTGCGTCATCTTCATCGAAGCCGTACGCGGCATTCCGCTGATCACCGTTCTGTTCATGGCCAGCGTCATGCTGCCGCTGTTCCTGCCGCCGGGGGTCACCTTCGACAAGTACCTGCGTGCGCTGATCGGCGTGTCGCTGTTTGCCGCCGCTTATATGGCTGAAGTGGTGCGCGGCGGCCTGCAGGCGATCCCCAAGGGTCAGTATGAAGGCGCCGATTCGCTTGGCCTTGGCTATTGGCAGAAGATGTATTTCATCGTCATGCCGCAGGCACTGAAGCTGGTCATCCCGGGTATCGTCAACACCTTCATCGGCATGTTCAAGGACACCAGCCTGGTCACGATCATTTCGATGTTCGACCTGCTCGGCATCGTCAAGCAGAACTTCTCCGACGCCAACTGGGCGACGGCGCAGACCGCCAAGTCGGGTCTGATCTTCGCCGCCTTTGTCTTCTGGCTGTTCTGCTTCGGCATGTCGCGCTATTCAATGTACACTGAACGCCGACTCGACACCGGCCACAAACGCTAAACAAAAAGAACAAGGGGATCCTGTCATGACAACCGAAAATGCTGTCAGCGCGGAAGAGATCAAGGTCAACGCCGCCAAGATGCACATCTCCGACACCGATGTCGCCATCGACATCGTCGCCATGCACAAATGGTATGGTGAGTTCCATGTGCTGAAGGACATCAACCTGAGAGTGATGCGCGGCGAGCGCATCGTCATCTGCGGCCCGTCGGGCTCCGGCAAATCGACGATGATCCGCTGCATCAACCGTCTGGAAGAGCACCAGAAGGGCAAGATCATTGTCGACGGCAAGGAACTGACCAACGATCTGAAGAAGATCGACGAGGTGCGCCGCGAGGTCGGCATGGTGTTCCAGCACTTCAACCTGTTCCCGCATCTGACCATCCTGGAGAACTGCACGCTGGCGCCGATCTGGGTGCGCAAGACACCGAAGAAGCAGGCTGAGGAAATCGCCATGCATTTCCTCAAGCGCGTCAAGATCCCGGAACAGGCCAACAAATATCCGGGCCAGCTGTCCGGTGGCCAGCAGCAGCGCGTGGCGATCGCCCGTTCGCTGTGCATGAACCCGCGCATCATGCTGTTCGACGAGCCGACCTCGGCGCTCGATCCGGAAATGATCAAGGAAGTTCTGGAGACGATGGTCGGCCTTGCCGAAGAAGGCATGACCATGCTGTGCGTCACCCACGAAATGGGCTTTGCCCGCAAGGTCGCCAACCGCGTGATCTTCATGGACCAGGGCCAGATCGTCGAGCAGAACACGCCGGCCGAGTTCTTCGATCATCCGCGCCACGAGCGCACAAAGCTGTTCCTGTCGCAGATCCTGCACTAGGCTTTCGACAACCAGGAAGAGCCCGGCTGAAACAGTGCCGGGCTCTTTTGCGTATGGATGAGCAGGAGGCGGGCGGCTCGTGTCGCGCCGGGGTGCGTTTGCAATGCCGCCATTCATGAAGAAGCTGGGACGTTTTCTAGGCCTGCTACTGATCGTCGTTGCGCTTGCTGTGACGCTGGGCACTCTGGTGCCGCGGCCGCTGTGGCCGCCGGCCGTCGCCAATCCCGCCAACACGCGCCATATCCTGGTGCTGAACAACCCGATCCACACCGACATCGCCATCCCGGTCGACGACAGTGTGCGCCAGCGGTTCCATTTCCTGGTCGACGCCGGCATCCCAGCCGATGGTCCGGAAGTTCGCTACTTCGTCTTCGGCTGGGGCGGTCGCGCCTTCTACCTGGAGACGCCGACGTGGTCCGAACTCAAGGCCGTCCCGGTGATGAAGGCACTGACCCTCGACGCGTCGGTCATGCATGTCGATGTTGCTGGCGCCATAGTCGAACCGCATCCGGATGTCGCCGGCTTCGACATCGGCGAGGAGCGTTTTGCGGCCCTGCTCGATTTCATCGATGCGAGTTTCCAACGGGGGCCGCAAGGCCCGCTTCTTGTTCCGGGCGCGGCCTATTCCAGCTTCGACCGCTTCTATGAAGCCAACGGCCATTTCAACGCGCTGGTCGGCTGCAACACCTGGACCGCGGCGGCTTTGCGCACCGCCGGCTTGCGCACCGGCTGGTGGAACGCGCTGCCGGCTTCGCTCGGTCTGTCGCTGCGGCTTTACAATTAGCACCGCTCAACGGGCTGGCATCCGGGCTATGCCCCAGCTTTCAGCGCCGGATGATTTTCTGCGCCTGCCAGCCATAAAGCCAGTCCAGATCGGCGGCGAGTTTTTCAGACGAGCGCATTTTCAGGAACAGATTGCGTGCGATGGAGACTGGGCCCGCGGCATGCCAGGCGAGGCGGTTGAGGGCGCCGCGACGGGCGACCCTGGCAACGCGCGGCCGCCGCAGGTTCTCCCAGATTTGAAGACCTTGTCCCGGATCGCCGGGCAAGTCCGCAACGACATCCGCAAGTGCGGCCGCATCTTCGATCGCCATGGCGGCACCTTGCGCCGCGAACGGCGTCATCGCGTGCGCGGCATCGCCGATCAGCACCATGCCCGGCGCCGTCCAAGGTTGTTTGCTGTCGACCGTATGGATCGGCCACGCCGTCCACCGGCCGGCTTCCTCGATCAGACGAGCAAGTGCTGCTGCCGTACCGCGCATGGCACCGGTCAAGATCCCGGTGTCGGCGTTCCCGGACCAGCCCTCGGCAATGCGTTCGCCTTTGGTAAAGGCGACAAGATTGAAGGCAGCACTCTTGCTGACGGGATAGGCGACCATGTGGAAGCCGGGATGCAGGAAGGTCGTGACGCAATTGGTGGCGCCGATCGCGGCGAAGGCTTTTCCGGCAGCGCTGTCGGCGGGAATGGTGGCACGCCAGGCCAGTTCGCCCGAAAAGTGACTTCTTGGCGAGGGCGCTCCCTTGGTTGTGTCGACAAGCCCGCGCACCGATGACCAGACGCCATCGGCGCCGACCAGCAGCAAGCCCTGGGCCTCGATGGTCTCGCCGTCCATCTCGGCAGCCACGGTGACGCCATGGCTGCCTTTGGCAACGCCGCTGACATGCGCGCCGGAAGTCAGATGAATGTTCGGCATTTCGGCAACGCGCGCAGTCAGTGCGCTCTGCAAGTCAGCCCTGTGAGCAACGAGATAGGGTGCCTGCCAGCGGGCTTCGGCGGCTTGTCCCAGCGGCACGCGTGCCAGTTCGCGCAACGTCGCGGCGTCCTTCAACACCACCGCTTCCGGCCGCACCGCTGCCGGCAGCAGCCGGTCGAGCGCGCCAAGGTGGCGAAGAATGCGAGTTGCGTTGGGAGAAAGCTGGATGCCGGCGCCTGCGGCTTCCAGACGCTGCGCCTGTTCGAACACCTGCACGGGGTAACCGCGTTTGGCGAACGCCAGCGCGGCGGTCAGCCCGGCGACGCCCGCCCCGGCGATGACGATTTGCCGGGACCGCGTGTTGTCCATCGGGCTTGCCGCGAAGGAATCAGGCGGCTTGGTCGATGTAGATACAGCCGGCCGGCAGCGTTTCTGTCGCCTTCAGCTTGGACGAATAGCGGTAGAGCGTCGAGCAATAGGGGCAGACTTTTTCGTTGTCGTCGCCCATGTCGAGAAACACATGCGGGTGGTCGAACGGCGGGTTGGCGCCCGTGCACATGAATTCCTTGACGCCGATGTCGATCGCCGGGTGGCCCGCATCGTTCTGGAAATGGGGAATGGAACCGCCTGCCATCGTCGTCTCCTTAACGCAGTCTCTTCTGCATCTGGATCATAACCGGTCTCTTTGCAAGTTCGATGAAATCAAACTGTCGCAAAAGCCTGTCAGAGGATAAGTTAAGCCGGTTAAGGCAATGACCCCGAAAACGGAATCGGGTTACGGAGAGGGTCAGGCCTCGCTTCAGGTCACCTGCGGCGCATCCGGGAAGGTTGTGTCGCTCGGCGGCGGAGCATGCGGGAAGAGCAGGAAAAATGAACGAACTGAAGCCGGTGCAGAGCGAATTCGTGAATGTCGAGGTGGCTCGCCCGGAGGGCGGCAACCCGGATCGCTTTGTCAACCGGGAGTTTTCCTGGCTGCAGTTCAACCGGCGCGTTCTCGAGGAGTCGCTGAACCTCAATCATCCGCTGCTGGAGCGCGTCCGTTTCCTGTCGATCTCGGCGGCCAACCTCGACGAGTTCTTCATGGTCCGCGTCGCTGGTCTTGCCGGCCAGGTGCGCGAGGGCATCACGCTGAAGAGCCCTGACGGCCGCACCCCCGAACAGCAGCTCGAGCAGCTGCTGCGGGAGGTCGAACGGCTGCAGGAAGACCAGCAGAAGAGCCTTTCGGCACTCATCGTGCTGCTCAACAAGGAAGGCATCGAGAGCATCACCCGTGACGCACTGACCAAGGACGAAAAGATCTGGCTGGAAGACCATTTCCAGGAGCAGGTGTTTCCGGTGCTGACGCCGCTGTCGATCGACCCGGCGCATCCGTTCCCGTTCATCCCCAATCTCGGTTTCTCGATGGCGCTGCAATTGCGCCACCGCAAGAACGGCGAAGAGATGAGCGCGCTTCTGCGCCTGCCTGTGGCGCTGAAGCGCTTCATCCGTTTGCCGGACCGCAAGCACCATGTCCGTTTCATCCCGCTGGAAGAGGCAGTCGGCCTCTATATCGGCAAGCTGTTCCCAGGCTATGAGGTCAAGGGCTCCGGCACGTTCCGCATCATCCGCGACAGTGATATCGAGGTCGAGGAGGAATCCGAGGATCTGGTGCGCCTGTTCGAGACGGCGCTGAAGCGCCGCCGCCGCGGGTCGGTGATCCGCATCGAATTTGACGTATTGATGCCGGCCGAACTGCGCGACTTCGTTGCCGGCGAGCTAGGCGTATCGTCGAGCCGCATCAGCGTTCTGACCGGTCCGCTGGCGCTCAGCCAGATTTCCGAGATCGTCGCCGTCCCGCGCGACGACCTCAAGTTCACGCCCTACAATCCGCGCTTTCCCGAGCGCATCCGCGAGCACGGCGGCGACTGCTTCGCCGCCATCCGCGAGAAGGACATCGTCGTCCATCACCCCTACGAATCCTTCGATGTGGTGGTGCAGTTCCTGCGCCAGGCGATGGCCGATCCCGAAGTGGTGGCGATCAAGCAGACGCTTTACCGCACTTCCAACGACAGCCCGATCGTGCGCGCACTGGTCGATGCGGCGGAGGCCGGCAAGTCGGTGACCGCGCTGGTCGAGCTCAAGGCGCGTTTCGACGAGGAAGCCAACATCCGCTGGGCGCGCGACCTGGAGCGCGCCGGTGTGCAGGTCGTGTTCGGCTTCCTCGAGTTGAAAACCCATGCGAAAATGTCGCTGGTGGTGCGGCGCGAGGACGGCAAGCTGCGCAACTATGTGCATCTCGGCACCGGCAACTACCATCCGGTCACCGCGCGCATCTACACCGATCTGTCTTTCTTCACCACCGATCCCACGATTGCCCGCGATGTCGCCCAGCTCTTCAATTTCATCACCGGCTATGCCGAGCCGACGGATGAAATGCGGTTGGCAATCTCGCCGTTCACGTTGAGAAGCCGCATCTTGAAGCATATTGCCGACGAGATTGCTCATGCGGTGGACGGGAGGCCGGCGCGCATCTGGATGAAGATGAACGCGCTTGTCGATCCGATCATCATCGACGCGCTCTATGACGCCAGCCGTGCCGGCGTCGAGATCGACCTCGTCGTGCGCGGCATCTGCTGCCTGCGGCCGCAGGTGCCGGGCCTGTCGGAAAATATCAGGGTCAAGTCGATCGTCGGCCGTTTCCTGGAACACAGCCGCATCTATTGCTTCGGCAATGGCCATGGGCTGCCATCGGACGAGGCGATCGTCTACATCTCTTCGGCCGACCTCATGCCGCGCAATCTCGACCGACGCGTCGAGACCATGGTGCCGATCACCAATCCAACTGTGCATGAACAGATCCTGGGCCAGATCATGCTGGGCAACATCATGGACAATCAGCAAAGTTTCGACGTATTGGCTGATGGAACCTCCCGGCGCGTGGTGCTGGAGGAGGGCGAGGAACCGTTCAACGCGCAGGAATATTTCATGACCAATCCGAGCCTGTCGGGACGGGGTGACGCGCTGAAGTCGCATGCGCCCAAGCGTATCGCGCAGTTCAAGCGCCGCAAGAAGAACGCCGCAGCGTCCACCTGATGCTGTCTGATTCCCAGGGCCGGTTGCAGGACCGCCGACCGCTATCCATCATCGACATCGGGTCGAATTCGATCCGCCTCGTCGTCTATGAGGGGCTGGCGCGCTCGCCGACCATGCTGTTCAACGAAAAGATGCTGGCCGGCCTCGGCCGGGGCATCGTTTCCACCGGCAAGCTCGACCCCGAGGCGGTGACGCGCTCGATGGAAGAGTTCCGCCGCTTTCGCGCGCTCTCCGACCAGGCCGGCGCCGAGCACATGTATGTGCTGGCCACCGCCGCGGCGCGCGAGGCGATCAACGGTCCCGATTTCATCCACCGTGCCGAGGATGTGCTCAAGACCGAGATCCGGGTGATCAGTGGCCGCCAGGAAGCCTATTATTCGGCGCTCGGCGTCATTTCGGGCTTCCATCCGGCCAATGGCATCGCCGGCGATCTGGGTGGCGGCAGTCTCGAACTGGTCGACGTCAACGGCGAGGCGATCGGCGACGGCATAACGCTGCCGCTTGGCGGCTTGCGCCTGCAGGACATGGCGAAGAACTCGCTGACCCAGGCGGCCAAGATCGCGCGTGACGAACTGTCGAGGGCCAAGCTGTTGAAAGGCGGGCAGGGCAGGCCTTTCTACGCGGTCGGCGGCACCTGGCGAAATCTCGCCCGGCTGCACATGGAAATGACCAATTATCCGCTCGGTGTCATGCACCATTACGAGATCAGCGCCGACAGTGCGACGAACTTCCTCAAGCAGGTGGCCAAAGCCGAGATCGAGAAGGTCAAGGGCATCGAAGGCGTTTCGAAGAATCGTCGTTCGCTGCTGCCTTATGGCGCCATCGTGCTGCAGGAGATCATGGCGGCGATGCAGCCGTCGAAGATCATCGTGTCGGCGCTCGGCGTGCGCGAGGGCTTTCTCTATTCGCTGCTCGGCGAGGCCGAGCAGAAGGCCGATCCATTGATTTCGGCGTCGGAGGAACTCGCCCGGCTGCGCTCACGCTCCGTCACTCATGCGCATGAACTTGTCGACTGGACCGCCAGGACCTTTGCCGCCTTCGGCATCGACGAGACAGAGGACGAGGCGCGCTATCGCCACGCCGCCGCATTGCTGGCCGACATCGGCTGGCGCGCGCATCCCGAATATCGCGGCAAGCAGTCGCTCAACATTATCGCGCACGCGTCCTTCTTCGGCGTCGACCATCCCGGCCGTGCCTTCCTGGCACTGGCCAACGCCTATCGTCACGACGGCATCTTCAACGAAGCCATCGCGCCCGAGATCAAGGCGCTGGCTTCGCCGCGTTACCTCGAGCGGGCACGCGTGCTGGCGGCGATGATGCGCGTCGTCTACCTGCTCACGGCATCGATGCCCGGCATCATGCCCCGGCTGAAATGGGAACAGCGCGGCAACGGCGTGCTGGCGCTGGTGCTGCCTGCATCTCTGGCCGACCTCTATGGCGAACGGCCGGCCGGCCGCCTGGCGCAACTGGCAAGGATAACCAACCGCCGGCTGGTGCTGGCCGTCGAGGGCGGCCCAAGCGTTTCGGTGAAATAGAGCGCTTCGGTGAAGTAGGCCTTACGCCGAACCACGCCCGTCGGCCGACCAGGCACCGGCGCCGGCCATCGCCAGCGCCAGGAAGCCGCCCGCAATGGCGATGTCCTTCATCAGCATCTGCGAATGCAGGAAGGCAAGCATCGCGTCGTCGCCGCCCTGGCCGTAATGGCCGATGAAACCAGCGACAATGCAGAAGGCGGCGAGCAGCAGCGCGGTGATCCGGGTCTGGAAACCGGCCAGGATGAGCAGCCCGGCGATCAGTTCGAACAAGCCGGTGCCCCAGGCGGCGAGCGTCGGCAGCGGCAGGCCGAGGCTGGCGAAATAGCCTGTCGTGCCGACAATGTCGGAAAGCGCGTGGAAGCCGGAGGGTACGAACAAGGCGGCAAGCAGCAGCCGGGAAAGCAGAAGCAGTGCATTACGAGGCATGCTTATCATCTCCGTCGTCAGTCCGGCCGGCTGGTCCTGTTGCGCATCTGAAGGTCGATCCTACCAGCAATGCGGGCGTAAATCCCGGCTGGCAAATCGGGACATGGACTTGTGCACCGACAACGAAAAAGCGGCGCGGAAAATTCCGCGCCGCTTTTGTTTTTCGTGTTCTGGCTGTGGATCAGCCGCGCTTGGCATCAACCGAGTAGGCGCCGGCACCCGAGGTGGCCAGCACGATGAAGCCGCCGGCAATCCCCAGATTCTTGAGGAAGTTGATCATCTGCATCTGATCGGCCCAGCCGGTGTGGGCGACCAGCGCGGTGGCGACGGTGAAGATAGCGAGCACCCAGGCGGCAATCCGGGTCTGGAAGCCGACAAGTATGGCGGCGCCGCCGACAAGCTCGATCAGGCCGACGATGATGGCCGTCGCGGTCGGTACGGGCAGGCCGAGGCTGCCGAAATAACCGGCTGTGCCTGCGATCGCGGTGAGCTTGCCGAAACCTGAAAGCAGGAAGATGGCGGCAAGCAGGACGCGACCGAGGAGGATGGTGGCTGAGGCATTGGAAGCGCCGGAACCGGCGACTGAAGTGTTGATGGACATGGTGGCTCTCTCTGGGAAGGGTTCAATGCAACCCAGATAGAGCAAGCTGACTGTTCACCAAAGCCGCCAGATTGACGACACATTGTTCACAGTGCGTACGTTTCCGTGAGCGGGCGGCTTACGCAAAATTCGCGTCGAATGAGGTCGCGACGCGAGTAAATTCTCCCGTCGTCTAACGTCTTACCCCGGGTGCGTCATATCCTCCGGCCGTACCAGCCGGTCGTAGTCGGCTTCGCTGACCAACCCCGTGGCCAGCGCTTCCTGGCGTAGCGTGGTGCCCTTCTTGTGCGCGGTCTTGGCGATCTTGGCGGCATTGTCGTAGCCGATGGTCGGCGCCAGTGCCGTCACCAGCATCAGCGAGCGGTCGAGTGCCGCCTTGATGTTGTCTTCGCGCGCCTCGATGCCGACGACGCAATTGTCGGTGAAGGAGACCGAAGCGTCGCAGAGCAACTGCACCGACTGCAGGAAGTTGTAGGCCATCAGCGGATTATAGACGTTGAGCTCGAAATGGCCCTGGCTGCCGGCGAAGGTGAGCGCGGCATTGTTGCCGAACACCTGCACGCAGACCTGGGTCATTGCCTCGCACTGGGTCGGATTGACCTTGCCCGGCATGATCGACGAGCCCGGCTCGTTTTCCGGCAGCGACAGTTCGCCGAGGCCCGAACGCGGGCCGGAACCGAGGAAGCGGATGTCGTTGGCGATCTTGAACAGGGCGGCGGCGCAGGCGTTGATCGCGCCGTGCGAGAACACCATGGAATCGTGGGCTGCCAGCGCCTCGAACTTGTTCGGAGCGGTTACGAAGGCAATGCCGGTGATGGCGGCGATGCGATCCGCCACCCTTTCGGCGAAGCCGACCGGCGCATTGAGGCCGGTGCCGACGGCGGTGCCGCCCTGCGCCAGCTCCTGCAGACCGGGCAGCGTCAGCTCGATGCGCTTGATCGACGAAGCGACCTGCGCGGCATAGCCCGAAAATTCCTGACCGAGGGTGAGGGGGGTGGCATCCTGCGTGTGCGTGCGGCCGATCTTGATGATGTGGGCGAAAGCCCGGCTCTTGGCGTCCAGCGCCTTGTGCAGGTGCTTCAGGGCCGGTAGCAAATCGTGCACGATGCGCTCGGCGCAAGCGATGTGCATGGCCGTCGGATAGGTGTCGTTCGACGACTGGCTCATGTTGACGTGGTCGTTGGGATGCACGGGCTTCTTCGAGCCCATGACGCCGCCCAGCATCTCGATCGCCCGGTTGGAGATCACTTCGTTGGCGTTCATGTTGGACTGCGTGCCCGAGCCGGTCTGCCAGACGACCAGTGGGAAATGGTCGTTGAGCTTGCCGTCGATAACCTCTTGCGCTGCCTCGACGATGACCTTGCCGATCGCCGGATCGAGCCGCTTCAGTTCCATGTTGGCTTCCGCCGCGGCCCGCTTGACGATGCCGAGCGCGCGCACGATCGACGCCGGCTGCTTCTCCCAACCTATCTTGAAATTCGCGAGCGAACGCTGGGCCTGGGCCCCCCAATAACGATCGGCGGCGACTTCGATGGGGCCGAACGTGTCGGTTTCGGTTCTGGTCTTTGCAGCGGTCACGGGTCTCTCCTTGTCGAAGTCGGCAACGGCGTATCGCGTTGCACAAACGGCTTCAAGCGGAGATTGCGGGCAGGACGGATGCAAATCGGTTGAAGCGCTTGCCCCCTCGATGGGAGAGCCGGGACGCTTACCCGGCCGTGTAGCCGCCGTCGATCGCAAAGACGCCGCCACTGGTCCAGGCGGCCTCGTCGCTGGCGAGATAGACCGTGATGCCGGCCAGATCGTCGGGGCGGCCGATGCGGCCAAGCGGATAGCTGCGCTCGACATAGGCCGTCAGCTCCGCCTTTGCCTCGGCCGGCAGGTTGTCGACCGTGCTGCGCCGCATGGCGGTGTCGACCGTGCCGGGCGCGATGGCATTGACGCGGATGCCGCGCGGGCCGAGTTCGAAGGCCAGTGATTTGGTCAGCGAGTTCACCGCGCCCTTCGACAGGGAATAGAGGCTCGACGGCCGCTTCGGGATCATCTTGTTGGCGAAATAGGACGAGATGTTGATCACCGACGCGCCTGCTGCCAGATGCGGCAGCAGAGCCTGGGTGAGGAAGAACACCGCGGTTACATTGAGCGCGAAGGATTGCTGGAACTGTTCCTTGCTGACGGTCTCGAACGGCACCAGGAAAGCCACCCCGGCATTGTTGACGAGGATATCGAGCGGCCGACCGGAATGTTTCACGTACCCGGCCACGCCTTCGATGCCGACGCTGGTGGCAAGATCGGCCGACAGCGTCTCGACATTGCCGCCGAGGTGCTTGGCCGCGGCATCAAGTTTTTCGGTGTCGCGGCCGACGATCAGGACATCCGCACCCTCACGCGAAAAGGCCTCGGCGATCGCAAGGCCGATGCCGTCCGATCCGCCGGTAACCAGCGCGCGCTTGTCGTGAAGTCTCATTCTACGCTCCGAGGCAGCTTGGCCATCGAGAGCACCGCATATAAGCGGCCGCGGTCAAGCCATCGGCCTATCCGACGGTATGAACTTCGACCGCCGGCTCTCGCATGGGTTCCCGAATGGCGAGCCGTCCCGCGACATAGTTCTTGACCTGGCGGACCGCCTGTTCGCGCGAGACGCTGCCTGGCTGCAGGCCGAGCCGCAGCCAAAGCCCGTCGATCAATGCGGTGACGCCAAGCGCGATGTCGTCGGCATCCGCCGGCGAGGCAAGGCCGCGCAGGCCGGACAACAGGTTCGAGCGCATGCGCGCGTGGATCACTCTCTGGATACGCGCCATCTTCTCGTCGCGCGGCACCTCGGCGCAGAGCGAAAGCCAGGCATGGCACAGAGGCGGCTGAAAAAGATGCGGTTCGAAATTGCCCTCGATCACGGCATCCATCCGCTCCATCGGGGTGATCGCCCGGCGAAGGCGCGCGATCACCGCCTGACACAGGACGGCGTTGGCTTCGCGCATCGCGTGCTCGAACAACTCCTGCTTGTTGCGGAAATAGTGCAGCACGATTCCCTTCGAGGCGCCGGCCTGGGCCGCCACCTTTTCCAGCGTCGCGCCGGCAATGCCTTCGCGCTCCAGCACCGCGAACGCCGCCTGCCGCAGTTCCTTGCGGCGTATCTCGCTGAGACGCTTGAGTTTCACCGGATCGATCCATGCATTGCGATTCCACATTGACATTTTCGTCCGCACAGATCAACTATTGACCAATGGGACAATAAAAAGACCAATTGGTCAATTGTCGAAAATGAGGAGAACCGAAATGTTCCGCATCCTTGCGAATGGCGTCTGTCTCGCTGCCCTGGCGTTGGCCTGTTCTGCGGCTGAAGCTGCCGAGGCCGAACAGTGCAGGGCGGTCCGTATGGCCGAACCCGGCTGGAACGATCTGGCCTTCACCACCGGCGTTGCCAATGTCCTGCTGGGTGCACTCGGCTACCAGCCACAGAGCTCGGTGCTAGGCATCAACGTCATCTATGAAGGCATGAAGAACAACGATCTCGACCTGTTCCTCGGTTATTGGAATCCGGCCATGGTCACCTATTACGAGCCCTACAAGAAGGATGGCTCGGTCGAAGACGTGCGCGTCAATCTGGAAGGCGCCAAATACACCTTCGCCGTGCCGACCTACGTCTGGGACGCCGGCGTCAAGGATTTTGCCGACCTGCACAAGTTCGCCGACAAGTTCGGCAAGAAAATGTACGGCATCGAGCCCGGCTCGAACCAACTGATGATGGATGCCATTGCCGATCCCTCGCTTGGCCTCGACGGCTGGCAGGTCGTCGAGTCGAGTGAAGCTGGCATGCTGTCGGAGGTCGGCTATGAGATCAAGGAAAAGCAGTTCATCGTCTTCCAGGGCTGGGCGCCGCATCCGATGAACACGATGTACGATTTCAAATATCTCACCGGCGGCGACAAATTTTATGGCCCCAACCTCGGCGCCGCGACGGTGACCACGCAGGTGCGGAAGGGCTACCTGCAACAGTGCCCGAATGCCGGGCAATTGTTGAAAAACCTCACCTTTGACATCGATTTTGAAAATGTCGGCATGGGCTACCTGATCAATGACGGCATGAAGCCGGAAGAGGCGGGGCTGAAGGCGATCAAGCTGAACAAGGATCGTCTGGACACCTGGCTTGCCGGGGTCACCACATTCGACGGCAAGCCCGGCCTTACCGCGGTCAAGGAAAAGCTTGGCCTGTGAGACCGGCAGCATTTGATGCCTTTCCGAATGGCTGGGCGGAACAGGACGGCTGGGCTGGCCGCAAGCAATTCATCAATAGCGGCGATCTCGACATTGCTTATGTCGAGATCGCCGGCGCCGAGCCGGCGCTGCTGTTGGTGCACGGCTTCACTGACACCAGCCGCAGCTTTTCGCTCCTGGCGCCGCATCTGGCCGGACGTCGGCTGATCATGCCGGATCTGCGCGGCCATGGCGGGTCGCAAACTGGCGAAGGTTGCCGCATCGCCGATTTCGCAAGTGACATTGCTGGATTGATCGCCCACTTGCGACTTGACCGGCCGGTGCTCGTCGGCCATTCGCTGGGCGCCATGGTGGCTATCGCGTTGGCTGCGCGGCATAACGAACTCATCGGCGGGCTGGTATTGTTGGCCGGCACATTGAAGCCCGACCTGGCGCAGAACCATCCACTGGTCATGGGCGTTGAGGCTCTGCGCGACCCGATATCGCCGGACGACCCGTTCTATGCCTGGTGGCATGCCTGCCGGCCTGGCGTGCCCCAGCCCTTTCTCGCAGGCCTGGCCAAAGACGCCTCGGAGATGCCGGCATCACGCTGGCAAGCGACCCTGAAGGAAATTCGCCGCACCGATCTGAGTGACCTGGCGCGAGCCGTGCAGGCTCGAACGCTGATCATCGCCGGCCAGCACGACCCGCTGTTCGGCGAGGCGCATCAGCGGGCGCTGTTGGATGCCCTTGTTGGGGCAAGCCTCGTGCACGCCGAGGAGTGTGGCCACAATCCTCATTGGGAGGATCCGGCTTTTGTTGCCGAGGCCATCGGCAAGACATTCGGGCTCGGCTAGCGCCCGAACAACCGGTTGCACGTCCTGCCGGGCTTAGGCACCATCACTATCCCTGATCAAGCGGACCGCTGCCCAAGCCGCGAACGCGAGGTCGGGGACAGACGCAAAGTCTCGGTTGGTCTGGTCAGATCCTGCTGGACCGCTTGCCAAAACACCTGCCATGCAGGCGAACCGGCCAGCGTGGCCTCGTGGCGGGCGTGTGTTTCCGGGCTGTCAAATCCCATGACGCTGATGAAGACGTTTTCGATGGCCCGTATCGGCAGGCGCGGAAAGCTGTTTTCGGTATGCTCGGTAACGAACGCGGCGAACACGCGCGCGCCGGGTGCGGTCATCAGCGGCGCCATCTCGGGCTCGAAGCGACTGGCAAAAATGCCCTCGGCGCCTGGCCGCAAATGATGAATCCGGATCACAACAATGGCCGACAGGGGCTTGTTCCGGCTTGATTTTTTGTCGGCGGTCAAGCCTGCCCGCAGTGTGCCCGAGAGATCAAAACCGGCGCCTGGCCATGCCGGCTTGAGCAGCAACACATCGTCGGAATCGATCATTGTTGCGTTGGCCGCATTGCTATGCGCCGCCCAGATCGGCCCGCCATAAAAGGCGGTCAGTGCATCCCTGCGCGCGTCCATGCCGTCGAAACCGCGCATCCAGACGAACATGTCCGGACGATCGAGATCCCTGAACTGGCCGATGATGGTCATCCCGACGTCTTCCTGGCCCTCGATCAGTCTGCCGTCGAAGATGTCGATGAGCGTGTCACGCTTGCCGGGCTTCAGCGTGTATTGCCGCAGCTCGACCACAGGCGAGGCGAGCACCGCGGGTTGCGGCGTGGCATTCAGGGGCAGGTTCATCCGTCAGTCTCCAAGAACAGGGTGATTGTCCTGTTTATAAACAGACCGGTTGTCCTGTTTTGTCAACATGCTATTGTTCGGTAATGTCAGCAGAGATCACAACTCGACCGAGGCTTCGGTCGCGAAAGCGCATCAACGACCCCGAAGGCATGCGCAACAAGGTGCTCGATGTCGCGGAGGCGGCGTTTCAGGCGCGCGGCTATCATGCCTCCAGCCTCGGCGACCTGATGGCGGCGGCTGGTGTCAGCGGCGGCGCGCTGCACCACCATTTCCCGACCAAGAAGGCGCTGGCGCTGGCGGTGATCGACGAGCGTGTGGCGGCAGCGGTCGAAGCGACATGGATCGCGCCGGTGCGGGCGGCGGCTTCGGCACGCGAGGGCGTGCGCGCGGTGTTCGAGGCCGTGGCAGCGGAACTGGAACAGCAGGGTTTCGTGCGCGGCTGCCCGCTCAACAATCTGGCGCATGAACTGTCGCTCGCCGATCCCGATTTCCGGACGGCACTTGCCCGCATCTTTTCGGCATGGCGCCAGGCGATCGCCGACAAGGTCAGGGCCGACCAGCAGGCGGGCGGGGAGCAAGGCATCGACCCCCAGCGCTTTGCAGCACTTGCCGTAGCCACCTATTCCGGCGCCATGTCGATGGCCAAGACGGCGCAGGATGCGGGTGTGCTGCGCGACTGCCTGCCGGTGCAGGGCGAGGCCTGGAAATGATCCCGAAAGGTGATCGAGCAGTTCTGTGACGCTGTTGTCGCGATGTCGCGCGTTGAACTGGACGGCCGGCCGCTCTCCATGCTGAAATTCACCTCATGATGAATCGCCGCTCGCCTGGTTTGTTTTCTCGACGCAACTTTCTGGCCCAGGCCGCCGGATTGGCCGCGGCCGGCGCGTTGTCGTGCCCGGCACGCAGCCAGACCGGGCAGCGCGTCGAGCCGATCGACGCCACCTTCCTGTTCATCGCAGATGTCCATGCCTGTCGCATGGCGAGCGGCTTGAGCCCCAACTGCCAAAAGGAAGGCAAGACCGACGCCGCGCTGCTGCGCAACATCGCAGCGCTGAACGCCCTCGGCGACAAGGATTGGCCGGCCGAGATCAACGGCGTCGCCACCGGTCTGCGCTCGGCCGGCAGCCGTATCGGCACGCCGCTTGGGCTCGTCGTTGGCGGCGACATCACCGACGATGGCGGCGGCCAGATCACGCAGCCGAGCGAGGGCACCCAACTGCTCCAGTTCAGCCAGCGCTACCAGCAAGGTGTCGGTTCCGATCGCGTGCACGTGCCGGTCTATGTCGGGCTCGGCAACCACGATCTCGACCAGAACGGCCCGCCGCACCATGTCGACTGGTACCGGCGCGAAATGCGCGACTATGTCGAGGTCAATCACCGCGCCGGCGTATTCTTCAAGCCGCCGGTGCCGGCCACCGACTACGACGTCGACAGCGATTGTTATTCCTGGGACTGGGGCGGCCTGCATCTCGTACAGACGCATCGTTTCGCCGGCGACACCGGCCACGGCGCCGACAGCGGCCTGCCATGGCTGAAGCAGGATCTGGCCACCTACGCTGCGGATGGCCGCCCGGTCATCCTGTTCCAGCACTATGGCTGGGACACCTTCTCGATAGAACGGTGGGATGCCGCCAAAAGGACGTATGACGATGGCGGTGCCGGCGCGCCGCACTGGTGGAGCGAGGCCGACCGGCAGGCCCTGCTGGCGGCGCTGAAGGGCTACAATGTCGTCGCCATTTTCCATGGCCACAAGCACGACACACCGCTGATCTACCGCGGCGACGGGCTCGACCTCATCAAGCCGAAGGCTGCCTATATGGGTGGCTTCGCGCTGGCCAGGGTGACTAGCGACGCCATGGACGTGGTGCTGGGCGAGGCGACCGGTGATCATGGCGAGGTCGCCTTCACCAACGCCTTCAGCAAGGACTGGAGCACATGAAAAAGGCGGCCCTGGCGGCCGCCTTTCCCGGGCAAAAGCGATATCCGATGGGGATCAGAGCGCCTTCTTGATCTTGTCCTTCACGTCGCCATAGGCCTTCTGCACCTTGCCGGCGATCTTGTCGGCCGTGCCTTCGGCTTGGGTCTGCCTGTTGCCGGTCGCCTTGCCGGCAGCTTCCTTGACAGAGCCCTTGACCTGCTTGGCCATGCCCGCGACCTGATCCTTGTTCACCATTTTCCGCATCTCCTGGGAGTTTGAATTCGGGGAATTCGTCCGCGGAGGCTAACGAGCCGGCGTCGGTTAGGTTCCAAGCTTCCCCAGCCGCGAATCAAAGTTGCGCAACCGCTTTCGGCGTTAAGGCTGGCAGGCTAAAGGACTTCAGGACAATCGTGCGCTCGGGGAGAAAAATGGCTGAATTCACACTCTATATCGGCAACAAGTGCTTCTCCTCATGGTCGCTTCGGCCCTGGGTGGCGATGAAGCATCTGGAGATTCCGTTCGAGGAGGGGTTCGTGCGGCTGCGCACGCCCGAGACTGCGGCCAATCTCGGCAAGATTTCGCCGACCGGGCTGGTGCCGGTCTTGAATCACAATGGCAGGATCATCTGGGAAACTCTTGCCATCCTTGAATATCTTGCCGACCTGTTTCCTGAGAAAAATCTCTGGCCGGCCGATATCGGCGCCCGTGCGCTGGCGCGCTCCGTGGCGACCGAAATGCATTCCGGTTTTCGCGAGGTCCGCTATGGCTGGCCGATGAATTTGCGTCGCCCGAAAGGCCACAAGCCTCTCGACGCCGAGGGCGAGGCGCAGCGGGAGCGCATCGAGGCCCTGTGGCGCGAGTGCCGGGAAGGACACGGCAAGGGCGGCCCGTTCCTGTTCGGCCACTTCACCGCGGCTGACGCCATGTATGCACCGATCGTCACCCGCTTCGACACTTATGGCGGCACGCTGGCGCCCGACACCAGAGCCTATGTCGATGCGGTGCTTTCAACGCCAGCAATGCGTCACTGGTACGCGGAGGCCGCCAAGGAAACCTGGCCCGAGCCTGGTCCGCACGAACAGGACTGATCTGGCACGCGGCTTCGAGCCTCGCAGCCGCAAATATGGTTTCAGGCGATGCGGCTGAGGGGCGCCTGTCTGTCCCTCGCGGATGTCGGCGGCAACGCCAGGCGTGTCTGGCTTGGAGTGAGGCAGTCTCCACATGCATCCGGAATCGGCTGCGAACGAGAATTGACCGGAACGGCAATTCGGCATAATTCGTAACCAAATGGATACGTATTTTGCCGCAGGCTGACCCCGACCGTTCCGTTTTCCGCGCAATTGCCGATCCGACGCGGCGCGCGATCCTCGACCGCTTGCGGCAGGGACCGGCGCCGGTCAACGAACTTGCCTCGGCCTTTTCGCAGAGCCGGCCAGCGATCTCCAAGCATCTCAGGGTCCTGCGCGAGCTCCGGGTAGTCTCCGAACAGAAATATGGCCGCGAGCGGCTCTACCGGCTGGAACCGGCGGAGTTGAAGGACGTGGCCGACTGGATCTTGCCATATCGCGATTTCTGGCAAGCGAGCCTCGGCAGCCTGAAATCCTACCTGGAGAATGAATGATGGCCAACAACGACAGACCGCGCGCTATCGCCGATGTATCGGCGGGCACGATTCTCGCCACGGTAACGATCGCGGTGCCGCCCGAGCGAGTGTTTCGCGCGTTGACGGCGGACGACCAGATACCGCTCTGGTGGGGGTCGGACGAACTTTACCGGACGACGAGACATACCGCCGACTTGCGGCCGGGCGGGGCGTGGCGATCGGAAGGCAAGGGGGCCGACGGTCAGGACTTTCATGTCCAGGGCGAGTATCTCAGGGTGGAGCCGCCGCACCTTCTGGTGCTGACGTGGAAAGCGCCATGGGACGGCGACAACGTCACCACCGTGACCTACATGCTCGAGGCGGTGGGTGCCGGAACGCGGCTGACCTTACGCCATGAAGGGTTTGGCGTCCGTCAAGGCGCATGCCGCGATCACGGCTCCGGCTGGGAGCGCGTGCTCGGCTGGCTGACCACTTTCCTCACCGATGAAGCCGGCAGCAAGCCGCAAGGCGTGTTCCACTGCCGGCTGATCCCGCCCCGGCCCGACTTTGCCTTCACCCTGACCGATGCAGAAAAAACACTGATGAAGCAGCACTCGGACTATCTGCGCGGCAAATTGGGTGAGGGGGCTGTCATCCTGTTTGGGCCGGTCGCTGATCCCGCCGGTCCCTGGGGGCTCGGTATCGTGCGTGCCGTCGATGAGGCCGCCGTCCGGGCGCTGACCGAGGCGGACCCGACGGTTCGTTCCGGGTTGGGCTTTCGATACGAGATCCTGCCGATGATGACCGCCGTGATGTGAGGGCAAAAACAAAAACGCCCCTCGCGCCTTTTATCGCGCGGGAGGCGTCTTTTGCCGTCAACCTTTCCTTCGATTGCTCTCATGAACTGCTGACGACACAGCTAAAATGCACGGGCGCCGATCTGGTTCCCGGCATGTTGCGTTTTTTTGGAGCGGCGGCGTTTCGTTTCCTTCTCGCCGGACAACTTTGCGCCTGATCTCGATGGCGGCTAAACCAGAAATTGACACGGCGCAAAAAGAAGCCTACAAGAATTTCGTCGATATTTGTTTGACCGACTTTTGTTATCCGCGCACGCTTGCGCGCCTTTGACGAACTTCCCCATCAAAAATCGAGACAAAAATCGTTGTGCATTCGCACCGCGATTAACGAATATTTGCCATGGAAAGGGTTCGTCATGAGCACCGGCACAGTTAAATGGTTCAACGCCACCAAGGGTTTTGGTTTTATTCAGCCTGACGACGGCTCGGCCGACGTTTTTGTCCACATCTCGGCCGTAGAGCGCGCCGGCATGCGCGACATCGTCGAGGGCCAGAAGCTCGGCTACGAGATGGTCCGCGACAACAAGTCGGGCAAGATGTCCGCCGACCAGTTGAAGGCGGCCTGAAAACAGAATTCAGCCTTCCCGGTGACCACGGATGTACTGGCACCGGTGAATGGCGAATTCGGGCGCTTGGCCGCGGAGACTTGAGTTTCTACGGCATGCGCATGTGAAGGGCGTTGCCTTGCATCCCTGGTGCATCCTTCTGGATGTCACCTGTGCATCCTTCTGGATGTCATTGGATGCGCGGCGCTCTCATGGGGAGGTCAGGCGGTGCCTGGCCTTTTTCATTTTGCGCGTCTTGCCGCCGAAAGTGCACTGCGCGTCGGCCTGAACGTGCTAAGGGACGCTCCAGCAATTTGAATCCGCTGCCGTATTGCTTTGTGCGTGGTCCTGACCGAAGACCCGGTCTCGCCATGTCTGCACCAGCTCCTGACAGGAGAAAGATTTTGACCGCCAATTCGAAGACAGCCCCTGATCAGGCCGTGTCCCTGTTCAGCAAGACGCAGACCCAGTCGATGTCACTCAACCGCATCATTTCCGAGCGCGATGCCGTCAGCGAGGCGCGGGAAGCCAAGACCGCGCGGCTACGCGAACAGCGCCTGGAGAAGGAGGCCGATGAGATGGCCGCGGCCGCGGCTCTCGCCGCTTTGCCGAAACGAGTCGGAAAACGCTGATGGCCACCAAGCGCGTCCCGCCTACTCCGATTGCGACCGATGCGACCATTGCCGACATGGTCGAAGGCCTCGACAAGCCGGTCGAATATGTCCGGCGCGTGCTGGAAAAACTCGAACGCTGCAAGCGTGCCCATGGGGACGCCCAGGTGCGCGTCGGCGTGCGTGGCCGGGCTGAGTGCCCGAACTACCTGATCGAGTATGTCCGCGAAGACACCAAGACGCATGAGCGGGTGACTTATCAGGATGCCGCCTACAGCGGCAGCACGCATCGCGAACTGGCGCCCCACCACATCGAGGCGGTTAAGAACTGGTCGCCCGAGGAAATGAACATCACGGCGGTTTCGGCGCTGATCGGCCGCTTGCGCAATCCGCGCGCTCCATCATCGCGTTTCGCCGACGAGGACTGACATGGCCATAAAATTCTCCGCCAAGGACCAGCCTGCAACGCCAGCTGCTGCAAAACCGGGCAAACCGGTTGCCGCGCCGAAAGCCGACGAAGCCGCGACCGATCTGTTCAAGTCGCCGGTGGATGCGCCAAAGGGCAAGACAGGCAAGAAGAAATAACACCTTGCCGCAAGACGCCGATCACAACCCTGCCGAGCCGGGACTGTTCGCCTTCGCGGCCGCTGCAAGTCTTTCGTCGTCGCAACGCAGCACCGGCCCTGTCTTCGACTGCCAGAGCTGCGGCGCCTGCTGTTCCTATTCGGCGGAGTGGCCGCGCTTTTCCACCGAGGATGACGCCCATCTCGACCGCATCCCGGAAAAATATGTGGCAGCCAACTTGTCCGGCATGCGCTGCGACGGCGTGCGCTGCTCGGCGCTCTCCGGCGAGATCGGCAAGTCGACCGCTTGTGGCATCTATGAAGTCCGCCCGGATGTCTGCCGCGCCTGCATGCCGGGCGACGACGATTGCCTGATGGCGCGCCGCGCGCACGGATTGCCGACGTCTTAAAGTCCTTTTTTTCGCACAGGTTGTCGCAAGACCGCTGCGCACTTTCGGACGACACGCACCGGCAACGACAGCCGGCGGCTTGTGTGCAACCTCCTTGCTGGCTACGCTGCTACAGGGCAGGCGCGCCGGGAGGAACCATCGTGAGCATCGAATTTCTGTTGACGTCGCTGATCGTCGTGGCTTCGCCCGGCACCGGTGTTCTCTACACGCTGAGCGCCGGCCTTTCGCGCGGCGCACGCGCCTCGATCATCGCCGCCTTCGGCTGCACGCTCGGCATCATTCCGCACATGGCAGCCGCCATCACCGGCCTTGCGGCGCTGCTGCACACCAGCGCGGTTGCCTTCGAGACGCTGAAATATCTCGGCGTCGCCTATCTGCTCTACATGGCCTGGAACACACTGAAGGAGAAGGGTGGCCTGAGCGTCGAGCAGGATGTGACGCCCCGCTCCGCCGGCAAGGTGATTGCGACCGGCGTCCTCGTCAACGTGCTCAATCCGAAACTGTCGATCTTCTTCTTCGCCTTCCTGCCGCAATTCGTCAGCACCACCGAGCCGAATGCGCTGTCGAAGATGCTGGAGCTCAGCTCCGTCTTCATGCTCCTGACCTTCGTTGTTTTCGTCGGCTACGGCATCTTCGCCGCCTCGATCCGCAGCCATGTCGTGTCGCGGCCGATGGTGCTGACCTGGATGCGCAGGACCTTCGCCGGCGCCTTTGTCATGCTCGGCGCAAAACTGGCCTTGGCAGACCGGTAGCGGCGAGCGGTCAGGGGCGGCTATCCCTTGACGTACCCCATCGCTTCGACGATCAGCCCGCCCTCGACGCGCATCAGATTGACGCCGCGGATGGAGTGGCCATCGGCGAGCCAATAGCGCCAACGGATCGTCGCCCGTTCGCCCGCAACGAATGTCTCCTCAAGGTCGAATCGCGTGCCGGGCTGGGTGGCGATCGCTGACCACAGCTGGACGCACGCCTCCCGACCGACATGACGGGCGCCGTCCGGTGCCGGCACGGTGTTTTCGATCACGCAGTGTTCGGCGACCAGGCCGGGGAGTGCCGACGGATCATGCAACTGGAACACGTCGTTGAAGCGCTGCATGATTTCAGCTGTCTGCCTGGACTGTTCGTCGGGATGAACGGTCACGATGCTGTCCTGTTTCATCTCATCCTCCTGATTTCATTGTTGCGTAGCGGCGGTCGCGACGAGCTCGGCTTTCAGCGTGATGGTTGCCACGCCGGCCAGGGCGCGCGACACAAGGCATGCCGCTTTCGCCGTTTCCGCAAGGTTCTGGAATTCGTCCGGGGCAATGCCCGGGATCTCGGCTTGGGTCTCAATTTCGATGCGGGTGATCGTCGGCCCCGCAGCGGTTGCGCCGAGATGCACCTTGGCGATCGTGTTGATGCTTGTCGGGACGTACTTGGCGCCGCCCAGTATGGCGCTCAAAGCCATCGAGAAGCAGCCGGCATGCGCTGCCGCGATCAGTTCCTCCGGGTTCGTGCCCGGACCGTTTTCGAAACGCGACGGAAAGGAATAAGCGCCTTCGAACACACCGCTGCCGAGCCGTAGCCGTCCTGAGCCTTCCTTCAGCGTGCCTTGCCACTCGGCCGAAGCTTTACGAATTGTCATTGTCTGCACTCCTTGGTTCCGAGAAATGGATGGGTCAGGCGCCGTCGACGACCACTTTTCCGAAGACGTCGCCCTGCTGGAAATAGCGGTACGCATCACCGGCTTGGGTGAAGGCAAAGACCTTGTCGATGACGGGCCGCAGCCGGTGATGTGAGACAGCGCGCAGCATGGCTTCGAGATTGGTCCGGCTGCCGACGAACAGGCGGCTGATGGTGGCGAGGCTGCGCTGGTAGAGCGCTGCCGGCATCTCGATTGACCTGCCTTGCTGGTCCTGCAGCGTCAGCAGCACGATGTGCCCGTAGAGCGTGCTGGCGATCAGCGATTGCGCGAATGTCGCCGGGCCGCCGGTTTCGACAACGAGGTCGATGCCGCCTGTCTGGTCGCGGACAGTCGCACCCCATTCGGGCATCTCCGAAGTCGAGATCACAAGGTCGGCGCCCAGCATCCGCAGCCTCTCGGCCTTCTCGCCACGTGAGGTGACGGCGACGACGCGGCAGCCGAGCAGCTTGGCGAACTGTAGCGCAAACAGCGAGACGCCGCCCGAGCCGATGACCAGAACCCACTGGCCAGGCTTCGGAATTCCAGCGCCGGTCACCGCATTCCAGGCGGTCAGGCCGGCGCAGGTCAGCGTTGCTGCTTCGTGCCAGTCGAGATGATCTGGCAAGCGCACGGCCCATTGCTCGTCGAGAACGGCATGTTCGGCCAGCATGCCGTCAAGCGTGCAGCCGAGCTGGTCGATGAGGCCGGCGTTGATGCGGCCGTCGATCCAGCGGGCGAAATAGCTGCCGGTCACGCGATCGCCAACGGCAAAGCGGGTGACGGCATCGCCGATGGCGACGATTTCGCCAGCCCCGTCGCTCAGGGGAACGACGCCCTGGCGTGGCGTCAGCGGATAGGCGCCGTTGAGGATCATCGTGTCGCGCCGGTTGAGCGAGGTGGCGCGAACGCGCACGACGATCTCATGCGGTTTCGGCTCCGGGCGCGCTTCGTCGCGCATCACCAGGCGTTCCGCCCCGCTGGATCCTTCAAGACGATAGGCGTTCATGTCGACCTCTCAAATATATAGACTGATCTACATATTATGTAGACCGATTGTCATATTTGATGCAAGGCATATAATGATGGCTACTGACAGAGGTTGACATGGCCAACGACACCCGCACCCGCATACTCGAGACGACAGCGCTGCTGCTCAGGCAGCGCGGCTATCACGGCACCTCGCTCAACGACATTTTGAGCGCCAGCGGTGCGCCGCGCGGCTCGCTCTACTTCCATTTTCCCGGCGGCAAGGACCAACTGGTCATCGAGGTGACGCGTGACAGCGTCGACAAGGTGACGAAAAGGCTCGGCGCGGCATTGGCCGCCGAGCAGGATCCGGCAGTGGCCGTCCACCATATCTACCAGGAGGTCGGACACATGCTCGAGGAGAACCAATTCACGCTCGGCTGCCCGATCGCACCCGTGGTGTTGGATTCACCGGTCGATGTACCGGAGCTGGCCGAATTGTGCCGGTCGGCCTTCGAGCAATGGATCGGCCTTCTGCAACAGGCCTTCGTCAGGGCAGGGGTGCCCGAGCGCCGCGCCCATGCCCTGGCGCTGCTGGTCGAATCGTCGCTGGAAGGGCTGATGGTGATCGCGCGCGCCACCCGCGACCGTGCCCCGCTGCAGGCGGTCGCCGACGAAGTCGCGGCACTGATTGAAGGCGCGGTGCTGGCTGGAGAGGCAGGGCGACGCGCGGATGCCGCGGTCTGAGGCCGCTGCGATCAAGGTGCAGGCGAACAAAAAGGGCGCCTTTCGGCGCCCTTTCCATAAGCTCAGCGAGATTGGCTGGATTAGAAGTCCATGCCGCCACTCAAGCCCGCTTGCGGGCTTGAGCAACTTGGATTCATGGGCATGTTTATGGACTTCTTAGAAGTCCATACCGCCCATGCCGCCCATGCCGCCGCCGCCCATGCCGCCAGGCATGCCGCCGCCAGCCGACTCCTTCTTCGGAGCCTCCGCGATCATGGCTTCGGTGGTGACGAGCAGGCCGGCAACCGAGGCCGCGTCCTGGAGAGCCGTGCGCACGACCTTGACCGGATCGACGATACCCATGGCGATCATGTCGCCATACTCGCCGGTCTGGGCGTTGTAACCGAAGGTCGCGCCCTTGTTCTCAAGGATCTTGCCGGCAACGATCGATGCTTCCGCACCGGCGTTCGCCGCGATCTGGCGGGCCGGAGCCTGCAGTGCACGACGAACGATGTTGATGCCAGCGGCCTGGTCGGCATTGGCGCCGGTGGCCTTGATGTTGGCCGAAGCGCGCAGCAGGGCGACGCCGCCGCCTGCAACGATGCCTTCTTCCACGGCCGCGCGGGTCGCGTTGAGGGCGTCATCGACGCGGTCCTTCTTTTCCTTGACTTCGACTTCCGTCGCGCCGCCGACGCGGATCACCGCAACGCCGCCCGCGAGCTTCGCGAGACGTTCCTGCAGCTTCTCCTTGTCGTAGTCCGAGGTGGTCTCTTCGATCTGCTGCTTGATCTGGGCAACGCGGCCCTGGATCTCGGCCTTCTTGCCGGCGCCGTCGACGATGGTGGTGTTCTCCTTGGAGATCGACACCTTCTTGGCGCGGCCGAGCATGTTGAGGCCGACGTTCTCGAGCTTGATGCCGAGGTCTTCCGAAATGACCTGGCCACCGGTGAGGATGGCGATGTCTTCCAGCATGGCCTTGCGGCGATCACCGAAGCCCGGCGCCTTGACGGCGGCGATCTTCAGGCCGCCACGCAGCTTGTTGACGACCAGCGTGGCCAGAGCCTCGCCTTCGACGTCTTCCGAGATGATGAGCAGCGGCTTCGAGGTCTGCACGACGGCTTCGAGAACCGGCAGCATGGCCTGAAGGTTGGAGAGCTTCTTCTCGTGCAGGAGGATGTAGACGTCCTCGAGCTCGGCAACCATCTTGTCGGCGTTGGTGACGAAGTAGGGGCTGAGGTAGCCGCGGTCGAACTGCATGCCTTCGACGACTTCGAGTTCGGTCTCGGCGGTCTTGGCTTCCTCGACCGTGATGACGCCCTCGTTGCCGACCTTCTGCATCGCTTCCGCGATCATCTTGCCGACCGACTCGTCGCCATTGGCCGAGATCGTGCCGACCTGGGCAACTTCCTCGGAGGTCTTGATCTTCTTGGCAGCCTTGCCAAGCGCCGCGACGACTTCGGTCACGGCCAGATCGATGCCGCGCTTCAGGTCCATCGGGTTCATGCCTGCGGCAACCGACTTGTGGCCTTCCTGGACGATCGACTGCGCCAGAACGGTCGCGGTCGTGGTGCCGTCGCCGGCAATGTCGTTGGTCTTCGAAGCAACTTCGCGGACCATCTGCGCGCCCATGTTTTCGAACTTGTCCTCGAGCTCGATTTCCTTGGCGACGGTGACGCCGTCCTTGGTGATGCGCGGGGCGCCGAACGACTTGTCGATAACGACGTTGCGGCCCTTGGGGCCGAGCGTGACCTTCACCGCGTCGGCGAGGATGTTGACGCCGCGCAGCATGCGCTCGCGGGCATCACGGGAGAATTTTACGTCTTTGGCAGCCATTTTTAACTCCTGGCAAGGGCTTGGATTGAGCCCGGGAATTCAGTTGACGGAAAGTGCTGATATCAGCCGATGATGCCCATGATGTCGGATTCCTTCATGATCAGAAGGTCTTCGCCATTGAGCTTGACTTCGGTGCCCGACCACTTGCCGAACAGGATGCGGTCGCCGGCCTTGACGTCCAGCGGGACAAGCTTGCCGGCTTCGTCACGAGCGCCGGAGCCGACAGCGATGATCTCGCCTTCCTGCGGCTTTTCCTTTGCCGTATCGGGGATGATGATCCCGCCGGCGGTCTTGGATTCGGATTCGACCCGGCGAACGACCACGCGGTCATGAAGCGGGCGGAACTTCGACTTTGCCATTTTTTCTTCCTCGATGAGAACGGTGAGAACAGTTCCTCCGTCCGGCGACGCCGGACATATGGTTAGCACTCACCAATGGCGAGTGCTAACGTGGCGCTGAAATAGGCCGCCGGCCTGCCAGAGTCAAGGCGCGACACGCTGTTGAAACACGCGAAATTCGCATGAGGCGGCGGCTAGAGAAAGAGCCGCAACTGAGTGTGGATGATCGACCGGTAATCCTCGATGGTTTGCCGACTTTCCGCTTCGCCATCGGCAAGCGCCAGGCGCACCACACCACCGGCTAGCTGGAAGATCAGCAGAACGATGCGTTCGAACTGCTCGCGCTTCTCGGGGGCGAGCAGGGGACTGACGCGGTCGCAGAACATCTTGGCTTGATGCCGGGTTTCGGCGATGTCGAGATTCTTGAGCGCCTTGTCGGCCTGGATGGCGTTCTGCAAATCCTGGATGGCCGGATCGCCGGCGACACGGCTGTGATAGTCGTCAAGCAGCCGGTCGGCCGCCACGATCACGTCCTTGGCTTCGCGGATGTCGCTGATGATCGCTGTCAGCCGCGTGCGGCTGACCTCGGAAAACCGCTCGTAGAGCATTGCCAGGATCGCCGACTTGTTGGGAAAGTAATGGTAGACGGTGGCGATCGGTCCGCCCGCCAGCATGCCGACCTCCTTCATGGTCACGGCGTCGATGCCCTTTTCGCCGATCAGCCGCATGGTTGTCGACAGGATCGCGTCGATGCGCTCGCGGCTGCGCTCCTGCTTGGGTTTGCGCCTGGGTTCGGTGGCTGTTCGCGTTGCTTCCATCATGCACGGGTCTTTCGCACGAGTTTCCAAATTCTGATTGACAAAAAATATGATCAAGTATCAGTTTCTGAAATACTGACAGGTTGTCAGTTTTTTTGCCGCACGGCAAGGACGTTGGGAGGCGCCTTTGACTTCGACAGATACCGGGCACACCGGAAGCGGCGACTGGCTGGTCGGCAATCCCACCGGCAGGCAGCTCGCCTCGGCGCTGTGGATCGGTTCGGTCGGCCTGCTCATTCTCGGACTGCAACCGGTGCTGCTCGGCGCCCTTTTCACCGAGGGCCATGTCAGCGGCGATGAGCTGGCGCTGGTCGCCACCGCCGAGATGATCGCCATTGCCATCGGCTCGGCAATCGTGGCGATGCTGCTTTCGGCCCACAACATGCGCTGGAAAAGTGCGGCCCTCCTGCTCCTGTTGGCGCTGGCGAATGTTTGGACGGCCTATGCCGCCGGCGCCAACATGCTGATTGCGGCTCGCGCCCTGGCAGGCCTGGCCGAGGGCGGCCTGGTGGCGGTCGCCACCGAACTCATTGCCCGCTCGCGGCGGGCCGAGCGCATCGGCGGTTATTTCGTCACCATGCAGACGCTGGCGCAATGCGCGCTTGCCCTGCTGCTAGCGCTCTATGTCATCCCGGCAGCCGGGTCGGCGGGCGGCTTCATCGTTCTCGCCGTCGTCTGCGTTGCCTCGGTGGCGGTCGCCTTCACCGTTCCCAGTGACTATGCCGATCTGCCCAAGGAAGAGAATCTGGCCAATGTGCTGACGGTCCCCTCGATGACTGCGCTGCTGTCGGTCTTCTGCTACTTCATGTTCTTCGGCGCGGTGTGGGCCTTTCTGGAGCCGCTTGGCGCACAATACGGCATCGATGGCCGCACCGTCGGGCTGATCGTCTCGGCAAGCCTCGCGGTTCAGGTCCTGGGTGCGATGACAGCGACCGTCTTCGAGGCGCGCATCGATTACCGCCTTGCCATCGCCGCGATCGGCGCCGTCGCGTTTGTCAGCTCCCTGGTCCTCGCCAGCGGACCTGACCTCATCACATTCTGGGTTGCCGCCTTGGTCATGGGCTTCATCCTCTTGTTCATCGTACCCTACCAGATCCGACTGGCGATCACCGCCGATGAGACGCGCACCGCCGTGCTGCTGGTGCCGGCGGCGCAGCTTTTTGGCCTGGCGATCGGGCCGGTCGCGGCGTCGCTGCTTATCGACGGCAAGGATTTTCGCCCGGTGCCGGAATTCGCCGCCACCAGCGCCATTGCCAGCGCGGCGCTGCTCGGCCTGTTCATCCTCGTGTCGCGGCGTCGCCGCGCCGTTGCCTGAGGAGGCAACATGTCGAACACCTGGAGCAACTGGTCCGGCTACGTCAGCGCTGAACCGCAGCTGATTGCCACCCCAACTGACGCCGGCGAACTCGGTGATCTCGTTCGCACCGCACCCGGTCCGGTCCGCGTCGTCGGTGCTGGCCATTCCTTCACGCCGCTGGTGAAATCCGAGGGCACGATCCTGTCCTTGGAGAGACTGGAAGGGCTGGTTTCGCACGACGCCGAAAAACATCAGGCAAGCGTGCGGGCAGGGACCCGGCTCGGCCCGCTCATGCACATCCTGCAAGGCATCGGCCAGGGCCTGCCAAATATGGGCGACATCGACCGCCAGGCGATCGGTGGCGCGCTCGGCACCGCCACGCATGGCTCTGGACCGACGCTCGGTGCCTACCACACGCAGCTTGAAACGGTGCAGATCGCCGACGGGCTTGGCAAACTCCGCGACTTCAAGCGGGCAGGGGATCAGGAGATGATCCATGCCATCGGCGTGGCACTTGGCGCCTTCGGCGTGATGACCGAGGTGACGCTGAACAACATTGCGACCTACCGGCTGCGCCGCCGCAAATGGGTGCTGCCGATCGCCGACATGCTGCGCGATTTCGAAACGATGATGGCCGCGCATCGTTCGGCCGAATTCTACTACATTCCGTTTTCCAGCTATGCGCAGTTCATCGCAAGCGATTTCAGCACTGCGGCGACCACCACGCGCCCGACCGAGGATGACGAGGGCGGGTTGAGGACGCTGCGCCGGCTGCGCGCCGGGCTCGCCTGGCTGCCGTCGCTCCGCCGCCGGCTGATCCGCGGCGCCGTCGCGAAAGTGCCCGCCGAGGATTATGTGCAGGACTGGCTCAACGTCTATGCCAGCGACCGACAGACCAAGTTCAACGAGATGGAATATCATCTGCCGTTCGAGGAGGGGCCGAAGGCGCTGGCCGAGATCATCGAGCTGACGGAAAAGCGGTTTCCCGAGGTCTATTTCCCGATGGAGGTTCGCTCCGTCGCACCGGATCAGTTCTGGCTTTCGCCATTCCACAACAGGCTGACCTGCTCGATCGCCATCCACCATGACGCGGCAAGCGATCCGCTGCCGTTCATGCGGGCGGCCGAGCCGATCTTCCGCAAATATGGCGGCAGGCCGCATTGGGGCAAGATGCACAGCCTGAAGGCGGCGGACTTGAAAAAGCTCTATCCGCGCTGGGACGACGCCATGGCGGTCCGCCGCGACATCGACCCGCAAAACCGACTCATCTCGCCATACATGGCCGGCCTGTTCGGCATCGACCAATGAGCGCCTATTTCGTCGCTCTTTCGGATGCGTTGAAGGAAGCCGGTATCTTCCAGCCCTGCCTGCTGCTCGATCGTGATCGGCTGGACCGCAACATTGACCTGGTGAAAGAGAGGCTTGACGCCGGCCTTGCCGTGCGGCTGGTCGACAAGTCGCTCGCTTGCCTGCCGCTGCTGTCGCACATCGGCAAGGCTCTAGGCACCAATCGATTCATGACTTTCCATCCGCCGATCAGCGGAGCGGTGTTGAAGGCATTTCCAGATGCCGATCTGCTTTATGGCAAGCCGATGCCGGTCGAAGGGGCAAGGGCGGCACTGGTGAAAGGGGACGCCGACTGGTCGCGTGTCTGCTGGCTGATCGATACCCAGGAGAGGCTGGCCGAGTACGGCGCACTCGCGGACGAACTCGGCGTCGAGCTGCGCATCGCCTTCGAGATCGATGTCGGGCTGCATCGCGGCGGCTTTGCCAGCCCGGAGGCCTTATCGAAAGCATTAGGCGCGCTGCCGGCTCATCAACGGCTGCATTGCGAAGGCGTCATGGCTTACGAGGCGCATGCGCCGCTCATCCCCGGCCTGTTCGGCGGGCCGGCCAAGGCGTTGGCTCAAGCTTCGGAACGGGCCACCGCCTTCGTCGCGTGCCTCGGCGCCGACCAGCGCCGTATCCTGAACATCGGCGGCAGCAAGACCGCGCTGCTTCACCATCGCAGCGCCGCCAACGAGGTTTCGATGGGCTCGGCCTTTGTGCTGCCGAGCGATTTCGATACGCCCGGCCTCGAAGGCTTCCAGCCGGCGGCCTTTATCGCGACGCCGATCCTGAAAGTGGTAGAGCCGAAGCTGCCCGGCCCGCCGGCCGTCACCCGCCTGCTGCAGGCGCTCGGCCGGTTTCCGCGCAAGGGCTGCTATCTCTATAGCGGCAAGTGGATGGCCGAGCCGGTCTTTCCCTCAGGAATAAAGACGAACGGCCTGCTCGGCCTGTCCTCGAACCAGCAATTCATGGGCCTGCCGGCCGACGCGACCGCAAGGCCCGGCGACTACGCCTTCCTGCGCCCGACGCAGAGCGAGGCGGTGCTGCAGCAGTTCGGATCGATCGCGGTGTTTTCCGGCGGCAGGATCGCCGAGCGATGGCCCGCTCTGCCGATGGGATGAACGACTACGCCTTGACCGGTATCCAGATCTCCAGCCCGCCATTGCCGCTGCGCGGATCGAATTCGGGGCCGTAGCGCTCGAATTCGGGAGCATCCGCGATCTCGTGGCCGGAGGCCGGCAGCCATTTGTTCCAGATCGTGTTGACGGTCCGGCGGATGGTCGAGATGTGCTCGCGGTGGGCGAATACGGCATATTTCTGCGCCGGCACGCGCACCCGGCTAAATTCCTTCGGCAGGTCGGAAGAAAAATCCGTCACTTCGACGCCGGCGATGTAGTCGAAATTGCCGGCATCGTCGCCGTTGACGCAGACGCCGTAGGCGACGTCGCCGGTCTCGCCCGGAATGTTGCCGATATAGGGGCCGAAGCGTTGCCACTGCATGGGAATGGCGGCGCTCGATTCGCAGCTGTAGCGTTCGCCGAGGCCGGCGATCAGGAACGGCCGGCTGGTTTCGAAGCGTGGCGGTTCGAGGTTGGCAAGAAAGGACTGGTCCATCAGGATGGGCTCCACGAGATCGAGGTTGTCGAGCGTGCCTCGCGCGCGCACCAGTTCCGGCGTGGTGCCGAACTGGTCGCGGAAGGCGCGGGTGAACGCCTCATGCGAGTTGTAGCCGGCATCGAGCGCGAGCGAGAGGATGTCGGGCGCCCCGCCGGCCAGCTTGCGCGCCGCTTCGGTCAGCCGGCGTGCGCGCATGTAGCCCATCACCGAGCGGCCGGTGGCGGCCCCGAAAGCCCGCGTCACATGAAAGCGCGACACGCCACTGCTTTGGGCGATATCGTCTAGCGAGATCGCTTCGGGCAGATGGCTCTCGACGAACCACAGCGCTTTTTCCGTCGGATTCATCGAGTTCCTTCCCGCGTTGGCCAGATCATCTTGCTGTCTCTCCAAGCGGCCAGTTTGATTGAAATTGCGCACTGGGCAATAATGCACCAAATCCCGTGCCGCGTTGATGTGGGTTCGACACGGCATGATGTGCAGTGTCCGGGGAGGGGTCTCAATGACAACTGCGACTGCCGGTCAGCTTTTCCTGTTTGGCGGATTCACACTCGACCTCGCCAAGGGAACGTTGCGTGGCGTCAACGAGCCGCTGTTCCTGCGCCCGAAGGCCTACGCGCTGCTTTCGCACCTTGCCCGCAACATGGGCCGCGTCGTTCCGAAATCGGAACTGATGGATGTCGTATGGCCGGGTGTCTACGTCACCGAGGATTCGCTGACCCAATCGATCCGCGAAATCCGCAAGGTGCTCGGCGACGACATGGTGCGTACTGTATCCAAGCGCGGCTATATGCTCGCCGCCGAAGCAGAGACTGCGCCGGAGATCGGGGGGCAACCGGTTGTGGCCGTGATACGCTTTCGCAACGACAGCGGTGATCCGGCCGACGAGGCGGTCGTCGACGGCTTTGCCGAGGACATCATCAACGGCCTGGCGCGCTTCGGCACCGTCACCGTGCTCGCCCGCAATTCGAGTTTTTCGTTCGCCTCCTTCGGGCGCGACGAGTGGTCTCAAATCCGCGCCCGCATCGGCGCCGACTATCTTGTCGAAGGATCGCTGCGCCGCCAAGGCGAGCAAGTCATGACAACCGTGAACCTCATCGACATCGCGACCGCAAGCCAACTCTGGGGCGACCGCTACCAGTCGCAGGGCACAGGCCTGTTCGCGATCGAGCAGGAGGTCGTCGAACAGATCGTCGGCAGGCTGGTTACGCGAGTCACCAATGCAGGGCTGCAACAGGCATCGCGCAAGCCGGTCACCAGCCTTGCCGCCTATGAACTTGCTTTGCGCGGCTTTGCGCTGTTGCGTGATCCAGCCCAGACCGACCAGAAAGGTGCGGAGGAACTGTTCGAGGCGGCAATCGCCAAGGATCCGAACTATGGACTGGCCTACACCTACCTTGCTCTGACCAAGGCGTTGGATGGGGAATTCGGACGCGCCAGCGACGCAGTGCTGGAAAATGCGCGCGATCTCGCCGACAAGGGCCTGGCATTGTCGCCGGACCAGCCGACCGGCCATCGTGTGCAGTCATTGATCAGGCTA
Organism: Mesorhizobium sp. P2_F8; assembly: GCF_056403655.1. NCBI lineage: Bacteria > Pseudomonadati > Pseudomonadota > Alphaproteobacteria > Hyphomicrobiales > Phyllobacteriaceae > Mesorhizobium > Mesorhizobium sp. P2_F8. Next base: position 217,783 of record NZ_JBFUFB010000010.1, read on the forward strand.
TATATGCGCGACCATGAAGCGGCCGAGCATCACATGCGCATCGCGCTGCAGCTCAATCCCTACGATGCCGACTGCATTGAGCAGATGGGCATGCTGCTCACCATGCGCGGCCGGCCGCTCGATGCACTGACGTGGCTCGCGCGCGGCATCCGCATCGATCCCTTGCACCCGCACTGGTACCAGTTTGACCGGGCTCTGGCGCTCTACATGATGGGGGAATACCGGCAGGCGGCGGAGGCGCTGGAGCTAGCCACGCGTCCGGCACCCTGGATACGCACCAGGCTGGCAGCCTGCTATGCCCAGATAGGCGACATGGAGCGGGCGCGGCGTCAGATCGCCCTCATCGAGGCGGGCGATCCGTTTTCGCCGATCGACTATGCTCTGGGCGGCGTGCCGTTCGAGAACAAGGTTGACGCCGAGCACCTTGCGGAAGGCGTCAGACTCGCCCTCGGCGAGACCACGTCCGAGGCCGGTCAATCGACGACCACCACGATATAGCGGCCCTGATAGGCACGGTAGTATGTGCCGCCGCAACGCCAGACGTCGAAGCCGTTGACCTTGGTGCGCACGCAGCCTGCCGGCAGTGTGGCGACCCAAGCCGTGGTGTGTCTCAGCACGCGCCATGCTGTGGTCCGCCGCGCCACGCCTGCGGCACTGCGGGGCGTCCAGGGCTGACCGATACGCGCTTCGGCCTGGCTGACGAATGACAGCGCCGGCAGGGTGCTGCCGATGATCTCTACGGCGAGGCCAATTGCGGCCGCCGTGGCGATCAGGCTGATTTTATTCACGGATTCGATAGGCATTTTCTCTCTCCTGATTTTGGTCATGATGAAACGTCTTTTCTGTACGCGAGAATGCGCACGCCGTTGGGTTGGCGCATTCAAGCCAGGCTGTGCATGGTGCCCGAGATGCGATAGGGCGCGCGCTCGGCGATCCGAGGCCTGATGGCGAGGCCTGCGATGTACCGCTGGAAGGAGGCTGGTTCCTGGACCGGTGAGGCCAGCGCGACATGGCCGTCCGGCCTCACCAGATAGGCGCCGTCGCGCTGCAGGCCAGCGGCCTTGGCCATGTCCGACCAGGCGAAGGCATGGATTGGGATGCCGGCGGGCGCAAGCATCGCCCGGAACTCGGCATTGAGTTCTCCATAGACATGCACCTGCCAATCCAGCGATCGCAGCGGCTCGAAATTGTCGTCCTTGGTGCCGGCGATATAGGGCAGGCGGTCGCCACCCTCGATCTTACCGGCCTTGCCGCTGCTGATCGGACTTTCGCGGTAGCGGATGCGGGTCTGCGAAATCAGCCCGAAAAACGCGCGCGATCCCACCGTCGTCCCGAGCACTATGCGCAGGATCTTCGGCATCAGGTAGCGGCGGAACAGCCCGACCAGCCGCGAGCGGCTGGTCGCGACCCGAAACGCCTGGTCGGTGCTGTCGATCAGCTTGCGGGCGAAGGCGATGCGCTCCGGCTGGTAGCTGTCGAGCAGGCGCTGGTCGGCGCGCCCCTGAACCACTGCAGCGAGTTTCCAGGCGAGGTTAACCGCATCGCCCATGCCGGTATTCATGCCCTGGCCGCCGGCCGGGCTGTGGATGTGGCCGGCATCGCCGGCGAGGAACACCCGGCCGATGCGGAAATTCTCGGCGACTCGATGATGCACGCGGTAGGTCGAGAACCAGTTGACTTGATGAACCTTGACGCCGGTGTCACGCTCGACATCGGCGCGGATCGTCTCGAAGGTGATCGACTCGTCGGCCTCATGCGCTTTCGGCACGATGCCGATCAGGCGCAGGGAGCCCGATTGCCGGACTGGCATGACGATGGCGAAGCCATAGGCGCTGATGACAGTGTCCATGCCATTGCGTGTGACGTCGCCGCGACCGTCGACGTCGGCGACGTAGAAGGACTGTTCGTAGGTGCCGCCGGGAAAGCCGATGTTCAGCCCGTGGCGCACGGCGCTGCGAGCGCCATCGCAACCGGCCAGGTAGGCGGCACTGACCGTTTCAGTGCGGCCGTCCCTATTCAAGGTAACGACGACAGCATCGCCCTTGTCCTCCAAGGCGACCAGCTCCGTGTCGCGCTCGACCTCGACGCCGGCACGTTCCAGGTGCGTGATCAGCACGCGCTCGTGGATGTCCTGCGGCAACGCGAAAGCGAACGGGTAGGGGCTGATGCCGCGGCCGAAGTCGGTGAGCGGCAACCTGGCTGCTATGCCGGCCGGCGTGTGCACGGTGAGCTGTTCGATCCGCACGCCGGCGGCGAGCACGTCCTCGACGATGCCGATCTGCCGATGGAACTCCAGCGTCCGTGCCTGGACGGCCAGCGCACGCGAGGTTTCGCCTGGACCGGACGCCTTGTCGAAGATGCGGACCGGCACGCCGAGTCGCGTCAACCAGAGCGCGAGCGTCAGCCCGGTCGGCCCGGCACCGGCAATGAGGACCTTGGTCTTTGACATGCTCATTTTTCTTCTCCTTGAACAGTGCGGACTTTTTCGCCAGCCGCATGGTCTTGCGATTTCGGGGCCCAAAAATCCCGATTCGTTTCTGAAAATTTTCCGATGTTTGGTTGAGTTGGTCGTCTGCTTGTGCAGGCATCGCCACCGCCTCGAGCTATCGGCGCGGCAAGGATCGCGGCACGGCGGGCCGGGAATGTTGCCTTGAGTGGACAGCCTCAGCAGAGCGTCGCTTGACAGCGCCAAGGGATACCCCGGTCTGTTTCATCGAATGCGCATCGAGCAAAGTCGAAACGAAGATGATCGGCCGATCCTGCAAGACGCCCATCTTTTGGGGGCGACGAGAATTGGGCCGGAAAAGGCTATCGAAGCGATTGCGCAAACGTTTCGATGGCCCTATTGTTTCCCAAAATCCGCCAAGACCAATGAGAGCGGACTGGAACGCATCATCAGGGAGGAGCGCTTGCCAGCACTCCGTTTGAGTCACCATGCCGACAATGGCTGAGGTCGCGCGCCGCGCAGGCGTGTCGGTTTCGACCGTTTCGCATGTTATCAACCGCACCCGCTTTGTCTCGCCGCAGAAGGCGCAGCTCATCAATGATGCGATCGCCGCCATGGGTTATCAGCCCAACGAGCTGGCGCGATCGTTGAAAGTGGCCTCGACCAACAGTGTGGGCTTGGCGATCTCGGCGATTTCCAACCCCTATTTCACCGACATCATCTGCGCGGTGGAGGCCGAATGCGCGCGCCTTGGCCTCATGGTCTTCCTCTCTGATACGCAGGAGGATCCCGACCGCGAGCTTTCGGTGGTGCGGGCCTTCCACCAGCGGCGGGTCGACGGCGTCATCCTGGCGCCGTCGGGCGCGCCGCAGCGGGCCATCGACTATCTGGCAGAGAAGAAGCTGCCCTGCGTGTTCATCGACCGCTTCGCCGACGACCGCTTCGACCAGATCGGCGTCGAGAACCAGTCGTCGATGCGCGCGCTGATCGATCACGTCGCCTCCTTCGGCCACAAACGCATCGGCTATGTCGCCGGCCAGCCGGACCTGGCGACGACGCGCGAACGCATCGACGCTTTTCGCGGGTCGCTGGCCGCCAATGGACTCGAGTGCCTGCCGCACTATGTCTCGCCGGAGAACGTCGACACGGCGAGCGCAACGGCATCGACCCACGCCATCCTGTCATTGCCTTCGCCGCCTACGGCATTGGTCACCGGCAACAACATGACGACGATCGGAGCGGTGCGGGCGATCCGCGAACGAGGCCTCTCGATACCGGCGGACCTTTCGCTTGCCGGCTTCGACGATTTCGAATGGGCGGACTGCTTCGAGCCGCGCCTGACGCTTGTCGCGCAGCCCTGTACCGAGATCGGACGACAGGCGGCTGCCTTGCTCTGTGCCCGCATCGCGTCCACCGGTTTGGAGCCGCAGGCGGTGCGGCTGCAGGCCACGCTGCAGGTCCGTCAATCCTGTGCGAGGCCGGCATGAGTGCGCCACTTCTGTCGGTCACCGGCGCGGTCAAGCGCTTTGGCGGCGTCCAGGCGCTGCGTGGCGTCGACTTCGACCTCAAACCCGGCGAGATCCATGCGCTGCTCGGCGAAAACGGCGCCGGCAAGTCGACCCTCATGAACCTGTTGTCTGGTGTCTATGCGCCGGACGAGGGCACCATCCAGATCGACGGCAAGCCAGTGCGCTTCAACAACCCGCGGGAAGCGCAGGCGGCCGGCATCGCCACCATTTTCCAGGAGCTCGACCTGGTGCCAACGCTCGACGTGGCGGCCAACCTCTTCCTCGGCCGCGAACTGATGCGGCCGGGCGGCTTCCTCGACGTGCCGGCGATGCGCAGCCAGGCCCGCAAACGGCTCGAAGCAATAGAGCTTGCCATCGATCCCGCCAGCATGGTGGCGAACCTGTCGATCGGTCAGCGCCAGGTGGTGGCGATCGTCAAGGCGCTTTCCTACGCCTCGCGCGTGCTGATCATGGACGAGCCGACGGCAGCGCTGACGGTGGGCGAGGTCGAAAGGCTCTTCGACATCATGCGCAAGCTCGCCGCCAGCGGCGTCGGCATCGTCTATATCTCGCATCGCCTGGAAGAGGTGCCGCAGATCGCCGACCGGGTTACGGTGATGCGCGACGGTCGCGTCGCCGGCGTCACCGAGCCGCATGCGCCGCAGGCCGAGCTGGTGCGCCTTCTGGTCGGGCGACCACTGGATGAGCTTTATCCCGAGCGCGCCAGGGAGGCTGGCAAGACGCTGCTCAGCCTGCGCAATGCGAGCTTCAGGCTCGCCCATGAAAGCGCTGGATGGCAGCCGCCGACAGGCATCTCACTCGACGTCAAGGCGGGTGAGATCGTCGGGTTGGCCGGCATCATGGGGGCAGGGCGTACCGAGCTCTTGAGCGCGCTCTACGGCACCGGCCTTGCCGGCCGCTGGGAGGGTGATGTCGCGGTCGACGGCCGCCCGGTAAAGCTCGATTCCATCAAGGCCGCACGCGACGCCGGCATCGCCTTCGTCACCGACGATCGGCGCGGCAGCGGCCTGATGCTGAGGATGGCGGTCGGCCTCAACCTGGTGATGTCGGTGATCCGGCGCATCTCACCCTTCGGGCTGATGTCGGCGCGCCGGCAGGCGGACGCGGTGAAGCAGTCCTTCGGCCAGTTCGATATCAGGCCGAAGAATCCTGACATCGCCGTCGGCGCGCTTTCGGGCGGCAATCAGCAGAAGGTGGTGCTCGCCAAGGAGATCCTCGGCAATCCCCAGCTGCTGCTGCTCGACGAACCGACGCGCGGCGTCGATGTCGGCGCCAAGGGTGAGATCTACACGCGGCTGCGGCAACTGGCTGCACAGGGCCTCGGTATTCTGGTCGCTTCCAGCGAGATGCCGGAGCTGATCGGCCTGTGCGACCGCATCGTGGTGCTGCGCCAAGGGCGCAACGTGGCGGAATTCATCGGCGGCGTCGACGAGCACACAGTACTTGACGCGGCAAATGGCAGGGAGGCCTGATGTCTGAGCAGAAGATTTCGGAGGCAAGCGGCCCGGTGGCCCCAGCACCGGTGCATCGCGATCCGCTAGCCTTGGTGGTGCGCTTCCAGAGCCTGATCGGCCTCGTCGTCGTGGCCATCGGCGGGGTCATCTTCTCGCCGCGCCGGCATGGCGAAATCCTGTTCCTCAACCCCGACAACATCGCCAACATCGTTCGCGCCGTGTCCGAGACCGGCATCATCGCCATCGGCATGACCTTCGTCATCATCACCGCCGGCATCGACCTTTCTGTCGGCGCGGTGCTCGGGCTCTCCAGCGTCGTCACGGCATCGATGATGATCTCGGGCGGCTTCGGGCTCATCCCCACCATCCTCGCGGTGCTCGTCATGGGCATCGTCTTCGGCGTCATCCAGGGCACCATCTCCAGCCGCTTCCGGCTCGAGCCGTTCATCGTGACGCTCGCCGGCCTGCAGGCGGCGCGCGGACTGGCGCTGGTCGTGTCGGGCAATCAGTACATCAACATTTCCTATGGCGACGGGCCGGGGCTGGCGCCACCGGTGTTCGCGGTGCTGGGTGAGCGGCTGTTCGACAACACCGTGCCTGTGGCGACGATCGTGTTCATCGTCTTTGCCGCGATCGCTACGATCGTACTCAACACCACACGTTTCGGCCGCTATGTCTTTGCCGTTGGAGGCAACGAGCGCGCAGCGCGTATTTCCGGCGTGCCGGTGTCGATGGTCAAGATATCGGTCTACGCCATCACCGGCTTTGCCGCCGCACTTGCCGGCATCGTGCATGCCGGCCAGTTCAATTTTGGCAGTGCCAATGACGGCATGGGCTACGAGCTTACCGCGATTGCCGCCGTGGTCATCGGCGGCACCAGCCTGTTCGGCGGCGCCGGCTCGATGGTCGGCACCGTCGCCGGCACCATTATGCTCGGCGCGCTCGCCAACATCCTTCAGCTCAACAACATCACCCCCGCCATGCAGCTGCTCGCGACCGCCGCGATCATCGTGCTGGCGGCAGTGCTTCAATCCCTCGTTCGTCGCCGCGAGGGTTTGGGTCGTTAGGAGGTTGGCGGCAGGAAGTCGAAGTCAACCAAGGTCTGGCCCCGGCCCGACGAGGAGGAGAGTGAGTATGAAAACCACAAGACAAAGGCGTGCCCTCAAGGCAGCACTTCTGGCAGGCGCTGGCCTGTGCATCGCGGGAGCCGCCCAGGCTGCCGATCCCATGGTCAAGGCCTGTGCCAAGGACGGCCAGTTCATCATCGGCTTTTCGCAAGCCAACAATGCCGAACCCTATCGTCAGCACGTCAATGACGAGCTGACCGCGGCGGCCAAGGAAGTGCCGGGCTTCACGCTGCAGATCGCCGACGGCGCCGGCAACGTCAACACGCAGACCTCGCAGGTCGACAATTTCATCACCCAGAAGGTCGACTTGCTGCTGATCTCGCCCTTCGAGGCGGCACCGCTGACGCCGGCGGTCAAACGCGCCATGGATGCCGGCATCCCGGTCATCGAACTCGATCGCAAGACGGTCGGCGATCCCGGCAAGGACTACACCGCTTTCATCGGCGGCGACAATTACAAGATCGCGCTCGAGGCGGGCAAGTATACCGCCAAGACCTTGCTGCCCGATGGTGGCGAAGCAGCCGTGCTCGAAGGACTGCCAAGCTCCACGCCCGCAGTCGAACGGCTGAACGGCTTCAAGGATGGCGTCAAGGAGAATGCCAAGATCCAGGTCGTCGCCGAACAAGCCGCCGACTGGGTGCCGGACAAAGCCCAGACTGCCTTCTCGGCCATGCTGCAGGCGCACCCCGACATCAAGGTGCTTTATGCCTCGAACGACATGATGGCGGCCGGGGCACTGCTCGCCGCCAAGGGCGCCGGCAAGGACGTCAAGATCATCGGCACCGACGGCTTGCCGGGACCTGCCGGCGGCATTGAGGCGGTGGCGAAAGGCGACTGGGCCGCGACCTTCACCTATCCGACCGGTGCCAAGGAAGCGATCGAGATGTCGAAGAAGATCCTGCTCGACTGCGCCTCGTCAGTGGATTCGACCGTCACCGTCGACACCACCGCGATCACGCCCGAGAACGCCAAGCAGCTCGCCGGCAAGTAGGCCCTTCTTGTAGATTGTCCGAACCAGGGCGGGGTCCAGACCCCGCCCTGCGCGCGTTCGCAACCCTCACCGGCAAGTCGACCGGCTCTGATCGCGGTGGGTAAGAGTTCGCTGGATCACACGGGGCGCGTGACGTCACGGGCGAAGATAGCGATATCGCTACGACGACTATCCGGAGGAGGGGGTGTCACGCCTTTTTCTTGGTCAGCCGCTCCAGCGCATCCACAATCAAATCGCAGAATTTTTGATGGTCGAGCTTCATCGCAACAGTGTGGCGGAAGTCGACCTGCTCGCTCGCCGTGCCGCCAAAATGGCGCATGCCACCCATCTTCTCGAAATTGCAGACCGTCATGCCCTTGGTCCACCGTCCGGCAAGCTCGACGCGGATGTCGGCCTTCTCGGTGGTGAAGACGGTCGGGTCGATCATGGCCGCGACGCAGCATGCGTCATGGACGGCGGGATACTCGATCTGCAGGAGGCCGCCATGCGTGGTCGCGATGAATTCCCAGATATCGAGGATGAACTTGGCCATCGGGCCGCCGACGGCGCGCACCCTGTCCTGAAGTCCCTTGGTGGCCAGCGCCTGGTGCGTGAGATCGAGCCCCACCATGGTGACGTCCCAGTTGGCCCGGAACACCACATCGGCGGCTTCCGGGTCGGCATAGACGTTGAACTCAGCCGAGGGCGTGATGTTGCCTCTGGTATAACTTCCCCCCATCGCGACGACCCCTTTCACCCGCTCGACGATGCGGGGGTCCTTGCGCACGGCAAGTGCGATGTTGGTGTAGGGACCGACCGGCACCAGCGTGATCGTCTTCGGCTCATGCGCCATGACTGTGTCGATGATGAAGTCGACGGCATGGCGCTTGTCGAGTTCGAACGAGGCGGGCGGCAGTACGGGGCCGTCGAGCCCGGTTTCGCCATGGATCTCGATGGCCAGCACCTGATCGATGAGGAGCGGACCGGGAGAGCCCTTCGCCACCGGCACCTTGATGCCGTAGGCGGTGCATACCGAAAGGGCATTGCGCGTGGTGTTTTCGACATTGTGGTTGCCCGACACCGTGGTGATGCCGAGGAGATCGATCCGTGGATTGCCTGCCGCCAGCAGGATGGCGATAGCGTCATCATGCCCAGGGTCGCAGTCCAGTATGATCTTTTCCATGTGGCACCTCTTTTGCCGGCCGAGCCTGTCGGGACAAGAGACTGCCGCACCTACGCCGTCAAGCGTCTGGCGCTCAGCCGACCCAGCGTAGAGTTTCCAAACAGGCGCTCACACCGTCCAGAAATAGCGCACGATGTGAAAGAAGACCGGGGCAGCGAAGACCAGGCTGTCGGTGCGGTCCATCATGCCGCCATGACCTTCGATCAGATGGCCCCAGTCCTTGACGCCCTGGTCGCGCTTGATGGCCGAGGCGACCAGTCCACCCAGAAAACCCATCGAGCAGGCGACGAAGGCCACGGCTGCCGCCTGCAGCGGCGAGAACGGCGTCACGAACGACAGCAGCGCGCCGAGCAGGCTCGCCGACACCAGTCCGCCGATCAGGCCTTCCCAGGTTTTCGAAGGCGAGACGTTCGGCGAAAAACGGTGTTTTCCGAACAGCTTGCCGAAGATGTATTGCAGCACGTCGCTGCCTTGCACGACGATGATCAGGAAGGCGATCAGCAACAGGTTGCGGCCTTCGAAGCCTGGCACATTGAGGGTTAGCAGCGCCGGAACGTGGCTGACGCAATAGACCGAGATCATCACCGCCCATTGCTGGGCGGCGATCCGCTCGAGAAAGCGTTCGGTGTCGCCATGCAGCGCGGTGATGGCCGGCATCAGCAGGAAGCAGTAGACCGGAATGAAGATGACAAAGAGCCCGTACCAGGCGGTCCACACCAGCCAGTATTGAAACGGTATGATGATGCCGAACATGCCGAGCAGCACCCAATGGTCGCTGCGGCTTGTATGCGTCAACGTCACGAATTCGCGCAGCGCCGCAAACGAAATCAGCGCGAACAGGATGGTCATGCCGTCGCGGCCGAAGAAGAAGGCGACCGTTATCAACACCACCATCACCCACCAGGCGTTGATGCGCTGGGTGAGGTTGACCAACGTTGAACTGAGCGGCTTCGGCGCCCGCGCCGAAAGTATGGCGGCGACGATGCTGGCGGTGGTCAGCACCGCCAGCAGGCCGATGATCAGAATGGAGATTTCGTGGCGCATCAATCGTCTCGCTCGGGGCGCGGGTTGAGCGCCAGAAGCGTGGCGTGGGCGCGCTCGAGAAAGGCGCGGCGTTCTTCGCCTGGAGCCACCGCCACCGGCGCGCCGAAGACGACGCGGCACAGCAGCGGCACCGGCAGGAACTGGCCCTTGGGCAGCACGCGCGACATGTTCTCGATCCAACAGGGGATCAGCTCGACCTCAGGCCGTGCCATCGAAAGATTGTAGAGCCCCGAGCGGAATGCCAGCAGCGGCTCTTCGGTCATGTTGCGCGTGCCCTCGGGAAACAGGATCAGCGAATGGCCCTGGTCGAGAACGGACAGCATGATCTCTATGGGGTTTTCTTCAGGTCTCGTCCATTGCCGGTTGATGAGCACCGACGACAGCATGTCCTCGGCGATGAAGCGTCGCAGCCGCGACTTTCCCCAGTACTCGCCGGCGGCAACGGCGTGGGTGACCGCGCGCTCCTTCTCGCTCAGGCAGGCCGACAGCAGGATGAAGTCGCCGTGGCTGGTGTGATTGGCGAAATAGATGCGCTGCCGGTCGGACGGCAGGCTGCCATTCCAGATCGGACGCACCCCGGTCACCACCCAGGCCAGCGCAGACAGGCCGACGGAAGTTACCGTCTGCAGCAAGGTGAAGGTCGTGAGCGAAAGCTTGCTCATCGCGGCGCCCAAAACCCCGCCGCCAGAAGCGCTGCGGCAAACAGGGCCAGCGCGGCGCGCTGCTTGAACAGCAAGGCGCGGGTACCGGCCATGCGGTCATCGAGCGAACGTGTCGTGGACGGGAAGGGTTTCAGGCGCATGCGCGCCAGTATGTCATCCACCGCGGCACCACCGGAAGCCTCGTCATCGTGGCTGGCCATCAGCCGGAACAACAGCGCGTCGAACACCAGGAGCGCCGACAGCGCCAGCACGGCAACCGCGCTCGCGGCGGTGAGGGACAGCGCGATGGCCGCGGGCAAGGTCTCGAAGGCGCCGCGTGCCGAAGCAGCCAAAGGCGCAAGGATATTTGCGGCCACCACAATCGCGGCCGGCCATGCGGCCTGCTGCATCAGCGTGCGGGCGAAGCGACCGGCGCGTTCCTGGTCGGCATTGCCCGTCATGACGCCGCCCGCTCTTTGGCCTCGGCAAGATGAACCGGCCGGCCGGTGGCCATCAGCATCTCGCGGGCAAGCTTCGGCGCCCTGGCCCTGCCGGTTGCCACCAGCCATTCGGCGAGAACGCCGGCGCTGCGCTGGAAGCCGAGCGCGCAGCAGACCAGCACGGTGCCGTCGCGGCGCGCGCTCTCCAGCGCGCTGGCTGCCTGCTCAAGCATCGTCACGGGCGGCGGCAACAGGTCGATCATCGGAAAGCTGATCCAGCGGCAATCCGTTCCCGCCGGTCTTTCAAGTTCGGCGGCGAGATCGATCACGGTGCCGAAGCCGCTGGCCTCGCTTGCCGTCGGAAAGCGGCCGAGAAAGACACCGTCGGTGATAGCTACGAACGGCGGGAACTTACGCGTCCAAATCGCGGCATTCACCCCAGCGCCAAGTCGGTAGGGCCAAAGCAGGACGCGGCTTGCCAGGGACACATGACCTTCCGCAGTCTTCTGGAACACCTTTGCGCCGGCCCCGGCATAGCCGAAGGCGACGATGGCCAGCGCCAGTGCCGGCCAAAGCAGGATGAGTGCCGTGGCGGAAAAGAAGGCGCCGAGCGCGGCACCGGCCAACGCAAGGACGGCGCCCAGCGCATAGAACTGCGCCAGCCGGCACGCCTTGGTATCGCTGGTCAGCCGGGCGCCTGAAAACGGCAGCTCGCCGGTGCGCGGAAACAGCCACAGGGCGAAGAACCCGAGCAGCGCGCCGGTCGGGATGTCGATGAAATGATGTTGCCAGGTCGTCAGCACCGAGGCGCCGATCAGGAAGCACCAGCCATGCCAGAGCGGCAGGAGGAGGCCGCCGAGCCGGTGGCGCCAGTGATCCCAGATGATCACCAGCAGGGCGATGTGCAGCGAGGGCGCCTGGTTGAACGGTTTGTCGAAACCGCCAAGCACGGCAAACAGGAAGCCCGGCAGGCCGCTCGTTGCAGGCCGCACGAACGTCAGCGTTAGCGGGAACAGGATGAAACAGGCAACGGCGACGATCTGCGCGGTGAGATAGCGCCCGGCCAGGCGGTCGACCCCTTGCCTGCTGTCGTTGAGCAGCAGCGACAGGCCGTAGAACAGGTTGATCGACCAGTAGGGCACGATGGTCCAGGCGAGGAAGGGGATGCTGTGCTCCCAGGCGAACACGATGCTGCCGACGTCGTCGCGCCGCGACGACAGCCAGTTGGCGAAGCCGTAGCTGAGGTAGAAGAACGGCGCCAGGAAGGCCAGCCAAAGGGCTGCCCTGACGACCACCCGGCCATAAGGTTCTGCGCGCACCGTGGATGCAAGTGATGACGCCATCCTGTTCAGCGGCGCCGTGCGACCGAGACGGTGAAGATGCCCCATTGGTCGATGCGCTGCTCGAGCTTGTCGAAACCGGCGGCTTCGACGAGCTGGTCCATCTCGCCTTGCGTGCGCCGGCGCATCACCCAAGCCTGGCCGCCGCGATGCGAGGTCAGGCTGCGGGCGATCATCTCAAGCTGCGGATGCCAGGGCTGGTTGGTGTAGAGCAACAGGCTGCCCGGCTCCATGGCGTGGGCAAGCCCACCTAGCGAGCGGGCGATCATGGCATTGTCGGAGAACAGTTCGTAGAGGCCGGAAACGATGGCGAGGTCGGGCGCCGGATCGATCGAGGCGAGCATGTCGGCATCGAAAGCGTCCGCGCGCTGAAACGAGACGCTCGCCGGCAATTGCCGTTCGGCGATCAGCTTGCGGCCAAGCTGGACATTGAGGTCGGAGTAATCCTGCAGGCGCACGCTCGCCGGCTGTTCGGGGCTCTTCACGATGGCGTCGAGAACATAGCGGCCATGGCCGGCGGCGATGTCGAGAATGTGGGCTGGCCGTCCAGCGGCCTTGAGCGCCGCCAGGCAAGAGCCGATCAGCTCTTCGAGATGCAGCTTGCGCTGGCGGATGCCGCGCCAGCCAATGGCTTCCAGGAAGATGCGGTCGACGGCGCGGCCAAGCGGTGTGAGACCCCGCGCGTCGTTCTCGTAGACATAATCCAGCGTCGAGCCGGAATCGAAGCCGGTGGTGACGCCCGCCTTCATGCCTGACGAGACCCAGGCGCCCATGCGGATGGAGGCGCGGCTGAATGCCCAATAAAGGCCCTTCGGCGACAAAAGATCGAGCGGCGACGCAAGCCTGTCGGCCTCATCGCGCGTGTACCCGGCGATATCAGCCTGCTTCAGGTCGACAGGCGCATCCGGCGACGCGAACTGCTTTTCCAGGAACGGCCGGATCAGGTCGAGGGCCTGCGCTCTGTCACGCTCGCCCAGCGTGTCGTGGAAGAAACCCGGCAACACGTGGCGTTCCTTTGTGCGGCTGCCGAGATTGACGAAAAACGCGTGCTGCGGGCCGTGGCGCACCACCCAGTCGCTGCCGGAAAGCAGAAGCTGCGTCGGTACGGTTATGGCGCGGGCGTCCGCAACGATGCGCGCCGCGTGCTGGTAGAGTTCGACCAGGATGTTGGAGGCGATCGGCCGCGTGATCAGCGGATCGCTCTCGAAGGACGCAATGCGCACGGGATCGTGGGTCAGGAACTTCGCCTTGACGTAGGAATTGACGAAGAAGCGGCCCTTGATGTTCTGCCAGAACGCGATGCCTTCCTTGGCGAAGGGCACGTAGAGCTTGACCGAAAAGGCTGGTGAAGCCAGCACCATGGCACGCAGCTTCGGTGCATAGTCGTGCACCCAGGCCGCAGTGAGCACGGCACCGAAGGATTGCGCGATCAGCGCAATATCCTGCGTGGCGAAGCCATCCCGGGCGGCGATCTCGCGCACGAAGCAGTCGATGTCGCGCACCAGGGCCGAGAAGGAAGGAGCATAGCCGCGCTCGCCGGACGAGCGGCCATTGCCGCGGGCATCCCAGGCATAGAAGGCGTGGTCCGGCATCTGCAATTCGTCGACGAGATGGACCATGCGACCGCCATGCTCGTGGCCGCGGTGGAAGAGCACGACCGCGCCCTTGGCATTGGCCGAAGCTGCCGGCCAGAAGCGGTAGAAGATCTCCGTCCCGTCATGGCTGCGGAAGACACGCTCTTGCGCTTGCCGCTCAAGGCTTTCCGCGGCGATCGGTTCGTGCATCATGGTCTTTCCCTCGGGCGGCATGGCGAAGCCTCGATGCTTAGCTGGCGCTGCCAATAAGGCCAGCGCGTATCCGGTTTATGGCGGTCAACAGTGAAAGCGTTGCCATGGCAGGAAACACAAGCGGCGCGATGGAAGCCGGCCAGAGCCCGGCGGCGCACAACACTGCGACCACGCCCAGCGCCAGCGCCCTGTCGCTCTTGCCGAACGGCCCGGCATAATTTCGCCCGATCCCGGCGGCGATGCCGAGCACGCCGGCGAACTCGGTCAGCACAGCGGTGAGGGCGAAGGCGACGACGCCCCATGGGCCGAACTGTGGAAAGACGGCGAACGGCAGGATCAGCGCAAGGTCCGAAACGACGTCGCAAAACTCGTTCAGATACATGCCGAGCGTCGAGGCCTGCCCGTGTTCCCGCGCCAGCATGCCATCGACTGCGTTCAGCGCCATTCGCACGAACATCACGACGGGAACGAGCAGCAGCGAGCGCCAGTCATGCCAGATCGCGATGGCCGTCCCGGCCGCGATCGACATCAGGGCGGCAAGGATGGTTATGCTGTTTGCTGTGATCCCGATCGCCGCCAGCCGATTGACCAGTGGCCGCAGCCTTCCCTGGAAAGCTGGCTTGAGGGCGTAGAGCGTCGGCATTTCGTTGATCCCCCGATCCTGACAGCGGCTGTACATCAATCTGTCACATTCGACCAGCGGCACGAAGCGGCGCCTCTCCAGTGCGCACACCCTGATGTGGATGCGGGCCGACTGCCATGGCCACCAACCAGACGTTCACCGCCTGCTAACCATGATTGCGAAGCACGGCCGTCATGCACATTTGCCGGTTTCTGGTGCAACCCGGCATCTTGAATAATAAGCACGCTTATTATATATGCCGCTCATGGTTTCTGATGGCATAGACAGATTGGGCTTCTTGATCCACGACGTGCAGCGCCTGATGCGCAAACGCTTCGAGGCGAGGGCCAGTGGCTTGGGGCTTTCTTCGGCGCAATGGCGGCTTCTGGTCCGCGTTGCCAAGGAAGATGGTGTCGCGCAGGCGCGGCTGGCCGAACTTCTTGAAATCGAGCCGATCAGCGTTTCGCGCCTGGTTGACCGCATGGAGGAGGGTGGCTGGATCGAGCGCCGCCCCGACGCAGCCGATCGCCGCGTCCGCATGATCTTCCTGACGCCCAAGGCGAGCGACGCCTACGCCGTGATCAAGAGCATTGCGGGAGAAGTCTATGAAGAATCGCTGGTCGGCGTGAAACCGGAAGCCCGTCGCGTCCTGATCGAGGGACTTGAGGCGATGGTCCGCAACCTGACTGACGACGAGACGCCGTCCGTTGAAAAAGTGAAGAGTGCAGAAGGCGCAGCAGCATGAACGCGGTAGCCAAGATAGACGAGAAGGTGACCGAGCTGGAAGTGGACGCGCCGGCGCAGCCGGCCGCGGCCCCGGTGGCGGTTGCTCCTCCGATGCAGCCGGCCCCGGCGCCGGTGAAGAAGAAGCGCCGGCTGGGCCGCTCCCTGCTGATGGTTGCGCTGCCTGCGGTGCTAGCTATCGGCGGCGGTTACGTCTGGGTCACCGGCGGCCGCTACCAGGAGACGGAAAACGCCAATCTGCAGCAGGCCAAGGTGTCGATCGCTTCCGACACGGCCGGTCGCATCGTTCAGGTCGACATCGCCGATAACCAGCTGGTCAAGCAGGGCGATGTGCTGTTTGCCATTGACCCGGAGCCCTACCGGATCGCGCTGGCCCAGGCCGACGCGGCGGTGGCGGGCGCGCGTCTCAATGTCGAGCAGTTGCGCGCGGCCTATGGCCAGTCGATGGCACAGCAAAGGTCCGATGCCAGTGAGGTCGACTTCGCCCAGTCGCAATTCGACCGTGCCGCGGACCTTGCCCAGAAGGGCATCAACGCCAAGTCGTCGCTCGACCAGGCCAAGAACGATCTCGACAAGGCCAAGCAGCAGCTTGCCGTTGCCGAGCAAGGCATCATCAGCGCCAAGGCGGCCCTTGGTGGCAATCCCGACATCGAGACCGACAAGCATCCGACCGTGATGGCCGCGCTCGCAGCGCGCGACAAGGCGGCCTACGATCTGGCGCAGACCACAGTCAAGGCGCCGGCCGACGGCGTCGTCAGCCAGGCCTCGTCGTTCAAGGTCGGTCAGTATGTCGGCTCCGGCACACCGCTGTTTTCGCTGGTCGAGACCGGCGACACCTGGATCGACGCCAATTTCAAGGAGACCCAGCTGACCCACATGAAGCCCGGCCAGAAGGCCGAGATCATGGTCGACACCTATCCGGGCAGAACCTTCGAGGCGACGGTCAAGGCAATCGGCGCCGGCACGGGAGCCGAATTCTCCCTGCTGCCGGCCCAGAATGCCACAGGCAACTGGGTCAAGGTCACGCAGCGCATTCCGGTGCGCCTGGAACTGACCGATGCCGACGCCAAGATGGCGTTGCGCACCGGCATGAGCGCGACCGTTACAGTCGACACCGGCGTTGCCCGCGGGTTTCCCGCCATATTCGGCCACGCTACGGCGGGCTAGGCGGCGGAGTAAAATCGGCGCGAGCCTGTGGGGAACCAAGCGGGTGCAAACCGGTAGCAGGATTGGTCTGATGGGAGGATGGGAAGAACAAGCGTTTGGTTGGACCCGCGTCGCGACTCGACCGGAATCTGAAATCTTCGACACGGACCCCTCGGTCCTCATGTTTCCGGGCGGCAGGCATCCGCTCATCAGAGACTTTCGGTCGATGTAACCCCCACATCGACCATCGCGTCCCACCGCGAATGAGGGTCTCTCAACGGAAGGCCATGCCGCCCGGAAACCTGTTCTACACGATTTTGTTACCTGCCGGAAGTTCCGCATCATGAGCACGCCCGAACCCTTCAAAGAAGTGCCGCATCGTGGCCTGATTACGGTCGCGCTCATGCTGGCGACGATCATGCAGGCGCTCGACACGACGATCGCCAACGTCGCGCTGCCGACCATGACCGGCGATCTCGGCGCCTCGCCGGACAACATCAACTGGGTGCTGACGTCCTACATCGTTGCCGCCGCCATCATGACGCCGGTCACCGGCTGGCTGGCCGACCGCTTCGGCCGCAAGGAACTGTTCCTGACGGCGGTGGTCGGCTTCACGGTGTTCTCGATGCTGTGCGGCATCGCCTGGAGCCTGGAGAGCATAGTGTTCTTCCGGCTGATGCAAGGCGTGTTCGGCGCCGCGATCGTGCCGTTGTCGCAGACCTTCCTGCTCGACATCAACCCGAGGGAGCGCCACGGCCAGGCGATGGCCATCTGGGGCGCCGGCATTATGCTCGGGCCAATTCTGGGCCCGACGCTCGGTGGCTGGCTGACCGAGAATTTCAACTGGCGCTGGGTGTTCTTCATCAACCTGCCGGTCGGCATTGTCGCCTTCCTCGGCATGGCCGCCTATTTGCCGGCTGTTGCCCGGCGGGTGCGCGGTTTCGATTTCTTCGGCTTCGCCATGATATCGCTCGGCGTCGGTGCGCTTCAGCTGCTGCTCGATCGCGGCGGCGAGGTCGACTGGTTTTCATCGAATGAGATCTGGATCGAGCTTGGTCTTTCGCTGACCGGCTTCTGGGTGTTCATCATCCACACGGTGACGGCCGAACATCCCTTCATCGATCCCAAGATCTTCCTCGACCGCAATTTCGTCACCGGCCTGGCGTTCATTTTCGTCATGGGTGTGCTCATCCTGGCGAGCATGTCGCTGCTGCCGCCAATGCTGTCGACCATCTTCGGCTATCCGACCATCACCATTGGCGTTGTCCTTGGGCCACGTGGTATCGGCACCATGATTTCGATGCTCGTCGTCGGGCGGATCATGAGCAAGATCGACGCCAGGATCCTGGTCGTCATCGGCTTTCTGCTGACCGCGCAGTCACTCTACACCATGTCCAGCTTCACGCCGCAGATGGACAACTGGCTGATCATCAGCTCCGGCGTCATCCAGGGCCTGGGAATGGGAATGGTGTTCGTGCCGCTTTCGACCGTGGCGTTCGCCACGCTTGACGTGCGCTTCCGCACCGATGCCACGGCCTTGTTCAGCCTGGTGCGCAATCTTGGCTCGTCCATCGGCGTGTCGGTGGTGACGGTTCTGATGGTGCGCAACACGCAGGTCAATCACACCGAGCTTTCGGCCTTCATCAATCCGTTCAACCCCAATCTGTGGGCGGTATCGCCGGCGGGCGCAAGCGGCGATCCAATGGCGCTTTCGGAGGTGGATCGCATGGTCAATCTGCAGGCGATGATGATCTCCTACGTCAATGACTTCAAAATACTCATGGTGATGACGCTGATTTCCATTCCGTTTGTTTTCCTGCTGCGCAAGCCAAAACAGGCGCCGGCCGGTAGCGCACCAGCCGCACACATGGACTAGATCGTCGCCCTCGAAATCTAAGGGAACGACCTATCGGCGAGTGCCGCCTCACCTTCCGAGCACAAGGCTCCAATAGCGCAGGGCGCCGTCGCGGCCGTCGCGCACATAGGCGAGGCCAAAGCGGGTGAAGCGCGGGTCGAGCATATTGCGGCGGTGGTCGGGCGAATGCGCCCATATGTCGAACAGCTTCTGCAGGTCGAAACGGCCCTCGGCAATATTCTCTGCGGCGGCGCCGGCAATGCGATTGTCCTTGACGCGCGAGGCGAAATCCTTTCCCCAGCCGGTGGTGTGGTTCATGCGGCCACGCCGCGCCATGTAGCCGGCCTGCTGCAGGGCGGCTTGCTCGAGCTGTGGGTCGGCGACCAGCGGCGGAAGCCCGGTCGAGGCGCGGATGCTGGCCAGCGTGCCGGTGGCGGACGAGGAGACGCCGGCGCCTTCGCCGGTCGGCAGCGAAACTGTGCTGCAGGCGGCAAGCCCGGCCAGGGCTGCAAGGCCGACTGCCTTGAGCCATTTGCGCCTGTTCAAGTTCGCGATCTGCTCGTGTTCGATTCCCGTAGTGGTCATGCCTGCCTGAGATAGTCGCGATCATGGCTTTTGCCGGGCAGGGCGGTGGAAATCTGGAATCGAAACGGCAGTTGCCCGCTCATTTCACCAGGGTGATGAGGCGGCTTGCATACATCTCGCGATTTCCAAGCACGGCTGTGCAGTCGGTCTTGATGGATGAGTTGCCGGTCATCTGCACGGTCAGGCCAACAAGCCTCAGGCAGTCGCCTTGACCGCTCATATCTGAGTTGCCGGCAAAGGAAATGGGCGCGTCGGGCGCATAGACGAACCCGCTGATCACGGAATTTGCGCCGCCATTCAGCGTCAAGGCCGAAGTGTTGCCATGACTCTCGAAAATGGTAATGCCAGCGTAGGGACCGCTGGTGGGAGGGGAAAGGTTCACCATCTCATTTGCATTTATGTAGGTCTGTGCGCCCTCCATGAGGAATATGGTCACGCCTTGGCCGTTCAGGCTGCCGTTGCCGCCCGGCTTTATGGTGGTGCCGCGCAGGATGTAGACACCTGGATTGAGCGTGATGTTTCCCGACAAGGTCTTGTCGCAATACGTGCCGGGCGACAGCGTGTAGGTTTTGCCGTTCGGCACGGGCAGGCACAATGTGTAGGGGGGTGGGACGACGTCCGCCAGTGGATCGAACGACGCATATTGATGTTCGAGCGGCGCACCGCAGGTAAGATTGGCGTTGGGCGGCGAAAGTCCGGAAGTGCCGCCGACGGTCGAGACGCAGCCCGCCGACACCTGCGCCGAACCACCTAAGCTGGCAGCATCGGGCGCATCCGAGTTTGCCGCGATCACGCAACTGCTCATAGAGACATCGGTCGAGCCCTGCAGGCTCACGGCGGCCGACGCATGTGGATCGAGCGCCAGCACACAGGCCTGCGCGCCGGGATTCATCTTGACCGTGGCCGAGCGGTGGGCTGGCCAGGGGGCCGCGCCATTGATGAAGCTCGGACGGTTGATGCTGGACGAAACCGAGATGTAATAGGCACTCGGGTCGCCGCTGGCGCTTGCCGAAAAGGCGGAGACACTGCCCGCATACTCCTGCTGGTCGGCGACGCTCATATTGGCCGTAAAGAATGCCAGCCCAAGGTCCTGCACATCACTCGCGGTCATGCTGGGTAGGTACTTTGTGCCGACGGCAAGTCCAGCCGCGTCCAGCGAATTCTGCAATTGCGCGGCGTCGTCGCTCGTGCCTGTCAGATCGATCGTACCGGCCACGACAAGCATTATCGGCAGCATTGCTATGGCGGTCGCCATGGCAAAGTTGCCGCGCTCCGAAGACCAGAAGCCCTTCAATACGAACATCGCCCCTCGCCAAAACCTGTAAAGCCCAAGTGATACGCCAGGGGTCTCTACGCRCTATTTCAGTAATTACTAAAATTTGTAATGCTTAAATGCAGCAAGATGGCCGACCAAAACGAAAGCCTGCCAACGCACGGCCATATGAGAGGCGACAGGGAGAGATGAGCACGAGGAGCAGCTTCAAGCTATTGACGCGGCGACAACCCCTGGCAAATCGGCTATGGTGCTACATCTACTAGTGGCAGCTGCGGGCGGCCGGGCGGTGACCGTCCCCGACACACGGGAGGAAGGTTATGGCCGGCTTTCATGTCATGGCGGACGCACACGGGGCGCACGTACAGCCCACGGTGCGCAGCATCACCACTGCGGATCTCAGGGATGCGCTGCGCCTCGGCGCCGAGGATTTCTGGGCAAAACCATCGCACTACGTGTTCCTGTGCCTGATCTACCCTGTTGTCGGTCTGATCCTGACGCGATGGACGTCCGGCGCCAATGCCATCCAGCTCATCTATCCCCTGATGTCAGGTTTCGCGCTGGTCGGCCCGTTTGCCGCCATCGGTCTTTACGAGATCAGCCGCCGCCGCGAACTCGGCATGAACACCTCCTGGCGGCATGCGCTCGATGTGCGCCACTCGCCGGCGATTCCGTCGATCGCGGCGATCGGTATCATGCTGGTGGCGCTATTCCTGCTGTGGCTCTACACCGCGCAGTCGATCTACACCGGTCTGTTCGGCGACCAGCCGCCGGCATCGATCGGTGACTTTGTCCGCGAGGTGCTGACGACCGGCAAGGGCTGGACCCTGATCCTCGCCGGCAACGCCGCCGGTTTTGTCTTCGCCGTTGTCGTGCTCGCCACCACTGTGGTTGCCTTCCCGCTGTTGCTCGACCGCGATGTCGGCGCTGTTTCGGCCATCGAGACCTCGGCGCGCGCGGTGATGGCAAACCCGCTGCAGATGGCGCTGTGGGGGTTGATAGTCGCCGTACTGCTGGTGATCGGCTCGATCCCGCTGTTTGCCGGGCTCGCAGTGGTCATGCCGGTGCTCGGCCACGCCACCTGGCATCTCTACCGCAAGGTGGTCGAGCCGGAACGGGCGCAGCAGATCCGGCGGCCGATGTAAAGAACCTCAGCGCTGTGCGTCTGTCGCCATCTTCAGCGCGAGTGCCATCAGCACGGTGCCCATCATCCAGCGCTGGATGACCAGCCATAGCGGCCGGCCGGCGAGGAAGGTGGCTATCGAGCCTGCTGTCACCGCGATAATGGCATTGACGCTGAGGCTGATCGATATCTGCGTCGCACCGAGCACCAGCAGCTGCGACAGGACATGGCCTTTGTCCAGGCTGATGAACTGCGGCAGCAGCGACAGATAGAGCACGGCCACCTTCGGATTGAGCAGATTGGTCATCAGGCCCATGGCGAACAGCTTGCGCGGCCGGTCCCGCGGCAGCTCGCGCACCTGGAACGGCGAGCGTCCGCCCGGCTTCACAGCTTGCCAGGCCAGCCACAGGAGATAGAGCACGCCGGCAAAGCGCAGCGCGTCATAGGCATAGGGCACGGCAAGCAGCAGCGCGGTGATGCCGAACGCCGCCGCCAGTACATAGAAGACAAAGCCGAGCGCGACGCCGCCAAGTGAGATCAGCCCCGCCTTTGGCCCCTGCGACAGGGAACGCGAGATCAGGTAGATCATGTTGGGGCCTGGCGTCAGCACCATGCCGAGGCAGACTAGCGCAAAGGCGAGATGGTTGGCGGTTTCGGGCATCTGTTCGTTCCCCTGCGCACCCCGGTGCGGAAGCGAGCGGCCAATATCTGCCCGCACCGGCGGGCGTCCGCAAGGGCATGGCGCCGCCAGCCGTTGCGCCAGATGGCTGCCAGTGCCTCCGGATCAGCTGACGACGCGCAGGTTCGACAATTCGTTGCCGATTTCCTTGAAATCGTTCGACAAGGTGGCGCCGGTGGCGTTCCAGAACAGCTTGGCCGGCTTGCTCGGATCCGTCGGGTCCTTGCGGAAGCGCGAGTTCGACGAGCAGGATTTCAGCGCCGCGATCGCCGCCTGATCGCTGGTTTTGGTCGTGGACAGGTCGAGCGCCACCGTCATCACCATGATGTTGGCTGCCTTGGCGTTGTTGCAAAGCGTCGCCATCTGTTCGTTGAGCGCGCTCGTGTAGTTGCCGTTCGAATAGTCGAACTGGCCGATGGCGCTCGATGTCCCCAGAAACATGCGGCCGACCGAGGTACCGTTGTAGCCGGGGTTGAGATAGCCGTAGGACGCGTAGGTCGACTTCGAATCGGCGGGATCGGAATAGCCGAGCGACGCAGGCGTGTAGTAGGTGTTGGCGCCGTCGGTCAGCACGATCACGACCTTGTCGTTGCCTCTTTCTGTTTCCGGGCGTCCTTGCGTGAACGGCTCGCCGCTTGAGACCACCCGCCAGCCCCAGGCCATGCCCTCCGGAACGCTGGTGCCGCCATTCGGCTGCATCAGGTCGATCGCGGCCTTGATCGAGGTCAGTCCGTCGGTGACGCTGACATCGGTCAGCGGTGTGATCGGGTTGGTGGTGCAGCTGTAGTTCGGGCCGTTTCCGGCCGGCAGCGCCGGCGCATCGATCGGCCGCGGCTGGAAATATTTGGCCATGTTGCGCAGCCGGGATTGGCCGGTGCTGCTCGTCGGGTCGTCATTCCACCAGCTGTTCACGGCGCCATAGGTCGTCGGCATGGCCTCATCGGGATCCTGGGTGAGCTTCCAATGGTTGCCGGGTTCGTCCGGGGCGAACATCGGCACGAACATCGTCGCCGGATCGCCGATCCCTATGCCGGTGTTCGACGAGCCGCCGGACGGCGGCGCGTCGTTGACATTGTAGGGGTAGGGCCGGGCTTCGACGCAGCCTTGCCAACTGGCGAACGGGCCATAGGAATCGATGTAGTCATACTCGTCGTGGCTTCGTTTGCAGGTGTTGTTCGAGTTGTACTCGTCGCACACCACGCGCTTGCTGTTGGTGACGCGCTCGTGGTTTGTGACGACCTTCATGTCGCGATAGAGCGAAAACCTGGTCAGCATCTGGCCTTCATCGGCACCCCATCCGGAGCCGCGCTTGTACCATATGCCGTTGGTCTGCTGGGCGTATTTGTTGGCCGTGTTCAGCGTCGACCAGTCGAAGTTCTCGTTCGATACCGGCGACAGGCCTTCGGTGTCCATCCACGATGCGTTGCCGTTGCTGGCACCGACATTGACCGAGGCAGCAAAGGGCACGAGGCCGAATTGCACCGGCCTGTCCACCTGCTTGATCATTGCCGCTTGCAGGGCCAGCGTGTCGACCAGCTGCTTGGCAGCAGTTTTGAGAAGATCGATGCGCTTTTGCCCCGAGCCGGTTCCGGTTGTGGTCATCGATCCGGAATTGTCGAGCACCAGGGCAACTTCCAGCGTGTTCTTCAGCCGCACTTCCGAGTTGACGTCGAAGCTGATCTTCTGGTTTGCGTCGGTTTGGGATTTGCCGATGAGCTGGCCGAAGGCAGGAAAGAAATAGGGCTTGTAGTCAAGCCGCGCGCTCATCTTGAGCAAGCCGCCGCCGCTGGTGTTGCTCGGCAAGGTGACGTTGAGCGTCGCGTTGGCGGGATCAACGCTGTTGAGGTTGGCGTTGAAGAAGTCGAGCGCATAGGCTCTCAACTGGTCGTCGGTCGCACCTTCCGTCAGCCGTCGTGCCGTGGCGAAGTTGGCGGCATCGAGCGCATTCAACACCGTCTGCTTTTCACGATTCATCTCGGTGTAGTCGACCGCCATCGCCAGCCCGCCCATCAGCGGAACCAGCGCAACAACCGTCATAAGAGCATAGTTGCCGCGTTTGTCGCGGCAGAACTGACGCCAAAGTTCATGCATGTCTTGCTGCGGCCCCCGCCGGCGGATTCTTGATCAGGCGCCAACTTTCCACAAAACGCTGAAGGACGGGTTTGGGAAACCGCTCGATTGCCTGGTCCGCGCTTCACCAACCGCTAACCAATCCGGCATCCGGGCGAAAGCTGGTGACAGGCGGGGGCGGTTCGGTTAATCGGAACCGGCTGCGGCGAACCGTCGGCCGCGGCGCTCGCAATGATCATGACTGAAGGAAACGGCATGGCGGATTCGCCTGAAATCATCGGCTCGCTCGAAGACGTGTCGAAGCCCTATTCGGCAATCCTGTGCGATGTCTGGGGCGTGGTGCACAATGGCGAGACGCACTTTCCTGTCGCGGCCTCGGCGCTGGCGAGGGCTCGCGAGGCGGAAATCCCCATCGTTCTGATCACGAATTCGCCGCGCAGAAGTGCCGATGTCGTGGCGCAGATGAACGCGATCGGCGTCCCACCGTCAGCCTACGACCGTGTCGTCACGTCAGGCGACGTCACCCGCGACCTGATCGCCGAAGGCCCCCGAAAGATCTTTCATATTGGCGCCGACCGAGATTTCACCCTCTATGACGGTCTCGACGTTGAGCTTGTCGAGGAATTCGAGGCGTCCGGCGTCGTCTGCACCGGTCTGTTCGATGACGAGGTCGAAAAGCCCGAGGACTACACCGAGCTTCTGCGGCGGTTGCGCGCCAGGAACCTGCCCTTCATCTGTGCAAATCCCGATATCGTGGTCGAGCGCGGCGAACGCATCATCTGGTGTGCCGGTGCGCTGGCACGCGACTATGCCCAGCTCGGCGGTCACACCTTGATCGCCGGTAAACCCTACGCGCCGATCTATAACGTCGCGATGAAGGAGGTTGCCGAGATTCTTGGCCGGCCGATCGAGCGTTCGCATGTGCTGGCCATCGGCGACGGCATGATGACCGACGTGAAGGGCGCGGTCGACAATGGTTTCGACGTTCTCTACGTGTCCGGCGGCATCCATGCGCGCGACTATGGCGATGCATTACAACCCGATCCAGCAAGGCTGGCGACCTTCCTGGAAAAGCATGGATATCGTCCGGTGGCTGTCATTCCCAGACTGCGGTAGGTGACGATGGCGGCCCTCCAGCACATTTTGGCAACCGCGTCGCTGCCCGCCGATTTGCGTGGCGGCGTGGTGGCGATCGGCAATTTCGACGGTGTCCACCGCGGCCATCAGACGGTGCTCGAGCGAGCCCTGGCCGAGGCCGGGCGACGCCAGGTGCCGGCCCTGGTGCTGACATTCGAACCGCATCCGCGCAAGGTCTTCAAGCCTGACATGCCGTTGTTCGTGCTGACGCCGCCGCCGATGAAGGCGAGGCTCCTGTCGTTGCTGGGTTTTGCCGCGCTTGTCGAGCAGCCGTTCACGCGCGACTTCGCCTCGCTGTCGGCGGAAGCCTTCGTGACCGATGTGCTGGAAAGGAACCTTGGCATTACCCACGCCGTGACCGGGTTCGATTTCCATTTCGGCAAGGACCGTCAAGGCGGTCCGGCGTACCTGATGGCGGCCGGCGAGCGTCATGGCTTCGGCGTCACGCTCGTCGACGCCTTTCGTGACGAGGGCCACGAGGTGGTGTCGTCGAGCCGCATCCGCGGCTTGCTAAGCGAAGGCGCGGTGGCCGAGGCGGCCGGACTGCTCGGCTATCGCTTCACCATCGAAAGCGAGGTTGTGGGCGGCCAGCAGCTCGGCCGCACGCTTGGCTTTCCAACCGCGAACATGAGGCTTTCCACGGAAGCCGCGCTCCAAGAGGGCATCTACGCCGTCCGCTTTCGTCGCGCCGATGGCACGCTTCACGACGGTGTCGCCAGCTTCGGCCGCCGCCCGACCGTAGACGACAACGGCGCGCCACTGCTGGAAACCTTCGTCTTTGATTTCTCAGGCGACCTCTATGGCGAGGTCTGCCAGGTTTCCTTCTTCGGTTTCCTGCGCCCGGAGGTGAAGTTCGAAGGGCTCGATGCGCTGGTCGCGCAGATGAAGCGCGATGAAGCCGAGGCGCGCGCGCTGCTTGCCGGCGTCAAGCCGCTCTCCGAACTCGACGCGGCCATGGCCTTCTAGGCATGGTCCCGAAAAGTGGGAACCGGTTTTCGGACCAGATCATGCCCAGGCAAGAAGCATGATCCCGAAAAGTGGGAACCGGTTTTCGGGCAAGATCATGCCCAGGCAAAATTTACTTTTTCAGCGCCAGGCCGACGGCGATGAAGGTCCAGCCCTGGAAGATCAGGTCGATCGCCAGAAACAGCCCGAGCACCCACAGGCTGTTGACGGGCCAGCCCATGGCGATGATCAGGCCGGCAAGCGCGCTGATGACGCCGGCGGCGACGATCCAGCCCCAGCCGGGTTCCGGCCTGTGGCTGTAGCCGACCCAGGCCCGGAGCACCCCGGAAGCGATCAGCGCGATCGCCAGCAGGAACGTCAATACCGCTGAAGCGAGCAGCGGATTGTCGAAGGCGAAAAATCCGGCGATGGCATAGAGCAGTCCGCTGAGCAGCCAGTAGAAGAACCGGCTCCAGGTCTTGACGCCGAAGGCATGCACGATCTCGATCACGCCGGCCATCAGCATCAGCCAACCCACGACATAGACCGAAGCCACGGTGGCGATGAACAGATTGCCAAAGGCAATGCCGCCGAAGATGAGCAGCAGCACGCCAAGCGCGACGAACCATCCCCATTTTGTCCGTGTCTGTTCCATCGCGGTTCTCAAGGCGTCGCCATGCAGGGTCATTGTCGCGGTCTCCATCTGGGGCTGCGGGATACTGCCGGGCGGAGGTTAATCCCGGCGCTTGCCAACGTCCAGTCGATGGCCGAAAGCTGCAGCGCTGCAATCCGTGATCGGACGTCTCGGATTTAAATCAAATTTTACCAAACGGCCTTCAAAGCTGTCATCGGTAAACAGTGCGCGTTGTGGTAGTGGAGTGGCCATGAGTCCGTTCGGAAGAATCTCTGTGGTGGTGGCCGCTGCGCTGCTGGGTGGTGCGGGCGCCGCCAATGCGGGCGAGGGCAGCTGGCTGTCCGGCGACTGGTATCTGACCGTTGGCGCAACCGGCATGATCGCGCCGGACTTCGAGGGCGGCAAGAAATACCTGCTCAGCGCCTCGCCGATCATCTCGCTGGGCAAGGCCGGACCGGCGGCCCGCTTCACCTCGCGTAACGACAACATCTCGCTGGCCTTGATCGACGATGGCGGCGTTCGCGCCGGCCTGACCGGCAAGTTCCTGTTTTCCCGTGATGACGACAATGCCGATGAACTGAAGGGCCTCGATCCGGTGCGCTGGGGCGGCGAGGTCGGCGGCTTCTTCGAATTCTATCCGACCGACTGGCTGCGCGCACGCGCCGAGCTGCGCCACGGCATCCGCGCCCATAACGGCTTTGTCGCCGATATCGCCGCCGACGCTTTTTATGATGTCACGCCAACTGTCCGGATTTCTGGGGGACCGCGTGTCTCCTTCGCCTCGGAAAAATATTTCGATGCCTATTATGGCGTCGACGCACAGGAGGCCGTGGCCTCCGGGCTCAGTGAATATCATCCCGGCGGTGGCCTGAAGTCGACCGGCCTCGGTGGCGCGATAACCTGGAAGGTGACGGAGCCGATGACCGCCAGCCTGTTCGGTGAATATTCGCGCCTGATGGGACCGGCGGCCGATTCCAGCCTGGTCAGGGAACGCGGCGACCGCAATCAGTTCATGATCGGCGTGTCGACCAGCTACCGCTTCGATTTTACGATGTAACGGAATCGAGCGAGAGACACTTTATTCTTGCGCCTATCTCCGCTAGAAGCCCACCGATGACGAGCTTTTCGCGCCTTCACGCGCTGACCATACGAATTACCGGCCCGGTGTTCCGGGCGGCCTGAGGGGTCGCCGGAGCCGCCGGGAATTTTGCGCGCGGCCTCTCGCGCTTTTTCCAGATCATCAACGCATATCGCCCAAAAGTGGCTTCGGTTTTGGGAAAACGATATCCGTCAAAGCAACGACCTCACGCCCGAGCCATTCGCGGCCGGGTAATGTAGATGGCAGACCAATGACCGACAAAACGTCCGATAATTCAACAATCGACTATTCCAAGACGCTCTATTTGCCGCAGACGGATTTCCCGATGCGCGCCGGCTTGCCCGAAAAGGAGCCGCTGCTGGTCCAGCGCTGGCAGGACATGGACCTCTACCGCAAGCTGCGTGAGAGCGCGGCCGGCCGGACCAAATACGTGCTGCATGACGGTCCGCCCTACGCCAACGGCAACATCCATATCGGTCACGCGCTGAACAAGATCCTCAAGGACGTCATCACCCGCTCGTTCCAGATGCGTGGCTATGACTCGAACTACGTGCCGGGCTGGGACTGCCATGGCCTGCCGATCGAATGGAAGATCGAGGAGCAGTATCGCGCCAAGGGCAAGAACAAGGACGAGGTTCCGGTCAACGAGTTCCGCCGGGAGTGCCGCGAGTTCGCCGCGCACTGGATCACGGTGCAGGGCGGCGAGTTCCAGCGGCTCGGCGTCATCGGCGACTTCAAGAACCCCTATACGACGATGGCCTTCCATGCCGAGTCACGCATCGCCGGCGAGCTGCTGAAGTTCGCCATGTCGGGCCAACTCTATCGCGGCTCCAAGCCGGTGATGTGGAGTGTGGTCGAACGCACGGCACTTGCCGAGGCCGAGGTCGAGTACCAGGATTACGAGTCCGACACGATCTGGGTGAAGTTCCCGGTCGTCAGCCTGGACCAGCCGGTCGATGACGGCGTGACCAAACTGACGGAAGGGGCGCTGGATCTGTTGCAGGCCCACGTCGTCATCTGGACGACGACGCCATGGACGATCCCGGGCAACCGCGCCGTCAACTACTCGCCTCGCATCAGCTATGGCCTCTACGAGGTAACGGCGGCCGAGAATGCGTTCGGCCCGCAGCCGGGCGAAAAGCTGATCTTCGCCGACGCGCTGGCCGACGAGTCCGCTGCCAAGGCCAAGGTCACCTTGAATCGGCTTCGCAGTGTTTCGCCGCAAGAGCTTGGAAGGCTTACGCTTTCCCATCCGTTCAAGGGTTTTGGCGGCGGCTATGAGTTTCCCGTGCCGATGCTCGCCGGCGACCATGTCACCGACGATGCCGGCACCGGCTTCGTCCACACCGCGCCCGGCCATGGCCGCGAGGACTTTGACGCCTGGATGGATGCCGCGGCGGATTTGCGCGCGCGCGGCATCGACAGCGCCATTCCGTTCACCGTCGACGATGGCGGCTTCTTCACCAAGGACGCGCCGGGTTTTGGCCCGGACCGCGAGGGCGGAGCCGCGCGCGTCATCGACGACAATGGCAAGAAGGGCAACGCCAACCAGGCAGTCATCGATGAGCTGATCAAGCGCAATGCACTGTTCGCACGCGGCCGGCTGAAGCACTCCTATCCGCATTCCTGGCGGTCCAAGAAACCGATCATCTTCCGCAACACGCCGCAATGGTTTGTCTATATGGACAAGGACCTCGGCGATGGCTCGACGTTGCGCAGCCGCGCGCTGAAGGCGATCGACGACACCCGTTTCGTGCCCGCCGCCGGCCAGAACCGCATCCGCGCCATGATCGAGGAGCGTCCTGACTGGGTGCTGTCGCGCCAGCGCGCCTGGGGCGTGCCGATCGCCGTCTTCGCCGATGCCGACGGCAATGTGCTGAAGGACGAGGCTGTCAACCAGCGCATCATGGACGCCTTCGAGCAGGAAGGCGCCGACGCCTGGTTCGCCGCCGGTGCCAAGGAGCGTTTCCTTGGCAACCACGATGCATCCAAGTGGAAGCAGGTGATGGACATCCTCGACGTCTGGTTCGATTCAGGCTCGACTCACGTTTTCACGCTGGAGGATCGCCCGGATTTGAAATGGCCGGCCGATGTCTATCTCGAAGGCTCCGACCAGCATCGCGGCTGGTTCCACTCGTCGCTGCTGGAAAGCTGCGGCACCAGGGGCAGGGCGCCTTACGACACCGTCGTCACCCACGGCTTCACCATGGATGAAGACGGCCGCAAGATGTCGAAGTCGCTCGGCAACACCGTCGTGCCACAGGACGTCATCAAGCAGTCGGGCGCCGACATCCTGCGCCTGTGGGTGGTGACGACCGACTATTGGGAAGACCAGCGTCTCGGCAAGAATGTGCTGCAGACCAACATCGACGCGTATCGCAAGCTGCGCAACACCATCCGCTGGATGCTGGGCACGCTTGCCCATGACGATGGCGAGGAGGTGCCGCTCGACAAGATGCCGGAGCTGGAGCGGCTGATGCTGCATCGGCTGGCCGAGCTCGATGAGGTGGTGCGATCGGGCTACGACGCCTTTGAATTCAAGCGCATCACGCGCATGCTGCTTGATTTCATGGTGGTGGAACTGTCGGCCTTCTATTTCGACATCCGCAAGGACGCGCTGTACTGCGACGCGCCGTCGAGCGTTAGGCGCAAGGCCTCGGTGCAAGTGGTGCGTCATCTCTTCGATTGTCTGGTCAAATGGCTGGCGCCGATGCTGCCTTTCACCATGGAAGAAGCCTGGCTCGACCTTCATGCGGACGCCGTCTCGGTGCATCTCGACCAGTTTCCGCAAATCCCGGCGGACTGGAAGAACGAGGCGCTGGCGGAAAAGTGGCGCAAGGTGCGGCAGGTGCGACGCGTCGTCACCGGCGCACTGGAGATCGCGCGCGCACAGAAGGTGATCGGTTCGTCGCTGGAAGCGGTGCCGGTCGTCACCATCGACGATGCAGCGCTCGAAGCGGCGATATCCGATGTCGACATGGCCGAGATGGCGATCACCAGCGATCTCGTCATCGCGCATGGCGAGGTGCCGGCTGGCGCCTTCACGCTCGACGACGTCAGGGGTGTCGCCGTCGTGGTCGAGAAGGCCGAGGACCGCGGCCTGGTGAAGTGCGCGCGTTCCTGGCGCTACACCGCTGATGTCGGGCAGGACGTTGCGTTTCCCGACGTTTCGGCCAGGGATGCGGCGGTGCTGCATGAGTTGAAAGCGCTTGGCCGGCTTTGACAGGCCGGCCGGTCGGAATGGCTCTATCGGTGCACAAATGCCACGCCGGGCGGGCGAAAACCGCCCGCGCGTTGCCCTTAACGAGTGGTTGAGGTAAACACGCGAAACTCCGGAAGACAAATTGTCGCCGGATTTCCGTCGCAAGTGCTTGGACGATGGGGACCGGACACAGGGCCGGTGGCAATCGAGAGGCTGTCTAGAGTGGGACTTTTTGGCATGACCGAGAGATATAACGTGCGCCTGGCGCTGCTGGCGCCGCTTGTCGCATCGGGCCTCGCTCTGTCCGGCTGCATGAGCTCTCCGACCTATGGCACCGACAAGACCGCCGGTGAACAGCTGGCCGGCGATATTTCAAGCGCCTTTTCGATCGCGCCGAAGCAAAAGGAACGGATCGACTACAAGCCGCGCCCGACGCTGGTCAAGCCGGCACCAGGCCAGAAGGAAGTGTTGCCGGCGCCGCAGGACAGCATCGAGACGGCGAGCGCCGAATGGCCCGAATCGCCGGAGCAGCGTCGCGCCCGCCTGCGCGCCGACGCGACCGCCCATCAGAACGATCCGGCTTATCAGTCAGAGATCGTCGACGACGTGCAGTCCGATCCAGCATCGATCAAGAAGGCAATGGCGGATTCAGGCTCGAGCCACCCGCCGGCGTGGAGCCCCGCGGATTCGGACAAGGGTCGTGCCGCCGAGATCCAGCGCCGCCTTGTCGAAAGCAAGCAGGGCGATCCGAACACCCGTAAATATCTGAGCGAGCCGCCGGTGCAATATCGCGTCGCCTCCGACACCGCGCCGCAGAACGAGCTTGGCGAAGACGAGTACAAGAAGGAACGCCGGCTGAAGAAAGAGGCCGAAGGCAAGAAGGGCAGCGGCTGGTTCGACTGGCTGCCGTCCCTGTAAGAACGGGCCACGCTTCGTTGCCTTTGCGGTGCGCCCGGTTCAGTCGCGCCGCTCCCGGAAAAATCCTTTGAGCAGCAGGGCCGCTTCGGTCTCGCCCATGCCCGGATAGATGTCGGGCGCGTGGTGGCAGGTCGTCGAGGCGAAGAAGCGGGCGCCATTGATCACCGCGCCCCCCTTGTCGTCGGCGGCGCCGAAATAGAGCCGGCGCAGCCGGGCGAAGGAAATGGCGGCGGCGCACATGGCGCAAGGCTCCAGCGTCACATAGAGATCATGGCCGGTGAGCCGCTCGCTCGAGAGCTTGCGGCAGGCCTCGCGGATGACCAGCATCTCGGCGTGCGCCGTCGGGTCGGCAAGCTCGCGGGTGCGGTTGCCGGCGCTGGCAATGACTGTGCCGCCGCTGGCGATCACGGCGCCGACCGGCACTTCGCCGCGCAAGGCGGCGGCCTCAGCCTCTTTCAGCGCCAGCGCCATGAAATCCGGCCGCTTCACGCGATCTCCATTCCGATTATCTCCTCGTCACTCGCTGGAGCAAGTCCGCTTCCGAATGAACCGCACTTGCTCCAGGCTTTTGATTTTCGTTTGTCTTTTCGGAAAAAGCCGGTCTCCACTTTTCCCTGACAAACTCTGGTGATCCTGTTATTGAGCGCATAACCCGAAAATCGGACTCGGTTTTCGGAAATGATCATGCGCCAAATCAAAAGTGCTACAGCGTTCGTTGCGCGCCCCAAAGGATGCGCCACGCTGTAGCAGCGCAAACGGACAAAGGCCACATGGACGACAACAACAAGAAATTCCGACCCAAAAAGGGTCCGGTCAGGAGCGGCTCGAAGGCTGCCGGACCGCGCAGCCGTGATGGCGCCGCCGACAAAGGCGGCAAGCCGTCCTTTGGTACCAAGAAACCTTACGCCTCACGCGGAGATCGGCCGATGGCTGCTGAGGGCGAGCGGCCGAAGCGCGACTTCAAGGGTGGTGACAAGCCATTCGGCAAGGGTCCGCGTCCCGAAGGCAAGCCCTTCGATAAGCGCGAGGGACCACGCAAGCCCTACGCACCTCGCGGCGACCGCCCGATGGCCGCCGAAGGCGAGCGCAAGCCGTATGAAAAGCGCGAAGGACCGCGCAAGCCCTATGCGCCGCGCGGCGATCGTCCGATGGCCACCGAAGGCGAGCGCAAGCCGTATGAAAAGCGCGAAGGACCGCGCAAGCCTTATGCGCCACGTGGCGACCGTCCGACGGCGGCCGAAGGCGAGCGCAAGCCGTATGAAAAGCGCGAAGGACCGCGCAAGCCTTATGCACCACGCGGCGACCGTCCGGCTGCTGCGGCGGCGGAGGGCGGCGAAAAGCGCTTCGAACGTCCCAAGCGGGATTTCAGCGATCGCGCGCCGCGCGACGCCGGCGATCGTCCGAAGCGCGATTTCGCTGACCGTCCCAAGCGCGACTTCGCCGATCGCCCCAAGCGTGACTTCGGTGGCGACCGTCCCAAGCGCGACTTCAGTGATCGGCCGCAAGGGGCATCGGGTGCTGGCTTCAAACCGCGTCCGCGTTCGGCGGAAGTGACGGAAGAGGCAGGCGAGCGCATCGCCAAGCGGCTGGCGCGCGCCGGCCTTGCTTCGCGCCGCGATGCCGAGGAACTGATCGCCGCCGGCCGCGTCAAGGTCAATGGCCGGGCGCTGACCTCGCCGGCCTTCAACGTCATGCCCGACGACATCATCCACCTCGACGGCATGGAAATCCCGCCGATCGAGCGCACACGGCTGTTCCTGTTCCACAAGCCTGCCGGTGTCGTCACCACCAACCGCGATCCCGAGGGCCGCAAGACCGTCTTCGACGTGCTGCCGGCCGAATTGCCGCGGCTGATGACCATCGGTCGCCTCGACATCAACACCGAAGGCCTGCTGCTGCTCACCAATGATGGCGGCTTGTCGCGCGTGCTCGAACTGCCGGCAACCGGCTGGCTGCGCCGCTACCGCGTCCGCGTCCACGGCAAGGTCGAGGAAAGCGCGCTCGCCGGCCTGCGTGAAGGTATTGCCGTCGATGGCGTCTTTTACGGCGCCATCGAAGCGACGCTCGACCGTGAGCAGGGCACCAATGCCTGGCTGACGATCGGCCTGCGCGAGGGCAAGAACCGCGAAGTCAGGAACATCCTCGGTTCGCTTGGCCTGGATGTGACGCGGCTGATCCGCATTTCCTACGGGCCGTTCCAACTCGATGACCTCGCCGAGGGCCATGTGCTGGAGATCAAGGGGCGGGTGCTGCGCGACCAGCTTGGCGAGCGTCTGGTCGAGGAATCCGGCGCCAATTTCGATGCCGAGATTTCAAAGCCGTTTTCCAACAAGCCGGTGCGGCGCACCGAGATCCGCGAGCCGGAGCCGGAGCGGCCGAAGTTCACAAGAGATGGCGAGCGCCGGCCGATCGGCGAGGGCGGGCTGATCAAGAACCGCAAGCGCCGCGAAGGCAGCCGCGACGAGGCACTGGGCAAGCTGTCGACAAGTCCCGACAGAAGCGCTGGGCCGGAAAAGAGCTATGGTGAGCGCGGCCCGCGACCCGAACGCAGCTTTGGCGACAAGCCCCGTGGCGGCTTTGGCGACAAGCCGCGCGGCAGTTTTGGTGGCAAGCCGGGCGGTGGCAAGAAATCCGAGCGCGAGCAGCGGCCGATCGAGCCGCCTGGCCAGCGCAAGGCCAATGTCTGGATGGCACCGGGAGCGCGGCCGATCGGCAAGGGCAGGGCTGAGGCCGACGCCGCCAAGGCGGCCGACGCCAAGGCGCGCAAGGCGTCGTTCAAGCCGTCCTATGGCAAACCGGCGGGCGCCAAGCCGTTCGGCAAACCGCGTGGCGAGCGTCCGGGCGGTGCCGGTGGCGGCGAACGGCCGCGCAGCGGCCCCAAGGGTCCCAGGACGAAATGAGGCCCGGATGGAATGAGGCCTAGCGCAAGATGAGAATCGTCGGCGGTGAGTTTCGCGGGCGTCCCCTGGCGACGCCCCGCAGCAGCGCTATCCGCCCGACGACCGATCGCACCCGCGAGGCCGTCTTCAATGTGTTGGCGCATCGTTTTGCGGAGCAATTGGACGGGGCGCGCGTGCTCGACCTGTTCGCCGGCACCGGCGCGCTCGGCCTCGAAGCGCTGTCGCGCGGTGCTTCCTACGGCGTCTTCATCGAGGAATCGGCGGAAGGCCGTGGCCTGATCCGCGACAATGTCGAGGCCTTCGGCCTGACGGGCCGCACCAAGATCTTTCGCCGCGATGCCACCGGCCTTGGCGAAGCTGGCACGCTCGCTCCATTCGGCCTCGTCTTCGCCGATCCGCCCTACGGCAAGGGCCTCGGCGAGCGCGCCTTGCAGTCGGCCAGGGCCGGCGGCTGGCTTCGTCCCGGCGCGCTATGCGTGGTCGAGGAGGCGGCTGTGGCGCCCTTCGAGCCGGGTCCCGGCTTTTCCGTGCTGGATGAGCGCAATTACGGCGAGACGGTGATCCGGTTTATCGAGGTTGCGTGATGCGCCTTGCATCGATGCCGGCCTCTTTGCCGCCGCCTTTGCCGGCAACATGACCAACAATTCACTATGCTGTCGCCAGCGCCTTGCCTATCGTCCTGCCTGGAAAACGGAGCCATTGATGACATCTAGGGTTGAATGGCTGCGCGCAACACTGCTGGCGACATCGCTGGCTATCACCATGACCGGCCCGGTCCTGGCCGACAGCACCGTGTTGGCCAACGCGAAGCCGGACGCGTTCAAGGTGACGGATTTCCTGCTCGACAACGGCATGGAGGTGGTCGTCATCCCCGACCACCGCGCGCCGATCGTCACCCACATGGTGTGGTACAAGATCGGCAGCGCCG
The DNA here is from genome assembly GCF_056403655.1 of Mesorhizobium sp. P2_F8. Lineage (NCBI taxonomy): Bacteria > Pseudomonadati > Pseudomonadota > Alphaproteobacteria > Hyphomicrobiales > Phyllobacteriaceae > Mesorhizobium > Mesorhizobium sp. P2_F8. Next base: position 253,604 of record NZ_JBFUFB010000010.1, read on the forward strand.
ACGAGCCGCCCGGAAAATCCGGCATCGCCCATTTCTTCGAGCACCTGATGTTCAAGGCGACGACCCACCATGTGGCCGGCGAGTTCGACCGCGCCATCTCCGATATCGGCGGCTCCAACAACGCCTTCACCTCCTACGACTACACTGCCTTCCACGAGACGGTGGCGCCGTCGGCGCTCGAGCTGATGATGAGTTTCGAGGCCGACCGCATGCGCAACCTCATCCTCACCGACGACGTCATCAAGACCGAGCGCGACGTCATCCTCGAGGAGCGCCGCTCGCGCATCGACAACAATCCCGAGGCGGTGCTGGACGAGGAAGTCGACGCCACGCTGTGGCAGAACCAGCCTTACCGCATCCCGGTCATCGGCTGGATGCAGGAGATGGAGCAGCTGAACCGCACCGACGCCACCGCCTTCTATGACAAATATTACCGGCCCAACAACGCCGTGCTGATCGTGGCCGGCGATGTCGAACCGGACACGGTGCGGGCACTGGCCGAGAAAACCTATGGCAAGGTGGCGCGCGGGCCCGATCTGCCGCCGCGCATCCGTCCGGTTGAACCCGAGCAGAACACCAAGCGCACGGTCACGCTCTCGGACGCCCGTGTCAGCGTGCCGAGTTTCTCTACGCAGTGGGTGGTGCCGTCCTATCACTCGGGCAAGCCGGGCGAGGCCGAAGCACTCGACCTGCTGGCCGAGATCCTCGGTGGCGGCACCCGCAGCCGGCTCTACCAGGCACTCGTCGTCCAGCAAGGCATCGCGTCCAACGCCGGCGCCTATTTCCAGGGCACCATGCTGGACGACACCAATTTCACCGTCTATGGCGCCCCGCGCGGCGATGCCAAGCTCGCCGATGTCGAAGCGGCGGTTGATGCCGAGGTGGCGCGCATCGCCAGGGACGGCGTCACGCCATCGGAGCTGGAAAAGGCCAAGGACCGCTACGTGCGCTCGATGATCTTTGCCCGCGACAAGCAGGAGTCCATGGCCAACATATATGGCTCGACGCTGGCCACCGGCGGCAATGTGCAAGACGTCCAGCAATGGCCAGAGCGCATCCGCAAGGTGACAGCAGACGAGATCAAGGCCGTCGCCGCGCGCTATCTGGTGCTCGACCGGTCGACGACCGGCTATTTGCTGCCGCAAGTCAAGGCGGAGAACTGATTTGATGACGAACCAGCACCGCCGCTCTCTTTCTTTCCCCCTTGTGGGGTCCGAAGGACGGGGCGAGACCCGTGGCTCGCCCCAGGGCGGTGGCCGAGCGCAGCTCGGTCGGATGAGGGGTGCTCCCGCTTGGCACCGTCCGTACGCCGTCCAACACCCCTCAACCGTCTCGGCGCTACGCGCCGATCCACCTTCTCCCGCAAGGGGAGAAGGAAGAGCCCGGCGCGCTGCCGCAGCGCTTGCGACCCTTTTCCTCTCCATCCTCTTCCTGATCCTGCCGGCACTCACCGCTCGCGCCATGGACATCCAGTCCGTCACCTCGCCAAAGGGCATCACCGCCTGGCTGGTCGAGGATTATTCGGTGCCGGTCGTCGCCATCCGCTTCGTCTTCGGCGGCGGCTCGACGCAGGATCCAGTTGGCAAAGAGGGCCTGGCCAATCTGATGACCGGGCTGTTCGACGAAGGCGCCGGCCCGCTCGACTCAGAAGCCTTCCAGATCAAGCTCGACGATGCCGGCGCTGAGATGAGCTTCGACGAAAGCCGCGACGGCATCTACGGCTCGATGCGCATGCTGGCCGAGCAGCGCGACGAGGCGTTCGACCTGTTGCGGCTGGCGGTCAACCAGCCGCGCTTCGACCCGGCGCCGATCGACCGCATCCGCGCCCAGATCCTGTCCGGCATCATCGCCGGCGAGAACGATCCCGATACGGTCGCGCAGGACAAATGGGCGCGCGCACTCTATGGCGATCATCCCTATTCCCGCTCCGACCAAGGCACCAGGCAGAGCATCGCCACCATCACGCCGGATGATTTGAAAGCCTTGCACAAGGCGGTGTTCGCGCGCGGCGGCCTGCATGTCGCCGTGGTCGGCGCCATCGACCCCGAGACGCTGAAGAAGAAGCTCGACATGGTGTTCGGCGATCTGCCGCAGAACCAGGCGCTGAGGCCGGTGGCCGATATCGACCCGAAGCTGGCGCAGCATGTCGAGGTCGACTACGACCTGCCACAGACCTCGCTGCAGCTCGCCTATCCCGGCGTGAAGCGCAAGGCGCCGGATTTTTTTGCCGCCGTGCTGATGAACGAGATCCTCGGCGGTGGCACCTTCACCTCGCGCCTGTTCCAGGAGGTGCGCGAAAAGCGCGGGCTGGCCTACAGCGTCAACTCCTCGCTGATCAACCAGGACCATGCCGACGCACTGGTCGTCAGCACCGGGACCCGGTCGGACCGAGCGGCCGAGACGCTGGGCATCGTCCGCGACGTGGTCAAGCAACTGGCCGAGGAAGGCCCGACCGAGGCTGAGCTGGCGGCGACCAAGAAATACATGATCGGCGCCTACGCCATCAACAATCTGGACTCTTCGAGTTCCATTGCCTCGACGCTGGTCGAGCTGCAGCTCGACGATCTCGGCATCGACTACATGCAGCGTCGCGCCGGCTATATCAACGCGGTGACGCTTGATCAGGTCAAGGCGGCGGCGAAAAAGCTGCTGTCGGCCGAGCCGACCATCATGGTTATCGGCCCGAAACTGGCCGGGGCCGGCAAGGGATGAGCCCAATGACGAGCCCGACCTTCGGCATCGCCTTCGGCGGCGGCGGCGCGCGCGGGCTGGCGCATATCCACGTCATCGAGGCGCTGGACGAACTGGGCATCAGGCCGGTGGCCATTGCCGGCTCGTCGATCGGCGCCATCATGGGCGCCGGCATGGCCGCCGGCATGACCGGCAAGGACATCCACGACTACGCCCGCTCGATCCTCGGCCGCCGCGCCGAAGTGGCGAGCCGCATGTGGCGGGCGCGGCCGGGCACTATCGCCGAAGCCATGCAGAATGGCATCCGCGTCAGCCAGTTCAACGTCGAGCGCATCCTGAAGGCCTTTTTGCCCGAGGCTATCCCCGAGACCTTCGCCGAGCTCAAGATCCCGCTCAAGGTGACGGCGACCGACTATTTCGGCCACAAGCTCGCCGTGTTCCATGACGGCGACCTGCACTCGGCACTTGCCGCCTCGGCGGCCATACCCGCCGTGTTCCGCCCGGTGACGCGCGACGGAAGGCTGCTGATAGACGGCGGCATCTACAACCCCGTGCCGTTCGACCTGATCGAGAACGACGCCGACATCATCATCGGCGTCGACGTGGTCGGCGCGCCGGAAGAAGCCGACCGCAGGCACCCGACCTCCGTCGACCTGATGTTCGGCGCCACGCAATTGATGATGCAGTCGATCATCGCCAACAAGCTGAAGCAGTGCAGCCCCGACATCCTGGTCCGCCCGGCAGTATCAAAATACCGCGTGCTCGATTTCCTGAAGATCGAGGCTTTGATGAACGATACGGCCGACATAAAGGATCAGCTGAAGCGAGAGGTCGAGCGGGTGGTGGAGGCTAGGAATGGCGCTGCCGTCAAGGGCAGGCGGAGGAAGAAGGCCGGGTGAAGGCGGAGCGACGTCGGCAATTGATCGTCCAATGCATGTCGCTCAAATGTGGCCCCAGTTTTGGGACAACGACATGCATGAAAACAAGGGCTTAAAGTCGAGCGCTGTTGTCATCCACGAAGCCAACTACGACTTCGCCACCGGCACATATTCCAGCGCCACCACGCCGTTGCTGAAAGGCGTCGCCGAAATCAGCTCGAGCGCCACTGCCTCGCCGACGGGGAACAGCGGCTTGCCCTGGCCGACAGCGCCGGGGTAGCTGAGCAGCCTGACGCGATCGACCAGGCCGTGGCGCAGCAGTTCCTGCGCGACGCTGAGGCTGCCATGCACATAGATGTTGCCGCCGCTGCCTTGCTTCAGCGCCCTGACCGCTTCCGGCAGGGCTCCCTTCAGCAATTCGGCCGGCTTCCAGTCGAGCGCCTTCAGGCTGGTCGATGCGACATATTTTGGCAGCGCATTGAACCGGTCGGCAAAATCTCCGGTTTCCTTGGGCCACGAGCCGGCAAAAATCTCATAGGTCGTGCGCCCCAAAAGCATGGCGCCGCTGTCGGCAAGCTCGTCCTCCTTGAACCTGTTCATCTCATCGTTCCAGGTCACGCCGGGCAGCTTCTCGACCTCGGCAATGCCATCGACGCTGATGAATTCGGTGACGATAAGTTTTCGCATGGCGTTCTCCTTCTTCCATCAGAGGACGAACCATGCGGGCCTTGTGCGACACGCTGCATGAAAAATCGGGGCGCTTTGTCAGAAGGGCTTTCAGCGCGAGCTTACGAAGACCGATACCACGGCCACCGCGCCGACGCCCGTACCTGATCATCGACGATAGCCCAAAGGGTTTGTGAGCGAAGGCTCCCCCTCAGTCCTTCGCGCGCTCCACGTAAGCCCCGTCCGCTGTCATCACCACCACGCGAGTGCCGGGGGCGATGTGTGGCGGTACCAGCGTGCGCACGCCGTTGGAGAGCACGGCCGGCTTGTAGGATGAAGACGCGGTCTGTCCCTTGGTCGTCGGCTCGGTTTCCACCACCTCGAAGGTGGCGCGCTGCGGCAGCACAAGTGAAATGGCAATGCCGTTGAACTGTGACAACTGCACGGCCATGCCCTCCAGGAGATAAGGCGCCATGTCGCCGACCACGGCTTCCGACACCGCCACCTGGTCGTAGCTTTCCGGATTCATGAAATGATAGCCTTCGCCGTCGGCGTAGAGGAAGGTGTGCTCGCGCTCTTCCACATAGGCGCGCTCCACCTGCTCGGTGGTGCGGTAGCGCTCCGAAACCTTCACCCCGTCGCCGATGCGGCGCATGTCGAGCTGGGTCACCGGCGTGCCCTTGCCTGGGTGGATGTTTTCGGCAAAGAGGATCACATAAAGCTTGCCGTCCTTGTCGACGACATTGCCTTTACGGAGCGAACTGGCGATGACTTTCACCACGGCTTACAATCCTGAAATGGTTGATTGGTACAAATCGGCTTCAGCAGCCGTCCGCTGCGAACTAGCGCATCTTGGCCGCAACCGCCAGCCCCATTCCATATGATCTGAGCCCCATGAACGTTACGTCGCCCGATGCCTCGCCCTGGTGGACGCCGCATGTCCACACCGACCGCCGCCCGCGGCTGATGCTGCGCAACGCCATCGCCGCCAGCCTGCGTGACTGGTTCGCCGCCGAAGACTTCGTCGAGGTGGAAACGGCGGCCCTGCAGGTCTCGCCCGGCAACGAGGCACACCTGGCGGCTTTCACCACGCAAGCGATCGGACCGGACGGCACGCGGTCGCCGCTTTATCTCCACACCTCGCCGGAATTCGCCTGCAAGAAGCTGCTTGCCGCCGGCGAACAGCGCATTTTCAGCCTCGGTCCGGTCTACCGCAACCGCGAGCGCGGCCCCTTGCACCATCCCGAATTCACCATGCTCGAATGGTACCGGGTGGGCGAGGCCTATGAGAGCCTGATGCAGGATTGCGCGGCCATGTTGGCGCTGGCCGCGACAAGGGCAGGGGCGACGCGCTTTTCCTTCCGGGGCCGCGACTGCGATCCGATTGCCGAGGCGGAACGGCTGACGGTCGCGGATGCCTTCACCCGTTATGCCGGCATCGATCTGCTGGCCACGGTCGCCGCCGACGGCGCCACCGACCGGGACGCGCTTTATGCCGCCTTGACCCAGGCCGGCCTGCGCACCGCATCTGACGACAGCTGGGCCGATTTGTTCAGCCGGGTGATGGTGGAAAAGATCGAGCCGTTGCTCGGCCATGGGCGGGCGACCATCCTGTGCGAATATCCGCTGGCCGAGGCGGCATTGGCACGGCCAAGCCCCAGGGATGCGCGCGTTGCCGAGCGCTTCGAACTCTATTGCTGCGGCGTCGAGCTCGCCAACGGCTTTGGCGAACTGACCGATGCCGACGAGCAGCGCCGGCGCTTCATCATCCAGATGGACGAGAAAGAGCGCATCTATGGCGAGCGCTATCCACTGGATGAGGATTTTCTCGCCGCCCTTGCCATCATGCCGCAGGCCAGCGGCATCGCGCTCGGCTTCGACCGCCTGGTGATGCTGGCGACGGGCGCGCAGAAAATCGATGATGTCATCTGGACGCCTGTCTCGGCGTCCTGAACCACGGGTTCGCTGCCTGCCCGGCGCCTCAGTGCGCGAAAACCTGCTCCAGTGAGCGAAAGCCCTTGAATTCCAGCGCATTGCCCGAGGGATCGCGGATGAACAGCGTCGCCTGTTCGCCGGGCTCGCCCTTGAAGCGGACCATTGGCCGTTCCAGCCAGTCGATGTCGCCGCGCGCCTCCAGCCGCGTCGCCAGCCGCTGCCAGTCGTCCATCAAGAGCACGGCGCCGAAATGGGGGATCGGCACGACGATGCCGTCGACCTTGCCGTCACTGACGGCTGGCATGGCCTGTGGCCGCAGATGCGCCGACATCTGGTGGCCGTAAAGATCGAAATCGACCCAGGTCGCCGATGAGCGGCCGATCGCACAACCCAGCACCTCGCCATAGAAAAAGCGAGTTTCATCGAGATCACGGACCGGGAAGGCGAGATGGAAAGGCGTCATCGAAAATGCTCCGAGCGGGCTGCGGACCGGGTTACCATGCCTCGGTTCGAGATCTGAACCGTGAACCGATGCATTTTGATTGAAGCCTATGCCATTGCACAAGCCGGACCGGAACAATAGATGGTGGCTGCGGCCAAAGCTCGCCGCGCCAGCAGGATCACGCGCATGACCGATATCACAGATGCAGCAAAATTGACCGACCGTGTCGCGGCTCTGGTCGAAGCTGCCAAGAAGGCTGGCGCCGACGCCGCCGATGCGGTGGCCGTGCGCAGCCGCTCGACCGGTGTGTCGGTGCGGCTCGGCAAGGTCGAGGGCACCGAATCGGCCGAGAGCGAGGATGTCTCGCTACGCGTCTTCGTCGATGGGCGTGTGGCCAGCGTCTCGGCAACCGCAGCATCCGATCCTGCAACCCTAGCCGAGCGTGCCGTGGCGATGGCGAAAGTGTCGCCACAGGACCCCTATCAGGGGCTGGCCGACCCGGCATTGCTGGTGAAACAGACGCGCGATCTCGACCTGTTCGACGCCACCGAGGTGTCGGCCGATCAAATGAAGGAAGCGGCACTTGCGGCGGAAGCGGCGGCCCTTGCCGTCAAGGGCGTGACCAATTCGGCCGGCGCCAGCGCCGGTGCCGGCCTCGGCGGCTTGGTGCTGGCCACCTCGCACGGCTTCCTCGGCCACTATGTCGGGTCGCGTTTCTCGCGCTCGGCCAGCGTCATTGCTGGCGAGGGCACTGGCATGGAGCGCGACTATGAATTCTCCTCGCGCCAGCATTTTGCCGATCTCGATGCGCCTGAAGACATCGGCCGCAAGGCCGGCGAACGTGCCGTGCGCCGTATCGGCGCGCGCAAGGCGGCGACCGGGCCGATTGACGTTGTGTTCGACCCGCGCGTCGCGCGCGGCATCGCCGGCCATCTTGCCGGCGCCATCAACGGCGCCTCGGTCGCGCGCAAGACGTCGTTCCTGCGCGACATGATGGGCAAGCAGGTGGCCGCCTCCGCGATCACCATCACCGACGAGCCGCTCAGGCAGCGTGGCCAGGCCTCGCGTCCGTTCGATGGCGAAGGCATCGAGGGCGAGAAGCTGTTCATGGTCGAAAAAGGCGTGCTCAACCACTGGTTCCTGTCGACATCGGCCGCGCGCGAGCTTGGTCTCGTCACCAATGGGCGCGGTTCGCGCGGCGGCTCGTCCGTCTCGCCGTCCTCGACCAATCTCGCCATCGAACCCGGCGAACGGTCGCCCGAGGATTTGATCAAATCGCTCAAGACCGGCTTCTACGTCACCGAGGTGTTCGGCCAGGGCGTCGACATGGTCACCGGCGAATACAGCCGTGGCGCCTCCGGCTTCTGGATCGAAAATGGTGCGCTGGCCTATCCCGTCGCCGAGGTCACCATCGCCTCGAACCTGAAGACCATGTTCCTCAACATGGTGGCGGCTGATGACCTCGACCGGAATTTCGGCACCGCCGCCCCCACGCTTCTGATCGAAGGCATGACCCTTGCCGGAGCATGACCTGATCTCTGCCAGTGCTACCGAGGATTTGCCTTTGCTGCGCGATGCCGCCCGCGAGGCCGGGGTCATCGCCATGCGCTACTTCGGCAACAACCCGCAAGTCTGGATGAAGGGCGGCACATCGCCGGTCAGCGAAGCCGACCATGCCGCCGACGCCTATTTGCGCCAGACGCTGCTTGCGGCGCGGCCCGACTATGGCTGGCTGTCGGAAGAAACAGCCGACGATCCGGTGCGGCTTTCGGCGCGCCGCACCTTCGTCGTCGACCCGATCGACGGCACGCGCGGCTTCCTGGAAGGCCAGCGCACCTGGTGCGTCAGCGTTGCCGTCGTCGAGCGTGGCCGCACGCTTGCCGGCGTGCTGGAATGCCCGGCGATGAACGAGACCTATTGGGCGCTGCCCGGACAGGGCGCCTTCCGCAACGGCAAGCGCATCGCGGTGCGCAAGCTGGCGGATACGGCCGAGATTTCCGGGCTGAAGCAGTTGACCGACCTGATGCCGACCGACTGGCAGGCGCGACTGAAGCGGGCGCCCTACAGCCCGTCGCTCGCCTATCGGCTGGCCATGATCGCCAATGGCGCGCTCGATGCCACTTTCGTCAAGCCGAACGCGCATGACTGGGATATTGCCGCCGCCGATCTCATTTTGCGCGAGGCCGGCGGCCAGTTGCTCGACCGGCATGGCCGCGCCCCGCTCTATGCCGGCGAGGTGACCCGCCACGGCGCGCTCGCCGCCGGCAGCGGTGAACTGCTGGCCGTGCTCGCCGGCGTCATTGCCGGGCTGGATGGGTGAAAGCGTTTTCGAAGGTTCCAAAGTCGACGGCTTTGGTCTAGACCTGTCACAAACTCACGATATGTGAAGGACCGACATGGCCGCGGAAGACGGAAAAAAGCAGCTTTTGCACCTGGTGTTCGGTGGCGAACTGACGAAGCTTGGCGGCACCGAGTTCCGCGATCTCGACGGGCTCGACATCGTCGGCATCTATCCGGACTATCAATCCGCGCGCACGGCGTGGAAAGCCAAAGCGCAGGCCAGCGTGGACAATGCCCACATGCGTTATTTCGTCGTTCATCTGCACCGGCTGCTGGACCCCGACAACAAGGCTGTCGGTTGACCTCGATGGAGCAAGACCTGGCGAAAGAGCCAGCCACTGAGCCCACGCCCGTGCGCAGGGGCCGCAGCCGCACGACCAAGGCTTTCTGGCGCAGGATTCGCGAACCGCTGGCGCAGTCGCGATTCGTCAAGAACGCCATCGCCAGCCTGTTCGCCCAGTTTGTGCGGTTGGTGCGCATAACCAATCGCGTCGTCGATGGGTCGGCGCGGTTTTCGAGCAGCGCCTATGCCGAATTCGAGCCCGGCATCATCGCCCTGTGGCACGGCCAGCACCTGTTGACCCCAGCCTATTATCCCAGGCGCAAGCCGCTGGTCGCGATGGTCTCGCGCAGCGCCGATGCCGAGCTTAACGCGCTGATGCTGGGGAAATTTGGCATCGAGGCGGTGCGCGGTTCGGGCGGGCGTGACAATGCCAGGCATCTCGACAAGGGCGGGGCAAAGGCGCTCATCGCCCTGAAAAAGTCGCTCGCCGCCGGCAAGAACGTCGCCATGATCGCCGACATTCCCCACGGCACGCCGCGTGACGCGGGACTTGGTATCGTTCTTCTGGCACGCCTCTCCGGTCGGCCTCTGCTGCCCGTCGCCATCACCACCAGCCGCCGCAAGGTGCTGGAGAAGAGCTGGGACAAGACCACCATCAACCTGCCGTTCGGCCGCTCGTCGATCGTCATCGGCGCGCCGATCTTCGTGCCGATCGGCGCCGACGAGGCCGAAATGGAGCGCAAGCGCCAGGAAATCACGGTCGCGCTCAACGCCGCGACTGCCGAGGCCTACCGTCTCGTGGATGGTTCGCGATGAGCGGTCGCTGGGCGCGAACCATGTTGACGGCATACCGTTTCGCCGGTGCCGCCGCCTATCCGCTGGTTGGGCCCTATGTCGCCTGGCGCACCTCGCGCGGCAAGGAAGACCGCAGCCGCCGCCGCGAGCGCTACGGCGTCGCCGGCCGACCACGCCCCGAGGGGCCGATGATCTGGATCCATGCGGCGAGCGTCGGTGAGACCCTGGCCGTCGTGCCACTGGTCGAAAGCATACTCGATTACGGCGTCAACATTGTGCTGACGACCGGCACGGTGACCTCGGCGCAGGTCGTCGACGAGCGGCTCGGCGATCGCATCATCCACCAATATGTGCCGCTCGACCTCAAGCCGGCGGTCAGCCGGTTTCTCGATCACTGGCAGCCGGATCTGGCAATCATCGCTGAATCCGAGATCTGGCCGATGACCATTCTTGAGCTTGGCGCGCGCCGCGTGCCGCAGGTGCTGGTCAACGGCAGGCTGTCCGACCGTTCGTTCACCTCGTGGAAGAAACGGGCCAACATCGCCGAGGCGCTGTTCGAGAATCTCGCCCACGTCGTTGCCCAGTCCGATGTCGATGGCGAGCGCTTCCTTGCGCTCGGCGCCCGCCCGGTGACCGTGTCGGGCAACCTCAAGGTCGATACCTTGCCGCCGCCTGTCGACGAACGAGTGCTGGCGACGCTGCGGCGTCAGATCGGCGCCCGCCCGACCTGGGCGGCGATCTCGACCCATGATGGCGAAGAGGTGGTCGCCGCCGAGGTTCATGCGACGCTGCACAAACGCCACCATGGTCTTCTGACCATCGTCGTTCCGCGCCATCCCGATCGCGCCGAGGCGCTTGCCGCACAGATTTCGGGCATGGGCCTGACGGTCGCGCGGCGCAGCACGGGCGACCGGATCGCCGCCGACACCGACATCCTGCTTGGCGACACGATCGGCGAGATGGGGCTCTATCTCAGGCTGACCGAAATCGCCTTTGTCGGCCGCTCGCTGACCTCTGAGGGTGGCCAGAACCCGCTCGAGCCGGCCATGCTCGACACGGCGGTACTCGCCGGCCGCAATGTCCAGAATTTTCGCGAGGCCTACCAGCGCCTGCTCGACAGCGGCGGCGCCAAGCTTGTGCGCGATCGTGACATGCTGGCCGGCGCCGTCAATTTCCTGCTGACCAACGAAGTGGCGCGTCACGAAATGATGGCTGCGGGCGTGGCGACCGTCGACGAGATGCGCGGCGCGCTGGCGCGCACGCTGAAATCGCTCGAACCCTACATCCAGCCGCTGGTCATCAAGTCGCGCCTGAAGGGCGCGAACGGGCGCTAAGGTGGCTTCCGAAGCACCACCATTCTGGTGGGAAAAGCCGGACTGGCGGGTCCTGGCACTGTCGCCGCTGTCGGCCATCTATGCGCTCGTCGCCGGCCGCGGCATGCGGCGCGCCCGGCGCGAGAAGATCGAGGCGCCGGTCCTATGCATCGGCAACTTCACCGTTGGCGGCACCGGCAAGACGCCGGTGGCGATCGCCTTGGCCGAACAGGCCAAGCGCATGCAGCTCAAACCCGGTTTCCTGTCGCGCGGCCACGGCGGCTCGTTCGCCGAGCCGCATGTCGTCGATGCCCATCACGACAGCGCCAGGCATGTCGGCGACGAGCCGCTGCTCCTGGCCGAACACGCGCCGGTGGCGGTGACGCCGAACCGTGCGGCCGGCGCCCGGCTGCTGCTGGAAAGGCATGGCTGCGATTTCCTGATCATGGACGATGGTTTCCAGAGCGCGCGCATCCACATCGATTATGCGCTGGTGGTCGTCGACGCGCGCTACGGCATCGGCAATGGCCGCGTCATTCCGGGCGGTCCGCTCCGGGCCAGGATCGTCGACCAGCTGGTCTTCACCAGCGGGTTGTTGAAGATGGGCGAGGGCACCGCCGCCGACGCCGTGGTCCGCCAGGCGGCACGCGCCGCCCGGCCGATCTTCGAGGCCCACACCAAGCCAAGCAGCAAGCAGGGGCTTGCCGGCAAGCGGTTCCTGGCTTTCGCCGGCATCGGCCATCCCGAAAAATTCTTCGACACGGTGCGCGAGGCGGGCGGCGAACTGGCGTTGACGCGACCGTTTCCGGACCATCATTTCTACGGCGAGGACGAGCTCGCCGAACTGGCGGCGACGGCGCGCGCCGAAGGGCTCGGCCTCATCACCACCGCCAAGGACGCCGCCCGGCTGCGCCACGGCGCCCCGCAGGACTTTCTCGACCAGCTCGAGGTTCTGGAAATCGACACGGTTTTCGAGCTCGAACGCGTGCCCGAACGCATCATCGACGAAACGCTGGATGCCTGGCGTCAACGCAAGCTGAAGGGCTGACCTGTCGTCGTGAAGTGCGTTACCGGCTTGCGCAAACGACTCGCGCAAACATCAACGCCGGCTGCGTAGCTCCGGCTGCACTTCGATTTCGCGGCGCAGCGAAGCGGCAGCGTTGATGTAGGGCTCTTGCCTGGCGACGCTCCAGTATTTCAACTCATCGAGCGGGATGCTTTCGCCGGTCACCGCGCAGCGCACGAAAGCGCCCGGGCTGGTAACCTGGAAGTCGCCATCGAGATAGCGGATACGGGCTTCCTTGCCGCCAGGGCCTTCGAAACGGTTCATCATGCAGCGGCGCCGAGGTTCATGAGGATTTCATCGCCACAAATTGGCGGCAAGGTCAAGCATGTGACAAGCCTGAGACAATGCTGCCCCCTTAATCTTTCGCGGAAAAATGCTGTTGTCGGGGCACCATGGACATTTCCTCCGCTCGTCTTGCTGCCTTGCTCAGGGAAGCGATGACGACGCGGGCCGTGCCGTCGGCAAAGGCCGATCCGGTCAAAACGGCACTGGTGAAGGCGCTGGTGGCGCCGCCGGCGCCTTCTGGCGCACCCGTGCGACCCGTGGCGACACCGACTTTGCCGGTGCTGTCGCAGGCGACAGCGATAAGAGCGCAGCAGACGGCCTCGGCCGAAATAATCCAAGCCTATCTGGCACTCGCGGAACCGGACGACGAAACAGTCGGCGACGCCGCATCGGTGTCCACCGCGCCGAGGAGACCAACTGACAGCGACACTGTGCAGCGTGGCTTGGCGCTGCCTTTGGCAAGGGGCGATGAGGGTGCCCCGGTAAGGCCGGCGACCTTGCCATGGTTACCTCTTCTTGCATCCGAACTGTTGCCGTTGCACCGCACGCATGACAACGATGCCGTGGCCAGGCGAGGGCGTGCAAGCGCCGGGCCGAGCGAAGCGGCCAGGCCTGAAAACAGGCGGACGAGTGTCGGGCTGATGTCGCTGACTGCCGGGCTGCTGGCCGCGGCGGTCGTCGGGTTCGTTCTGGTGGTGCTGAGCTAACTCTCAGCCTCGATAAAGGCTTCCATCTTTTCCGATGCAAGTCCTGCCTGCACCGCGATACGGCGCGCCAGTTCTGCCGCTGCCGCACGGGGTCGTCCCATCGGCCGGTCGAGCCAGTAGGATACCGGATTGAGCGCGGTGCGCTCGTCGACGGCCGTGATGCGGCCGGCCTTCAATTGATGCCCGGTCAGGGGTGGGCGCGCCAGCGCAATGCCGAGCCCATAAGCTGCGGCGTCGAGCACCAGATTGTAGTCCTCGAAGCGCCGGTCCTGCGGGCGCGGGCGGTAATCCATGCCTTGCGCGGCAAACCAGGCACGCCAGGCCGAAGCATCGGAATCGTTGATCAGTGGAAATTTGAGCAGCCGGGCAGGGTCGCCGCGGCCGATCTCGCGGGCAAGCTCGGGCGATGCGACGGGAAAAACATGTTCCTCGAAAAGCTGCACCGAGACGCGGCCCGGAATGCCGCCGCGGCCACAGCGGATCGACAGATCGATACCCTCATCGGCAAGGTCGGCCTGACGGATATCGACGTCGAGTACGATGCGCAGCTTGGAGGGATTGTTCTCCAGCGCCGCCATGCGCGGCATCAGCCACAGCCCGCTGACCGAAGGGATCGAGGTCAGGCGCACCACCGCGGTGCCGCGCGGCTCGACCCAGCGGTCGGAATGGGTCGATATCAGCGCGAATGCTTCCGCCGTGCGCAGATGCAGCCTGTTGCCTTCGATCGTCAGCGAGACACCGCGCGCGCCGCGATCGAACACTTTCAGCCCCAGCCAGTCCTCGAGCTTGGCGATCTGCCGGCTGACGGCGCCGTGGGTGATGTTGAGCTTTTCAGCTGCTGCCGAAAAGCTGCCCGTCCGCGCCGCCGCGTCGAAGGCGCGCAGCGTTTCGAGTGGCACCATTGTGTCTGAGCTGTGATCCATAGTCACAGCTGATCCTCGATTTGGTCGTTTGTCAACTGGCCCGAAAAGGCGTTTTCTGCATTTCAGGGCACGAGAATCAAGAGGACAGTGAGATGAGCGCAATGACCAGCACGTTGAATCCGACACAACGGATGGACACCACGGCAGCCATCGCGGTGGCGCTCACGGTGGTCGGCTGGGCCTCTGCTTTTCCGGCTATCCGCGCTGGGCTTGCCGCCTTCGGGCCGCTGGAACTCGGCGCGCTGCGCTTTGCCATCGCCGCGGTGCCGGCGGCGATCTTCCTCGCCGTCAAGCGTCCGGCGCTGCCGAGGCTGGATGAATTGTGGCGCCTGGCCTTTGGCGGTGCCATCTTCGTGGCGCTGTACACGGCAATGCTCAATTTCGGCGAACTGACCGTCTCGGCCGGCGCTGCCGGCTTCATCATCAATGTCAGCCCGATCTTCACCGCCATCATGGCGATGGCGCTGCTTGGCGAACGCTTCTCCGGCACGGCATGGGTTGGCACCGCCATTTCCTTCGCCGGCATCGGCATCATCGCCATCGGCGACGGGGACGGCCTGCATTTCAACGCCGGGGCGCTGCTGGTGCTGGGTTCGGCGCTTTGCTCGGCCGTCAACACCATCGTCCAGAAGCCGCTCTTCGCCCGCCACCACCCGCTGACCATTTCGGCCTCGAACATGATACTTGGCGCTCTCTGCCTGTCGCCCTTCCTGCCGAGCGGCCTCGCGCAGGCAGCGGTCGCCGACACAGCTGGCCTTGGCGCCGTCATCTTTCTCGGCATCGTGCCCAGCCTGATCGCCTATGCCGCCTGGGCGACCGCTCTGTCGCGCCTGCCGGCCGCACGTGCGTCGAACTTCCTCTATCTGGTTTCGCCCATGTCCGCCCTGATCGGCTTCTTCTGGCTGGGCGAAGTGCCGACGCTGCTCGGCATGCTTGGCGGCGCGCTGGCGCTGGGCGGTGTCATCGTGGTGAATTTGAAGAGGTGATGCGAGCGGTACTTGACTGTTGGCGGCGTACTCAGCTGACTAGAGATACGGGCACCAGCAGCGAGTTGAGAATGGCGAGGACGTTTTTTCGGGACGCGTCGACGTTTCGCCCGATCGCGATCGGTTACGGCAGCTGTATTGCTGCTGACCGGATCACTGTGGATGGTGCGCAAGTCGGCTATCTCTACCGCGAAACGCCAGATCATCCGACCGACAGCGGTTGGCGCTTTTTTGCCGGTGATGAATCTGACGAGTACGCCGACAACCCAAATAATTTTGGCTTGTACGATGTCAATACAATTGCGAATTACGACCCGCTCATAGCGACTTGCTTAGAAGCTCCTTTCGGAACTGCCTTTTTTAGAGTCGATGGAAAATTCGTCCGTGAGAAGCTCGAACCTCTGGACGAAGTTTGAATTCGTAGATGACCGAAGAGAGAAGCACCGCGGCGAGCATGCCCCTTACCGCCTCCCAAACAGCCTCTCGATATCCGCGAGCTTGAGTTCGATATAGGTCGGCCGCCCGTGGTTGCAGGTGCCGGAGCCGGGCGTTGCCTCCATCTGGCGCAGCAGCGCGTTCATCTCCTCGGCCTTGAGCAGGCGGCCGGAGCGTACCGAGCCGTGGCAGGCCATGGTGGCCGCGATCTTGTCCAACCGCTCCTTCAGCGTGTCGACCGTGTCGTTGTCGGCGATCTCGTCGGCAAGGTCGCGCACCAGTTGCTGGACATTGGTCTCGCCCAGCATCGACGGCGTCTCGCGCACCGCGACCGCACCCGGGCCGAAACGCTCGACGCCAAGTCCAAAGCGGGCCAGCGTCTCGGAATGCATCGCCAGCCGTTCGGCGTCTTCTTCCGGCAGGTCGACGATTTCCGGCAGCAACAGCATCTGTGACGGCACGGCGCGCGAATGCAGCGCGTTCTTCAGCGCCTCATAGACCAGCCGCTCATGCGCCGCATGCTGGTCGACGATGATGAGCGAATCCCTGGTCTGCGCGACGATATAGTTCTCATGCACCTGAGCGCGTGCCGCACCCAGCACCGCGCCAAGCAGCGTCTCGGCCGCTTCGCTCTGCCCGGCGCGTGCGTCGGCGCTGGCCAGCGGGCCGGCATCGAATGCCGCCTGCCCATTTTCGCGCAAGCCGCGCTGACCGGGGCCTTCGAAACCCGCCCCTTCGAACCCCATGTCGAGGGGCCGCTGCGGCGAGCGCGTCGGATCAAAGCCGGCTGGGCCGGAGGCATGGTAGGATGCTTCATAGCTGCGGTGGCCATTGGCGGGCCCGCCGTGGCCGTAGGATGCCGCACCAGGCCGGAACGCCGCCATCATGCCGGCCGCGCCCGTGGTGGCGGCGCGGATGCCGGCATCCGCGAGTGCTTGCCGGACAGCGCCGACGATCAGCCCGCGCACCAGTCCGGGATCGCGGAAGCGCACATCGGCCTTGGCCGGATGGACGTTGACATCGACGACGGCCGGATCGAGCGTCATGAACAGCACCGTCACCGCATGGCGGTCGCGCGGCAAGACATCCGCGAAGGCGCCGCGTATGGCGCCGGCAATCAGCTTGTCGCGCACCGGCCTGCCATTGACATAGGCATATTGCTGCAGCGCGTTGGCGCGGGTGAAGGACGGGATCGACACGTGACCGGTCAGACGCACGCCTTCGCGCATCGCGTCGATGGCAATGGAATTGTCCGGAAACTCGGCGCCCATCACCTGGGCGACGCGGCGCAGGCTGCCTTCCGGACTGTCGTCCGTCGCCGGCAATTCCAGGGTCGAGCGATCCGAACCCGCCAATGTGAAGCGCACGGCGGGGAAGGCGATGGCGATGCGCTTGACCACGTCGCTGGTAGCCGAGCTCTCCGCGCGCTCGCCCTTCATGAATTTCAGTCGGGCGGGCGTGGCGAAGAACAGGTCGCGCACTTCGACCGTGGTGCCGCGGTTGGCTGCCGCCGGCCTGACGGGCAAGACGCGGCCGCCCTCGATGCCGATCTCGGCGGCGCTGTCGCTTGTTGCTGTCCGCGAACGGATCGACAGCCGCGACACCGAGCCGATCGACGGCAGCGCCTCGCCGCGAAAGCCCAGCGAACGGATGTCGTTGATATCCTCGGTGAGCTTGGAGGTGCAGTGGCGTGCGATCGCCATCGCCAGCTCCGGTTCGGGGATGCCGGAGCCGTCGTCGGTGACGCGGATCAGGTTCAGCCCGCCGCCGGCGGTGACGACCTCTACCTTGCCGGCACCGGCATCGAGCGCATTCTCGACCAGTTCCTTGACCACGCTTGCCGGACGCTCGATGACTTCGCCGGCGGCGATCTGGTTGATCATCGTTTCGGAAAGCTGGCGAATGGGCATGGAGATACTATAAGCGGATTCGGGGGGCGCGGGAGAGGCAATATCGCGAGAGCGGGGGATCAGTGCGCGGCACGGATTTCACGCACGCCCTTGTGCAGCCGCCGGCGCAACAGATTGCGCAGCGTCACCCCGTCGCCATAGCCGACCTTCGCGGCGATCTCATCGACACTGTCGGATGTGGTCTTCAACAAATGCACAGCCTGCTCGACCCGCAGATCCTGAAAATAGGACAGCGGTGTCTTGCCAAGCACATCGTTGACCCTCCGCGACAGCGTGCGCTTGCTGGCTCCCAGTGCCGCGGCAGCTTCGTCCAGGTTGAAGCCGGCGGCGAGATGGCAGCGCGCCCATCGCTCGAACCGCTCGACCAGCGGGTTCGAATGGGCGAGATGATCCGAGATGGCATAGGCCGACTGCAACGGCCGGCTGTCGACGATCAGATATTTGGCGGTCAGCGCGGCAAGCTCCGGGCTTGTCTGGCGGATGACCATCAGAGCGAGGTCGATGTGGCCGAGTGCTGCTCCGGCGGTTGCGAACTGCCCGTCATTGATCAGCATGCGCGACGCATCGAGCCGCACTTGCGGGTAGCGTTGCCGGAACATCGGTGCCAGCCACCAGGTCGTGGTTGACGGCCGACGGTCGAGCAGGCCGGTTTCCGCCAGGATGAAAGTACCGATACAGGCCGCCCCGATGCGCGCGCCGGCATCGGCGGCAGCCCGCAATGCCTTGGTCGCCTTGGCAATGTCGCTTCGCTTCAGCGCCTCGCCAAGCGGGCCGGGCATCTTCTGGCCGATCGCGGGGATCACCAGCCAGTCGGGCTCGGGCTCGCTGCCCATCGAGACGACCGGCACCTGAAGGCCTTGCGCGGTGTGGACCGTGTCGCTCACCCCGACAATGGTCACGGCGAAACAGCCAGGCGGGGATGCCAGCATTCCTGCCAGCTCATTGGCGGTGCCGAACACGTCGAGCATCGTGGCCAGCCCGGTGTCGAAGACGCCATCAAGCGCGAGGACGGAAATGTTCATGGCAATAATGATATCAAAGATGTCATTTTTGCCAATACGCTTTCCAGTTCGATGCTGCGACAGTCGTTTTGATGGCCGCCTTGGCCGCACAACGACGAGGAGAAGACAAATGATCAAACTTGCATTGTTCGCACGCTTCGAAGCCAAGCCCGGCAAGGAGAAGGATGTCGCCGCGTTCCTCGACACCGGGCTGCAACTGGCCAATCAGGAAGCCAGGACCCCGATCTGGTTCGCCCTGCAGCTTTCGCCAAGCGTCTTCGGCGTGTTCGATGCCTTTCACGACGAGGCAGGGCGGCAGGCACATCTCACCGGCGAGATTGCCAAGGCGCTGATGGCCAATGCCGAAACGCTGTTCGTTGGCCCGCCGACGATCGACAAGATCGACGTGCTCGGCCTCAAGAACGACGGCTCGGTCTGATCCTTCGGCATGCGAAACGCAATCCGGTCACGCGCCGGATTGCGCTGGCGAGCCTACGCCTGCGCCACCAGCCAGTCGCGTACCTTGCGCGCATTGTCGCTGAGCTCGCGGTTCTTCGGCCAGATGACGTAGAATCCGATGCCGGTCCTCAGCACATGATCCGTCACCGGCACCAACAGGCCTGATGCCACGAGGCGCTCGACGAGATGGCGCCAGCCGAGCGAGATGCCTTGTCCCTCCATGACCGCCTGAATCACCAAGGCATAATCATTGATGCGCAACCCGCGCTCGGCATTACGGAGGCTGGTTCCGGCTGCCGCGAACCATTCGTCCCAGTTCGGAGCCTCGCGGTAGGGCTCCTCGAGATGGATGAGCCGATGCATGGCAAGTTCGGCGACAGTCTCTGGCAGCCCAAACCTCGCCAGATAGCTGGGGCCCGCGACCGGGAAGATCTCCTCGTCTGCAAGCAACAGCGAATGATAGTCCGGCCAGTCGCGCGGCACGCCGCCGCGCACGCCGAGCGGGATGCCCTCGGCGATGATGTCGAGGTCGCGGTCGGCGGTCTGGATACGCAGATCAACGCCCGGCAGTTCGTCGCGGAATTGCTGTAGGCGCGGCATCATCCAGAACGAGCCAAAGGCGGTCGAGGCGGCCAGCGTCACATGGCCGCCGGTCGCCTGCAGGCGCAGATCCTCCGCCGACTTGCGGATATGCGACAGCCCGAGCGAGACGTCGGCGTGGAAGCGCTCGCCGGCCTCCGTCAGGAGAACCTGGCGGTGGCGGCGCTGGAAGAGCTTGGCGCCGAGCTGTTCCTCCAGCCCGCGCACGGCGTAGGATACGGCCGCCTGCGTCATGCCGAGCTCGCGCCCGGCGGCGGTGAAGCTCGACAGCCGGCCGGCCGCCTCGAAGACGATCAGGCTGCCGGCGGAGGGCAGCAGGTGGCGCAGGCTTCGCATAAGGAGAGTTTATACAAGAGATCAGGATTTTCCAGCGTCACAGCTATATTCCGTCTCGCTAAGTTGACGGGCTGTTGGAGGGATGAGTTGCCATGAATGAACCGGCCGTTGCAGTGACCGAACACGCCAACCGCAGAAGCGGCGGTCGCTTGGGGCGCAAGGCGATACGCGGCGCTCCCATAGCCTCGTTTCCTACGCTGGTGCGCCAGATCCCCGCCTATCAGATGGTGCCTGACGAGGCGGTGGAGTTGATCCACCAGGAATCGCTCTTGATCCTCGAAGAGGTCGGTTGTGAATTCCGCGACGATGAGGCGATCGCCCTGTGGAAGGCCGCCGGAGCCGATGTATCCGAGACGCGCGTCCGCATCGACCGTGCGCTCTTGATGGAGTTGGTCTCGAAGGTCCCGCCGGAATTCACCCTCAATGCTCGCAACCCCGGGCGTACCGTCCGCGTCGGCGGCAAGAATTCCATCTTCGTGCCGATGTATGGCGCGCCCTATGTGCGCGACCTCGACAACAACAGGCGGTACGGTTCGCTCGCCGACCTCAGCAATTTTCACAAGCTCGCCTACATGGCGCCGGCGCTGCACTCGTCGAGCTCGGTCATCTGCGAGCCGATGGAAATTGCGGTGCCCAAGCGTCACCTCCACATCATCCATTCGGCGCTGAAGCACTCCGACAAGCCGTTCATGGGCATTGTCACCTCGAAGGAACGCGCCGAAGACACGATGGCGATGGCCGGCATCGTCTTCGGCGAAGAGTTCGTCCGCGACAACCCGGTGCTTGTATCGATCACCAATTGCAACTCACCGCTGGTGTGGGACGCCACCATGCTGGACGCCATGAAGGTCTATGCGCGCAACAACCAGCCGTTGATCCTGGCGCCCTTCGCGCTGTGCGGCGCCTCGACTTCGGCCTCTGCCGTCGGCGCGGTGGCGCAAGTCAATGCAGAAGCACTCGCTGGCGTCGCCTTCACGCAGCTCCTGCGTCCGGGGTCGCCGCAGATCTACGGCCAGTTCATGGTGACGGTCGACATGAAGACCGGAGCGCCGATGGGCGGCACGCCGGAGGCCGCCCAGATGATGTACCTGATGGGCGCGCTGGCGCGGAAATACCGGCTGCCTTGGCGCACGTCCGGCTTCCATGTCGGCTCGAAGCTCAATGACGCCCAGGCCGGCTACGAGGCGAACATGCTGATGCACGCCGCCATCCTCGCCGGCGCCAACTACATCTGGCACTCGGCCGGATGGCTGGAGGCGGGGCTCACCTGCGGCTATTCGAAATTCGCCACCGACTGCGAGCAGCTTATCGGCTGGTACAAATATGCAGGCGGCCTTCCGTTCGACGATTTCAAGGAAGCGATGGCCGCGATCCGCGAGGTGGGGCCGCAGGGCCATTTCCTCGGCACCCAGCACACGCTCGAACATTTCGAGTCCGCTTTCTTCATGCCCACCATCATGGACTTCAATTCGTACGAACAGTGGAAGGCCGAAGGCGCGAAGGACCACGACACGCGCGGCCGCGAGAAGGCGCGCAACATGCTGGCCGACTATGAGGAGCCGAAGCTCGACGAGGGCATCGCCGAGGGACTTAAGGATTTTATCGCGCGGCGTGAGGAAAAACTGCCGAACAGCGTTAGTTGATGTGACAGGCGAAGACCTGACGGAACAACCAAGGGAGGAAAACATGACGCTCTTCAGAAGCAATGGCGACCGCGTGCCGGGCGCTATCGAGACAATGGCGAAAGAGACGCGTGCAGGCCGCATGGACCGGCGCGAATTCCTGGCGCTGGCCAGCGCCTTCGGCGCGTCGACGGCTTTCGCCTATGGCATGATCGGCCTTGCCGCGCCGACAAAGGCTCTGGCCGATGAACCGAAAAAGGGTGGAACGCTGCATGTCGCGATGTCGGTCAAGGCGCAGAAGGATCCGCGCACCTATGACTGGACCGAGATGGCAAACGTCACCCGTTGTTGGCTGGAGCCGCTCGTCCGCTATACGCACCAGTTCACTTTCGAGCCGGTCCTGCTCGAAAGCTGGGACGTCAATGACGACGCCACCGAATACACCCTGCATCTGCGCAAAGGCATCACCTGGAACAACGGTGACGCCTTCAACGCTGATGACGTGGTCTCCAATCTGAACCGCTGGTGCGAGAAGGGTGCTTCCGGCAATTCCATGGCGGCACGCGTCGGCGCGCTGATCGACACAAAGACCGGCAAGGCCAGGGATGGCGCTATCATCAAGGTCGATGACCTCACGGTCAAGCTGAAGCTGACCGAACCCGACATCGCGATCATACCGGGCTTCACCGACTATCCGGCGCTGGTCGTGCATCGCGACTTCGATAAGGATGGCGCCGACCCGATCAAGAAGCCGATCGGTACCGGACCTTTCGAGTTGGTGTCTTATGCAGTGGGTTCGAAGGCGATCGTCAAGCGTCGCGAGAACGGCAAGTGGTGGGGCGGTGAAACACCGCTCGACGGTGTCGAGTTCATCGACTACGGCACCGACTTCAACGCCACGCTGAATGCCTTCGAATCTGGCGAGATCGACCTCGATTTCGAAACGCCGGCCGACTTCATCGACGCCCTCGACAAGATGGATCTGGTGAAATCGGAGGTCGCGACGGCGACCACGCTCGTTGCCCGCACCAACATCACCCACAAGCCCTATGACGACCAGCGGGTGCGCAATGCGCTGCAGATGGCCGTCGACAACAATGCCGTCATGCAGCTCGGCTACGCCGGGCTCGGCACGGTTGGCGAGAACCACCACGTCGCCCCGATCCATCCCGAATACTATCCGCTGCCCAAGAAGACACGCGATGCCGCCGCCGCCAAGAAGCTGATGGCGGATGCCGGGCAGGCCGACTTCGAGCACGAGCTGATCACCGTCGAGGACGAATGGCAGAAGAACACCGGCGATGCGATCGCCGGCCAATTGCGCGACGCCGGCATCAAGGTGAAGCGTACGGTGCTGCCGGGCTCGACCTTCTGGAACGACTGGACGAAGTATCCGTACTCGATGACCATCTGGTACATGCGGCCGCTGGGCGTCCAGGTGCTGGCGCTCGGCTATCGCTCGGGCGAGGCCTGGAACGAAACGGCCTATGCCAACCCCGATTTCGACGCCAAGCTGAAGCAGGCGCTTTCGCTGGCCGATCCTGCCAAGCGCAAGGAGGTGATGAAGGACGTCGAGCAGATCCTGCAGGATTCCGGCGTCATCATCCAGCCGTTCTGGCAGAAGCTCTACTGCCACATGAGCAAGAAGGTGAAGAACTACGGAATGCACCAGACCTACGAAATGGACTTCCAGAACGTTTGGCTGGACGCCTGATTTAACTCCCGAGACCTACAAGCAAATGCCGCCGGCACCTATGACAAAGGTGCCGGCGGCCCGCAAATCACTGACAAGCAATTGGCGCAGGCAAAATGTCCGACGACGAGATCATCCTTTCCGAACTTTCCGACGACGAGTTGGTGCAGCAGATGCACGACGATCTCTATGACGGGCTGAAGGAAGAGATCGAGGAAGGCACCAACATCCTGCTCGAGCGCGGCTGGGCGCCTTACAAGGTGCTGACCGAGGCGCTGGTCGAAGGCATGCGCATCGTCGGCGAGGATTTTCGCGACGGCATCCTGTTCGTTCCCGAAGTGCTGTTGTCGGCCAATGCGATGAAGGCCGGCATGTTCATCCTGCGTCCGCTGCTTGCCGCCACCGGCGCGCCGAAGCAGGGCAAGATGGTCATCGGCACCGTCAAGGGCGACATCCACGACATCGGCAAGAAC
>NZ_JBFUFB010000011.1:0-261231 GCF_056403655.1 Mesorhizobium sp. P2_F8
GGGGCAGTCGACGTGAGCGTAGTGGCGGTTGGCCGTCTCGTATTCGACATGCGCCGTCGAGATCGTGATGCCGCGCGCCTTCTCCTCAGGTGCCGCGTCGATCTGGTCATAGCGCTTGTATTCGCCAAAATACTTCGTGATCGCCGCCGTCAGCGACGTCTTGCCATGGTCAACGTGACCAATCGTGCCGATGTTCACATGAGGCTTGTTACGCTCGAATTTACCTTTTGCCATAGTCTCTTTCCTTGGACGGCCTGGACCTTCAGTTCAGTCGAATGCGGGGCGATTAGCGACAAAGGCCAAAAAACACAAGCGTCTTTTGGCCGGGTGCCGTCTCACTCAGTCCGAACCATTGATCCGATTGCGGGGATAAGGCGCTGATATAGGAACGGACGAGACAAAATGAAATGGGTGGCAGGCCTGTCGATCGAAGCCGCCACAACGCTGTCTTGCCTGCCCGATGCTGTCCGATTCACCGCCAGGTCATGGCCCATTGCGGTCGTCATCGAGGTCTGATTTCCTCGCCGGATGCATTTCATTCCGACCGCCATCCGCGGCCCCCTGTTCATGATCGTCTCGACCGGATCGTATCTCGTCAACGATACGATGATGAAACTCGCGACATCGGGCCTGCCGTCCTACGAAGTGCTGTTTCTGCGCGGTGCGGCGGCAACGCTCTGGGGTTTCCCGCTGTTGTTCGCGCTGGGCTATGGCAAGCAGATTCCGCTGATCTTCGACAGGCACGTGCTGCGCAGGAACCTGCTCGAGCTGGCGGCGATCCTCTGCTACGTGGTGGCGCTCGCCAACATGCAGATCGCGGATTCGACGGCACTCGGACAGATCACGCCGCTGTTGATGCTGGTCGGCTCCTCGATCCTGTTTGGCGAGCGGATCGGCGGCCAGCGCATGGCGCTGATCGGGCTCGGCTTCATCGGCGCGCTGATGGTGGCGCAACCGACCATGCAAGGCATTTCGGTCTACGCCTTGCTGGCGCTCGGCAACGCGACGCTGTCGGCGGCAAGCGACCTTGCCGGCCGGCGGGTTACAGCAGAGGTGCCGGGGATGATCGTGGCGATCTCCGCCGTCGTGGTGGTGCTGGTCGGCGCCGGCGCCGCGCATCTGGTTTCCGAGCGCTGGGTCATGCCCGAGGCGCGCCATCTGCTGCTGATGGCCGGCGCCGGATTTTTCCTGATCTTCGGCCACTTCTTCATCTTCATGGCCTATCGCGTCGGGCCGACCAGTGCGGTGGCGCCGTTTTACTATTGCTTCACCGTCTGGGCGGTCATTTCGGGCTTGCTGGTGTTCGGGCAATTCCCCAATGCGCTGGCGGTCTGCGGCATCCTGCTGGTTGTGGGCAGCGGACTTGCCATCGTCTCGCTGGACCAGCGCAAGCGCCGACTGACCGTCGTCGCCTAGCCCCAGCCAAGCAGGTCAAGAGGGCGCTCACCCACGTCTTTCCGCGCGCTGTTGCCGAGCCGAAAAAGATCGTCTAATCGGCGAAGACCGTCCAATCCAGGACGCCATGATCAATCAGCCAAGGGAGTTTCCCCATGACGGATTTTGACCAGAACAGGAACTCCGACGCCGAGCACAAGGCCGCCATCCGCAAGTCGCTCATCGGCTGGGCGGTGTTTATTGCGGGAACGCTGATCTTTTTCGCAGCAGCAGACGCAGTGTTGATGCCATAGGCTGGTATCGCGTACCGGCCCGGAGCTGGTCTTTAGCGAAATTCGAAATTTCAGATTCCAGGGCTTAGAGTGGTTCATCGTTCACGGAAACGCAGAACCGCTCTACCTCTTTGTTCCTACGCCCGTCCTCCGCTGAACTGGTGGTAGGCCCACAGCACGACCACCGCGCCGATCACGGCGACGATCAGGCTGTAGATGTTGAGGCCGGTGACGCCCGACGCGCCGAAGGCGCTGAAGATCAGGCCGCCGACAATGGCGCCGACGATCCCGAGCACGATGTCCATCAAAATGCCCTGGCCGCTCTTGTTGACGATCTTGCTGCCCAGGAAGCCGGCGATGACGCCGAGTATGATCCAGCTGATGATTGACATTTTTTCCTCTCCATCCCCCCGCCAGCCAACATTTTCATACGATTGTCAAAAGCTCAAGCCAGCTTGAAATTCCGCCCGCACGCCCCATTGTTGAGGAGGTGTTGGGCTTGTCGTTATGGAGGATCCACTATGGGACTTTTTGACAACGCCGTTCCAGGCGGCAACATCACCAAACCGCTGATGATCGCGCTTGGCGCGCTGCTGGTCGGAAAAATGCTGAGCGGCAGAAGTGCCGAACAACCGGACCAGACCGAGACCCCGGCCCCGACCGGACCCGCTTCCACCGGAACGACCTCCGCCGACGGCGGCCTGCTCGGCGGATTGGGCGGCCTGCTCGACAAGCTCAGGGATGCCGGCCACGGCAATGTCGCCGACTCCTGGGTCGGCACCGGGCAGAACCAGTCGATCAACGCCAATGATCTCGGCGCCGCACTCGGGCCGCAGGTCATTCACGAGATCGCGCAGCGGACGGGGATGGACGAGCAGGAACTGCTCAAGCAGCTATCCACGGCCCTGCCCGGCGTCATCGACAAGCTGACGCCGAACGGCCAGGTGCCACAGCAGCATCAGGTTGCGTCCGCGTTCAACAGCTAGCGCGGGCGCAGACATCTGCACAGTGGAGGAGCGCTGCGCGGCTTGCCGCGCGGTGTTTCGACCCGGAGATCGTGCGGACGGAGGTCTGGAGCGGGTAGCGGGAATCGAACCCGCATATTCAGCTTGGGAGACTTCCAAGAATGTAATGAAATCAACAGGCCGTGTCACTCACCTTGTCAAAAACGGGCAGAATTGTGCGGCGTAGTGTCATCAGAACCTCATGCAAAATGATTGGGGCATACCTCAAACACAGTGGTCTGTCTGGGTGAACACTCCAAGGTCAAACCGTCACCCTGAAAGACCGATTTTTGACCCGGAGCAGACTCTCGCAGGCGAAGGTGCGCATGATCGCTTTGCGCCGCATTTCGGACACTACGACGGTCCCGTCCATTCACCAAAAGCGGACATCGATGGAGCAGAGGCAACAGACAGCTTTGCGCCAAGTCCGGTCGTTCTTGGCGTAATCCCAAGCGAACATTCCATTTTCCGGGCAACGCCAAACTGCCACGTGCGGAGCACCGTCGTCCCGAACTTGTACGCTGTCCTTGCGCGTGATATCGATACTGATGCGTGGACTGCTGATACTTGTCGTATTGGCGCTTGCCGCGACCGATGCAGCGGCGGGCGACGTGTTGTTCGACGCTATAGCTGCCGGCGACAAAGTGGGTGTCGAGCAAGCTGTCGCGAGCGGTGCCGACGTCGATAGTCGGGCGCGCGACCGGGCAACCCTCCTCATCGCTGCAGCCCTTGATAACCAGCCGGAAATCGCCGAATTCCTGCTGAGCAAGGGGGCCGACGTCATGGCCCGGAACTCGGGCGGCTTCACCCCGCTACATGCGGCCGCCTTCTCGGGCAGCCTGCCGATCGCCAGGCTGCTGCTGGAAAAAGGCGCGGTGCTCGACGATACCGCCAACAAGGCGGGTGCTACGCCGTTGTTGGTGGCCGGCGAGGAAAACCACGTTGAACTGGCGGAATTCCTTATTGCGAAAGGTGCCGATGTGAACCATCCCGAGGGTCATGGCTACATGCCGACAACGCGCGCATTCTGGAAGGGCAACACGGATATCATACGACTGTTCAAACGCCATGGTGCTACCTGCCAAGCCAAGATCCTTGGCGAGGCGAACGCGGCGAAGTGCGCAGAGATCCACGATTAACGGAGGATGCAGATGAGCACGATGATCAAGTCACGACTGGTTCGGAATTTGGGGGCGGCTGCCCTAGTCGCGGTAGCTGCGGTCGCCGGCGCGGGATCGGCCTGGGCCGACGATTCGGTAAACACCGGCTATTTCGGCGGTGTGGCGATCATGGGCTACGACACGGTAGCTTACTTCACTGACGGCAAGGCCGTGAAGGGCTCCGAAGAGTTCACCTATGACTGGCTGGGGACACCCTGGCATTTCGCCAGCAAGAAACACCTGGAAATGTTCATGAGCGAACCGGTCAAGTACGCTCCTCAATATGGCGGCTACTGTGCTGCCGAAGTCGTGGGTGGAGGGGTCACGATCAATGTCGATCCGGAAGCATTCAAGATTATCGACGGCAAGCTCTACCTGATCTACGACGTCGGCAATGCGAACGATTTCGCCGCGCATGCAGCTGAAAATATACCGAAAGCCGATGCCAACTGGCCGAAGGTCGCGGCCAATTTGGAGCTCGACAAGTATCACTGAGACGCGTGCATCTACTGAACCACCGCGAAGTGGAACACCTTGCTTGAGTTGACGAAGGAATAGCCGTTGCCGGCGTCGTCGCGGCGTTTGTAGACAGGTCCGCAGTCGGGGCGCCCGAACATATTCTCACTCTGCTCGCACAATAGATCGCCATCGACATAGACGGTCTCGGTGACCAGTCGCGTCGTCGAGCGGAACGCGGCCTTGCCGTCCTTTCCGACCTGCAGGATGGCTGGCTGGAGACCGGGCTCAAGTTGACCTTGCAAGGTATGGCCTAGGACGAGGGCGTTAATCTCGCCTCCCTTCAACTGGTCGTGTTGGTCGGCGGTGAAGCCGAACGGCCATTCGGGCAAGCCCGCCTGCTGCAGCGCGTCAATGATGAGAGCCGAATCCCGGGGGTTACGATATTGGACACCGTTGAGCCGCACTGCCGACAATGAATCGAACCCCGGTGTCGACATGGAACCTAGTCCCTCGGCGATCGCCGCCCTCGCATCCTGCAAGCGGCCGGCGCGGACGTAGGCGGCAGCGAGGGTAATTCTGAAATCTCCGACCGACGGCGCATCGTCTCGCGTGCGTTCGAGCGCCTCGATCGCCTTCTCGTTGCTGCCCTGGACAAGAAAGACCAGACCGGCAATTTGCCGGTTGATGGCCGAAAGGTTGGGATCGAGCCTGAGCGCTGTCTCGACCGCTGCGGCTGCCTCGGCATGATTGCCGGCGAACAGTTGCACGTATCCTAGAGCTATTTGCGTCTCCGCATCGCCAGGGCCGAGTGCGACGGCTCGCTCGGCCGAAGCGATGGCTTCCTGGTAGCGGCGATCCACGACCTGCATGATGCCAAGAATCGCATAAGGCGACGAAAGGTCCGGGTCGAGTTGCAGCGCACGGCTTGCCTTCTCATAGGCGCGCTTGCGCGCGGGCGCGCTCTGCATGATGTCGTTGAACGATTCGCGCCAGATATAGACTGTCGTGCTTGCATCCGCCGCGAAGGCTTCGGCAAAGGCGGGGTCGAGCTCCTCCGCCTTGTCGTAGAGCGGAAGCGACTCCCGCAGCCCGGCCCGTCCTCCGGTGCGTACCGCCTGCTCGGCTCTGAGATAGTAGTCGTACGCCTCTAGATCTTCGGTCGGCGGACGCGCCATCCGCTCGCTTTCCACCGTTGACGGTTGCAAGCCGAGCGCCTTGGCGATCTCCCGGCTCATCTCGTCCTGGACGCCAAACACGCCGGCCATACCGCGATCGAACCGGTTGGCCCACAGATTGTCGCCCGTTGTCGTATCGATGAGCTGGGCATTGAGGCGGATCTGCTCGCCGGTGCGGCGGACGCTCCCCTCGACGACGAAGCGGACGCCAAGGTCGCGCGCGACGTCCGCCAGCGCTGCAGGCTTGCCCTTGTAGGCGAACACCGAGTTGCGCGCGATGACGTCCAGACCGGAAAGCTTGGTGAGGTCGGTGATCAGATCTTCGGTGATGCCGTCAGCGAAATAGTCCTGGCCTGGATCGCCGCCGAGGTTTGCAAACGGTAGCACGGCAACCGATGGCCGCGATGGCACCGAGAACTTCTGCCACGCAAAAATGCCGGCAATCGCGGCAATCGCCAGGACGGCGGCGCCCGCCAGGATCATGACGCGCGGGCGCGGCCGGTGGGGCGCGGCCGTGACCTTTCCCGATGCCGCGGGATCGAGCAAGAGTCGATAGGCGCGAACCGGATCGGCGATATTCTTGAGGCGCTGCTCTCCCAGACTGGCAAAGCCGACGTCCACCTTGTGGACGGCATGATCGAATGCGGTGCCGGAGATGCAGACTCCGCCTGGCTCGGCCATAGCCTCGAGGCGAGCGGCGATGTTAACGCCATCTCCGTAGATATCGTTTTCGTCCACGATGACGTCGCCGAGATTGACGCCGATGCGAAACCGGATCTGCCGGGCATCAGTGGTGCCCTTGTTGCGCTCCGCCATTCGGCGCTGGATCACGGCAGCGCAATGGACGGCGTCGACGACACTGGCGAACTCGACGAGCGCGCCGTCGCCCATGAGCTTGATAATGCGGCCGTGGAATTCCTCGATCGCGGGGTCGACCAGTTCGCGACGGCAACCCTTCAATCGCTCGAGTGTGCCTACCTCGTCCTCGCCCATGAGGCGGCTGTAGCCAACCACATCGGCAGCAAGTATCGCGGTAAGCCTTCGCTCCATACTTGCCTGCGCCCTCCCCGGTCGATCAAGCGGCTTCGCTGCAGCCTATTCTAGTCCCGCGTCGGACGCGAGCGTGCGCTTAGGTCAACAGCGCCGACTTGGCTGAGTGTCCGTTTGGAGACACCGAAATGCGGCGGGAATGACCAGATCGGGTCAGCTCACGACATCGGACCTTGGAGGTGCAACGTCCGCCATCGCTCTTCCCCACACAACAAATGGACGGCCCACGGCGGTCGTCTGAGAACTAGAGGCGGATGGCCGCTTCTGTTTGCTCATTCTGGCAGATGAGCAGAAGGGAGCTTCCACCTATTTCGCGCACGTCAGTGCCGCCTTCTGTCGAGGGTAAGGTTAGCAAGCTGAATATCTGCAGCGGACTTTTAGGAATAACAGCGCAGCACTGACAGGCGCAGTGACACGGCACTATCGATCCTAGGAAAAAGTTTGTATAAATATCAAATGGTTAATGGAGCGGGTAGCGGGAATCGAACCCGCATATTCAGCTTGGAAGGCTGCTGCTCTACCACTGAGCTATACCCGCGCCTTGCACTGAAGTACCGGATTCCCCCGAAAAGCGCCATGCACTTTTCGGTCCGATGCTTTCGCGTTTCAGGGCTTCCGGGCCGGCAGTGGTGGAGAGGGTTGGATTCGAACCAACGTAGGCTAAGCCAACGGATTTACAGTCCGTCCCCTTTAACCACTCGGGCACCTCTCCAGTTCTGCCGCCGGAGCCATGCAACGAGGCATTCACGCCAATCCGGACCCGAGTTAAGTCTTCTCCGAAACCAGCGAAGCGCCTTATGGCGGCAAGGCCATTGGGTGTCAACCGCGCAACCGGCGTTTTTCGATGTTGTTCGCCGGCTGCGGCGACGAGCCATATCCTTGGCCTGAGGAGACGGCTATAGAAGCCGGCCATGAGCGACAAAACCAACACCCCGAAAGACACCCACTACGCGAAGTTGCGGCGCGCCTATCGCGACGAGAAAAGCGGCGGCGCACCGGCGTTCAGGCCCCGGCAGCCGGTTCCGCCCGGCGAACATGCCGCGGACGGCCTTGTGCGGCTCTATGGCCTGCACACGGTGCGGGCGGCACTCGACAATCCGCGCCGCAAGATCAGAAAGATGCTGGTGACGCGCAATGCGGCCGAGCGCCTGGAAATCGCCGATCTCGCCGCCCTGCCTTTCAAGGCGGAACTGGTCGAACCCAGGGATATCGACAAGGTCACCGGCTCGGACGCCGTGCATCAGGGCGTGCTGATCGAGGCCGAACCGCTGAAGCCGAAGCGGCTTGATGCACTTGGCGATGCCAGACTGGTGCTGGTGCTCGACCAGGTCACAGATCCGCACAATGTCGGCGCCATCCTGCGCTCGGCGGTCGCCTTTGGCGCCGGCGCGCTGATCACGACCGCGCGCCACAGCCCGCAGGAAACGGGCGTGCTGGCAAAATCGGCCTCCGGCGCACTGGAGCATATCGACCAGATCGAGGTGAAGAACCTCGCCGACGCGCTCGGCCAGTTGCACGAGGCCGGGTTCCAGACCATCGGGCTCGATTCGGACGGGCCGTCGGAACTCGAAACGAGTTTTGCCGGTGACAGAATAGCGCTGGTGCTCGGCGCCGAGGGCAAGGGCCTGCGCCAGAAGACGCGCGAGACCGTGACGACGCTGGCGCGGCTCGACATGCCCGGCGCCATCCGGTCGCTCAATGTGTCGAACGCTGCGGCGATCAGCCTCTATGCGGCGCGGGCATTCTTGAAGCGCGGCTGAGCCTCACGCCAAACATCTCGAAATGCGAAACGGGCTCCGGCGACAGACGCAGGAGCCCGCTCTTCGACAGTCACGAGTTGGCGGCTTGGGAACGTTGCGCCGCCCTCTCCTGACCTATGCCGCCTTGCCTTTGATTTCGGCTGCGTTGCCGCCAACCTCGAAATTGGCCATCCGCTCCAGGGCCCTGACCAGCGCCGAGTGATCCTCCCTGGCGCCGCCATTGGCGGCGCAGGAATTGAACAGCTGCTGCGTGGTCGAGGTGTTGGGCAGCGACACGCCGAGTGCTTTTGCCCCTTCCAGCGCCAGGTTGAGGTCCTTCTGGTGCAGCTCGATGCGGAAGCCCGGCGCGAAGGTGCGCTTGACCATGCGCTCGCCATGCACTTCGAGAATGCGCGAGGCCGCCAGCCCGCCCATCAGCGCTTGCCTGACCTTGGCCGGGTCGGCACCGGCTTTCGATGCAAAAACAAGTGCTTCGGCGACAGCTTCAATGGTCAGCGCGACAACGATCTGGTTGGCCACCTTGGTGGTCTGGCCGACGCCGTTCGGCCCGACCAGGGTGATGTTCTTGCCCATCTTCTCGAACACAGGCCTGGCGCGCTCGAACGCCTTGTCCTCGCCGCCGACCATGATSGTCAGSSWCGCCGCCTTGGCGCCGACTTCGCCGCCCGARACCGGCGCATCGAGATAGTCGCAGCCCAGCTCATTGATCTTTCTGGCGAACACCTTGGTTTCGATCGGCGAGATCGAGCTCATGTCGATCACCAGCTTGCCCTTGGTCAGGCCGGATGCAACGCCGTTGTCGCCGAACAGCACATCGGCAACCTGTGGTGTATCGGGCACCATCAGGATGATGATATCGACCGCCTTGGCCACCGCGGCATGGCCGGAGACTGACTTCAGTCCCTTGGCGACGAGGTCAGCCGGCGGCTTCGAGCGATGGTCGCTGGCGATGACCGTATAGCCAGCATCCAGCAGATGCCCCGCCATCGGCGCGCCCATGATGCCGAGGCCGATGAAACCGATGGTTTCCATTGTTTTTCTCCGTAGTATATCTTTGTCGAGGCTGCGTTCCCTCGCGCCCCCCTTTGGCCTGCCGGCCATCTCCCCCACGGGTGGGGAGATTGGCAGCTTCAGCGTCGGCAGCTAAGCCGCCGCGCTTCCCTGCCCGGCCAGTTCCCTGAACCAATCCAGCCCGGCCTCTGTGCCGGCCTTCGGCTTGTATTCCGCGCCGACCCAGCCGGAATAGCCGATGCGGTCGATATGCTCGTAGAGGAAGGGATAGTTGATCTCGCCCGTCCCCGGCTCGTGACGGCCGGGATTGTCCGCAAGCTGGATATGCGCGATGCGGCCGAGGTTTGCCTCGATGGCACGGGCGAGATCCCCCTCCATGATCTGCATGTGATAGATGTCATATTGCAGGAACAGGTTCTTCGAACCGATACGGTCGATCAGCGCCAGCGCCTGGTCGGAGTAGTTGAGGAAGAAGCCGGGAATATCGCGGGTGTTGATCGGCTCGATCAGCAGCCGGATGCCGGCCTGCTCCAGCTTTTCCGCCGCAAAGGCGAGGTTTTCGGCAAAGACGTCCTCCAGCACCTTGCGGTCGGCGCCCGCGGGCGCGATGCCGGCAAGGCAATTGACCTGCTCGCAGCCGAGCGCCTGCGCGTAGGTGATCGCCTTGGCGATGCCCTGGCGGAATTCCGGCACGCGATCCGGCAGCACGGCGATGCCGCGCTCGCCCTTGCTCCAGTCGCCCACCGGCAGATTGAACAGCACCTGCGTCAGGCCGTTCTTCTTCAGCCGGGCGGCGACCACCTCGGGCGCGTGATCGTAGGGGCCGATATATTCAACGCCCTTGAAGCCCGCGCGGGCAGCCGCGTCAAAACGGTCGAGGAACTCATGCTCGCCAAAGAGCATCGAAAGATTGGCTGAGAAACGCGGCATTTCTTTTTCTCCTTTTCCGCTGATCTAATCCAGCATCACGATCGCTGTCGGGGCGTCCTCCTGATGTTCGGCAAGGTCCTCGAATTCGGTGATCTTGTCGATCTCGGTGCCCATGGAGATGTTGGTGACACGCTCGAGGATGAATTCGAGCACGACCGGAACCTGGTGTTCCTTCATCAGCCGCTGCGCTTCCTTGAAAGCGGCGGCGAATTCCTCGGGCTTGCGCACCCTGACCGCCTTGCAGCCCATCGCCTCGGCAACGGCAACATGGTCGACGCCATAGCCGGCCTCGGGATCGCCTGAGCGGTTGATGTTCTCGAACGCGAGATTGACCTCGAAATCCATCGAAAAGCCGCGCTGCGCTTGGCGGATCAGCCCGAGATAGGCGTTGTTCACCACGACATGGAGATAGGGCAGCTTGTGCTGCGCACCGACCGCCAGTTCCTCGATCATGAACTGGAAATCATAGTCGCCCGACAGCGCCACGATGGTGCGGTCGGGATCGGCGGCGCGGACGCCAAGGGCTGCCGGCAAGGTCCAGCCGAGCGGGCCGGCCTGGCCGCAATTGATCCAGTTGCGCGGCTTGTAGACATGCAGGAACTGCGCGCCGGCGATCTGCGACAGGCCGATCGTGGTGACATAGGTGACATCGCGGCCGAACGCCTTGTTCATCTCCTCGTAGACACGCTGCGGCTTGAGCGGCACCTGGTCGAAATGCGTCTTGCGCTTCATCGTCTTCTTGCGGCCCTGGCACTCCTTCGCCCAGCCCGACCAATCGCGCAGCTTGCCCGCCGTCTTCCACTCCGTGGCGACGTCGAGCAGCACCTTCAGCGCGGCGCCCGCATCCGAGACGACGCCGAGATCCGGCGCGAAAACACGGCCGATCTGAGTGGGTTCGATGTCGACATGGATGAATTTCTTGCCCTTGGTGTAGACGTCGACCGAGCCGGTGTGGCGGTTGGCCCAGCGGTTGCCGATGCCGAAGACGAAGTCTGCCTCCAGCATCGTCGCATTGCCGTAGCGGTGCGAGGTCTGCAGTCCGCACATGCCGGCCATCAGCCGGTGGTCGTCGGGGATGGCGCCCCAACCCATCAGGGTCGGGATGACCGGCACGCCTGAAATCTCGGCGAATTCGATGAGCAGATCCGATGCATCGGCGTTGATGATGCCGCCGCCGGCGACGATCAGCGGCTTTTCGGCCGCGTTGAGCATCGCCAGCGCCTTTTCGGCCTGCGCGCGCGTCATTGCCGGCTTGAACGGCGTCAACGGCTCGTAGGCATCGATGTCGAACTCGATCTCGGCCAACTGCACGTCGACCGGCAGGTCGATCAGCACCGGCCCCGGCCGCGACGAGCGCATCAGGTGGAATGCCTTCTGCAGCGTCATCGGCACCAGATAGGGCTCCATGACGGTGACCGCCCATTTGGCGACCGGCGCGGCGATGGCGGCGATGTCGACCGCCTGGAAATCCTCCTTGTTCAGCCGCGCACGCGGCGCCTGGCCGGTGATGCACAGGATCGGGATGGAATCCGCCGCGGCTGAATAAAGCCCGGTGATCATGTCGGTGCCGGCCGGGCCCGAGGTGCCGATGCACAGGCCGATATTGCCAGCCTTGGCGCGGGTAAAACCTTCCGCCATATGCGAGGCGCCCTCGACGTGGCGGGCAAGGACATGGCGGATCGTTCCCCTCGCCTTCATCGCCGAATAGAACGGGTTGATCGCCGCGCCCGGCACGCCGAAAGCGCAGGAAATGCCTTCCTTTTCGAGAACGAGAACCGCAGCATCGACAGCGCGCATCCTGGCCATTTTCCGGCCCTCCACAGGGGTTGTCATTGTTGGATGGCTGAGAATGTCACCAAGCCGGCTATTTTTCAATTTTTTCAGAATATTTTTTCATTTATAGGAAACGGCGATTAGCCAATGAATTTGAACGGCTTTTCGTTTTCCACCGATTTCACCGCCTCGCACAATGAAAAACTTTTTCATTGCCTATTGCGCCGAATTGCCGACAATGCGGCCATGGAAACCACCGAGAAACGCCAGCGCGGTCGGCCGCGCGCCTTCAACGGGCCATCCGAGCCGACTTCGGTCCAGTCGCTCGACCGGGCACTGCGCATCCTAGCCATTGTCGCCGAAGGCAGCGGCCTGTCCCTAAGCGAGATATCAGCGCAAAGCGGCCTTGCCGCCTCCACCGCTTACCGCATGCTGACGACACTCGAAAACCACGGCATGGTCGAATTCGACACCAGCGACCAGCTCTGGTCGATCGGCGTCGAGACCTACCGCATGGGCGCGGCGTTCCTGCGCCGCCGCAAGCTGGTCGACCGCGCCCGTATCGTCATGCAGGAGTTGATGGAAAGGACCGGCGAGACCGCCAATCTCGGCGTTGCCGAGGATGATTGCGTGGTCTTTGTCAGCCAGGTCGAGACGCACCAGGCGATCCGCGCCTTCTTCCGGCCGGGGACGCGCAGCCCGTTCCATGCGTCCGGCATCGGCAAGGCAGTGCTGGCGCATCTTGAGCCGGAGCGTGTCGGCACCATCCTGCGCAAGGCTGGACTGCAGCGCTTCACCGACAGGACGCTTTCCGACATTCCCGCCCTTGCCCATGACCTAGCAACGATCAAACGGCGTGGCTGGTCGGTGGACGACGAGGAGCGGCACCCCGGCATGCGTTGCGTGGCAGCCGCCATCTTCAATGAATTCGGCGAGCCGATCGGTGGTGTCTCGGTCTCGGGGCCGACAGTGCGGGTGACGCCGGAGCGGCTGGCCGAGATCGGCCCTTTGGTGCGCGATGCCGCGGCCGAGGTGACCAGGATGATCGGCGGCGCTCTCTCAGCCTGATGCGGCGCGGGAAGACTCAACTCCGCGAGTAGGCCAATCGGGCAAAGAACAGGCAAGCAAGCAGACAGCCGATGGCGAACATGCCCCACACCAGCCCGGCCTGTTCAAGAAAAACCTCGCCGCTTTCGGAATTGTAGCAGCGGCCAAGTTCGTTGAAGCAATCCCGCCACAACCAGTAGCGGTCATGCCACGCGAGCGCGAACAGCAACGCGCCGGCTCCCGTGGCGATCGCGAGAACGGCATAGATTGCTGTCTTCATCGGATCGTTGTCTCGCCGCAATGTCTCGAAATCAAGGCCTCGGTACCCGGCCGGGACCCGATCCCATCCCCCTCCCCCCGAACATCTTGCGAACAGCAAAGAGGGGCGGCGGGGGCGCCCCTCCTGCAGTTGATTGAGACGCCACCCCTCTCAGAGCCGGYAGTAGTGACGGTAGCCGTCGTAGCCGACATAGGTGTCTGAGTCCGGATCGTAGCTTCCGTAGCGGTCGAAGCAGCGGCGGACGTGCCACGAGCCGCCGTCTTCGTCGACATAGACGGTGCGGGGCTGCTGGGCGAGCAGGGTGCCCAGGACAAAGCCGCCAACGCCGGCGGCGATGCCGATGCCGAGGTCGTGGTGATGATGCGAATGCGCGGCCGAGGGCTGGACGGTGCCGACCAGCATGGTGGCGGCGACGGTGGTGGCGATGAGGCCGGAAACGATTGTGCGCGTGAACATGATGATCTCCTTGCTTCGTTGAACGAGGCGATCCATCCGCCTCTTGATCATCTGTCGTGACGGCAAGGAGAAAGGTTCGAAACTTTTTTCGATTTTCCTGGAGCCGCAGAAATCAACCAGTGTGGAGGCCTGCCGGCGCTATGCCTCCGCGTATCGACGGAAGTCTGGACCTTGGTGTCGAGGCCGGGGGCTCAGCGACCTGGCGCATAACGCAAAAAGGGCGGCCGAAGCCGCCCTTTGGGGAATTGGGTCCCTCCATCAAAGGAAAATGATCACCCGGCCATGGTGGTGGTGATGATGATGGTTGTGGTGCCACCACCAATGCTCGAAATGCCTGTAATGATGATGGTGATAATGCATGCCGTGGGCTGACGACGTGCCGACGGTGCCGGCGAGCGCGCCGGTGGCGACGAAAATGGCAACGAGGCCTGACGTGAGAGTGCGCTTGAACATGATGATCTCCTGGATCCTTGATCGAGGCGACCCATTCGCCTCTGACCATCAGTCGGCGCGGTGCGGCAAATGGTTCGAAAGGTTTCGGAGATTTTTCGGCGGCGCCGGAAGGCGAGTGAATAGCGAATAGGGAGTAGCGAGTAGCGAAAGAGCCGCACTCGCCACCTGGACTATTCGCTATTCGCTACTCCCTACCGCTCACCCCATGCCGGTGACATGGCGAAGCCAGAAGGCGAGTGCGATAAAGCCGATGATGGTGGTGACGCCGGTCCAGTCGACATTGGCCTTCTTCACATCGCTGATGATTTTCACCAGCAGCATCCAGACTACCAAGATGATGGGGAGAATGATGACAAACCTGATCATGCGGCACCCCTGCTCGAAGCGATTGCACCTGCCAGATATGTAGGAAGCGATTTGGCGCTTTTCAGGATGCCCCTCCCCGGCGGTCCACTCGATGCCGGGTAACCGAAAATGGAGTTTTGTCTTTACTGGCGCAACAAATATGCTAACCGGAGCGCCGTGCCCTTGTAGCTCAGCTGGTAGAGCAGCGGTTTTGTAAACCGAAGGTCGGCGGTTCGATTCCGTCCGGGGGCACCAGCTTCCCGGCAATATGTCAATTCATTTAATAGTCTCAGAGCCTTAGGCATTTTCAGCGCTTTGGGCCGCCGTTCTTGCCGCAGCACCTCGATCAA
Organism: Mesorhizobium sp. P2_F8; assembly: GCF_056403655.1. Classification (NCBI taxonomy): domain Bacteria; kingdom Pseudomonadati; phylum Pseudomonadota; class Alphaproteobacteria; order Hyphomicrobiales; family Phyllobacteriaceae; genus Mesorhizobium; species Mesorhizobium sp. P2_F8. Next base: position 14,921 of record NZ_JBFUFB010000011.1, read on the forward strand.
GGCCTGCGCCCCATTGGTGGCCCGACTTGTGGCGTGTAGTCCACGTGCCAATGCGGCCCGCCGGTTGCATCTCCTTCCAGGATGACGTGTGCACCCCAATTTTGCAGCGCGCGGTGCACTTCGGCTTGCTCGTGAGGATTTCCATGTGGAATGGAAATATCGCGGGCGCGGTCATCCAGATGGTTGCTAACCGGAGCCCCGCGTCCGCGAGCTCGGTGTATTATCTGTTCGAACGCCTCGGTCGTTTGCGATCGGGTAGCGCGAGGATGTTGAGTGACCCACTCGTCCATCTCGGTAATATGCTGGGCTTGACGATATACCCTCAGGAATTGCGCCCGGTTCGAAAGCCGCCGCTCCGCCATCAATTCGGCTTGGCGGCGGACCGTCCGCACTCCGCCGGTCGCATGTATGGCCATATGGGGAAATTGGCGCTGCAGTTCTCGAACAAGCCCGTCAATGGTCGTCGGCGGCGAGACACGTTCCCATGTTTCGAGGCTCGGCCGTTGAACACCGTGTCGAATATGGCCGCCGCCAAAATCGGGACGAAGCTCAACCGGCGCACGGGTCGACCCGCCATGGAGAAGAGTTCCCGAAATTCTAAGCATTGATGAAATGGCAGCACGGTTTGACTGCTGCTTATCCTAGCATTTTGCGACGGGATCAGCGAGCGGTTTCAGGAATGACCGAGAGCGCTCGCGCTCCAAAATATTCGAATTGCCCCGCTTCTATGCCGCGTTCGCGACCTGGGCGGACGCTTTCACTCTGGTGAACGTGTTGCGCACCCTGACCGATCTGTAGACGTAGGCGACCCAGAGTCCGACCAGGACAAACGAGGTTATGGACGTCGCAAGCGCCTCTCCGGTGACCACTTGCCCAGCCGGGACGCCGAAAACCGTGGAAACCCAGATCGCGTCCAGGATGAATACCACCGGGATTGCTAGCCATTGGGTGAGGAAGAGCTGCTTGAACCTTAGGCTCCGCCTCAGCATGGCAACGAGCACGACCACTTGAAGCACCAGAAATGCCAGCACCAGCCCAACCTCGCCGTAGACCACCATGGGTCCGTTCGGCACCAGCATGAGCTGGTTGTAACCATCGCTCGAGGAACCCAATGTGGCGAGCGTACGCAATGGAGCCATGGCCTGACCAATCGCGAGAAGCATCAGCCACCCTCCAATTCCGACGAGCTCCGCCGGATTCTGGACGGGCTTGTAGGCAGATCGAACCGCAAAGAAGACGGGCACTCCGATCAACAACAGAAGTATTGCCCAATGCCAGATGGAAAACTGCATTCACCCCTCCCCTAGAAATACACTCATGGGTTGTAGCAGATTTCAGATTCGACTCAAGGGGGTTGAGCCGCGGCTTGGTCCAAAAATCGATTCTGCTGCCTGCTCCTGACAATCAGACCGCAATCGCCGCCACCAGAATCCGGTTCTGCCGGCGTATCGCGGCGCGCAATTCCGATATCCTCGCCTCGTCGCGTTTCACGAACTCGATGAACATCATGTTCATGTTGTTGAAGATCAGTTCGCCGAGTGCTGCCCCGTCGATGTCCTGCCGCACCAGGCCGAGCGCCTGCAGGCGGGAGATCAGCGCGCGGATCTGTTCGGTCAGCGAACGGTCGAGCGCGGTGTAGGCCTGGCCGAACGGGCTGTCTGGCAGTTGCGTCGAGATCGCCATTGCCTGCCGCCACATCTCCTTGCTGAGATAGTGCAGCGAGTGTTCGATATAGATGCCGATCAGCGTGTCCAGCGCGTCGCCGACATTGGCCGGCGGCTTGGCGACGACACCTTGCCCGGCATTCAGCACCTCGTTGACTTCGAGCGAGACGATGGCGCCGAGGATGTCGCCCTTGTTCTGGTAGTAATTGTAGATCGTGCCAACCGAGACTTCGGCCTGCTCGGCGATCGCCTCGATCTTGGCGCCTTCATAGCCAGYCTCGCGGAAAAGCTCTGCCGCCGCCTCGATGATGCGCCTTTGGCGATCCGCCTTTTGCCTTGCCCGCAATCCGCTCATATCAGTCTCTTGCCATAAAAACAGAATTGACTCAATTTTAGAATTGGTTCAATTTTTTACAAGAAGCCACAAAGGCAGGGGAGAACACTCGATGTCCGCTGAATCTGCATCCCGGAATCCGCTTTCCATCCTGAAGAGCCACCTGCACGCCGCGTGCGCCGCCACGGCGCTGCTGCTCGGTGCGGGCAGCGTCGCGCAAGGCGCCGATCTCAACGCGCTGATCTGGTGCGATCATGCCGATCCCACACTTCTGCAGCCCTTCGAGGAGGCCAACAACGTCAAGGTCAACGTCAAGGAGTTCGAGGGCACCGGCGCCGGGCTCGCCATCGTCGAGCAGTCGCAGCCAGGCGACTGGGACGTGATGGTGATTGACTCGATCGACGTGCCGCGCGGCGTCGAAAAGGGCCTGTTCGAGCCGCTGCCCGACGACAAGCTGCCCCTGGCGGACATGTTTCCCCAGGTGAAGATGGACGGCTCCACCGTGGTCGGCGGCAAGCGCTACGGCATCACCGAAAAGTTCGGCTACAACACGATCGGCTACAACAAGACCAAGGTCGACCCGGCCGACATGCAGTCGATGGCGGCGCTGACCGGCGACAAATACAAGGGCAAGGTCGCCATCTACGATTATTATCTGCCGGTCATCGGCATGGCCGCACTCGCCATCGGCAAGAAGACGGCTGATCTGACCGAAGCCGACCTGCCCGCCCTCAAGGACGAGCTTCTCAAGATGAAGGCCAATGCCAAGCTGGTCGGCGAGGTGACCGCCAGCCAGACGGCGCTGGCGACCGGCGAGGTTGATATACTGGTTGGCGGCGGCGAATGGGTGACGGCCGGGCTGGCCAAGGAGAACCCGGCGCTGGACTTCTCCATCCCAAAGGAAGGGGCTGTGCTGTGGTCGCAGTCGCTGGCCATGTTCAAGGATTCCAAGAACAAGGACATGGCGCTGAAATTCATCCAGTACATCATGAGCCCGGAGGGCCAGGCGCGGCTTGCCACCTCGTCCTGCTACTGGGGCATGGCGGCGAACACCAAGGCGGCTTTGACCGACGACCAGAAGAAGATCCTGCGCTTCGACGAACAGCCGGGCTTCCTCGCCCGCGCCCAGGCCTACCCGGCGCCGAACGCCGACCTCGACAAGAAGATGCAGGATATGTGGACCGAAATGCTGCAGGCAAAGTGAGCGATCACCGCTGATGACCGCTGCAAACAACGGGCGTGCCTTGCCACGGGCGGGCCGCGCCCTGCCCTGGGCGCTGGTCACGCCGGCGCTCGGCTGGACCCTTTTGTTCTTCGTGCTGCCTTTCATCGCCATGGGGCTGTCCAGCCTGACGGCGCATGAGGGCAGCGGCTTCACGGTGTCCAACTACAGCCAGTTCTTCACCAACCCTTCCTACTGGCAGGCGATGGTGAATTCGCTCGAGGTGACGGCGATCGTCACAGTCGTCTCGGTGTTGCTCGCCTATCCCTTCGCCTGGATCCTGGCCGAACAGGTGCCGGAACGCTGGCAAAGGCTGGCGCTGATGCTGGCCGTGCTGCCATTCTGGACCTCCTATGTCGTGCGCTCCTATTCCTGGCTGCTGGTACTGGCGCAGAACGGCGTCATCAACCGGGCACTGACGGGCATCGGCGTGGTCGCCGAACCCCTGCAACTCGCCAACACACGTTTCGCCACCGTCACGGGCTTCGTGCATTTCTTCGTCATGCTTTTGACGCTGACGATCTTCGCCAACCTGAAGCAGTTGTGCCCGAGCTATCGCAAGGCGGCCGCCGATCTCGGCGCCGGGCCGGTGCGCACCTTCCTGCATGTCATCCTGCCGCTGACCTTGCCCGGCATCATGGTCGGCGCCTTCCTCACCTTCGTGCTGTGCATCGGTGACTACATCACGCCGCAGATCCTCGGCGGCAACAACGAGCTTCTGATGCCGCAGCTGGTGATGATGCAGATCGGCCGGCGCGGCGACTTTCCGCTGGCGTCGGCGCTGTCGATCATCCTCATGGCGGTGGTCACCATCGCCTATCTTGCCTGCGCCCGCTGGCTCAAGATCGAGCGGGCGTGAGATGCGCAGGATTGTCCGCATCGTATCCTGGCTCTATGCGCTAGCCGTCTACGGCTTCATCTTCCTGCCTGTGGTCGTGCTGGTCCTGTTCTCGCTCCAGTCGACCTCCTTTCCGATCCCGCCCTTCACCGGCCCGTCGCTGCGCTGGTACGACGCGGTTCTCTCGGACACACGGCTGACCTCGGCGCTGGTCAATTCGCTGCTGGTTGCCTCGATCTCGTCGCTGGCCGCCGTCACGCTCGGCTTCCTTTCCGCCTGGAGCTTCGCCCGCTTCGTCCTGCCCGGCTCCGGCCTGCTGCGCGGACTGATCACCCTACCCCTGACGGTCAGCTATCTCATCATCGGCATGGGGCTGCTGGTGCTGTTCAACTGGGCCGGCGTGCCGAAATCATTGCTTGCCGCCGGCATCGGCCATGTCGTGATCAACCTGCCGCTGTGCTTTGCCATCATCTATAGCCAGATGGGCGACCACCAGATCAACATCGAACGGGCGGCGCGCGACCTCGGCGCGCCGGAATGGAAGGTGCTGCTCCTGATCACCGTGCCGGTCATGGCGCCTGCCATATTCGCCGGCTTCTTCCTGTCGATGACCTTCTCCTGGGACGAGTTCGTCATCTCCTTCCTTTTGACCCGCTTCGACACGACCTTGCCCGTGGAAATCTGGAACCTGCTGCGCTCCGGCCTCAATCCCAAGACCAACGCCGTCGGCTCGCTGGTCTTTGCCGTCTCCATTGTGCTGGTCGTGCTGTTCGAACTGACATTGCTGCGCCGGAGAAAAGCATGACCGCGCCTTTGGTCGACATAGACTCGGTCTCGCATCGCTTCGGCCAACAGACGGTGCTCAAGAGCGTTTCGCTCAAGATCGAACCGGGCAGCTACACCATCCTGCTCGGACCGTCAGGCTCGGGCAAGACGACGCTGCTGTCCATTCTCGGCGGCTTCGTCACCCCGAGCGAAGGCAAGGTTTTCATCCGCGGCGTGGACTGCACCTCGGTGCCGCCGGCAAAACGCCCGACGACGACGGTGTTCCAGGATTACGCGCTGTTCCCGCATATGAGCGTCGGCAGCAATGTCGGCTTCGGCCTGCGCATGCAGGGCGTCGATGGCTCGACGCGGGCCGCACGGGCGCGCAAGGCGCTGGCGCTGGTCGGCCTCGCCTCTTCTTTCGACAAGAAACCGCACCAGCTCTCCGGCGGCCAGCGGCAGCGCGTGGCGCTGGCGCGTGCGCTGGTGATCGAACCGGCGGTGCTTTTACTCGACGAGCCGCTTGGCGCGCTCGATCTGAAATTGCGGCGCCAGATGCAGGACGAGCTGAAGGCGATCCAGAAGCGCGTCGGCACCGCCTTCATCCATGTTACGCACGACCAGGAAGAGGCGATGGCGCTCGCCGACCACTGCGTGGTGATGAATGACGGGCGCATCGAGGACGAAGGGCCACCTGAACGTGTCTACGCCAGGCCGGCGACGCGCTTTTCCGCCACCTTCATGGGCGAAAGCACGATCCTGGCTGGCACCGTCACGGAGGCCAGTGACAGGACCAGCACTGTCGCGACGCCGGTCGGGCAGGTTTCGTTGCCGAGCGCGTTGCCGGTGGGCTCGGCTGTCGGGCTCGCCATACGACCGGAGCACCTCGTCCTCGGCGCGGCCGGCGGCGGTGTCAGGCTTGGTAGCGCCGAGGTCAGCGACGTCGTCTTCCAGGGGAGCTTCAAGCGCGTGCTGGCGGTTTCCGTCGAAGACCCTTCGCTGCAGTTCATCGCCAGGCTCCCGGCATGGGCGGCAGTCCAGCCGGGCGACACGGTTGCGGTTTCGTGCGATACCGACCAGATCATCCTGTTGATGGACTGAACATGGGCACGCTTCCGGTCATCGGAGCTCCGGACTGGTACGAGACCATCCGCATGAGCGATGGCGTGACGCTGATCCATGAGCCGTGGATCAAGCCGTTCTTCCGCTGCAACATGTGGCATGTGCGCGGCCGCGACCGTGATCTCCTGTTCGATACCGGCCTCGGCCATTTCAGCCTCAGGCGCCATGTACCGCTGGTGACGGAGCGCAAGCTGACCTGCGTCGCCAGCCACACGCATTTCGATCATATCGGGTGCCATCACGAATTTCCCGACCGCTGCGTGCACGCCGCCGAGGCGGAAATCCTCGCCGATCCGCGCAACGAATGGACGGCTGCCGGCACCTACGCGACCGACGAGATGTTCGACGGGATGCCGCAAGGTTGGAACACGGCGAACTACCACGTCCCGCCTGCCCCGGCCGACCGCCTGCTCGCGCATGGCGATGTCGTCGATCTCGGCGACCGTGCCTTCGAGGTGATCCACACGCCCGGCCATTCGCCCGGCGGCATCGCGCTCCACGAGAAGAAGACCGGTATCATGCTTTCAGGCGACATCATCTATGACGGCCCGCTGATCGACGACGTCTACCACTCGGATATTTCCGACTACATGGCGACGCTGCTCGGCATGCGCGACCTCGATGTCGCGGTCGTGCATGGCGGCCATTTTCCGAGCTTCGGCAAGGTGCGTTACCGCCAGCTTGTCGACGAATATCTGGCGCAGAAGCGGCAGGCCGGCTGCCATCTGCGACGGCCTTAGCAAGCGAGTTAGCGCATCAATTCGAAATGTCGCGGAAACGACTGATGCAGCAGCATCAGCATCGTCTTCCTCAGCACATCGGAATTGCCCGCCGGGGGATTGAGATGATCCCAGATCCATGCCCCATGGACGAGATAGTTGAGGCTTTCAGCCAATGTATCGGGGTCGACATCGGTGTAGCCGCCGCTGCGCTTGATTTCGATGAGCAGGTCGCGCGCCTCGGCATTGTAGCTGAGATCGCTGGGCAGGCCGATCTCGTTATAGATCTGCATGCTCTTGCGGTCGCTGGAGAACACGACAAAGACCGAGACCCATTTTGGATGCTGCCGCGCGAATCTTTGCGCGCATTCGACCGCGCCCATCAGCCGCTCGACCGGCGATAGGCCGGGCACGCGCACCAGCGTCGCCCACAATTCATCGTACTGATCGCTGAGATACTGCAGCACGGCGCGAAACAGGTTCTCCTTGCTGCGAAAGTGGAAAACCACCAGTGCGTTGGAGGATCCGACATGCTCGGCGATGCGCTGCATAGTGACGCTCGCCAGGCCTTCGTCGGCGATGAGATCGATGGTGGCGTCGATGATGCGCTGGATGCTGGCTTCGCCGCGCTCGCGCCGGCGATCCCTGGGGGCCGGCTCGAGCCGGCCGTCGCCAGCCTCGGCGACCATTGCCTTCGCGACTGCCTTGCGTTGCGCCATTTTCTGTCCAGCCTTTCAAACCTCGCGGCGGAGCTTTCCAGCCCCGCGCGCCGGCTCACCATAACCGAAGCCGGAGATCAAGCACCAGCGCGGCAAGGGCCACATGGCTATCACAGCGACGGTCGCGTTTCGGTGTTTGCGTACCATTTTCCCTGAGCCGTCTCATAGGCCAGCGCCGCCCGGAAGACATCGGCGTCGCAATAGGTGCGGCCGACAATCTGGATCCCGGTCGGCACGCCATTTGTCGCGCGGCCCGACGGCATGGACAGAACCGGGCAACGGCTCAGCATGTTGAACGGTGTCGTCATCACCCAGCCAAGCGAAGGGTTCACCTGCTTTCCGTTGATCTCGACCGTGTCCCTGGTGTGGTCGAACTCCGCCGCCACAGAGGGAAGCGCATTGGTCGGGCAGATCAGCACATCATATGTCTCCAGCAACGGTCCGAGCGTCTGGTACATCCTGGCCGCCACGTCGAGGGTAGCGACAAAATCCGTGGCCTTCGACTTTTGCCCATCTTCGGCAAATTGCCGTGCATAGCTGGTCATATCCCCACCGTGCTGCTTGAGCAGTTGCGCCAGCGAAGCGCCGAAGAGGTGCTCCAGATAGGCAATGCCGGCCTTGAGCACCTCGTCGCCCCAGCCCAGATCGACCTCCTCTACGGTGGCGCCAAGTGAGCGGAACACGTCGCAGGCAGCGAGTGTGTTTTTGCGCACCTCGGCATCCACTTCGAAGGAGCCGAGGTCCATCGAGAGAGCAATCTTCCAGCCCTTGATTGGCTTGTAGTCGAGTGGCAGGCGCAATTTCGGACGCAGCGTGGCGATGTCGAGCGGACTTGGTCCCGCCATGACATTCTGCAACAGGATCGCATCCCCGACGTTTCGCGCCAGCGGGCCGGTGTGGCAATAGAAGTCGAGATTGAACGGCGGCTCGTCCGGGTTGCGCCCATAGGGCGGCTTGAAGCCGACGAGACCGCAAGCGGACGCCGGAATGCGGATCGAGCCTGCAATGTCCGAACCGGTGGCGATCGCCGATGTGCCCGAGGCCAGCGTTGCCGCCGCRCCGCCGGACGAACCACCCGGCGTGAAGTCCGGGTTCCACGGATTGCGCGTGACGCCCCACCGCCTCGACCAGGTATAGCCGGCGCAGCTAAATTCGGGCGTTGCCGTGCGTGCATGGACGATGCCTCCGGCCTTGATGATGCGCTCGTTCATCGTCGAAGTGTGGCCGCCAATGGCGTCCTTCGACAGCAGCGAGCCGTGCGATGTCGGCTTACCCTTGATGTAGCTCTCGTCCTTGATGCCGATCGGCAGGCCCTCGAGCGCGCCGGTCCTGGCCCCCCTGGCGTATTTCGCCTCAGCTTTTTTGGCCAGCTCCATCGCCTCGTCGAAATGCGTGAAGGTGAAGCAGTTGATCGCCGCTTTCGTCACCTCGGCGCGGTCGATGGTCGCCTGCATCAATTCGACGGGCGAGAGTTTCTTCGCCTTGAACAGCCGCAGCGCCTCGCTGGCCGGCATGTAGCAAAGGTCGAGATCGGTCATGGGAAGTCTCCTGCGATCGCCGGATCGCCTTTGGCATGGACGGGAGGTGGCCGCGCCGCGATATCGCGGCGCGAGGAACCCGGGTCGGGCTATTTCTGGAGATCGGTCCAGATTTTCGTGTAGAGCGCCTGCACATCAGGCGGACAGGCCGGCATGAATTGTCCCTTGGCAGCGAATTCGGCCGGAACGTTCACTTCCGGCGCGTTCTTCATGTCGTCCGGCATGAAGGCTTCTGAGCCTTTGATGCCGTTCGAATAGCGCGCGAAGGCCGAGATCAGTGCGGCGTTCTGCGGGTCCATGATGAAGTTCTGGAAGAGCTTGGCGTTCTCGACGTTCCTGGCGTCCTTGAGGACGGCGACGTTGTCCATCCAGATCGGGTAGCCCTCCTTGGGATACCCATAGACGATCTTGTCGTTTTGCAGCCGCTGGCGGAGCGAAATGCCGTTCCAGTTGACGCCGGCGGCAACGTCGCCCTTGCCGAGGCCGTCGACGGCGCCATAGTCGAAGGACAGCCATTTCGCCTTGGCCTCGACCAGCTTGTCGCGCACCTTCTTCAGCACGACCTTGTCGTCAGTGCAGTATTGGCCGCCTTCGTAGGCGATGGCGAGGAACATGACGTCACCCATTTCGGGAACGACATTGATCTTGCCGACGAGTTCGGGCGGCGGATCGAGGAAGATCGCGGACGTGTTCACGTCACCCGAATAGACCGACTTGTTGACCGACACGCCTGTCGAGCCCCACTGCCACGGAACGGTGTATTTGCGACCCGGATCGAAGGGGACATCGATCCATTTGGGATCGACGTTCTTGAAATTCTCCATCTGGTCCGGGCGCGATTCAAACAGCAGCCCCTCGCTGATCCAGATCGGAACGACGCTTGCCGAAGGCACGACGATGTCGAAACCGGCACCCCCCTGGCGGATCTTGGCGAGTGCTGTGTCGTTGGAATCGAAGTCGGTGACGGTGACCTTGACCTTGTAGGTCTCCTCGAATTTCTTGATGAGATCGGGGTTGGTGTAATTGCCCCAATTGTAGATGTTGAGCTCACCCTCGGCGCGAGCGGCACCCGTCACGGCCAGCAGCGACAGCCCGATCGCCGTCGCGGTCAGTTTCCAGTTCATGCTCCATGCTCCCATTGTTGGGACCGTCGGGCGTTACCGCCTCAGGTCCGTTTCCTGCTGATGAAAAAGAAAGCCGTGACGATGCCGATCGACAGCACGAGGAAAGCCGTCGAGATCGCATTGACTTCCGGCGTGACGGTACGCCGGAGCTGGCCGAGCATGTAGGTGGGCAGCGTGTCCTGGCCGCCCGATTTGACGAATTCGGTTATGACGACGTCATCCAGCGAGACGACGAAGGCGAGCATCAGTCCGGCGAGAATGCCCGGCCAGAGCAACGGCAAGGTCACGTGCAGGAATGTCTTCCACTTCGTTGCGTAGAGATCGGCCGCCGCGGTCTCGAGTGCCAGGTCCATGCTTTCAAGCCGCGCCCGGATCGGCAGATAGGCGAACGGGATGCAGAAGGCGGTGTGCGCGGCGACGAGGTAGCCGAGCCCGGAATACCCAGTCCAGATCTTGATGCGCGAGAACACGATCAGCAGCGCCACCGCGGTGACGATCTCCGGCACCATCAGCGGCTGGTTGATGAAGGCGTATTTGAGGGTCAGCCCCGGATATGGTTTGGTCCTGGTCGTCGCCAGCGCCGCCATCGTGGCGGTGATCGTCGCCAGTATGGCGGCGACAGCGGCGATCTGGAACGAGCGGATCGACGCCTCGATGACCAGCCCATTGTTCCAGGCGATGTGAAACCAGCGCAGCGAAAAGCCTTTCCAGATCACAATGGAATCATTGTCGTTGAAGGCGTAGACCACGAGCGTGGCGATCGGCAGGTAAAGCAGGAAGAAACACAGCATCGCCACGCTGACGAAGCCGTTCTGCCGCCGGACGTCGAAGCGATTAGCCATGGGCGCCATCCGACCTGGTCGTGTTGCGGACATAGAACAGCAGCGCCACCATGACGATCGCCATCAAGGTGATCGACAGCGCCGCACCGAGGGGCCAGTTTCTGCCCTGGCCAAACTGCAGCTCGATCAGGTTGCCAATCATCAGATTGGTGCCGCCGCCGAGCACCCTTGGCGTCACATAGGCGCCGAGCGAGGGGATGAAGACGAGGATCGAGCCGGCGACGATGCCTGGCGTGACCAGCGGGACGATGATGCGCCTCAGCACCTGGGACCGCGTCGCGTAGAGGTCGTAGCCCGCCTCGACCAGGCGGAAGTCGATCTTCTCCATGCTGGCGTATAGCGGCAGCACCATCAGCGGCAGGAACACGTAGACCATGCCGGCCAGGACGGCGAAATTGGTGTACATAAGCTGCACTGGATGGTCGGTGATCCCAAGCAGTTGCAGCACCGAATTGATGATGCCGTCATTGCGCAGCACCTGTTGCATGGCGAAGGTGCGGATCAGAAGGTTGGTCCAGAACGGGATGGTGATCAGGAATAGCCAGATGTCGCGCCGATGATCCGGCCGTGTGGCAATGAAATAGGCGGTGGGGAAGCCGAGGATCAAGGTCAGCACAGTGGTTGCCAGCGACAGCGACACCGAGCGCCAGAAGATCGACAGATAGGCGGTGGCCAACGACAGCGTATCGTCGAAGACGTCACGCTCGAACAGCACGCTCACCCAGGCATCGGTCGAGAACTGCCATTTCACATCGCCGTAATTGCCTGGCGTCAGGAAGGAATAGACGACCACGATCAGCAGCGGCCCCAGGGCCGCGACGAACACGATCAGCAGCGCCGGGGTGGAAAGCAGCCAGCGTGACCTGATATCGTCACGTTCAGCCTTTTCGGCTACCTCTATCGCGGTCGCCATGGCCCTAGTCCTTCAGCACTTGGGCAGCGTCGTCGCCGATCGATATGCCGACCTTGTCGCCGTTTTCGAAGCCGCAGCTGGCGCTGCGCGAGTTCTGCTGGCGCACCATGAAGACGTTGCCTTCATCCAGCCGGACATGGATGTGCGTGTCGGTGCCGAAATAGACGATGGTCTCGATCGTGCCGGTCAAGTCGCCGCGGCCTTTGACGAGCTTGGCATGCTCAGGCCGGACCATCAGCGTTGCGTTTCCGCCTGCGCGGAAATCCGCGGCGGCGGTCGCGCAGATCTTCGCACCCGAGCGCAAGGCAATCCGCGCCCGGCCATCGCCTGCACTTTCGACCATGCCGGTCAGGAAGTTGGTCTCGCCGATAAAGTCGGCGACGAACCGTTCCGCCGGGTGGTCATAGACGTCCCAGGGCGTGCCGACCTGTAGGATGTTTCCCGCCGACATCACCGCGATGCGGTCCGACATCGTCAGCGCTTCCTCCTGGTCATGGGTGACGAAGATGAAGGTGATGCCGGTCTCGTGCTGTAGCCGCTTCAGCTCGATCTGCATTTCCTTGCGCAGCTTGTAGTCGAGCGCCGACAAGGGTTCGTCGAGCAGCAGCACTTTCGGCTGCGGTGCGAGCGCCCTGGCGAGCGCCACACGCTGCTGCTGGCCGCCGGAGATCTGGCTGGTGCGGCGCGCGCTGAGCGCTTCCATCTTGACCAGCTTCAACATCGCGTCGACGCGCGCCTTGATCTCGGCCTTCGGCTTGCCCAGCATCTCCAGGCCAAAGCCGATATTCTCGGCCACCGTCATGTGCGGAAACAGCGCATAGGACTGGAAGACGGTGTTGACCGGCCGCTTGAACGGCGGCAGCGGCGCGATGTCCTGGCCGTAGAGCAGGATTTCGCCGGCGGTTGGAAAGTCGAAGCCGGCGATCAGCCGCAGCAACGTCGTCTTTCCGCAGCCCGACGGGCCGAGCAGTGTGAAGAATTCATTTTCGCGGATCGCGACGGAGACGTTGTCGAGTGCTCTGACCTGGTCCTGACCGGTTCCCCGAAAGATCCTGGTGACGCCCTTCGCCTCAACGGCGGGCCGTATGGCTGTCAAGATATTCCCCTCTCCTCCGTGGTCATTCACCAGCGCAAACCGGCTGACCAACTTGATCCTCACCACTAGGGATAACTATGACTAAACATACAGTCAATATCTTTTTGTGACCACGAGCAGGGCATCAACCGTTGAGGATGCGGCCGATGCGTCGGTGAACCCATCATGATATGCTCGGGACGAGGCCGTTGATGAATTTGGGGCAAGTCGTGGCGTGACCGCCGCGGCCTGCAGGGTTGGATCAAGCTCATGCGCCTGTTTCTGGCGGCCGTGCTGCTGATGACCATGGCGCTCTTCTCCGCTGCGCGCGGCGAGGAGCGCATCGCTTTGGTTGTCGCCAATCCGGTCTATGAGGGCGCGTCGGCCATCGACAACGCCGAGATGAGCGCAGAGCTCGTTGCAACAACCCTGCGGTCTCTCGGCTTCACCGTCCAGCAAGTGGCTGACGGCGACCGCGCCGAAGTGGCGCACGCCATGTATGGCTTCGCCAAGTCTCTGAGTGCCGCCGATTCCGTCGGCATCTTCTACTATGTCGGCCATACGGCCCAGGCCAATGGCAGGAGCTATCTGCTGACGCGCGGCACGCGAATCGATTCGAAGGAAGCGATCGACCAGACGGCGCTGCCTCTCGATCTGTTCATGCAGGCGCTCGAGGCCACACCGACTTTGAAGGTGGTTGTGCTGGACAATCCTGGCGACGGGCACGACCCCACTCCGGGCGTGATGCAAGGTCTGGCGGAGGTTGACCCGCCCTCTCACGCCATCGTCGCCCTCTCGGCCAAGCCGGGAAGCGTCGCGCTGAAGGAAGCCACACCCGTCACGGTGTTTGCCGATGCGCTGACGGCCGCGCTGACCAGGCGAGGTGTGGGTATACGCACCGTCCTCGCCTCGGTCAGGCAATCCGTTTTCGACAGGACAGTCGGTACTCAATGGCCGTGGGTGGCCTATGGCCGTTCGGCAGACACAAATTTTGTGCTGACGCCGGACGAGCCGGCCACCGCCGCGCCGGCACCGACCGAGGCGCCGCCTGAGGCGACCGCGCCAGAGCCCGCACCGGCGCCGCCGATGAGCGCAGGCGGTAGCGGCTATGACAGCCCGGCCAGTGGCTACGATTTGCCAAGCGGCGGCTCGGCGATCGACGGTAGTGAGTACGGCTCAGGCGGCTACGATGGCAGCATCCAGGAGCCGCCCGCGATGGATGTCGCGCCGGGGTCCGGCAGTCCCGACGCAGGGACGGGAAACAGCACCGACGAAGCCGCTCAATATGAGGAATACAAGCGGCAGGAGCTGCAGCGTCAACAATATGAGGAGCAGGCCCGACAGAAGTACGAGGAGCAGGCCCGACAGAAGTACGAGGAGCAGCGAAAGTATCAGGAGGACGCGGCCAAGGCGGCAGCCGCGGCGCAGAACAATCTCGGCGATACCTATCCGGGTGACGGCGGAGCCGCCGGCATGGAACCCAGCCCGCCTTCCGACGCGCCATCGACCATGACGCCACCTGCCCCGTTGCCTGACACGGCGACATCCGAAGAGCCTCCGGCGTTGCCGCCTGTCCCGTCGCCAGCGCCCGCCCCACCGCCTGTCATAAAGCCGCTTTACCCGTTACCCGATTTGCCGACGGCCGAAGCGCCTTCCGTGCCGCCGTTGGAGGCGCCTCCCGACGCCGTTCCTCCACCGGCGGACAACAATGCGGTTGAGGTCGTGCGCCATCCGACCATCGACGCGCCCGACGAGGTCGTGGCAGGAGAGACCGTGACGGTGTCGATCGCACTGACCGAGGAGCAATTGACGCCCGAGGTGAAAGTGAAGGCGGCGCCCGGCTCGTCGGTGACGGCCGACGGTGCACTTTCAATGACGATGCCGGCGGGAACCGATTCCTGGCCCATCGACATCGATCTCTTCGCCTCCGGCTTCGACCTCGCCGATGGCGGCAAATGGAGCCGGCAAACGACGCTCTACCGCGAAGGCGACAGCGATTTCATCCGCTTCGAACTCAAGGCGCGGCCCATTGCAAAAGACAGCAAGCCCGCCCAGTTCATCGCCCGCATCTACAGCGCCGGACGGTACCTCGGATCGGCATCGCGACCCGTCACTGTTCGTCGAAAGACGCCCGTCGAGGCCGGCGCCCAGGACACGACAGCCAATCGCGCTGCCGCACCTGCCATGCTCATGCTCGCCTCTGCCCCTCCGGAGCCGGCGCTGACCGGCAGCGTCCAACTTGGCAATGCCGGTCCCGACGACGTCCCCGATCTCGATGTCACCATCCTTTATGACGATCCGAGCGGACTGGGTCCTGGCCAGATCATCATCCATTCGCCGCATCTGGCCGGCCCGGTGACCGACACCTTCTCGACGCCACCGCAAATGGCGGCATGGCTGGATTCTGAATACCGGCGGCTGCTGCAGCTCGGGTTGAGCTTGCGCGGCGCGGCGTCGTTGCAGCAGCCGGCCGCAACCAGCGACCCGGATGCGCAAAAGCGCTTTGTCACACTGGCCGCCGAGGGTTTTGGCGACGTGCTCTACCGCGATTATGTGCCCGCGGCGTTCAAGGATGTGTTCTGGTCGCTGCGCGACAAGGGCGAACTGCATTCGATCCAGGTCACCTCCAACAGCCCCACGCTGCCGTGGGAGCTGATCCGCCCGCAAAGTGCCGACGGTGCAACCCGCGACGGCTTCCTCGGCATGAGGTACCGGCTGGCCCGCTGGGCGCCGCGCAGCACCTCCTCGCAGGTCGACAATCCACTCGACCGCATGGCTTTCACCGGCGTCGCGGCCGTCGCTCCCTCCTATATCGACAAGCAGTCGCTGCCATTCCAGGAGGTCGAAATCGACGCGTTGAGCAAGCTCGCCGGCTATCGCCGCTTCGATGGCGATTTCGTCTCTTTCGAAAAACTGGTCGGTGAGGTCTCGACCGGCTTCATCCATTTTTCCGGCCACGGCGAGGTCAACCAGCCGAGTAGCGGCCGGCCAGTGTTTGCTATCGACCTGGTCGACCAGTCGCTCGATCCCGATACCTGGCGTGCGCTGGTCAGCGCCGCGCATGGCAAGGGCAATCCGTTCTATTTCTTCAACGCCTGCGACACGGGCAAGTCCCAGCTGCTCGGCGGCTTCGTGCAGGGCTGGGGCCCGGCGGTGCTGGCCGGTGGTGCGTCGGGCTTCATCGGCGGCATGTGGCCGTTGACCGACCGCGCGGCCGCAGCCTTCTCAAGTGACTTCTATGGCGGCATCAGCGCGCGGCTCAAGGACGGACCGGTTTACCTCGCCGAGATGTTGCAAGTGGTTCGCAAGCGCTTCTATGAAACCGGCGACCCGACCTATCTTGCCTATACATTCTACGGCAACGCCAATTTGCAGGTGGTGGCGCAGTGAGCGGCCGACTTTTGCGTCACGTCCTGGTCGCGGCGATCTGCTGGCGAAACCACTCGAACGTCCGCTCGATGCCTTCCCGGTAGCCGACTTTCGCTTCCCAACCGGGAAGGACATGCATCGCCAAAGTCAGGTCCGGACATCGGTTGGTTGGATCCTGGGGAACCGGAGGCTGGTGCTCGATGCGGCTGCCAGGAACAAGCGAGCTGACGAACTCAGCGATGCGCAGAACCGAAACCTCTTGATTGTTGCCGATGTTGAGCGGACCGCGGTGCGAGATGCTGTCGCGCCAGAACAAACGTTCCAGTCCCTCGACGATGTCGTCGACATAACCCCAGCTGCGCGATTGGGAGCCGTCGCCGTAAACCGTCAGGACCCCTGTCGTCAGAGCCTGGATGACAAAGTTCGAAATGGCGCGGCCGTCGTCCATCCGGGTTCGCGGCCCATAGGTGTTGAAGATCCTGACGACACGAACATCAAGACCGCTGACCCGCTGCTGCTCGAACAGCAATGCCTCGGTGCAGCGCTTGCTTTCATCATAGGCGGCCCTGGGACCTGTGCAGTCCACCGATCCCCTGTAACTTTCGGATTGCGGGGAAACCTGGGGATCGCCGTAAATCTCCGAGGTCGAGGCAAAGCAGAAACGACCGCCGGGCTTGAGCAGCGTCAGAAGATTGAGCGCACCACCTATGTTGGCCTTGATCGTGCGTATCGGCTCGCGCATGTACCATATCGGCGAAGCGGGCGACGCGAGATGGATGATCTCGTCAAAGAGCTGACTGGATGAAAAGCTTTCGGCGTCGGCAACCTGGAGGCTGAAACGCGGGTCGGTGACATGCGCAATGTTGTCTCGCGTGCCGGTCCATAGATTGTCGACGACGACCAGTCTTTCCAGATCGCTTCGCCGCAGCAGACGGTCGATCAGATGTGAGCCCAAGAAACCGCAGCCACCTGAAACCAACACGCTGCGCGACATGGAAAATTCCCGCTCCAGACACCCGGCCAGTCAACGCGCCGCAGGGCTTGTTTCCCAAGAACATCGGATAGCTGCTACCGCTACCGACCCAAAGTTCATCCGCCAATCAAGGTTCTCATCTACGTCGCGAAGGGCCGCAGGCGCAACGAGCAAGCTTTGTCGCACGCCACCGACGCGCGCGGGCCACCGGCCTCGGCTCAGGGAGAAACAACAATATGTCTTCGGGAGTTACAGCGCCCGTTGCGGGCATGGCGTTCCGGCTGCGTCGCCGCAGCGCGACGCCGTAGGCTGAGGCCGGAAGCTCATCTCTTCGGACTGGCGCACCAGTGCGGCGAAGACAAGAGCGAAACTTCCCAGCATCAGGAAGACGATGATAAGGCGTGCTACCGGCAATATGTCGGCCTCGACTGGCTAGGCCCCCGCCACCATCCACTGTCGGCTAACATGACCGATGCGGCTTTACGATAGTTTAACCCTCGTCTTAACCATCACATTCGCGTTGCCTTTGACATGATGCGCGAACTGCATGTCCGCATTTCGCCGTTTTGCGATCGCCTCGCCGGCCGGAACAACGGCTCTCTTTGCAGACGTACCCTGCCCATGCTACCCCGGCGCTGGCGCGGCCCCGGTAACCGGCTGCCGCCAATCGGTCGTCATCGGGGAGCCATGAGCCAAACCGCCAGCCGCATCGCCTTCGTCTCGTCTGACACCGCTGACGCCAAGACGGCGCTGGAAAGCCTGTCGGCGCGCTATGGACAGTCCTCCATCGAGGATGCCGGGATCGTCGTCGCCCTTGGCGGCGACGGCTTCCTGCTGCAGACCCTTCGCGACACGATGGGGACGGGCAAGAAGGTCTACGGCATGAACCGTGGCACCATCGGTTTCCTGATGAACGAATATCGCTCCGGTGGACTTACCGAGCGTCTCGCGGCCGCCGTCGCCGAAACGATCCGCCCGCTGGAGATGCTGGCGGTGACCTCGGAAGGCGAAACGGTTTCGGCGCTGGCGATCAACGAGGTGGCGCTTTGGCGCCAATCCTATCAGACGGCCAAGATCCGCATCACCGTCGACGAGCAGGTACGCCTCGAGGAACTGAGTTGCGACGGAGTGATGATCGCGACGCCTGCCGGGTCCACCGCCTACAATCTTTCCGCGCATGGGCCGATCCTGCCGCTAGACGCGCCGCTGCTGGCGCTAACCCCGGTCAGCCCGTTTCGCCCGCGCCGCTGGCGCGGCGCACTGCTCTCCAACAAGGCGACCGTGCGCTTCGACATCCTCGAGCCGGAAAAGCGGCCGGTGAACGCCGCCGCCGACCATACCGAGGTCAAGGCGGTGACCTCGGTCACGGTGCGGGAATCACCAACCGCGACGGCAACGTTGCTGTTCGATCCCAATCATTCCTGGAACGAACGCATTCTCGCCGAGCAGTTCCGCTATTGAGCTAGCGCAGTGATCAACGCCTCGATTAAGCATCGCGATTAAGGTTACAACTTCACAATCGTGCCATTCCCGCCCGTTTCTGTTGACAAATCGTGGGCTTGCGCCTAATCGCAATACCGATCTTGCAGGCGCGTGGCGCTTGCCGCGACACACATGCTGTTGCGCTTCCCCGAACCAGCCAAAGACAACAACACTTGTCCTCAGACACCACGACCGCTCCAGAAGCGTTGACCTTTTCAGACCTAGGCCTGTCGCCGAAGGTCCTTTCCGCAGTCACCGATGCCGGCTACACCCAGCCGACGCCGATCCAGGCCGGCGCCATCCCGCACGCGCTTCTCGGCAAGGACGTGCTGGGCATCGCCCAGACCGGCACCGGCAAGACGGCATCCTTCGTGCTGCCCATGCTCACAAGGCTGGAAAAGGGCCGCGCACGCGCCCGCATGCCGCGCACCCTCATTCTCGAGCCGACGCGTGAACTCGCCGCGCAGGTCGAGGAAAACTTCGTCAAATACGGCAAGAACCACAAGCTCAACATCGCGCTCTTGATCGGCGGCGTCTCGTTCGACGAACAGGACAAGAAGCTTGAGCGCGGCGCCGACGTGCTGATCGCCACGCCCGGCCGCCTGCTCGACCATCGCGAGCGCGGCAAGCTGCTGCTCAACGGCGTCGAGATCCTCGTCATCGACGAAGCGGACCGGATGCTCGACATGGGCTTCATCCCCGACATCGAGCGCATCTGCGAGATGATCCCGTTCACCAGGCAGACGCTGTTCTTCTCGGCGACGATGCCACCGGAAATCACCAAGCTCACCGAGAAATTCCTGCACGCGCCAGTGCGCGTCGAGGTCTCGAAGGCTGCGTCGGCCGCCACCAACATCATCCAGCGCCTGGTCAAATCCGGCTCCAAGCCGTGGGACAAGCGCGAGACGCTGCGCAACCTGATCAAGGCCGAGGACGCGGAACTGAAGAACGCCATCATCTTCTGCAACCGTAAGGTCGAGGTGTCGGAGCTGTTCCGCTCGCTGCTGAAGTATGATTTCGATGCCGGCGCGCTGCATGGCGACATGGACCAGCGTGCGCGCATGCAGATGCTGGCCAATTTCCGCGATGGCAAGCTGCGCTATCTCGTTGCTTCCGACGTCGCCGCACGTGGCCTCGACATCCCCGACGTCAGCCACGTCTTCAACTACGACGTGCCGATCCATGCCGAAGACTATGTCCATCGTATCGGCCGCACCGGCCGCGCCGGGCGCTCGGGCAAATCCTTCACCATCGCGACCAAGTCGGACACCAAGTATATCGACGCCATCGAGCGGCTGATCGGCAACAAGATCGAATGGCACGATGGCGACCTGTCGACAGTGGTCGCCAGCGAAGGCGGCGAGGACGATGCTCCGCGCCGTGGCAAAGGCGCGCCGCGCCGTGCCGGCCGCAAGGACGACGATCGCAAGGACAGGGGCGAGCGCAAGAGGGGCGGCGAACGCCGCTCCAAACACAGCGAGGAAGACGCCCCGGCCGTCATTGCGCAGCAGCACGAACGGCCCGACGTGGCAGAGGCCGCAGTCACCGACATCGGCGAACGCCGCGCGCGCAAGGATGCGATCCGCTCGGAAAACACCGAGCGCAAATCATCCGATCGCAACGAACCGCGCGCTCCGGAACGTGGTGACACCAGGCCGCAGCGCGACAGCAACCGCCCTGCCCGCCACCGCCAGGAAGACAACGACGCCACTGTGGGCTTCGGCGACGACATGCCGGCCTTCATGCGGATCGTCGCCAAGGTCTGATCCCCAAGAGCCGCGCGTCCCGAGGATGCGCGGCAACCGCAAAACCGGCTCGATCTGCCCGGTCACTCCTGACATGGGAACCTTCAAACAGCCCGTCGATGCTACAGGCCTTTGAGTTCCAGGCGGGATGCCAATAAATCCAGAAACGCGCGAACCTTGGCCGAAGATGACCGGCCTTCCTGCCACAAGGCATGGATCGGCACCAACGCCGGCTCGAATTCCGTCAAAACCAGCTCGACGCGACCATCGTCCACCAGATGTCTTATCTGCCAAAGCGGCGAGAAGCCCAAACCCAGTCCGTGGACTGCGGCGGCATAGACCGAGGTCATCAGATTGGAGCGAAAGGCGCCCGAGACCTTCACGGCCCGGGGTTTCCCGTCGACCTGAAACGTCCATTCACCTGGGCGCTCGTTGACGGTTCTAACGATGCAGCTGTGCTCACTCAGTTCGAAGGGATGGGTCGGCCGGCCGCACCGCGCAAAATAGGAAGGCGCGCCGAATACAACGCGCCGCAACGCTCCCAGGCGTTTGGCTTTCAAGCTGGAATCCGGCAAGTCGCCGATGCGTATTGCCAGATCGAGACCTTCAGCACCAAGATCGGCAAATCCATCGGAAAGTTGAAGATCGACCTCGACCCGGGGAAACGTCCGCATGTATTCGGCGATGACAGGCATCAGGACGTTCGGCCCAAACAGAACCGGCGCCCCGATGCGCAGGACGCCCGATGGTTCCGATCGTTGATTGATCGCTTGAAGACTTGCGTCGTTTATCTCGTCGACCGCGGGTTTGATCCGGTTGAAAAAGGCTGCCCCGACTTCACTCGGTGTCGAGCGACGCGTTGTTCTGTGGACCAACTCGACCCCGACTGATTCCTCCAACGCCGCCAAGGATCGGCTGACCGACTGCAGCGAGCGATTCAGCCGGCGTGCAGCAGCCGTCAGACTTCCAAGCTCGACGATCGCGATGAAAGCCTCGAAATCGTCTATCCGGCTCATGCATTCTCCCGATTATCGACATAATCTATCACAGTTCAGGATAATTGTAACGCCGTTTGCGACATCGTACTTCTCTGCAAGTTGTCCCGCGAGGACAGGCTTGATGGAAGGGAGTTGTCATGCAAGCACCCAATCCAACCGTACTGGTTGTTGGCGCCAGCGGCCGATTTGCCGGATTGGTCGTGCCCGAACTTGTGCGCCGCAATGCCACGGTTCGCGCGCTCGTCCGTGATCCGGCGAACGCCGAGAAGGCCCGAATGCTAGGGGCATCCGAGGTCGCCACTGGCGATTTACGCAATCGCCGGAGCCTCGAAAGCGCTGTCGAGGGCGTTGCCGGGGTCTTCCATATTGGACCGGCCTTTGCCCCCGATGAAGCCGCCATGGGGGTTGCCATGGTTGAAGCCGCTGCGCAGGCGGGCGTTCAGAAATTCGTCTTCTCGTCGGTGATCCAGCCGACCAATACGAAACTGAAAAACCATGCGAGCAAGGTGCCAGTCGAGAACGCCCTGTACTCGACGACGATGGAATATACGATCCTGCACCCTGCCAATTTCATGCAGAATATCGCAGCGGCCTGGCCGTCGGTCGTTGAGCACGGTGTTTTCTCGGAACCGTTTCCAAAGACAGCGAAGGTGGCGCGTGTCGATTACCGCGATGTTGCTGAAGTGGCAGCGATCGCCTTGACCGAAGCGCGACTGTCCTATGCGACGATCGAGCTCTGCGCGGATATGCACAGCCGGGAAGAGATCGCGTCAATGATGGGAGAGGAACTTGGCCGCCCGGTCATCGCGGGCGAGCCGACATTTGCCGAGTGGGCTGCGAATGTCCGCCTCCCCTACAGCGACCTCCAGATGCAATCGTTGGCCAGGGTATATGGCCACTACGCCCTCCATGGCCTTGGCGGGAACAGTCTGACATTGCGCGCCGCTCTGGGCCGCGAACCGCATTCGTTGCGCACCTTCATTCGCAACCTGGCCCTGCAAACGGCACACGCCACCTGATCGCGCTCAGCCGCGCATGCGTCCACTTTCTGAACAGGAGATACTTGATGCGAGCGTCATCGGACAAAGTTCTGAAATCGAGGAAACTGCCGCCCTCCTACAATGCGCTGGTAATGCCATTCGTTCTTTCCATCTTGATGTCGAGCATTGTTTCGGCAGTATCGACGCTGATCAATGCGGGCTGGACAACCGGTTTCGTGGCGACCTGGCCGTATGCATGGGGAGCATCATGGCTTGTGGCGTTTCCGAGTCTGCTACTGGTCTTGCCGATCGTGCGCCGGATCGTGGCGGCAATTGTCGACCAGCCGACCTCGTCCTGATGGCGTCGCCAGGGTCTGATCCCCAACCGCTTTCGAGGGCAAGCCAGCCATCGGCCTGCCCTGATGGTAAGCTCCTAGCGGTTCATCGTTTCACGGAAACGCCGGACCGCTCCAAATCTTGCTTTGACGCAATTACCTGAGGGAAAGCGCGATGCGCTTTCCCTGGAAAACCGTCTCACCCTTTTCCGGGAATTGCCTCTTTGTTTGGACGCAATTCCGGACGGAAAACCGTCTCACATTTTTCCGGGAATTGCTCCTAGCCTAGCTCGCCCGTTACATCGGGCCAGGCATCATCTTGGTCGGTTTCTCCAGCATCGGAAACTCGGCCTTGTTGCATTTCACCTTCGGGTTCGTCGGACTGAACAGGCCGTTCGGATTGTCCACGAACCAGGCGTGAAGATCGTAGTGGACGAACTCCCTCGGGATGAGCGGATAGTGTCCCTCCATCGGGCCCATGAAGGTTTGGCCAAACAGCTTCGGCGGCGCTTTGATGTCCGGTGTCAGTGGCACCAGCCATTCCGCCCCGACCAGGCGCAGGCCTTTTCTCGTCGGTTCGTAGATCAGCACATTG
Source organism: Mesorhizobium sp. P2_F8 (assembly GCF_056403655.1). Lineage (NCBI taxonomy): Bacteria > Pseudomonadati > Pseudomonadota > Alphaproteobacteria > Hyphomicrobiales > Phyllobacteriaceae > Mesorhizobium > Mesorhizobium sp. P2_F8. The sequence goes on from NZ_JBFUFB010000011.1 coordinate 38,273, forward strand.
GGGTGCATCGGATCGAGTTTTTGGCCGACACTTGGGACGTTGACGAAATGGATGCCCATGGCGCCTTTCGGGTAATCCATCGTGCCGGGTATCTTTTCTCCGCTGTAGTAGACGCAGCCGACCGTCGACAGATAGAGGTCGCGGACGGCGGCGGTGTAGTCCTCATATTTGGCAAGCGACTTCTTCAAGGCATCTATGTCGGCCTTGCCGGCATCCTCGGCCTGAGCCGTGGCGACGCCCAACCATGCGCCTACAAGACTGGTTAAAGCGAGGACGCCGCAGCGCCCAAGGCTGGCTGTTCTTGTCATGCATTCCTCCCAGATTTCCTGAATCTGGCCGTGCAAGACCGAGGCGGGAAAAAATGCTGATTGCGCGGCCAGTTGTATCCGCCTCATCCCCTCCGGAACAGGGTCGATGCTATTCCTTTCCGTGGCTGCGGGAAACTAGTTAGTTAGAACTAGCTAATTCTCTGAGCGCCAATCTGCGCCGGCATCCGCTCAAACAAAAACGGCCCCATATATGGGGCCGTTTTGCATTCGCTTGCCGGACAGATCAGGTGAGCGGCGACAGCTGGATCTCGACGCGGCGGTTCTGGGCGCGGCCTTCGGCCGTCGCATTGGATGCGATCGGCCGTGTCTTGCCGAAACCGGTGACGGCGAAGCGGCGCTGATCGACACCCTGACCGGACAGGTAGTTGGCAACCGCCAGCGCGCGCCGCTGCGACAGATCGAAATTGTGCTGGTCGCCACCGGTCGAATCGGTGTGGCCGAAAACGTCGACCGTGGTCTGCTTGAACTTCTTCAGCACCAGCGCGACCGAATTCAGCACCTGGTAGAAGCCGGGCTTCACAGCATCCTGATCCGTGTTGAAGGTGATGTCGGACGGCATGTTGAGGATGATCTGGTCGCCGCTGCGGGTGACGCTGACACCGGTGCCCTGAAGCTGCCGGCGCAGTTCGGCCTCGTTCTGGTCCATGGTGGCACCGATGGCGCCGCCGGCAAGCGCGCCGATACCCGCGCCGATCAGTGCGTTGCGGCGGTCGTTGCCGCCGGCCAGCAGGCCCAGGCTGGCACCTGCCAGGGCGCCAAGACCGGCACCCGCGGCTGTGTTGGAAATCTTCTGGTCGCCCGTGTATGGATCAGTGGTGGTGCATGCGCTCACAAGCAAAGCCGTCGCCACAACGACGAGCACAGTCTTTTTCATAGGATCGTCCCTCTCCAGGTCACGCCACTGCGATGGCGCCAAATCAGCCCTTCCCGCGACTTGTAACATGAAATGCGGCGAAAAGCGGAACGGCAAAAGCTACCGCAACGGCTTTTCCCCGACGCCGATTGGCCGGGTCGCCCCCATAGCGGGCTACCAGAGATTCTTGCCGTCGATGACGACCACTTCGACCTTGTCGAGATCGAAATCATCGAAGAGCCGCGAATTGACACTGATCTTGGGATTGTCGAAATCCGGCTCGCCAGTCGACCAATCCGGCGTCTCCGTGAAGGTGCCGCAGCCGCATGTGGCGCAAAAACCGTGCTTGACGGTTTTTGATCCCCATTGGTAGACGGAAACGTTCTCAGGCGGGCTGGTGAGCTTGAATTGCGACGGGACGTAATACGCCCAGAGCGAGCCGCGTTTCGAGCAGAACGAGCAGGTGCATTGCGTCACCGTCTGCGGCGCCTGCGAAACCTCGAATGTCGTCCCCTTGCAATGACAGCTTGCCTTGATGGTCATCAACGAACTCCTCCTGTCGCCCACCGCCTCGTGCGGCAAAGGCAGCATAAAGAGGCGCTCCTGACAACTCTCTGTCAGCAGAGGCGCCAGACGGCGCGCCGTCTGAACCTTCCATTCTAAATCCAGACCAGAAGGCCTAGAAGGACGACGGCGGCACGAACAGGCAGATGGTCTTGCCGGCATCGAGCCCGGCTTCATGGGCGCACCAATGGAATTCGCCGTCGGGCGAATCCTTGATTCGTCTGTCGCTGTAGGCCAACACCTCCCCGGTGTCCTTGATCACATAACCTTCCGGGCGCTCGCTGATCGAGGTTTGCGACACCTCGTGGCAATCGTAATTGGCGCAGCAGGCGAACGGATAGCTCCAGCCTTGCGGCTTCGCCGCGGTCGGCTTGGCATCATGTGCCAACGCCGGGGACGACAGCATTGCTATCATTGGAATTGCAAGCAGGGATAACAGAAGTCGGCCGGCCGGTCGAACGGCTTTGGCCGATCTGGGTGTGGCAGACATGGAAACGTTCCTTTCAAACGAGCCATCAAGCGTTTCGCTTGCCCGTTCCCTGAACGTCTCTTCCCAGCGGCCGGATCGTCAGCTAGCAGATATGCCGCGCCCAGCCATAAATGCTTTTGTCTCCCCTCAATGCGGTGATGGTGAGCGCAAATGTGAGTCGGCGCAAGAAATTGCTACGTGGCAGACCGACGCCTATTCGTCGACAGATCCGGCAATCACGTGCTCTTGATATTGCGGCAGGTCGTCGGTGATGGTGAACCAGCCCGCCTTGGAGCCCACGAAGATATGGGCGGACGGGCGGATCGACGGATCGTCGGCAAGGGTTCCCATCGCCACGTGGACGAAAGCCCCTTCGCGAACCAGCGAATAGAGCAATGAGCCGCACAGCCCGCAATGCGCATCATGGCCGCTTTGATCGCCGAAGATCAGCAGCTTGTCCTCGCCCCCGCTCAAGGCAAATTTTTCGCGCTCGATACCGGCGAACGGCTTGAAGGCGGAACCCGTGGTTCGTCGGCAATTGGAACAGTGGCAGTTGGCCGCGTAAACAAACTCGTCCCGAACGGCGTATTGCACAGCGCCGCACAGACATTTTCCGACAAGCTTGCGAGCCATCGTCCTATCCAGGTCTATGTGGGCCCGCGGTACTGGCCACAATTTTCGGGATCATGCAGCCGGGATTAATCCAGATCCGCCACCGCTTCACCCGCACCGCCCTCGATGCGCTGCGACAAGGAGGCCTCCATGAAATCGTCGAGGTCGCCATCGAGCACGCTCGACGGGCTGGTGCTCTCGACGCCGGTGCGGAGATCCTTCACCAACTGGTAGGGCTGCAGCACATAGGAGCGGATCTGGTGACCCCAGCCGATATCGCTCTTTGACGCTTCGGTGGCGTTGGCAACCGCCTCGCGCTTCTTCAGCTCTTCCTCGTAGAGGCGCGAGCGCAGCATCTCCCACGCCTTGGCCTTGTTCTTGTGCTGCGACCGTTCGGCCTGGCAGGCGACCGCGATGCCGGTGGCAAGGTGGGTGATGCGCACCGCCGAATCGGTGGTGTTGACGTGCTGGCCGCCCGAGCCGGACGATCGGTAGGTGTCGATGCGGACATCGGATTCGGACACGTCGATCTCGATCGTGTCGTCGATGACCGGATAGACCCAGATGCTGGCGAACGATGTGTGACGGCGCGCATTGCTGTCATAGGGCGAAATACGCACCAGGCGATGAACGCCCGATTCCGTTTTCAGCCAGCCATAGGCGTTGTGGCCCTTGATCAGCAGCGTGGCGGACTTGATGCCGGCCTCTTCGCCGTCATGCACTTCCAGCACCTCGACCTTGAACCGGCGCCGCTCGGCCCAGCGCGTGTACATGCGCAAAAGCATCGAGGCCCAGTCCTGGCTTTCGGTGCCGCCTGCGCCGGCATGGACTTCGAGGTAGGTATCATTGGCGTCGGCCTCGCCCGACAGCAGCGTCTCGACCTGGCGGGCTTTCGCTTCGCCCTGCATCGAACGGAGCGCGGCTTCTGCCTCGGCGATGACGCCCTCGTCGCCCTCTTCCTCACCGAGTTCGATCAGCCCGATATTGTCATCCAGCGCCTGCGTCAGGCCTTTCACCGAGGCGATACCTTCCTCAAGGCCCTGCCGTTCGCGCATCAGCTTCTGCGCTTCCAGCGGTTCGTTCCAGAGGCTGGCGTCCTCGGCGCGCACGTTGAGGTATTCAAGCCGCTTTATGGCCTGATCCCAGTCAAAGATGCCTCCTCAGCAGGGTAATCGCCTGCCTGATCTCGTCGACAATATTCTGCGTTTCCGCGCGCATGGCTGGCTGTTCTGTCCTGTTTGATGAAATCGGTCGGCGCGATACATAGGGAGGCCGCCGCCGGCTGTAAAGCAAAATGGGCCGGCGCAAGGCCAGCCCATCCGCTCATGAAAATCGTCAGTAGAGGCCGCCGCCGCCGGACTGGATGGCCTGGTTGGCCTGCGGCGATAGTGCACCGCCGGTGGCATTAGAGCCGTCGGCGCCCATGCCGATCACCCAATAGCTGTCGGCAGGCCCGGTACCCGGCTTGAAGGCTTCGATGATGGTGCCGGGATCGCCCGAAGCGGCACGCATGCCGGTCTTGCGATTGATGGCGATCAGGTTCATGCCTTCCGGCACCTTGAAGTCGACATTGGGCGTGCCATCCAGCGCCACCCGCATGAAGTCCTTGAAGATAGGTGCCGCGAGACCACCACCGGTAGCGCCATGGCCAAGGCCGCGCGGCGTGTCGTAGCCCATGTAGAGGCCAACGACGAGGTTGGGCGTAAAACCGATGAACCAGGCGTCCTTTTCGTCGTTCGTCGTCCCGGTCTTGCCGGCGATGTGGCGGCCGAGTTCGCCGATGGTGGCGCCGGTGCCGCGCTGCACGACACCTTCCATCATCGAGGTGATCTGATAGGCGGTCATCGGATCGAGCACCTGCTCGGAATTGTCGACCAGTTCCGGTTCCGGCTGGTTCTGCCATTCGGGCGCATTGCAGCCCTGGCAGCCACGTTCGTCCTGCTTGAACACCGTCTTGCCGTAGCGGTCCTGGATGCGGTCGATCAGCGACGGCTTGATCGACTTGCCGCCGTTGGCCATGATCGAATAGGCCGACACCATGCGCATCACGGTCGTTTCGCCGGAGCCCAGCGCCATCGGCAGATACGGCGCCAGATGATCGTAGACACCAAAGCGCTCGGCGTATTCGACGACCAGCTTCATGCCCATATCGTTGGCAAGCCGTACCGTCATCAGGTTGCGCGACTTCTCGATGCCGGAGCGCAACGTCGCCGGACCAGCAACGGTGCCGTCATAGTTCTTTGGCGTCCAGGTCGTGTTGCCGCTCTGGATGGTGATCGGCCCGTCCATGATCACCGAGGCCGGCGTATAGCCATTGTCGAGCGCGGCCGAATAGACGATCGGCTTGAACGAGGAGCCTGGCTGGCGCATGGCTTGCGTCGCGCGATTGAATTCGGACTGCGCGTAGGAGAAACCACCGACCATGGCCAGCACGCGGCCGGTATGCGGATCCATGGCGATCAGGCCGCCCTCCACCTCGGGAACCTGGCGCAGGCTGTAGGCGCCATCGGCGCCATCGTTCTTCTGCACGAAGATGACGTCGCCCGGCTTCAATACGTCCGCCGGCGACTTGGCCTTGACGGTCTTGCCGTCGACCAGATGACGCATGGCGAAACCCATGTCGTCCTTGCTGACGGTGCCTTCGACGCGTTCCTTGACGATCTCGCCCGACGCCTGGCGCGCCGGCTGAAGGCCGATCGACAGGCCGGTCTCCGAACTGTCTAGCACTACGGCCAGCGACCATTCGGGGACATCCTCCAGCCCCTTGACGTTGCCCAGCGGCACGCCCCAGTCGCCGGACACGTCGATGGTCGTCACCGGTCCGCGATAACCGCGCAGCGTGTCGTATTTCATCAACCCGTTCTGCATCGCCTTGCGGGCAATCAGCTGAACCTTCGGATCAAGCGTCGTGCGGACGGAAAGGCCGCCTTCATAAAGCGCATTCTCACCGTAACGGGCGATGATCTGGCGGCGCACCTCCTCGGTGAAGTATTCGCCGGCGAAAAGATAGGTGCCGTTGCGGCGCGGCGTCACGCCCAGCGGCTCGGCCTTGGCCTTGGCGCCTTCCTCACGCGTCACGTAGCCATTCTCGACCATCTGGTCGATGACCCAGTTGCGGCGCTCCAGCGCGCGATCGGCATGCTTGAAGGGATGGTAGTTGTTCGGCCCCTTCGGCAGCGAAGCCAAATAGGCGGCCTCGGCCACGGTCAGCTCGTTGACCGACTTGTCGAAATAGGTCAGCGCCGCACCGGCGACGCCATAGGCGCCGAAGCCGAAGAAGATTTCGTTGAGGTAGAGTTCGAGAATACGATCCTTGGGGTAGGCCTGCTCGATGCGGAAGGCGAGGATCATCTCCTTGATCTTGCGCTCATAGGTCTGGTCCGAGGACAACAGGAAGTTCTTCGCCACCTGCTGGGTGATCGTCGAGGCGCCGACCTGGCGCTTGCCTGAGCCAAAATTCTGCAGGTTGACGATGATGGCGCGGCCAAGGCCGGTCACGTCGATGCCGGGGTGGTTGTAGAAGTTCTTGTCTTCGGCGGACAGGAAGGCTGCCTTGACGCGATCCGGTATGGCCTGGATCGGCAGGTACAGGCGCCGCTCACGGGCATATTCGGCCATCAGCGCGCCGTCCGACGCATGGATGCGGGTGGTCACCGGCGGCTCGTATTTGGCCAGCACCTCGTAGTCGGGCAGGTCCTTCGACAAATGGCCGATGTAGATCGCAACGCCCGCCGCGACCAGAAGGGCCAGCGTCGTGCCGATGCCGAAAAAATAGCCAATGAGACGAATCATACCCGCTCCAGTCCTTGGTTCGGGAATTTCCTAAACGAAGCCGCCTTCCGCGCAAGCTTTCGAGCCGGTCCCAATCCGCAATCGAAAACTCATGTCGCCACCATGTGGACAAAATACGGCAATGCCTGAATTCGTGACCGCAGGCCGTAAATAAAGGCAACAGCTGTTGTCGCCGCGCAACGCTGCCCCTGGTTGTGGGCGACGCCGAGCATGTCAGCCCCCGGTTCCGGCTCCGGTCTTGGCTGACGCGAATAGCGCGACGGCATTGGTTATACTCTGAGCCGCCTTGCCGCGCCAGTCGGCGTTGAGCAGCTGCGCCTCGTCCTTGGCATTCGAGAGATAACCCAGTTCGACCAGCACGGATGGCACGTCTGGTGCTTTCAGCACCTTGAACCCCGCCGAACGCTGCGGATTGTTGATGAGGCCGACGCTGGTCGAAAGCTGGCCGACCAACGTGTGGGCGAAGCTCATCGAGAAATTGTGCGTTTCGCGGCGGATCAGGTCGATCAGGATATCGGTGACTTCCTTGCTGTCGTTCTTGATTTCCATGCCGGCGAACTGGTCGGAGAGATTTTCGCGGTCGGCAAGCGCCTGCGCCTCGGGATCCGAAGCCTTGTCGGAAACGGTGTAGACGGTGGCTCCGCGAATGCCCTTGACGCTGATTGTGTCGGCATGAATGGAAATCAGCAGATCGGCCTCGTGCTGCCGGGCAATGCGTACGCGATCATCCAACCGCAGGAACTCGTCGGTATCGCGCGTCATGAACACATCGTAGTTACCGACGGCCGCCAGCTTGTCGCGCAACTCGGTGGCGAAGGCGAGCGTGACGTTCTTCTCGATGGTGCCGTTCAAGCCCTCGGCGCCGCCGTCGATGCCGCCATGGCCCGGATCGATGACGACAGTGAAGCGATGGCCCGGATTGGACACCGGTCCGGTGCCGACCCGCGCTCCCTTGTCGGTCGAGACCGTCGATCCGGTGGTCAGCGCCTGATTGGCAAGTGCCGCGTCGAACTCGCGAGCGGAGGCTGCCGAGATGTCGATGGCGATGCGGTAGCCGGTTCCGTCCTCGTTCTTGAGCACATCGAGCTTGTCGACGGCGAACGGTCCCTTGCCGGTGAGGATCAGCCGCGAAACGCCCTCGCCGAGCGCGCCAAGGCGCACGCCCCTGACCAGGCCGCGCGCCTTCAAGTCCTTGGCGTCAATGGCGAATCGCGTATTCGCAAGATCGATGACAAGACGATTGGGACCGCGCAGCAGGAACCATTTGACATCGGGTTCGCGGTCGAAATCCATGACGATGCGCATCTTGGTGGCATCGCCCGCCATCTTGTAGCCTTTTGCCACCAGCGGTGCGTCGGCGGCATTGGCAACGGAGGACGAGGCGGAAGAGATCGCCAGCAACAGCAAGAGGCAGAAGGCACCGATGATCCGGCCGCCAACACGACATCCCTTGTCTGTGGAGTCTGCCAGTCCCATCTGTCTTCCAGTCGCTCCCGGTTTGGCGCCAGGCGCCCGTCGTTTCGTCGAAGTGCCGGTTAGGCCGCGAACTCGATTAACGATTGGTATCCAGAGAAGGTTAACCAAGCCTTTTCATGCAAGGGTCGGAGCCTGTTCTTACGTTACGGAACTGCTTTTTGCCGGCATCGGAAATCGGGGTTGCCTTCCACCCCGCCAAATCATAAAAGCGATACTGGATCACTGCAATCCTGGAACCGCCCTCCTCCGCAGCTTCCTGCTACAGGGTTAGATGAAAGGCGGCTCCTTTCGCTTCACGCGAAAAGGGTTCAGGTGATCGCGACGAAATTTCGCAGGTGTGCGCCCGTGGCGGGGGAATCGCCTGCGTGAGGAAAACGGCCGGGTTTGTTCCCGCGCCGGCTCTGTATGAGCAAACAAGCTGGTCCGGTTCGTCCGGGCTTTGGTTCAAAAGGTTCTGCTGGTGACGATGGCTTCAAGCGCAATCATGGAAAGGTCCGCATCAAACCGCGCCATTATGGCTGCGGGCGGCACCGCCATGGCGCTCAAGCGGCGGCCGGCGGACGTTAAATTATCCGGCACCCACACTCCAGACACGCAGCAGCGGGCTTTGCCTCGCAAGCTGCGGCTGACGGCTGCCGGGGGGAAACGAAATAATGCCCAACAAAATGCTGATAGACGCCTCCCACCCGGAGGAAACACGCGTTGTCGTCGTTCGCGGTAACCGTATCGAAGAATTCGACTTTGAATCCCAGGACAAGAAGCAGCTCAAAGGAAACATCTACCTAGCCCGCGTAACGCGCGTAGAGCCCTCCCTTCAGGCAGCCTTTGTCGAATATGGCGGCAACCGTCACGGTTTCCTCGCCTTCAGTGAAATACACCCCGACTACTACCAGATTCCGGTCGCCGACCGTCAGGCACTGCTGCGCGCCGAAGCGCAGGAGGCCGAAGACGAGGAGGACGAGGATGGCGACGGCGATGATCGCCAGAGCCGCGATCGCGGGCGGCGCGGACGCCGGCGCGGTGGCAAGAGCCGCGACCGTGGTGAACATAGGCGCGACGCAGGCGCGGCCGGCGAGAGCGAAGGCTCCGGCGAGGCAAGCGAAGGCGGCGACAATGGCGATGTCGTTGTCGAGGAGATCTCTCACACTTCCGAGATCATCGAACACGCGGCCGATGCGTCCGAACATGTTGATACGTCCGAACATGCCGATACTTCCGAACATGCCGATGCGTCCGGGCATGACGAAGGTTCTGCCGAGCAAGACGAAACCGAAACGCGCGACGGCGGCCCGACGTCGATCGCCGCCTCGGTCGAAGCCGATGTGATTTCCGAAGCCGTTCCGCAAGCGGAAGGCAGCGAAGCGCCCTCAGGCGACAATGATCGCGGCATGCTCGAGGAGGTGCAATCCTCGCACCCGGACGACCACGAGGTCGAATCGGTCGGCGCCGAGGATGCGTTGGAAGAAGTGCGCAACCGCCGCAAGCCTGTACGCCGCCAGTACAAGATCCAGGAAGTGATCAAGCGCCGCCAGATCCTGCTGGTGCAGGTCGTCAAGGAAGAGCGCGGCAACAAGGGTGCTGCCCTCACCACCTACCTGTCGCTTGCCGGCCGCTATTCGGTGCTGATGCCGAACACGGCGCGCGGCGGCGGCATTTCGCGCAAGATCACCAGCGCGGTCGACCGCAAGCGCCTCAAGGAGGTCGTTGCCGATCTCGAAGTGCCGCAGGGCATGGGCGTCATCCTGCGCACCGCCGGCGAGAGCCGCACCAAGGCCGAGATCAAGCGCGACTACGAATATCTGATGCGGCTTTGGGAAAATGTCCGCAGTCTCACCTTGCAATCGACGGCCCCTGCGCTCGTCTATGAGGAAGGCAGCCTGATCAAGCGCTCGGTCCGCGACCTCTACAACAAGGATATCGACGAGATTCTTGTCTCCGGCGAGGAAGGCTACCGCGAAGCCAAGGACTTCATGCGCATGCTGATGCCGAGCCACGCCAAGGTGGTTCAGCCGTTCCGCGACACGACGCCGATCTTCGTGCGCAATGGCATCGAGGCGCAGCTCGACCGCATGCTGCAGCCGCAAGTGACGCTGAAGAGCGGCGGCTACATCATCATCAACCAGACCGAGGCGCTGGTCGCCATCGACGTCAATTCGGGCCGTTCCACCAAGGAGCACTCGATCGAGGACACGGCACTCCACACCAACCTGGAAGCGGCCGAGGAAGTCGCCCGCCAGCTCAGGCTGCGCGATCTCGCCGGCCTGATCGTCATCGACTTCATCGACATGGAGGAGAACCGCAACAACCGCTCCGTCGAAAAGCGGTTGAAGGATCACCTCAAGAACGACCGTGCGCGCATCCAGGTCGGCCGCATCTCGCATTTCGGCCTGATGGAGATGTCACGCCAGCGCATCCGCGCCAGCGTGCTGGAATCGACCATGAAGCCCTGCCCGCATTGCGGCGGCACGGGCCATGTGCGGTCCGATTCGTCGGTCGCGCTGATGGTGGTGCGGGCGATCGAGGAATTCCTGCTCAAGGATTCGCGTAGCCACATCACGGTGCGGACGCCGGCGGCGACCGCGCTCTACGTGCTCAACCACAAGCGCGGCACGCTGGTGGAACTGGAAAGCCGCTTTGGCCTGACCATCACCGTCGAGGCCGACGATTCGGTTGGCGCGCAGCACTATGCGATCTTCCGCGGCGCGCTGGCGGAAAAGCCGGAAGGCTTTGTCGAGGTGCGTAGCCTGCCGGCCTATGTCGAACCGGATGAGCCCGAGGACGAGATCGTCGTCATCGAGGAAGACGACGAGGCGCCGGTACAGGCTGAGCAGCCACGCCAGCAGCAGCCGCAGCAACAACAGCCACGGCCTGCCGCCGGTGGCGAAGAAGGCGAAGGCCGCGACCGCAAGCGCCGCAAGCGCCGGCGGCGTCGTGGCGGCAAGGACCGCGACCGCGAACACGGCGCACCTGCGGACGGGTCTTCCGTCTCCGCACCGGCCGCTGAGTTCTCCGGCTCGGCAGCCACTGCCAGCGACAGCGACGCGGAAACAGATGACGACGCTCCTCTCGGCGTTGCCGAAACGTCCGAGACGGTTGAGGCTTCGGATGAAGGCCAAGGCAAGAAGCGCCGGCGTGGCAAGCGCGGCGGCAAGCGCAATCGTCGCGAAGACGGTGAAGGCGAGGCCGAGGCAAGCACTGGCGAAACGGTCGAAGCACTCGACAGTGAAGTGGCGGAAAGCGTGACGGTCTCCAGTGAGCCGGTAGTTGCCGAACCGGCCGAAGAGCCAGTGGCGCTTGCTCCGGCCAATGACGACGCGCCGAGCACGGAAAAGCCGAAGAAGCCACGTCGTGCCGCCAAGCCGAAGAAGGCCGCGGTCGAGGTCGTCGCCGAGGAGCCAGCTGCTGCCGGAGCGGTCGCAGAGGTACTGGCCGAGACGCCGGCCACGGCGTCCGACGAGGCAGCGGCAGCGACTGTCGAGGAGGCGCCGAAGGTCCGCCCGTCACGGCGCAAGCCGGCGGCAGTGGATGCGCCGGTCGTGCCGGTGGTGTCTTCGACGGTTGCCGACGAACCGGCGGCCAAGACCGAGGACAAGCCGAAGCGCGCCGGATGGTGGCAGCGGAAGGGGTTTTTCTAAGCCTTTCAGCCGCTTGACTTGATTTCTTGACAAAAAGAATCCCGCGCCAGTCGGAAGACGGCGCGGGATTTTTCATATCTGGCGTTCCGGCTGGCCGCGAAGTTTCGTTGACGGATCGAAACCGAAGTGCCTTCTGACCTTACGCCACGACGAAATCGGCGTTGGTCAGCGCCAGGTTGGCGGCCAGTGTGGCGAAATGGGTCGAGCCGCCAGCGGCACTGCCGTTGCTGTCATAGGTGAGCCAGCCGGTGTCGGTCTCGTAGATGATGTGATCGTTGCCATCGCCGGCAAGGCCGGTGGTGTTCTTGACGAAATGGTCCGCTGTCAGCGTGCCGTTGCCGCCAAGCGCGGCAAAGATGGCATTCTCGACCCGGATGGTGTCGTCGACCACCGAGAAGTCGGTGATGCGGTCGACATTGGTCGAGGCATTGAGCGCAGTGGTGAAGACGAAGATGTCCTGGCCGGTGCTGCCGGACATCGTGTCGTTGCCGCCCCTGCCGTCCAGCACGTTGTTGCCGGAATTGCCGGTCAGCGTGTTGGCCAGGCTGTTGCCGGTGGCGTTGATCGAGGCCGCACTGCGCAGTGCGACGTTCTCGATGTTGCCCGTGAAGTGATTGCCATCGCCAAGGTTGATCGAGATATAGCCATTGACGATATCGGTGCCGTCGGCGCCGGCGGTGCTTTCACTGACGATATCGCCGACGTTGTCGACGAAGTAGGTGTCGTTGCCTGCCCCGCCTTGCATGGTGTCGGCACCTTCCTTGCCATCCAGCGTGTCGTTGCCGCCAAGGCCGATCAGCGTGTTGGCACCCGAATTGCCGGTCAGCGCGTTGGCCAGGCTGTTGCCGGTGGCGTTGATCGAGGCTGCACTGCGCAGTGCGACATTCTCGATATTGCCCGTGAAGTGGTTGCCATCGCTAAGGCTGATCGAGATGTAGCTGTTGACGATATCGTTGCCATTGGCGCCGGCGGTGCTTTCACTGACGATATCGCCGGCATTGTCGACGAAGTAGGTGTCGTTGCCGATGCCGCCTTGCATCGTATCGGCGCCCTCCTTGCCGTCCAGCGTATCGCTGCCGTCAAGTCCGATCAGCGTGTTGGCGCCAGAATTGCCGGTGATGACATTGGCGAAGGAATTGCCGGTGCCGTTGATGTTCGCCGATCCAGTCAACGTCAGGTTTTCCAGTTCCTGGCCGGAGAGATTGAAAGAGATGGAGCTGTTGACCGTATCGGTGCCCTGACCATTAACCTCGATCACATGATCCCCGGCATTGTCGACGATGTAGGTGTCGTTGCCTTGCGCTCCGCTCATCGTGTCGGCGCCGCCGAGCCCGTCGATGACGTTGTTGCCGGAGTTGCCGGTGATCACATTGGCGATCGAGTTGCCGGTGCCATTGACATTGCCGCTGCCGATCAGCGTCAGTTTCTCCAACTCCTGGCCCGAGAGGTTGAAGGAGATGGTGCTGTTGACTGTATCGATGCCCTGACCATTCACCTCGACCACATGGTCTCCGGCATTGTCAACGAAGTAGGTGTCGTCGCCGGTACCGCCGCTCATCAGATCGGCGCCGGCATCGCCGCTGATCGTATCATTGCCGTCAAGGCCCGACAGTGTGTCGTTGGCGTCGCCGCCATTGATGTGGTCGGCGAAGACATTGCTGCCTTGCCAGATGTCATCGGCGGCGGTGCCGACAAAGACGGTCGGGTCGAAGATCGCGGCGCGGACCCAAGAGCCGCCGTCGCCGCCATCATAGGAGTCCCAGGTGAACACGAGGCGGCCATCGGCCAGCGCCGTGATTGCCGGGTAAAACTGGCTGTTCGCTGCCGTCGAATTGACGATGAAGTCGCTGCCGGCCGCTGAACCGTCGGCGTTGTAGACGCGGGCGCGGATGCAGCTGCTATCGCCGTCGCCGGCATCATAGGAATACCAGGTGGCCACAAAGCGGCCGTCGGCCAGCGCCGTGATTGCGGGGCTAAGCTGGGCGTCGGTTATCGTCGAATTGACGATGAAGTCGTTGCCAACCGCCGAACCGTTGGCGTTGTAGAGACGGGCGTGGATGCCGCTATCGTCGCCGGTGTCGTAGGACTGCCAGATGGCCACGAAGCGGCCATCGGCCAGCGCCGTGATGTCGGGGGCACTATGGACACTATAGCTGTTGGTTATCGTCGAATTGACTATGAATTCGTTGCCGGCCGCAGAACCGTCGGCGTTGTAGACGCGGGCACGGATGCCGTTGGCGCTACCGTCGCCACTGTCGTAGGACTGCCAGGTGACCACGAAGCGGCCATCGGCCAGCGCCGTGATCGCGGGGACAAACTCGGTGTATGTTGCTGTCGTCGAATTGACGATGAAGTCGTTGCCGGCCGCTGAACCGTCGGCGTTATAGAGGCGGGCGTAGATGTAACTGCCGCGGATGCTACTGCCCTCGCCGAGGTCATAGGACTCCCAGGTGGCCACGAAGCGGCCATCGGCCAGCGCCGTGATATCGGGGGAATTCCCGCCACTCGTTGCCGCCGAATTGACGATGAAGTCGTTGCCGGCCGCAGTACCGTCGGCGTTGTAGATTCGGGCGCGGATGCAATTGCCGATGCCGTCGCCGTGATCTTCTGACTGCCAGGTGGCCACAAAGCGGCCGCCGTCCAGCGCCGTGATTGCAGGGCTATACTGATCGCCCGTTGCTGTCGAATTGACGATGAAGTCGTTGCCGGCCGCTGAACCGTCGGCGTTGTAGAGGCGGGCACGGATGCACAAGCCATCGCCATCGCCGGGGTCATAGGACATCCAGGTGCCTACGAAGCGGCCGTCGGACAGCGCCGTGATCGCGGGGCCAAACTGACTGCCCATTGTCGTCGAATTGACGATGAAGTCCTGTCCGATACGTCCAATGGGCATGACTCGTTCTCTTTCGCTGCAGGCAGGGTTTAAAATGGCCAGCCGCCAGCATGGCATTGGCTGCACCTAAAGGTTGCATCAGAGTATCCCGTCCTGGTCAAGGACTGATGGTACTTCTGACCTTACACCACGACGAAATCGGCGTTGGTCAGCGCCAGGTTTGCGGCCAGTGTAGCGAAATGGGTTGAGCCGCCGGCGGCACTGCCATTGCTGTCATAGTAGAGCCAGCCGGTGTCGGTCTCGTAGATGATGTGGTCGCTGCCGTCACCGGCAAGGCCGGTGGTGTTCTTGACGAACTGGTCCGCCGTCAGCGTGCCGTTGCCGCCAAGCGCGGCAAAGATGGCGTTGTCGACCCGGATGGTGTCATCGGCAACCGAGAAGTCGGTGATGCGGTCGACATTGGTCGAGGCATTGAGCGCCGTGGTGAAGACGAAGATGTCCTGGCCGGTGCTGCCGGACATCGTGTCGTTGCCGCCCCTGCCGTCCAGCACGTTGTTACCGGAATTGCCGGTCAGCGTATTGGCCAGGCTGTTGCCGGTGGCGTTGATCGAGGCCGCGCTGCGCAGTGCGACGTTCTCGATGTTGCCCGTGAAGTGGTTGCCATCGCCAAGGTTGATCGAGATGTAGCCATTGACGGTGTCGGTGCCGTTGGCGCCGGCGGTGCTCTCACTGACGATATCGCCGGCATTGTCGACATAGTAGCCATCATTGCCCTGAGCACCTCTCATCGTGTCGGCGCCACCTTTGCCGTCTAGCTGATTGTTTCCGGAATTACCGGTCAGCGTGTTGGCCAGGCTGTTGCCGGTGGCGTTGATCGAGGCCGCACCGAGCAGCGCGACGTTCTCGATATTGCCCGTGAAATGGTTGCCGTCGCCAAGGTTGATCGAGATAAAGCCATTGACGGTGTCGGTGCCGTTGGCGCCGGCGGTGCTCTCACTGACGATATCGCCCGCATTGTCGACATAGTAGCTGTCGTTGCCCTGAGCGCCTCTCATCGTGTCGGCGCCACCCATGCCATCCAGCACATTGTTGCCGGAATTGCCGGTCAGCGTGTTGGCCAGGCTGTTGCCGGTGGCGTTGATCGCGACCGCACCGAGCAGCGCGACATTCTCGATATTGCCCTTGAAGTGGGCGGCATCGCCAAGGCTGATCGAGATGTAGCCATTGACGATATCGGTGCCGTTGGCGCCGGCAGTACTCTCATCGACGATATCCCCGGCATTGTCGACGTAGTAGGTGTCGTCGCCGAGGCCGCCTTGCATGGTGTCGGCGCCGCCCTTGCCATCCAGCGTGTCGTTGCCACCAAGCCCGATTAGCGTATTGATGCCTGAATTGCCTGACATGATGTTGGCAATCGAGTTGCCGGTGCCGTTGATATCACCCGTGCCCGTCAGCGTCAGGTTTTCCAGTTCCTGGCCGGAGAGATTGAAGGACACGGTACTGTTGACTGTATCGGTGCCCTCGCCATTGGCCTCAGTGACATGATCGCCGGCATTGTCGACCCAGTAGGTATCGTTGCCGATGCCGCCTTTCATTGTATCGGCGCCGGCACCACCGTTGAGGACGTCGTTGCCCGCATCGCCGCTGATCGTATCATTGCCGCCAAGACCCGACAGCGTGTCGGCGCCGTCGCCGCCGTTGATGTGGTCGGCGAAGACATTGCTGCCTTGCCAGACGTCATCTGCGGAGGTGCCGACAAAGATGGTAGGATCGAAGATTTGAGCACGAATGCAGCCGCTGCTGCCATCACCACTGTCTAATGACTGCCAAGTGACCAAGAAGCGGCCATCGGCCAGTGGCGTGATCGCTGGGGTGTACTGATCACTGCTTGCCGTCAAATTGACGATGAAGTCGCTGCCGGCCGCTATGCCGTCGGCATTGTAGACGCGGGCGCGGATACAGGTGCCAGAGCCGTCGCCGGTGTCATCGGACTGCCAAGCGGCCACGAAACGGCCATCGGCCAACGCCGTAATTGCTGGGTTAACCTGATAGCCCGTTGTTGTCGAATTGACGATGAAGTCGCTCCCGGCCGCACTGCCGTCGACATTGTAGATTCGGGCGCGGATGCAGGCGCCGCTGCCGTCGCCAATGTCATCGGACACCCAAGAGGCCAAGAAGCGGCCATCCGCCAGCGTCGTGGTTACTTGGGCATTCTGATAGCCCGTTGTCGTCGAGTTGACGATGAAGTCGTTGCCGGCCGCACTGCCGTCGACATTGTAGATTCGGGCGCGGATACAGGAACCAGAGCCGTCGCCGATATCAAAGGAAGTCCAAGTGGCCACGAAGCGGCCATCGGCCAGCGCTGTGATCTCTGGTTCGACCTGATAGTCGTGCGTTGCCGTCGAATTGACGACGAAGTCGCTCCCGGCCGCGCTGCCGTCGACATTGTAGATTCGGGCGCGGACGCAGGCGCCGATGTCGGTATCAGTGTCAGTTGACTCCCAAGTGACCACAAAGCGTCCGTCACCCAGCACCGTGATCGCTGGGTTAAGCTGATTGCCCGCCGCTGTCGAATTGACGATGAAGTCGTTGCCGACCGCATTGCCGTCGACATTGTAGATCCGTCCGCGGATGCAGAGGCCATCGCCATCGCCGGTGTCATAAGACTGCCAGGTGGCCACGAAGCGGCCATCGGCCAGCCCCGCGATCGCTGGGGCATTCTGATAGCCCGTTGCCGTCGAATTGACGATGAAGTCGCTGCCTATCGCCTTGCCGTCGACACTGTAAATTCGTCCGCGGATGCAGATGCTATCGCCGTCGCCGGTGTCATAAGACTGCCAGGTGGCCACGAAGCGGCCATCGGCCAGTTCCGTGATCGCTGGGCTAACCTGACCGCCGGTTGCCGTCGAATTGACGATGAATTCCTGTCCTACGCGTCCGATGGGCATGACTCGTTCTCTTTCGCTGCAGACAGGGTTTGAAACAGAAGACTGCGTCAGGGGACCCGTCTTGTTCAAGGACTGGTGCTACCCATTTGCAGTCGCCACCAACAAGAACGGACGACATTACTGTAGTCAAGGCAGTTTTTGCAGATTTACCCGGTGGGCATGAAGTTTATCGGTCGAGCGGCGTTTCCGTGAACAATAGACCGCTCTACGGCGCGAAGATCGACCAGTTCATCATCCTGGCCAGCTTTTCCAGCGCGATCGAGCCCAGCTTGGAATTGCCGTTGGCGTTGAGGCCGGGCGACCAGACGGCGAGCGAGGCTATGCCCGGCACGATGCCCAGTATGCCGCCGCCGACGCCGCTCTTGCCGGGAATGCCGACGCGGAAGGCAAAGTCGCCCGAGCCGTCATAATGGCCGCAGGTCAGCATCATGGCGCCGATGCGGCGCGCCCGCTCGGCCGACACCACGCTATGTCCGGTCGCCGGATTCTTGCCGCCATTGGCGAGGAAGCGGCCGGCGAGCGCCAATTGCCGGCAGCTCATGGCGATGGCGCAGTGGTGGAAATAGACACCCAGCGCCAGCTCCGGCGCATGGTTGAGATTGCCGAAGGATTTCATGTAGTTGGCAAGCGCGAAGTTGCGATAGCCGGTGGCGCGTTCGGAGGCCGCGACCTCGCGGTCGATGATGATGGTCTCGTCGTCGGCCAGGAACTGGATGAAGCGCAGGATTTCGCCGATCGCCTCGCGCGGCTGGTGGCCGGCAAGCAGGATATCGGAAACGACGATGGCGCCGGCATTGATGAACGGATTACGCGGAATGCCGTTCTCATGTTCGAGCTGGACGATCGAGTTGAACGGATTGCCTGACGGCTCGCGTCCGACCCGCTGCCACAGCGCATCGCCGACGTTGCCGAGCGCCAGCGTCAAGGTGAACACTTTCGAGATGCTCTGGATCGAAAAGGCCTGATCGGCGTCACCCGCCATCAGCACGCGGCCGTCATTGGTGACGGCGGCAATGCCGAACTTCTTGGGGTCGACCTTGCCGAGCTGCGGGATGTAGGTGGCAACAGCGCCGCGATCGGTGCGTTCGGCCATTTCGGCGGCGACTTCGGCGAGCGCCTGTTCGAGTTCGGGCATGGTGCTACCTCAACCAGCGTTCAATGCGCGCCATCGCCTCGACCATCTCGTCGTGGCTGCCGGCATAGGAGAAACGCATCGTGCGGTGCCCCGCCTGGGTGTCGAAGTCGCGGCCGGGCGTCGCCGCGACATGCGCCTGCGCCAACATCTTTCGTGCGAAGGCCATGCTGTCGTTGGTGTGCCTGGTGACATCGCAAAAGGCATAGAAGGCGCCGTCCATCGGTGCCGCCAGCGGAAAGCCGAGTTCCGGCAGGCGTTTCATCAAGAGCTCGCGATTCCAGGCGTAGCGGCCTTTCACCGCTTCCAGCTCCTCAGTCGCCTTGAACGCCTCGATCGCGGCGATCTGCGACAGTTCCGGCGGCGAGATGTAGAGGCTTTGGGCGACGCGTTCTACCGGCCGCACCAATTCTTCGGGCAACACCATCCAGCCGATGCGCCAGCCGGTCATGCAATAGTATTTCGAGAACGAGTTGATCACCGTCACGTCGGCGCCATAGGCAAGTGCGGTGGTGTCAGGGGCGGCATAGGCCAGCCGATGGTAGATTTCATCTGATATCACGGCGATGCCAAGTTCCTGCGCCGTCCTCACCAAAGCCGCCAGTTCATCGGCCGGTATGACCGCCCCGGTCGGATTGGCCGGACTTGCAAACAGCACGCCTTTCAGCGGCTTTTCGCGATGCGCGGTTTCAAGATGGCCGGCATGCAGGTAGGCGGCGTCGCCGAGTTCGATCTCGACCACGTCGATGCCGAGCGCGGCCATGATGTTGCGATAGGCGGGATAGCCGGGCGCGGCGATTGCGACGCGGTCGCCCGGATCGAACATCGCCAGGAAGGCAAGGTTGAAGGCGGCCGACGATCCGGTGGTCACCGCGATCCGGCTCGGTGAAATATCGAGGCCATAGTGATCGGCGTAGTGCTCGGCGATCGCCTTGCGCAGCGCGGCGAGGCCGAGCGTGTCGGTGTAGCCGATGCGTCCGTCCTGCAAGGCCTTGGCCGCCGCCGCGCGAACGCCGATCGGCGCAGGGTCGGAGGGCTGGCCGACGGCCATGGAAACAACCGGCACGCCCTGGGCCTTCAGGCGGTTTGCCTCGGCCAGAATGTCCATGGCGTGGAAGGGCTCGACATTGCCACGACGTGAGAGCGAAACGACCATTTAACCAGTATTCCCGATGGTTGAAGGCGCCAAACTCGGGCGCATGCGCCGCACAAATGCCCGATTGATGTGAGGATCACAAGTTGAGGAAGTTTCCGGCGCCGACTTTTCATCTTTCGCCCGCTCGTCTACCAGTGGAACCATCATGTTGAGCCGACCCAGATCGACGATTGCCCGGACAGCGCGCGTCTTTGCGACGCTTTCGCTTGGCGTTGCCGTCGCGTTGGCGGATTCGGTCAGCGCCTTCGCCCAGAACGTGCCTGTGGTACGCGACGCCGAGATCGAGGCGCTGGTGCGCGACTATGCGCGGCCGATCTTCAAGGCGGCTGGGCTGGCGAACGACGGCATCGACATCGTGCTGGTCAACGACCAGAGTTTCAACGCCTTCGTCACCGGGCGCCGGCTGTTCATCAACACCGGCGCGCTGATGACGGCCGAGACACCCAATGAGATCATCGGCGTCATTGCGCACGAAGCCGGCCATATCGCCGGCGGCCACCAGCAGAAGCTGCGCGAACAGCTCGAACGTGCCAAGACGATGGCCATCATCGCCACATTGCTAGGGGCCGGCGCCATGGTCGCCGGTGCCACCACCAACAGCCGCGGCCTTGCCGGCGCCGGCATCGGCATGGCGGCGGGCGGCGGCGAGATGGCGCAGCGAAGCATCCTCGCCTATCAGCGCACCGAGGAGATAACCGCCGACCGCTCGGCGATCACCTATCTCAACGCCACCGGCCAGTCCGGCATGGGCATGCTGAAGACGTTCCACCGTTTCCAGACGGCGCTGTCGCTGTCGGGCGCTCAGGTCGATCCTTACCGGATCAGCCATCCGATGCCGCAGGACCGCATCGCCAATCTCGAAGTGCTGGTGAAACAGAGCCCCAATGTCGACAAGGTCGACCCGCCGGCGCTGCAGCAGCGGCACGACATGATGCGCATGAAGATCGCCGTCTATATGGAAGGCCAGGCGGGGTTGGCGCGGCTGATGCGCAAGATGCCCGGCAGCCTTGCCGCACAATATGGCGATGCCGAGTCGACGTACCTGTTCGGCAACATAGCCACCGCGCTCGCCAAGACCAATGCACTGATCAAGGCGCAGCCGAAGAATGCATATTTCCAGGAACTGCGCGGCGACATCCTGATGAAGGCGAACAAGCCCAAAGAGGCCGCGGATGCCTATGCCAAGGCAGTCAGCCTCGACCCGGCGCGGTCGGGATTGCTGCCTGTCTCGCTTGGCCAGGCGCTGATGGCCGTCGGTACGCCTGAATCCCTCAAGAAAGCCGTCGTTCAGATCAACAATGGTCTGCAGCGAGACAAGGAAAATGCGGCCGGTTACCGCTACCTTGCACAGGCCTATGGCGAACTGAGTGACATACCGGGCGCAGAACTTGCCACCGCCGAAGGTCATTTCTATTCCGGCAACTATAAGGATGCTAAGATCTTCGCCATGCGGGCACAGCAGCAGATGAAGCGCGGCGAACCGCGCTGGCTTCGCGCCCAGGACATCATAAACTACGCACCAAAGACCAAGATCAAGTGAACCTTCCGGCGGCACGCTGCGACACAGTCAGACGAACCGGGCCGGAAAAACAGGTAGAAGGAACAGGAACGATGAAAAAGGCACTGCTGCTGGGCACCACGGGGGCCGTGGCCGCCCTGGCCATGCTGGCTTTCGGATTCGTGGCCGGAAACCCACAGATTGCCAAGGCCGGTACGGCGCAGCCGGCCCAGACGGCAGAGGCCGACACCAAGATCGACCGCACCGAGGTCGAAGGCATCATCCGCGACTATCTGTTGAAGAACCCGGAAGTGCTTCTGGAGGTTCAGGACGCGCTCGAAGCCAAGCAGAAGGAAGAGCAGCGCATCGCCCATATGGGTGTCATCAAGGATGCCAAGGACCAGATCTTCAACTCGGCCTTCGACGGCGTCGTCGGCAACCCGAACGGCAAGGTCACCATCGTCGAGTTCTACGACTACAATTGCGGCTTCTGCAAACGCGCCATCGACGACATGCGGGCGCTGACCAAGTCCGATCCGGACCTGCGCTTCGTGCTCAAGGAATTCCCGATCCTCGGACCGGATTCGCAGAAGGCGAGCGTGGTTTCGATGGCGTTCCACCTGATGAAGCCGGAAAAGTATGGCGAGTTCCACAACGCACTGCTCGGCGGCCAGGGACGCGCTACCGAGGCGGCGGCGATCAAGATCGCGCTTTCGCTCGGCGCCGACGAAGCGACGCTGCGCGAGAAGATGAAGGACCCGTCGATCAACGAGGCCTTCTCCAAGACCTACGATCTTGCCAACAAGCTGGCGATCACCGGAACGCCGTCTTATGTGGTCGGCAACGAGGTGGTGTTCGGCGCGCTTGGACAGGAAGTGCTGGCTGAAAAGATCGAGGCGGCGAAAGCCGCGCTCTGATCTTGCTCACGAGCGCATTCTCACGGGCACATTCCGCGCGTTGTGGACAGTGAAAGAACGCACTTGCGCTCTTTTCGCAGGCGTCTATGCCCATTATAGAGGGCCCAGCGCGCCGGCTTGATGTCGGCGCCGGGAAAGGTCGGCTTTTTTGAAAACGGTTTTCGTCCTGAACGGTCCCAATCTCAACGCGCTCGGCAAGCGCGAGCCGGGCATCTATGGCGGCAAGACGCTTGCCGCGATCGCCGAGGACTGCAAACAGGCCGGCACAGCACTTGGGCTCGAGATCGATTTCCGCCAGTCGAATCACGAGGGCGACCTTGTCGACTGGATCCAGGAAGCTGGCGACAAGGCCGCCGGCATCGTCATCAATCCAGGCGCCTACAGCCACACCTCGATCGCCATCCACGACGCCATCCGCGCCATCGCGCCGCTGCCCGTCGCCGAAGTCCATCTTTCCAACATCCATGCGCGGGAACCATTCCGCCACGTGTCCATGGTCGCGCCGGTTGCCGTCGGCATGATCTGTGGCTTTGGGCCGCTCGGCTACACGCTGGCCCTGCAGGCGCTGGCCGCACGCCTATGACCGGCCAACAAACAGAAGGCTCGAAAATGTCGATAAAGAAGACCGGTGTTGACCAGCAGCTGATCCGCGACCTGGCGGGCATACTGAACGACACCAACCTCACCGAGATCGAGGTTGAACTGGGCGACCTGAAGGTGCGTGTTTCGCGGCAGGCCCCGGCCGTGCACGCGATCGCGGCACCGCAGCCGGCCTATGCACCGTCATCCGCCCAGCCCATTGCCGCGGCAGCCCCGGCAGTGGTCGACGTGGCGAAGAACGCGATCACCTCGCCGATGGTCGGCACCGCCTATCTGGCGCCATCGCCCGACGCGAAGGCGTTCATCGAAGTCGGTCAGAAGGTCAAGGAAGGCCAGACGCTGCTGATCATCGAGGCGATGAAGACGATGAACCAGATTCCTTCGCCGCGCTCCGGCACGGTGACGGCGATCCTGTTCGAGGATGCGACGCCGGTCGAATACGGCATGCCGCTCGTCGTGATCGAGTAGAGCGGGCCGGATGTTCCAGAAGATCCTCATCGCCAATCGCGGCGAAATCGCGCTTCGGGTGCTGCGCGCCTGCAAGGAACTCGGCATCCAGACGGTGGTGGTGCATTCAACCGCCGACGCCGATGCCATGCATGTGCGGCTCGCCGACGAAAGCGTCTGCATCGGGCCGCCGCCATCGCGCGACAGCTACCTCAACATCCATCAGATCGTCGCGGCCTGCGAGATCACCGGCGCCGATGCCGTGCATCCGGGCTATGGCTTCCTGTCGGAAAACGCCAAGTTCGCGGACATCCTGGCCGCCCACAACATCACCTTCATCGGCCCGTCCGGCGACCATATCCGCATCATGGGCGACAAGATCGAGGCCAAGCGCACCGCAAAACGGCTCGGCATTCCGGTGGTGCCCGGTTCGGACGGTGCGGTCACCGATGAAAAAGAGGCCAAGCGCATTGCCGGCGAGATCGGCTATCCCGTGATCATCAAGGCGTCGGCCGGCGGCGGCGGACGCGGCATGAAGGTGGCGCATAGCGAAGCCGACCTCGAGGTCGCCCTGCAGACGGCGCGCTCGGAGGCCGGTGCTGCCTTCGGCGACGATGCCGTCTACATCGAGAAATACCTGGAGAAGCCGCGCCACATCGAGGTGCAGGTGTTCGGTGACGGTTTTGGCCGCGGCGTGCATTTCGGCGAGCGCGATTGTTCGCTGCAGCGCCGCCACCAGAAGGTCTGGGAAGAGGCGCCCTCGCCGGCCCTCAATGCCGAGGAGCGCGCGCGCATCGGCGGCGTCTGCGCCAAGGCGATCGCCGACCTCGGCTATTCAGGCGCCGGCACGATCGAGTTCCTCTACGAGAATGGCGAGTTCTATTTCATCGAGATGAACACGCGCCTGCAGGTCGAGCATCCGGTGACCGAAGCGATCACCGGCATCGACCTCGTGCACGAGCAGATCCGCGTCGCCTCGGGCGGCGGACTTTCGGTCAAGCAGGAAGACATCAAGTTCAACGGCCACGCCATCGAATGCCGTATCAACGCCGAGGATCCGCGCACCTTCACCCCCTCGCCCGGCACGATCACCCACTTCCATACGCCGGGCGGTCTCGGCATCCGCGTCGATTCCGGCGTCTATTCCGGCTACAAGATCCCGCCCTACTACGACAGCCTGATCGGCAAGCTGATCGTGCATGGGCGCAACCGCGTCGAGTGCATGATGCGGCTGCGCCGCGCGCTGGATGAATTCGTCGTCGACGGCATCAAGACGACGTTGCCGCTGTTTCGCGATCTCGTCGGCAATGCCGATATCGCCAATGGCGACTATGATATCCACTGGCTGGAAAAATATCTGGCCAAGGAAGAGTAGTCCGGGGACGCGATGACCCGCCCCTTCGCGCCCGGCTATCGCATCCCGACCGACCTTTTGCTCAAGGCCTACGCCTCGGGCGTGTTCCCGATGGCCGAAAGTGCCAGCGATCCGGAGGTGTTCTGGGTGCGGCCGGAAACGCGCGGCATCATCCCGCTTGATGGTTTTCACACGCCGAAAAGCCTCAGGAAAACGATCAAGAAGCATTCTTTCGACATCCGTTTCGATTTCGATTTCGAAGCGACGATCGACGGCTGCGCCGAAAGGCGCGAGGAGCGCCGCTCGACCTGGATCAATGCGCCGATCCGCGAAGCCTATGTCCAGCTGCACCGGATAGGGCATTGTCATTCGGTCGAGGCTTGGCGCGAGGACCGGCTGGTCGGCGGCCTCTACGGCGTATCGCTTGGCCGGGTGTTCTTTGGCGAAAGCATGTTCGCCAGGGAGACGGACGCTTCCAAGACCTGCCTTTATTATCTCGTCGAGAGGTTGAAGGCGCGCGGCTTCGCTCTGCTTGATACGCAATTCACCACCGAGCACCTCAAGCGATTCGGCGCGGTCGACGTGCCGCGCGGAAAATACGAGAAGATGCTGGCCGACGCGCTGAAGGGCGAGGCCGTATTCTACCCGTGACGATCGGCCTTCTACTTCCCGGCCGCGGCTTCCAGCGGCGTCTGCGAATGGAACATCATCTTCCAGCCGTTGACTCGATGGACATAGCCGGTACTGACCAGCGCCGCGTAGGGCTCGCCGTTCTCACGCGTCGCATGCGCCTCGTAGGTCAGCATGACGATATCGCTGCCCGGCTCAATTATTCCCTTGAGCTCAATGTCCAGATCGCGCCAACGGTTGGGCTTGGTTGCGGTCTTGGCGAGATCGGCATTGTCCATGGCCTGTGCCATCTGTGGAAACGCCACCAGGCACTCGGTGTCGGCATTGGCCGCGTAGTAGGCCGCGTCACCCGTCCAGAACCCTTTTTCGAGTTCGAGCAATTCCGCCTTGCCGGCGGTGATCCGCTTGCTGTCTGACATCGGAATATCCTCCATGCGCATGAATGCGCGGTCGTCCGTGGTCCAACGCATGGTGGCCACGACGGTTCCAGAGGATCAGTTGGCTTCGGTGGTATCCGGTTCCGTGGTATCCGGTTCCGTGATAGCCGGCTCCGTGGCATCGGGCTGTACCACGTCCGGAGTGGCGGCAGGCTTCGGCTTGGCCGCGGCAGACTTCGACGCGTCGGCTTTGGTCGCGTCAGCCTTGGCGGCGTCGGGCGCCGGCACATCCGACTTCTGCTTGCATTCCTTTAGCCAGACGTCATAGACGGCATGCTCGACGGCGTTGAGGCCAGGGCTTTCGGCAAACATCCAGCCGGTGAAGATGCGGCGGATCTTTCGGTCGAGCGTGATCTCGTCGACTTCGACGAAGGAATCGGTCTTTGGCTCTTCGGTCTGTGGCCGCGAATAGCAAACGCGCGGCGTCACCTGCAAAGCACCGAACTGCACCGTCTCGTCGATATAGACATCGAAGGTGATGATGCGGCCGGTGATCTTGTCGATGCCGGCAAACTCGGCGATGGGATTGGTGACCCGGTCCGATCCTGCGGGCGCCGTCGGCGCCGGTGCAGCGGGTGCCTGTTCAGGCGAAGCGGCAAAGGCCGCGGTGCTGACGGCAAGACTGGCGGCTAGCGCCAGGCCGCCCGTCGATATTCGGTTGAAAAAGCTCATCTAGGGGTACCGGTGGTTCGCGCCCGGGTGATTCTGTCGATCGCCAAGGCTAGTCGCCGTTTTCTGATCAGCAAGCAGCTAAACACCAATTGTGGCGACAAAGGACCGGCCTTCACCTTGCGCGGTTACAAGTCGGGGCCGTTACGATCCGGGTGTCCAGGCGTCATAGTCGCCGGTGACCTGCGGGCGATGCTGGTTGGTCAGCACCGAGCCTTTCGGGCGGTAGGCCGCCGGGGTGCCGGTCAGATTGGGCTGATGCGGCTTCTGCCAGTCGCGGGGCTTGTAGGTCTCGCTGGCGGGCGCGACATCGACACGGTGATGCATCCAGCCATGCCAGCCGGGCGGTATCGCGGAGGCTTCCGAATAATTCCGGTAGATGACCCAGCGGCGCGTGCGGCCCTCCGAATCGATGCCGCCTTCGTAATAGACATTGCCTGTCTCGTCCTGGCCGACCTTCTTGCCGTGCCGCCAGGTGTGCAGGCGCGTTCCCAGCGTCTGGCTGTTCCACCAGGTGAAAAACTGCGTAAGGAAAGTCTTCATCTCAGAACCCTCGCGCCGGCAGCGCCCGTTTCCTGCTTATGGCGTCAGGCCTTCCGGAAGGCAAGGGTTTTGCCGCAAGGTGCACGCAAATGGCTTGCCGGAAACCCGACACAAGCCCGTGATCCTCTCGACCGCAAGATGCACGCTTGCCAAGCCATTGCGGTCTTTCTAAAGCTTTGCGCGCCCAGCCGGTATCCAACCCGCTGCAGGCCGACGGAGGTGACGATTGGCCACAGAAATGCCGACCACCGACATTCGCATCAGCGCAAACGCGATTCGGCGCCGCAAGGGCGGCACACCGATTGTCTGCCTCACCGCTTACACCTATCCCATCGCCCGCCTGCTCGACGACCATGTCGACCTGCTCCTGGTCGGCGATAGCGTCGCCATGGTGCTGCACGGCCACGAGACGACGCTAGGCGCTTCGCTCGAGATGATGATCGCGCACGGGCAAGCGGTGATGCGCGGCGCGGCCAAGGCCTGTGTCGTCGTCGACATGCCGGCCGGCACCTATGAGGATTCGGCGGCGCTGGCCGTTGCTTCGGCGCGGCGGATGATCGACGAAACCGGCTGCCAGGCGGTTAAACTCGAAGGCGGCGTCGACATGGCCCGGCAGATCGCCGCAATCGTCGCTGCCGGCATTCCGGTGATGGGACATATCGGCCTCCAGCCACAATCTGTCGAGAAAGACGGCGGCTACAAGATCAAGGGCCGTACCGAGGAGGCCGTCGCGGCCTTGGTTCGCGACGCACTCGCGGTCGAAAGCGCCGGTGCGTTCTCGGTGGTCATCGAAGGCACGGTCGAGACCGTCGCCGCCGACATCACCCGCCGCATCGCCATTCCAACCATCGGCATCGGCGCCAGCAGCGACTGCGACGGCCAGATCCTGGTCATCGACGACATGGTCGGGCTGACCGTCGACCGCGTGCCGAAATTCGTCAAGGAATATGCCGACCTGCGCAGCGTCATCTCACACGCCGCCGAACGCTACGCTGCGGAGGTGCGAAGCCGGACGTTTCCCGGCCCCGGCCATGTCTTTTCGGCGACAAAGCACGGGGATGACGCATGAGCCGGCCCGTCATCGTCGACAGCGTTGCCGCACTGCGTGCGCAGATCCGCGACTGGCGGCGCGACGGCCTTCGTGTCGCCATGGTGCCGACCATGGGCGCATTGCATGACGGGCACATCTCGCTGGTCAGGATCGCACTCGAAAGGGCCGATCGCTGTGTCGTGTCGATCTTCGTCAATCCGACGCAGTTCGCGCCGACGGAAGACCTCGACAAGTACCCGCGCCAGCTCGCCCACGACCTCGATCGGCTGAAAGCGGCCAAGGCCGACCTTGCCTTCACACCAACGGTTGGCGAGATGTATCCCGCCGGCTTTACTACCAGGATCTCGGTCGGCGGCCCCTCCGCCGGGCTAGAATCGGACTTTCGGCCGACGTTTTTCGACGGTGTCGCCACCGTCGTGGCAAAGCTCTTCCTGCAGGCAACGCCTGACTGCGCGATCTTCGGCGAGAAGGACTACCAGCAGCTTTGCGTCGTCAGGCAGCTCTGCCGCGACCTCGACCTGCCGGTCGAGATCATCGGTGCACCGACGATCCGCGACGCACATGGTCTCGCCATGTCGTCACGCAACGCCTATCTCGATGAAGCCGAACTCAAGATCGCCCGCCAACTCAATGTGATATTACGCGACACGGCGGTGGCTTTGACGGCAGGTGCCGACCAAAACGACGCAACCGCGGAGGCCAGCCGTGCCCTGGTCGCGGCCGGCTTCCGCAAGGTCGACTACGTCGAGGCCCGTGAAAGCCTGACGCTTGCGCCGTGGCGTCGCGACCGTGAGGGGCGCGTGCTTGCGGCCGCCTGGCTCGGCAAGACGAGGCTGATCGACAATCTGGACGTTCGCTCCATCTAGCGCGGCGGTTTGCTGCCGCGCCTACCTCTCTCCCATTCGTCCGCTGGGCCTGACGAACAGTTGCCCCACAAAGATCCCAACAATTCCGGCTGATGCTTTCACGAGTGCATCGGCAAACTGCGCGTGGCGACCGGGATCAATGATCTGAAGCAGTTCCAGGACGCCGGCGGTCACAATCACGAAGATCGCAGCTTGATACAGACGGTTGGGGAAGCCGAGCGCCAGGACGAAGCCCAAGAGCACATAAGCCAAGGCGCGCTCAACATTGGCCTCGGCTATGTGTGGCCGCATCTGGATCGGCGACAGGGTTGAGAAAATGATGATGGCGAGCAGCACCAGCGCTGCAATGCGGGATAGTTTGGTCATGTTCCTGCATATCCGTCGTGAGCCGGCGCAGCAAACGCCGAGATGACGCATGGCCGTGTGCGGAACCGATGACGGCCAGCAATGCCGGTGAAGCGTAATGTCAGCGCAGGTCGCCCCGGCTCCCGCGCCGGAGCCATGCCCCCAAACCTGTGAAGATCGCGAACCATCTGATCGCCGCCTATTCCTCGGTCGGCATGTGCAGATACATCGACTGGATGCCGACCCGGCCCGGCCCGGTGAAGCGGTTGACGATGAAATTCATGTTGGCGCCGAAGAAGCCGCTCGACAGGCGATCGATCTTGGTCTCCATCCTGACCGAGACATCCTTGAACAGCCAGCCGCCGGGCTCGATGTCGATGGTTTCGCCGGCGGCGAGCGTTTTCTCGAAGACGTTGCCGTAGCCGTGCAGCCAGACGATGCCATCGCCGGCATCGCCGCGAAAGCGGTCGATGAAGAAGCCGCTCTGGCCAAACAGCATCGTCGCCAGGCCGCGCACGCGCTCGAAAGTGTACTCGACGTTGCCGGTGGCGGCGAGAAACTGGTGCTCGCGCACCTGGATCTCCTCGCCACGCCTGAGATGGATCGGCACGATATGGCCAGGCCCGTCGCGGCTGAAGGCAATGATCCCCGCTCCGGACGCTTCGGTGACGAAGATCTGCATGCCGGCCATCATGCGCTTCAGCGCACCCTTCAGCGATTTCAGGCCGATGTTGATGGTCGAGTTCTTCCACAGCAGGATGTGATGCTCGAAATAGACCGGCATGCGCGTCACATCGACCGAAAGCACGGGCACCAGTTCGCCGGCGATATGATAAGTGACGCCGCCAAAGGTTTCGTCCGACACCTGTGTCGGCATCAGTTCCGGCAAGCTCGGCATGAAAATCCCCCCAACGCTGTCCAACACAAGCGTCCGTCTGTTCCGGCTTCCAGCAGGGTCAGCTGAAGGAGCTTTGCTGCGGGACTTTCAAGCCGTCAAACGAAAATAGGGCTTTGTCGTGGTGCTCGCGCGAAGGTGATCGAGATACGCCGGCAGGTACGTCAGCCGGCAAGAGCCCTGATGTAGACGCGCGTAGGATGTCCGAAGGCCCCGGTATGTTCGCCGACATCGGCGGATGGCACGAAGCCGTTTGCCTCGTAGAAGGCGATGGCTCGGATGTTCTGTTCCTCCACCTCCAGACGGATGGCGCGGGCCTCTGGGAAGCTTTCGATGACCTCATCGAGCAGCATGCCGCCGATGCCTCGCCCCTGCAGGCTGGGCAGCACGTAGAGCTGCTTGAGCATGATCAGTTCGGCGCCTTCGGCAAAAGCCATGCCGCCGATCAGCTTGCCATCATCGGCCACCAGGAATTCCGAGTTCGGCCGCGTCAGCCGCGACCGCAGCGAGGAAATCGAGTGCCAGCCGTCGGTGATCTCGGTCACCTTGGCAGCGCCGTAGATTGCGTCATAGGTCGCATGCCAGGTTTCGACCAGCAGCGCACGCACTGCGGCAAGGTCGCGTTCCCCGGCGGTGCGAACGAACATGGTTCTCCCCCCTATGTTGCGACCGGCTTGCGCCGGAAGTCGGCCACGGCAAGCAGCACCACCCAGACGAGAAGCACCATGCTGCCCGGCATGTTGGCCGCCATGGCGGTGCCGGAGAAACCGGTTGCAGCAGTCGCAAAACCACCGACCAGAACACCCACGGCACCGACACCGCCGAGCAACGACAGCCACAACGGACTGCGCCTGGCCTGGCGCAGGGCGACATTGGCGAGCAGAACCGTCAAGCCGAGCAGCATGGCGCTGATCGCGGCAAAACCGACTTCGATCTGGCGTACGGCGAAGGCGGCGCTGAACAACGATGGCTTTGTCGCCGCATCGGCCATCGCCCAGGCATTGACCACCGCTTTCAGCGCAATGCCATCGACGGCCTGCAAGGCAGCTGCCGCCGCCAGCGACGCCGCGCCAAACAGGATCGTCAGAAGAGCCCAGCCGCGTGGCGGGCCGTCCGACAGACGGCCAAGGATCAGCACCAGGCCTGCAACCATCGACAGAACGCCGGCGAGCTGTGCCATGTGGCTGAACAACCAGATGTGGTCGGCGGCATATTCACCGAAGGCGGCAAGCGCGTCATTCGGGTCTTCATGCATCGGATGCAGCGACGTGCCGACAAAAAGCAGCACGGCGCCGGCAATCAAAAGGGCCGACGAGACGCTAGCCGGGTTGCCGGGCTTCGCGTCTCCGCTCATTGATCCGCGATGCCGAGCTTGGCCTTGACGAGGTCGTTGACGGCTTGCGGGTTGGCCTTGCCGCCGGTCGCCTTCATCACCTGGCCGACGAACCAGCCGGCCATGCTCGGCTTGGCGCGGGCCTGTTCGACCTTGTCGGGGTTGGCGGCGATCACCTCATCCACGGCCTTCTCGATGGCGCCGGTGTCGGTGACCTGCTTCATGCCACGGCTTTCGACCAGCTGGCGCGGATCGCCACCCTCGGTCCAGACGATCTCGAACAGGTCCTTGGCGATCTTGCCGGAGATGGTGCCATCCCTGATCAGGTCGATGACCGCGCCGAGTTGGTCGGGCGAAACCGGAGCGTTTTCAATATCCTTGCCGGCCTTGTTCAATTGCCCGAGCAGGTCGTTGATGACCCAGTTGGCGGCAAGCTTGCCGTCGCGGCCGGCGGCCACCTTCTCGAAATAGTCGGCGATCGGCTTTTCTGAGACCAGGATCGACGCATCATAGGTCGACAGGCCGAGCGAAGCGATCAGCCGCGCCTTCTTGTCGTCCGGCAATTCCGGCAATTTCCCAGCCAGCGCGTCGACATAGGCCTGATCGAACTCCAGCGGCAAAAGGTCGGGATCGGGGAAATAGCGATAGTCGTGCGCCTCTTCCTTGGTGCGCATCGAGCGCGTCTCGCCCTTGACGGCGTCGAACAGCCGCGTTTCCTGATCAATCTTGCCGCCATCCTCGAGAATGGCGATCTGCCGGCGTGCCTCATAATCGATGGCTTGGCCGATGAAGCGGATCGAGTTGACGTTCTTGATCTCGCAGCGCGTGCCGAACTCTCCGCCCGGCTTGCGCACCGAGACGTTGACGTCGGCGCGCATCGAGCCTTCATCCATGTTGCCGTCGCAGGTGCCGAGATAGCGCACGATGGTGCGCAGCTTGGTGACATAGGCCTTGGCTTCATCGGCCGAGCGCATGTCCGGCTTGGAGACGATCTCCATCAGCGCCACGCCGGAGCGGTTGAGGTCGACATAGGACATGGTCGGATGCTGGTCGTGCATCGACTTGCCGGCATCCTGCTCCAGGTGCAGCCGCTCGATGCCGACCTCGATGTCCTCGAACTCGCCCTGACGATCCGGACCGACCGAGACGATCACGGTGCCCTCGCCGACGATCGGCTGCTTGAACTGCGAGATCTGATAGCCCTGCGGCAGATCCGGATAGAAGTAATTCTTCCGGTCGAAGACGGACTTGTGGTTGATCTGCGCCTTCAGGCCAAGGCCGGTGCGGATCGCCTGCTTGACGCATTCCTCGTTGATGACAGGCAGCATGCCCGGCATGGCCGCATCGACGAGGCTGACATTGGCATTGGGCGCAGCACCGAAAGCGGTCGAGGCGCCGGAAAACAGCTTTGCCTCCGAGGTGATCTGAGCGTGGACCTCGAGCCCGATGATGATCTCCCAGTCGCCGGTGGCGCCGGGGATCAGGCGTTTTGCATCGGGGGTACGGGTGTCGATGAGGGTCATGATGGCCTGCGACTTGCGGTGACTGAACTCACATTTGAACGTGAATTTCACGTCGAACGTGGAAGTCATTCGCTAGTGCAAACCGCCAAAAGAGACAAGCGTAAAGCCACGGCCTGGCCTTTTCAGCCGCCTCGAACCCGAGCGGGATCGACCACAGCCAGACCTCGGCTCCGCCGGTCGGTTCGCCGGCCGGCGGTTTCCGTTCACCGCTCAAGCGGTGGCGATGTAGGCCCTGATCTCGTCGGCCTCGCGCTCGACGTCCTCGATACGGCGCTTGACCACGTCGCCGATGGACACGATGCCATCGAGCATACCGTCCTTTTCCACCGGCAGATGGCGGAAGCGGCCCTTGGTCATGATCTCCATCACCTCGTTGACGGTGTGGTTCTCATTGCAGATCTTCACCTTCGGCGTCATCGCCGAGCGCACGGCGATATCGAGCGCGGCTCCACCTTCCCTGGCGACCACCCGCACGATGTCGCGCTCCGAAAGAATGCCGACGATCTTGCGATCGCCATTGGTGATGACCAGCGCGCCAATCTTGTGTTCGGCCAGGATGCGGATGGCTTCGCTCAGCTTTTCGTTCGGCCCGAGCGTCAACACGTCATGGCCTTTCTTCTCGAGAATTGCCTTAACCGTCATGGCGTCCTCCTCCTCTGCTTTGCCTGCCGGTTCCTGCCCTGACCGGCTTCACATAAGAGTGAACATGGTGCGCCGTCATCGGTTGCATTTCAAGTGCGGCGGTCGGTGGTGTCCCATTCAGGCGCCTGCCATGGTCGGTCGAACCAGCGCAGGCCGAAGAAGCCGGCGACAAAGCCGCCAATATGGGCCTCCCAGGCTATCTGGCCGTCAATTCCGGGGGCAAAGCCGAGAAGGCCAGTGGCGAGGTTGATGATCATCCACACGGCTAGGAAGATCACGACGCCGCGCGAGCGCAGGACGATGGCGATTGGCAGCACGGGGCCGGCGAAGGCAGCCTTGCCGGCCGACGAGCGCTGGGTGTGGAAACCGAAACGCGCGGCAGCGCCCATCATGCCGGAAATAGCGCCCGATGCCCCGACCAGCGGGGCTTCGCCGTACGGATGCATGGCCCAGAAAAGCGCAACCGAAGCCAGCCCGGTCACGGCAAAGAACAGCGAAAACCGGAGCGGCCCCAGGCGATTTGCCAATGGCGAACCGAAAGCGGCGAGCCAGACCATGTTGATGGCAATATGGGCAAAGCTGCCATGCAGGAAGGCGTAGGTGAACGGGCGAGTGAAAAGGAACCAGTCGAAGCCGTATTTGCCGGTGTAGAGAACAGGGATGAAGGCCCCGTCGTAGAGCAGCGTCAGTTGCTGTTCCTGCGTCAGCACGTACTGCTGCAACAGGTAGACGACCGCGCATATGCCCATCACCGCGAGCACGACAGGTGGCAGATTGAACACCGGCTCGCGCCGCTGTTCGGGTCCATCCTCGATCGGCTCGATTTCCGAGGGGCCTTCCGGTTCGCTCATATGAAATTGCACTCAAGCAGGGATTCGGGTTCGAGCATCTAGATCACCCCCGAACGAACCGCAAACGGCGAATCGCCTCATCGCGAATCAAAAAAAAGCCGCTCAAGGTTTCCCTTGAACGGCCGGTCGAGCCCCCTGCTCCCCCTAAAACTCTTAACTGAAGTGCTGCCGATCGTCGCGAAACGACCGCTTCTGGAGTGGTTTTTGTGTGCCATAGGGGCCGCTTCGCTGCAACGTCAACCAGTTGTTAACCTTAACGGCCCCGACCCGTGAACAAGTGTTAACGACGCTGGCACGCTTCCTGCTCCGCAACGCATGTAGGTCATCGGAGGGCGCCCTTTCTGTTCACCGATGGGACATCAGACGACAGATTGCGCGGAGCAGAATAGCATGAACCAGAACGGATCGATCACGCTGTTCCAATATTGGAACCGCCTGCGTGACGGACGCCCCGCCCCGAAGCGTTCGGAGGTCGAGCCGGCCGACATCAAGTCGCTGCTGGCCGATACGTTCATCCTGGAAAGGGACACGCGCGGACAAGCCGTCTTCCGGCTCGCCGGCACCAGGCTTTGCGCCTATTATGGCCGTGAGCTCAAGGGGTTTTCCTTTCCGTCGCTGTGGCGCGAGAAGGATCAGCGGCTCGTCTCGAGGCTGATCCATGGCGTCTTTGACCAGAAGTCGGTCGTGCTCATCGCCTTCGAGGGTTTCAGCCGCAACGGCCGTACCAACAAGTTCGAACTGCTCGCCTTGCCGCTTGACGGCGGTGTTGAAAATCCGCGCTGCCTGGGCGTGATAAGCGCCGTGGAGAAGCCCTTCTGGCTGGGTGCCGATCCGATCACCGACGCGTTGATCGATTCGATTCGCGTCATCGATCCGGAGAAGGAACTCCTCAACAACCGTCCGGCGATCGATGTTCCTTCGCTCGTTCCCGACGAACTCGCGACACCCGAGACGATATCAGCGCTAGGCCGCGCGCGCCGCATCCGCCATCTCGTCGTCTTCGATGGCGGACGCGAGGAATAGGGGCCAAATCTCGCCGCAACGGGGCCTGCTTTCCCCTTTGTTAACCCTTATTGTTGTACTTCTCCGATGAAGTTCCTCGCATCGACGCGCGGGATGCCAAACGAGGTGTGGCAGTCATGAGGTCAGCGGCGGTCGACTATGCGCCGTCCCAAGCTGAAAGGCGTAACTTTCAGCGCGTCCGGGTCAAGATTTACGGGCGCTTCATGCTGGAAGACCGCACCGAACACCCCTGCCAGGTCGTCGACATGTCACCGGGCAATGTAGCGCTTCGCACCGAACGCATTGGCATGCCGGGCGAAAAAGTCATCGCTTATATCGACCATATCGGCCGCATCGAAGGTGTCGTTACGCGCACCTTGCAGGACGGTTTCGCGATGACCGTTATCGCGTCCGACCGCAAGAAGGACAAGCTTGCCGCGCAGTTGACGTGGCTTGCCAACAAGCACGAACTCGACCTGCCGGAAGACCGTCGGCACGAGCGTGTCGCGCCGCGCAATCCAACCAGCGTGCTGCAGCTCACCGACGGGCGYCAGTACCAGTGCCGYATCATCGACCTGTCRYTKTCSGGCGCSGCGRTCGAGATCGACGTCAAGCCGGCGMTCGGSRTCCAGGTCAYGCTCGGCACGATGCGCGGGCAGATCGTCCGCCATTTCGAGGACGGCGTCGCCATCGAATTTGCCGTCATCCAGCGTCCCGAAACGCTCGATTCCGAATTCAACACCCCGCGCGCCTGACAAGGCCTGAAGCACTCCGGGAAACCGGCCCTTAGCGGCCGGTTTTTTTGTTTTTCAAGCCCAGAAGGAGACGCTTCGACAATCCGAGGCCATTTCCTACTGGGCCGCATGACATAGAGGCTCGCGGAGCGCCTCGCCGCAAAATTCAAACAATTCAATACTCAAATGATTCAAATTTTACGCTTATTCTACTGGGGTTTTACTCAATATCTACTTCGCACTTTTGCCCCAAATAAATCCACATGTGGCAATGTCTCCTTCGAACGGGGAGACTACCGGAATGAAGAAGACGAGGGGCAAGCTGTTGCTGGCGGCAATGGCGATGCAGCTTACCGCTTGGGGATCAGCATATGCCGCGGGACCGGCCTATATGCACACCGGCGGACGCACCACGCAGCCTGTTGGCCATTATGAATTCTGCCAGCGCATACCTGGCGAATGCAGCGAACGGACGCCCAAGGGCCCGCCGGTCGAACTGACGCGCAAATTGTGGGCGACGATCGTCAGCATCAACAATTCGGTCAACGCAAGGGTCAAGCCGCGCACCGACATGGAAAATTACGGTGCCGAGGAATATTGGGCCTATCCCGACAATGGCTATGGCGATTGCGAGGACTACGCGCTGGAAAAGCGCCGCGAATTGATGAATGCGGGCGTGCCGGCCGGCAATCTGCTGATGACGGTCGCGCGCCAGCCGAACGGCGACGGCCACGCGGTGCTGACCGTGCGCACCAGCCTTGGGGAATTCATCCTCGACAATCTTGAAACCAAGGTGCTCGCCTGGACGGACACGGACTACACCTATCTCAAGCGCCAGTCAGACCAGAATTCCGGTGTTTGGGTGACGATCAACGACGGCCGTTCAGACGCGGTCGCCAGCGTCCGCTAAGGCATGTCGCTCAAAAGTGGCCCCCGTTTTGAGATAACGGCATGCATAAACTAGAGGTCAAGCGCGTCGCATGAAGGCGACCGCTTCAGGAGAAACCCGGTCGAGTCCCCACCCTCCCC
Organism: Mesorhizobium sp. P2_F8; assembly: GCF_056403655.1. Classification (NCBI taxonomy): domain Bacteria; kingdom Pseudomonadati; phylum Pseudomonadota; class Alphaproteobacteria; order Hyphomicrobiales; family Phyllobacteriaceae; genus Mesorhizobium; species Mesorhizobium sp. P2_F8. The sequence continues at coordinate 75,438 of NZ_JBFUFB010000011.1, forward strand.
GTCCCCAACGACCGGGTCAAAGGAGCCGGCCCCGTCCCCGGGCCGGCTCCGCCATTTCTGGGATAATCTTTTGATACCCCGATAAAGGCACAATTCCAACAGCTTAGATTTCGATTTGCGGCTTACTTCTGCTACAACGGCAGAGTAGTGAACCGCGGTTGGTGATGAGTTTCACCAGCTACAGTTCGAAACTCGAGAGTGCGTCAGCCCAGGAAGTGTCGCATGCCGACCGAACCCCGATCACCGCGCCTTGCGGTTCTTATCGACGCCGACAACGCTTCGGCCAAGATTGTCGACGGCCTGTTCGAGGAGATCGCGAAGATTGGCGAAGCCAGCGTCCGCCGCATCTACGGTGACTTTTCAAACGTCCGGTCGAAGGGATTGGGCTGATGTCTTGTCAAAGCATGCGATTATCCCGCAGCAGCAGTTCGCTAACACCATCGGGAAAAACGCGTCCGATATCACACTGGTGATCGACGCCATGGACCTGCTTCACAGCGGTCGTTTCGACGGTTTCTGCCTGGTCTCTTCCGACAGTGATTTCACCCGGCTTGCTGCGCGCATACGCGAACAAGGCGTCGACGTGTTCGGGTTTGGGGAGCAGAAAACGCCGGAAAGTTTCCGCAAGCATGTCGGCGTTTCGTCTATACCGAAAATCTTCTGCGCGGCACCGCAAACACTCACGATAGTGCGCCCGCAGCCAAGCCGCTTCAAGTGCCCAGTGCCGCGATTCCCATGCTCAAGAAGGTCATCGGCCAGATGGAAGGCGAGGATGGTTGGGTACATCTCGGAACCTTCGGACAACGGCTATCAAACCTGTTTTCAGATTTTGATCCCCGCAGCTACGGTTTCAGCAAACTGAGCGATCTGGTGAGGAATACAGACGCATTTGAAATCGAAATCCAGGGCGGAGCCATGCGAATACGGACCAAGCCTACGGCTGGGAAGAAGGTAAAAAAGAAAGCCGCTTAGCGATGCCTAGAGGGTCATAGGTGCCATCGACCCGCCAATCGCGTCAGAACATCAAGACTGCCTTTCCACGGGCAGGAGATCGAGGCACTATAGGCCGTTGGTTTCGCCTTCTGGATCACGGCGATGTTGGAAATCCCGGAAGATCGATGCGAGCGCCATCGCCTGTTCAAGGTGATCGACGATGCCTTCAAGGCCGGCGATTTCGAGGGCCTCGGCGTGGCCTTGGGCGGCTCGCCCTGCTGGTTCGACGAGCGCATGCCGTTCGAACTCGGCCTCGGGCATCCGCTGGAATATGCGATCTATTGGAGTCCCTTAGGCTTCATCTCGACTTTGCTGGATGCGGGCTCGGATCCGAATTATCAGGATCACGGTGGATTTCCGGCAATCATTGCGGCGCTATCCACCGACCGGGCCGACAGACTGGAAATCGTGCGGGTGCTGATCGAGGGTGGCGCCGACCCCAACATGCGGGGCGTGAACGACTGGACGCCGCTTCACTATTCGGTGGCCATCCGGAGCGTCGAGGCGATCGGCCTGCTTTTGGCGGCAGGCGCCGACCCCGCGCTCGAAACCCGCATCGATGACTACAGGACAGCCGCCGAGGAAGCCGACATTGCCGGCTTTGAGGCTGGCGCTTCCCTGCTGCGCGATGCGATGGCCAGGCGCAGTTCCAACCGACGGTGAGTTGGGGCGCGATGAAACCATCGGCGTGCGAGGTCTCGCCTCAAACCTTCTTCAATCCCGCCTTGAAGCGCTTGCCATTGGCGACGTAATGCGCGGCCGAGCCGCGCAGTCTGGCAACGGCCGCCTCGTCCAGCACCCTGATCGCCTTGGCCGGCGAGCCGACGATCAGTGAATTGTCAGGGAATTCCTTTCCCTCTGTGACCAGCGCACCGGCGCCAACCAGCGAATTCCTGCCGATCCTGGCGCCGTTCAGCACGATGGCGCCCATGCCGATCAGGCTGTTGTCGCCGATCGTGCAGCCGTGCAGCAAGGCGCGGTGGCCGATGGTGCAGCCTTGCCCGATGGTCAGCGGGAAGCCCGGATCGGTGTGCATCACCGTGTGTTCCTGCACATTGGTGTCGGCACCGATGACGATCGGCTCATTGTCGCCGCGGATGACGGCGCCGAACCAGAAGCCGGCATTGCGGCCGACGCGCACGTCGCCGATCAGCGTTGCGTCGGGCGCGATCCAGTTTGAGTCCGCATCCGTGAAGCTCGGCTCCGTTCCATCGATCGCGTAAAGTGGCATTTTTTGGTCTCCGAATCGTCTCAGCCCGGAAGGCTGGAGCCTAGGAGACCGATCGTCCAGGAGGCAATGGCAAGCACGACGACGCCCAGGGCCAAAGACCAGGCGATGGCCGTGCAGCCGCAGGACATCAGCGCCAACGTCGAAATGCGGCGCTCACGCCGGGCATCGAGGGCGTCGTTGACCAACATGAAGGGGCCCGCACAAGCGGTGGCGAGCAGCGAGCGCAGCAGATGCGACGGCGACACGTAGGGCTCAGTGAAGGCGACCTTGCGGCCCGACACCAGTTCCATCATCGATCCAGCTAGCCCGCAGGCTGTCATCCCGACGACAAAAGCGAATACGGTGAGTTCCAGCGTGCCCATCTTAACGTTCCATTTACCATGAAATTGCACAGTCGTTCCATGAAGGCTGCAAGAGCCGTGCCGCGCGATGTGTGCCGCCCAAGGACACCCAAGGGCGGACGGCCGATATCCGAGGACTGAGATGAAGCAGGCAGCGATCAGCGACGGCCCCCAACTCACCGTGGTCGATTCCATGCTGATGAAGCGGGTGTTCTACGCATTCGCGGCGCTGGCGCTGCTGTCGGTAGCGATCAGCCTTGCCGGCAAATGGTTCGGCCATTCGATCGCCATGGCCGGATACACCGACGACGCAACGATCCATCAGGTGGTGATCGGCAACAATGTCATCGCGGTGCCGGCCAACGTCATCCGTTTCGCCCAGGCCCGGCGCGACGGCATCGCCTCGCGGCTCGACCTCTATCTGCGCTATCCCCAGATGGACGGCTACAGCGAGCCGGCGCGCGACGATTTCAATCACATGGGAGCGAGCAGGAACATCATCTTCCTGTCCTTCGAACAGCAGATGATGTCGCGCGACATGAGCGGCCGCTTCGCGCCGATCTACAGCGCGTTGATCATCCAACCGGGCATTGCTGGCCCCGGCGGCACGACGGTGTACGGCTTCAACGAGAAATCAGGCTACCTGAACGAGGTGCTGGTTGTCGGCAAGCGCCCTGGCAAGGACCCGTTCGTGGCCCGCTGCCTGAGCGGGCCGAGTGCCGAGGAATCGCTGGCGCCCTGCGAGCGCGACGTCCAGGTCGGCGACGAACTCAGCCTCACCTATCGCTTCCCCAGGGAGTTCCTAGGTGATTGGCAGGCGCTCGACGCGGCAATCGCCGGCCAAGCCGCGCGCTTCCTGAAAAGAGGACATTAGGAGGGGAAACCGGGCTGGCCGGCCGCATTCGAAGCGGAGCCGGCCGAGCGCAGGATTGCTGGCTCAGGCCAGGTCGATGTCGAGGATCGCCATCGAAAAATTGTAGTCGCCGTCGTCCTCGTCCTTGAAGACGATGCCGAGGAACTCGTCGCCGACATAGACCTCGGCCGAATCTTCCTTGCGCGGCCGTGCCTTGACCTCGAGCTTGGGGTTCTGGAAGACGCGCTTGAAATAGGCGTCCAGCTTTCTGATTTCGTCGGGCTTCAACAGTCTTCTCCGATCATCGGGCTTGCTCGTTCGAACGCGCTTCTGGCACGTCGACAATGGCGATGTAAAGGCAAGCGGCCCGATAACACGGGAACAATCGCCCGCTCCTTCCCACCGCCGGCACCCGGCCGCAGGCAGCGGGCAGATGAAAATCAGATGTCGAAGCTGACGACCTGATCCATCGTCTGCGACGGCAGAAGCTGGTCCATCTGGCGCGACGGCTGATCGCAGCCCGTCTCGCCGACAACGCGGGCCGGCACGCCGGCAACCGTCTTGTTGTGCGGTACAGGCGACAGCACCACCGAGCCTGCCGCGATCTTCGAGCAATGGCCGATTTCGATGTTGCCCAGGATCTTGGCGCCGGCGCCGATCAACACGCCGTAGCGGATCTTGGGGTGACGGTCGCCGCCGGCCTTGCCGGTGCCGCCCAGCGTCACGCCATGCAGGATCGACACATCATCCTCGATGACCGCGGTCTCGCCGACGACGAGGCCGGTGGCGTGGTCGATGAAGATGCCCTTGCCGATGCGGGCGGCCGGGTTGATGTCGGTCTGGAAGACCGAGGACGAACGGCTCTGCAGATAGAGCGCGAAATCCTTACGGCCCTGCTTCCACAGCCAATGCGCCAGCCGATGGGTCTGGATGGCGTGAAAGCCCTTGAAATAGAGCACCGGCATGATGAAGCGGTCGCAGGCCGGATCGCGGTCGTAATAGGCCTGGATGTCGACGCGCACGGTCGTCGGCCAGTCCTTGTCGTCGGCCAGCATCGACTTGAAGGTCTGGCGGATGAGATCGGAGCCGATGTCCTGATGGTCGAGCCGCTCGGCCAGCCGATGGATGACCGCCTCTTCCAGGCTGTCCTGGTTGAGGATGGTCGAATAGAGGAACGCGGCGAGCAGCGGGTCGCGGTTGACTGCCTCCATCGCCTCGTCGCGGATCGAGCGCCAGATCGGATCGACCGGCTGCAATGCGCTCTGTCGGGAAATGCTGATGCTGTTCATCGCCGTCTCGTCCTGCGTCCTGCCGGGCTGGCCTGTTGTGCTCGCCTTGTCGGGCCGCACATATAAGCCAGATCATAGCACGATTGAACTCAATTTTCCTTAGTGCAATGTCAAATGGATTTGGTTCGCGGGAATTCAAGCGGCCATGGAAAACGAACCCTTGATCGACGACGCGCCGAACAAGCGACCCTTCCGCGCTTGACCCTGCGGAAAGCATGGCGATCAGATGGCCTGCGAGCCCAAGTGAACCGCGACGTCGATGGCGCCGCGCTACCATGGCCGCCGGTCAAGTCGGCAGCGGCTTGCCGGCCTGTTCGGCCACCATGTATTGCGCGTACCAGTCGGGCCAGTTTTCATCGCGCTGTCCGCCGGTCCGCGTCTCGTGCTCGCCATGAGCGGCCGCCGCACGCCGCAGCGCGGCGGCAAGTTCGGTCGATGAGGTGAATGTCGTGTCGTGCGCATCCACGCGCCCAGGCAATCGCTGGGTGATCTCCTGCAGCAGCCAGTTGTTGCCGTCCGGGTCGCTGAACGAGGCAAAGGAGGAATAACTGCGCCCCTCCGGATCTCTGCCGCTGATCGGCGGCTGCCCGGGGGCCGCACGGTGAAACACTTCGCTCGCATCGACCCCGCGCGCCACCAGTTCGGCACGTGCCGCCACGATATCCGACACCACGAGATAAAGTCCCTTTGCCGAGCCTGGCGCGGCGGTCGTGAGACCCTTGCCAAAATGGATCGAGCATGGCGAACCCGGGGGCGTGAACTGTATGACCCGAAACGCATCGCCAACGATGAAGTCGGCGTCCAGCCTCCAGCCCAGGCCGCCATAAAAACGCTTGGCCCGATCGGTATCCGAAACGGAAATGATGACGGCCTCCAGCTTCATGTCGATAGTCCCCGGTCTGGAGGTCTCGGTTGCGGTGGTCATGTCAGGCTCCTTGGGTTTGAGTGCTTTGAAAATGACAACAAGCGTCCGAGCGGGTGACCGTGTGGATCCTGCTCATGCCAAGTAGCTTCCCGCCATCATGCGAATTGGTCAATCGGCTGCGGCACCATGACTCCCCCGACGCCTTCCGCTATGCCGTGTTTTGGCCCAGGATGCCGGGAGTATTTCATCGGGTGGATAGTGACGCCGTTTCTGGAAAACGAACCCTTGATCGACGACGCGCTGAAAAGTGAGCTTTCGGCGCTCTACGCCGCGCAAGACCGCCACTATCACGACCTTGCCCATATCGAGGCGATGCTGGGCCTGGCGGGCGAGTATCGAGGGTTGCTCGGCGATCCCGAAGCCGTCGAAGCGGCGATCTGGTTCCATGATGCCATCTATGACAGCAAGGCCAAGGACAATGAGGCGCAAAGTGCCGCCCTTGCCGAGCAAAAGCTGGCAGGCCGCGTCGAGGCTGGGCGCCTTGACCGCATCTCAGCGATGATCGTCGCCACCGCCACGCACCAACTGCCGTCGTTTGACGACGCGACGGCAGTACGGGACGCCAGCCTTTTCCTCGACATGGATCTGTCAATCCTGGGTGCTGCGCCGGATGCCTTCGATGCCTATGAACGCGCTGTGCGGCGCGAATATCACTGGGTTGAGGAGCCGATCTGGCGGGCCGGCCGCAGCGCGGTCCTGAAGAATTTCCTCGCCCGTCCGCACATCTTCCACACCGAAGAGTTTCGCCAGCGCTTCGAGCCGCGGGCTCGAGCTAACATGGCGCGGTCGTTGGAGGCCCTTACGCCCCCGCCGCCGTCCGCTCAGAGTGGATTTTCGGCATAGAATTCCAGCACGCGTTGCTTGAAGGTCTTGTCCCCGACCGCCAGCATATGGTCCCGGCCCTCGATGTGAAAGGCCCTGGCGTTCGGCATCAATGCCGCGAGTTCGTCCGGCGAGCCGCCAATGTCGTCCGTCGTGCCGACGGCGATCAGCGTCGGCTGGGCAATGCGCGCAAGATCGTCCTCGCTCAGCAATTCTCTCGACCTGGCGATACAGGCGGCCAGCGCCCGGCGGTCGCTGCGCGTCTGGTCGGCGAAGGCGCGAAACGATCGCCCGCGCCGATGACTGGTTGCCGTGGGGTCGTCGGCGAGCAGGGCCGCGGCGATCGGATCCCAATCGCCGACGCCGTCGATCATGCCGATGCCGAGGCCGCCGAAGACCAGCGTCGCCACCTTGTCCGGATCGGACAGCGCCAGGAACGCGGCGATGCGCGCGCCCATCGAATAGCCCATGACATGGGCGCGCTCGATGCCGAGATGGCCAAGCAAGGCGGCGGCATCCGACGCCATCTTGTCCGGCGTGTAATCGGCCTCGTCATAACTCTTCGACGACGATCCGTGGCCGCGATTGTCGAAGGCGATGGCGCGGTAACCGGCGTCGTTCAGCGTCTTGAACCATCCCGGCGATACCCAATTGACATAATGGGTCGAGGCAAAGCCATGGATCATCAGCACCGGATCGCCCTCACCCGACGCCGGCTGGCGGTCGAGGAAGGCAAGATCAAAGCCGTCATGGGTGAAAACCTGCATCAGCGATCCCGCCTGTGCACTCAACCGGCACCGCCGTTGGGCGCATCGCCATTGTCCGATGGCGGCACGCCCGGACCAGACGCCGTGCCAACGGCCGGATGGCGTAACAGGTCGCCATACTCGATGCCGTTCCTGGCGGCGGTGCCAGCTTTGAGCTCCAGCACGAAACGCACCGGCACGCCAGGCGAAATGATGGCCTCGGATTGCGGCTCGCCGTGCTTGATCGCCCGGATCTTACCGTCCTGGCCGACAAAGATCAGATCAAGCGGCATCGGGGTGTTCTGCATCCAGAAGCCAACCTGCTGCTGGATATCGAAGACGAACAACATGCCATGGTCGTCCGCCATGTCCTGGCGGTACATCAGCCCAGCCTCGCGCTCCGCGGCGGTGTTGGCGACTTCGATGGAAAAAGAACGATCGCCGCCTTTCGTCACCACAACCAGCGGCGCCGGATCGACAGGAAGGATCATCGCCCGGCTGTCGGCCGCGGTCGGCCGGTCGGAATAGAAGTAAGCACCCGCGGCCACGACCACGGCGACAATGGCGCACAACACACCCGCCGTCAGCCAGTTCCTGTAAGCCATTCAAAATCCTCGACCGGAAATTGTCCTGGAGCACGTCGCCTCGGATCAGGCTCGTGGGCATGCCTTTGGGCGACATGCATTAGACCACGATCCCGAAAAGTGGAACCGATTTTCTCGGACAAACGGAAACCGCATGTCCAGAGATCATGGTCAAACAAAGAAGAGATAGAGCGCCATCCCGATCTGTCGGGATGGGCCACTTTTGGGCGACTGAATTAGTGCGAGACCGGTAAGGTCCCCATGTCGGGGTGAATCTCGGCGGCCATAAGGCCTTTGTCGCCGCGCCCGAAACGAACCAGCACGACTTGCCCCGGTCGAAGCTCGGTGATGCCGTAACGGCGCAAGGTCTCCATGTGGACGAAGATGTCCTCGGTGCCCTCGCCGCGGGTCAGAAAACCAAACCCCTTGGTGCGGTTGAACCATTTCACCAAAGCGCGTTCGAGGCCGCTTTCCGGCGTCACCGCGATATGGGTGCGCTGCTCCTGCATTTCGGCAGGATGGATCGCGGTGGTGACGTCCATGGAGAGCACCCGGAAGGCCTGCAATCCGCGATCGCCCTGCTTGACGAGGCAGACCACGCGTGCGCCCTCCAGGGCCGTCTGGAAGCCGTCCTTTCGAAGACATGTCACATGGAGAAGGATGTCGCCCGAGATGCCGTCATCTGGAAGGATGAAACCGTAGCCCTTGGCCACATCGAACCACTTGATGGCGCCAGCGACTTCGAGCAGATCGGCAGCATCGCCGCCTTCGTCACGATGCAAGGCGTCGCCAAGGGTTCCGTTCCGCCCCGTGAAAGAGGCCTTTTCCCCCATAACAATGCCCCCTTATTTTTCAAGAACACCGCAACTGATTCTTGACACCAGATTAACACCGCGGCTTCCGGTGTGTGCAAGACCTGACGTGCCTTTTTTGGGGGAATACCGGATTTGTTCTTTGCCGGCATTGCGCAGTGCCGAACGATTGCCCTTTGAGCGGGTCGACCCTATGTTGCGCCGCAACGCAATTCATCGAGGAAATCACATGCGCTATCTGCACACCATGGTCCGCGTCGCCGACGTCGACGCCTCGCTCGATTTCTACTGCGCCAAGCTCGGCCTCAAGGAGGTGCGCCGCTACGAAAACGAGCAAGGCCGCTTCACGCTGATCTTCCTGGCCGCACCGGAAGACGAGGAGAGCGGCGTCAACGAAAAAGCACCGCTGGTCGAACTGACCTACAATTGGGATCCGGAAGACTACAAGGGCGGGCGTAATTTCGGCCACCTCGCCTATGAGGTCGACGACATCTACGCCACCTGCCAGCATCTGATGGACAATGGCGTCACCATCAACCGGCCGCCGCGCGATGGCAACATGGCCTTCATCAGGTCGCCGGACGGCATTTCGATCGAGCTCCTGCAAAAGGGCCCGGCCAAGGCCAAGGCCGAGCCTTGGGCTTCAATGGCGAACACCGGCAGCTGGTAGGCCTCGATCCGGGCGAAAGATCGCCCGGCAGCCTTTGGCGTTTTGCGCGACGGCGCCTATCTACCCGGCTGTCGCGCCAGCCTGGCAAGCCAGGCGCCATGTCAAGCAATGGGCGCCTGCCCTCCCGGAGAGTTCACTGATGCCGACCAGCCATGCCGATGTCGCCACCGAATATGCCAGCCGCTATTTGCAGCAGCTGTGCAAGCACTGGGCGCACAAATTCCCCGTGGAGTTCGATCCGCTCCATGGCACGATCGATCTTTCGCTCGGCCGCACGGTGATGGATGCCGATGCGAGCGCGCTGCACATCACGGTGTCGACCGAGGAAAACGGATCACTCGAGCGGCTGGAAAGCGTCGTCGCCGATCACATCAAGCGCTTTGCTTTTCGCGAAGAACTGACCTTCGACTGGAAGCCCGCCACGGCAGCGTAACCGGCCTAAGCTCCGCCTGCCTGACCGGCCATCGCCAGCAGAGCCAACACCGAGCGCCAGTTGCGCGCGGTGCCCGGCACTTTCAGCGTGCGCGGGATCAGCCCGGCAAAAACCGATTTGCCGAGCCCGTCCGGCGCGTGCAAATAGAGCACGTCGCCCTTGATCAAGAACCGTTCGGGACCGGTGCACTTTTCGGCCAGCCGCGCCACCTCATCGCCGGTCGGCTCGCGCTCCAGCACATAGGCGTGGAGCTTCGTGTGGTCCGCGGCCACTTCCGGATAGGGATTTTCGCTCACCAGCCGCTCGAACCAGCCGAGATCGCGCACCATGATGCGCGAATGGAATCCCCACTTCTTCTCGAAGGCTGCTTCGATCTGTTTCGTCAGCGTCGCCGTGTCACCCTTCTTCGCCCGAAACACGGCATTGCCGCTCTGCACATAGGTGGCGACATCGGAAAATCCGAGGTCCTGGAAGAACGACCGCAGCTCCGCCATCTTGACGATGCGGTTGCCGCCGACATTGATGCCGGAAAACAGCGCAACGAAGCTTTTTCCCTGATCAGTCATCTGATCATCGATCACTCATATGATGAACCCGGCCAGCGTCTCGTTGTCGGTGATATCCTGGTACTGGACGCCTTCGGCCTCGAAATTCGCCTTTAGCAGGTCGAAATTGCGGCGATCCTTGGTTTCGATGCCGATCAGCACCGAACCGAAATTGCGGGCCGATTTCTTCAGATATTCGAAGCGGGCGATGTCGTCGTCGGGCCCAAGCATTTCAAGGAAATCGCGCAAGGCGCCCGGCCGCTGCGGAAAGCGGATGATGAAGTATTTCTTCAGGCCCTCGAAGCGCAGTGCCCGCTCCTTGACGTCCGGCAGCCGCTCGAAATCGAAATTGCCGCCCGAAACCACGGCGACGATCGTCTTGCCCCTGATCTCCTTCCTGGAAAAATCCTTCAGCGCGTCGATCGCCAGCGCGCCGGCCGGCTCCAGCACGACGCCTTCGACATTGAGCATCTCGATCATGGTGGCGCAGAGCCGGTTCTCCGGGATCAGCCGCACCATGTCGGCTGGGAAATCCTTGAGATGCCGCAACGGCTCGCGGCCAATCTCGGCGACCGCCGCGCCATCGACGAAATTGTCGACCTTGGCGAGCTTCAGGCGCTTTCCGGCAATGAGGCTCTCCCGCAGGCTAGGCGCACCGGCCGGCTCACAGAAGACGAAGCGGGCTTCGCGGCCCTGATCGGCGAAATAATGGGTGACGCCTGCGGCGAGCCCGCCACCGCCGACCGGCAGCATGATGATGTCGGGCATACGGGCGCCCGGCATCTGGTCTGATATCTCATAGGCAACGGTCGCCTGGCCCTCGATGATGTCCTTGTGGTCGAAGGGCGGCACCATGTGGGCGCCGGAACTTTCGGTGAATTCGAAGGCGGCGCGGTAGCAATCGTCGAAAAAGTCGCCGACCAGCCTGATCTCGACGAAATCGCCGCCGAACAGCCTGGTCTTGTCGATCTTCTGCTGCGGCGTCGTCACCGGCATGAACACGACGCCTTTCTTGCCGAAGTGGCGGCAGACGAAAGCGAAGCCCTGCGCATGGTTGCCGGCGGACGCGCAGACGAACAGTTCAGCCTCGTTGCCGGCCGCAAGCGTCTTGCGGAAGAAATTGAAGGCGCCACGGATCTTGTAGGAACGCACCGGCGACAGGTCCTCACGCTTCAGCAGCACCCGAGCCCCGGTCTTTTTCGACAGGTAGTCGTTCTCCTGCAGCGGTGTTTCCGGAAAGATCTGGCGGATCGCGGCGGCAGCGGTGGCCACACGGGAAGAGAAACTGTTCATCGGAAAACCACCTTGCACCGCCTGTTATCCGCAGACCTCTATCATCGATCGGGCCGCGCTCCGGCTGTTGTTGCACGCGCTGCCGTCGTGCGGCCGATCCCGCCTATTGCATATCCGGGGCCCCGACGCCATTGTCCTGCCAGTCTTGCCCCTCTGCAACGGGCATTCGCAGAATCCTTGCAAGCACTTGGAGGCGTTTGTTCATGCCTGTCGCATCGGTCGGCCTGAAATCCATGTCGCTGCCGGAATTCGGCGAGCCGACGGTGATGCCGCTGGTTGCGCGCGCCACCCACGAAGCCCGCATCGCGGCGCTGACGGCACTGGGCGCCAAGGCCGGCCTCGATGCCTTCGCCATTTATGGCGACCGCGAACACGCGGCCAATGTTGCCTATCTCTCGGGCTATGATCCGCGCTTCGAGGAAACGCTGCTGATCATCGTTCCCGGCAAGCAGCCAAGGCTTCTCGTCGGCAATGAAGGCTGGGGCTATGCCGAACTCTGCGACGGGCCATACGAACGTGTCCTCTACCAGACGTTCTCGCTGCCGGCTCAGCCGCGCGACCGCTCGGACGCGCTGCCCGACATCCTCGCCGATAGCGGCCTGAGGCCCGGCCAGCGCATCGGCGCGGTCGGCTGGAAACCGTTCGGTGCAGGCGATGCAGGTCTTGGCGAGATGGCGCTCGACATGCCCTCCTTCATCGCCGATACGCTGCGCGCGCTTGTCGGCGACAAGGGCGCGGTCGTGAACGCGGCCAATCTGCTGATGAACCCCGCCGACGGGCTGCGCGCCATCAACGAGGCCGACCAACTGGCTGCCTTCGAATTCGCCGCGACCTTCACCTCGCAGGGGTTGCGCAATGTCCTGCAAGGCATCGAACCCGGCATGACCGAATTGCAGGCGGCCCGCTTGATGGGCATGAACGGCTTGCCGCATGGCTGTCATCCGATGCTGTCGGCGGGCAAGCGTGCCGCCTATGGCCTGCCCAGCCCGCGCCTCGACATCATCCGGCGTGGCGACCCGATCACCATGGCCTATGGCATCCAGGGTGCGCTCAATGCACGCGCCGGTTTCCTCGCCGAGGAGGCATCCGAACTTCCGCATGCCATCCGCGACTATGTCGAAAGACTGGTCGCGCCCTATTTTGCCGCTGTCGTCGACTGGTACGAAGCGATCGGCATCGGCACCACGGGAGGCACGCTGTGGAAAGCGGTGCATGACCGCATAGGCGATCCCTTCTTTGGTGTTTCACTCAATCCCGGCCATCTCGTCCATATCGACGAATGGATGCATTCGCCGGTGTTTTCCGGCTCCGACATCAGACTGCGATCGGGCATGGCGCTGCAGGTCGACGTCATCCCGGCGACCGGCAGCCCCTATTTCACCACCAATATCGAGGACGGCATCGCGCTCGCCGACGAGCCTTTGCGCGAGGAGATCGCGGCGCGCTATCCCGAGGCCTGGAGCCGCATCGAGGCGCGACGCGGCTTCATGGCGGATGTACTCGGCATCCGCCTTAAGCCGGAGGTGTTGCCCTTCTCCAACATTCCGGCGTTTCTGCCGCCGTTTTGGCTTTCGCGCAACAGTGCGATGACTGTGACCGGGCGCTGACCACATTTCGGCTGGACGCGACTTAGTTCTGCCGCACTCTGGCTGTCCGGGATGTCGCGGGGGTAGGCAGGCCTTTTGGCCGGAGTTGGAATTTCTGAGTGCCTTTGAAGAATATGTTTGCCATTGTCCTTGCCTTGCTCGTCGCCGGCTGCGCCGGTACGCAAACACAGGAACTGCTTGGTAGCGCGATCGTCGCGACGCCGGTGACGGAGATCGCCGGCAACCACAGCATCTTCATCGCCACGACGCGCAAGAAATCCGACGATCCCAACAAGGTTTTCGACGGTGAGCGCTCGGCCACGCTGAATTACGCCCGCGTCACCGTCACGGTGCCAGGCTCCCACCAGACCGGCCAGATCGAGCGTCGGTCGCGCGGCAAATCCGACGACCCAGCGAAATATTTCATGGCGTCCGAAGTCGTCGGCTACGACGCACAGCCGAAGTTCTCCAGCGCGCTCAACGCCGACATCGCGGCGCGGGGCGGCCGCGTCATGGTCTTCGTTCATGGCTACAACACCGGCTTCGATGATGCCGTCTACCGCTTGACCCAGATCGTCCACGATTCCGGGTATCCGGGCACGCCGGTGCTGTTTTCCTGGGCCTCCGGCGCCAAGACCACCGACTATGTCTATGACAAGGAAAGCGCCAGCGCGGCCCGCGACCAACTCGAAGTGACTTTGAGGATGCTGGAGCAGTCCGGAGCGCGGCGGATCGACATCGTCGCCCATTCGATGGGCACCTGGGTGACGATGGAAACGCTGCGCCAGATGGCCATCAGCGGCGACCGCGATCTCGGCGGCAAGCTCGGCGACGTGGTGCTGGCCTCGCCCGACATCGATGTCGATGTGTTCAAGAGCCAGATGAGGCGCTACGGCAAGCCTGACAAACCATTCATCCTGCTGTTGTCCGACGACGATCGGGCACTGAGGCTCTCCGGCCTGATTGCCGGCTCGCGGCCACGCGTCGGCGACTACAAGGATGCCGCCGATCTTGCCTCCTACGGCGTGACCGTGGTCGATCTTTCGAAGGTCAAGGGAAGCGACAGCTTCAACCACACCAAATTCGCCGACAATCCCGAACTGGTGAAGATGATCGGCCAGCGGCTGCGCGACGATGACGGCTTTGCCAGCGATCGCGACGTGACCGATCGCATCGGCCTGCTCGGAAAATAGACGAAATCCCACGATTTTGCCGTGCCTGTTCAGCACCGCAGACGTCTAGGCGCACTTTGAACTGGACCGCGCCGCCCTCTGGCTTTATCGGAATATCCAGCGACGTCATGCGTTTGACGTCCCCCTTTGCGGAGCCGGCGTGTGACCGTGCGTTCGAAGAGCTACCTTGTCGTCGCATTCGCGCTCGCTGTCACCGGCTGCGCCGGCCAGAAAACCCATGATCTGCTCAACAAGACGACGATCACGGTGCCCGCTTCCGACATCGCAGCGACGCATGAGATCTTCGTTGCCACCACCCGGCAGAGGGCAACAAAGAACCCGCGACAGGTCTACGACGGCGACCGTTCGCTGACCACCAGCTTTGCCCGGGTCGACGTGACCGTTCCCAGAAGCCATCAGCTCGGCGCCATCGAGCGGGTCAAGGGATCCGCAAACAGCAATCCGGCCAAGGATTTCACCGCCAAGGACGTGACCTTCTATGAAGGCGCGCCGCAATTCACCGAGGCGGTCGGCGCCGACATCGCCATGAGCGGCGGACGTGCACTGGTTTTCGTGCACGGCTTCAACAACGGCTTCGACGACGGCATCTATCGGCTGACGCAGATTGCCCACGACACGAAATATCCCGGCACTCCGGTGCTGTTTTCCTGGGCGTCAAGCGGCAAGACGACCGGTTATATCTACGACAAGGAAAGCGCCAACGCGGCACGCGACGACCTCGAGGCGACGCTCAGGATGCTGGCCAAGACGCGGGTCAAGAGCATCGACATCATCGCTCACTCGATGGGAACCTGGGTGACGATGGAAGCGCTGCGGCAGCTCGCCATCACCGGCGATCGCGATCTCGGCGGCAAGCTCGGCTATGTCGTCCTGGCGTCGCCGGACATCGATGTCGATGTGTTCAAAAAGCAGATGATCCGCTACGGCAAGCCAGACAAGCCGTTCGCCATCCTGCTCTCGGGCGACGACCGCGCGCTCAAGCTGTCTTCCCTGATCTCTGGCGACAAGCCGCGCGTTGGCGATTACGGCAATGCCGCCGACCTTGCCAGCTATGGCGTGGTCGTGGTGGACCTGACCAAGACCAAGAGCGGCGACCGTTTGAACCATGCCAAATTCGCCGACAACCCGATCCTGGTGCAACTGCTCGGCGACCGGCTGCGCACACCGGCCGCTCTACGAGCGGACGAGCCCGACGCGGTGCGGTTCGATGACCTAGGCCAGGGTATAGGCAAGGCCGTCGGCTCGGTCGCCGAGGTCGTGATCACCACGCCGTTCAAGGTGCTGACCGTCGGCGCTGGCGGGTGATCCGCCGAGCGCCGACGGCTGATCTCAGACGAAAAGATCGACCTTCTGGAACGTCGTCACATCGATCAGCCCGACGTCGGAAATCCTCAGTTCCGGAATGACGACCAGTGCCAGCAGCGAGTGCTGCATATAGGCGTTGTTCAACGAACAGCCCATCTTGCGCATCGCTTCGGTCAGCTTCTCGGCCTTGGCGGCGACGATTTCCGCCCGCTCGTCCGACATCAGCCCCGCGATCGGCATTTCGACCAGCGCCAGTTCCTTGCCCTTGGAGAACAGCACGACGCCGCCGCCGACCTCGCCCAGTCGATTCACGGCCAGCGCCATGTCCTGCTTGTTGGTGCCGACAACGATGATGTGGTGCGAATCGTGCGCCACGCTGGAGGCCATGGCGCAATCGCCCATGTAGCCGAAGCCGGAGACGAAGGCGTTGGTGACGCCGCCTGTGCCCTTGTGGCGCTCGACCAGCGCGATCTGGCAAATATCGTTGCGGCGATCCATGGCGACCAGCCCGTCCTCGACCGGCAGATCCGCTTCCAGTGCACGCGTCGGCGCCTGGTTCTCGATGACGCCGATGACGCGTACGCGCACCTCGTTGGCGCCCTTGGGAGCCGCGATGTCGAAGTCGCCGGCCTTGAGTTTCTTGCCGAGCTTGACGGTGTTCTTGGCCGTCTTTGGGTAGTCATAGGCCGGAATGTCGATTTCGAGCTTGCCGCCCTTGGCCAGCCTGACGCCACGAGCGTAGACCTCATCGATGGTCATCGCGGAGAGATCCGAGACGATCAGCAGGTCGGCCAGCCGCCCCGGCGCGATCGAGCCGATCTCGCGCTCGAGCTTGAAATGCTGGGCGGTGTTGAGCGTCGCCATCTGGATTGCCGTTACAGGCTTCAACCCTTGCTGGATGGCGTGCCGCACCACCCGGTCCATATGGCCTTCATGGACCAGCGTACCGGAATGGCTGTCGTCCGTGCACAGGATGAAGTTGCGCGGATCGATGCCGCTCTCGGTCACCGCCTTGATCTGCGAGGCGACGTCATACCAGGCCGAGCCCAGCCGCAGCATCGCCTTCATGCCCTGGCGCACGCGCGCAATGGCATCCTCGGCCCGCGTGCCCTCGTGGTCGTCTTCCGGCCCGCCGGCGACGTAGCCGTGGAACGGCAGGCCGAGATCGCGCGAGGCATAGTGTCCGCCAACTGTTTTCCCCGCTTTCACGGTCGCCGCGATCTCGCCAGACATGACCGGGTCGTTGGCGGCGACGCCGGGGAAATTCATCACTTCGCCCAGCCCGATGATGTTTTCCCAAGTCATCGCTTCGGCGACATCGGCGACCGTCAGCTCGGCGCCGGCATGTTCCAGCCCTGGTGCCGAAGGCACGCAGGACGGCATCTGCACATGCACATTGACCGGCATCGCGACGGCTTCGTCATGCATCAGCCGCACGCCGGGCAGGCCCAGCACGTTGGCGATCTCGTGCGGATCGATGAACATCGAGGTGGTGCCGTGCGGAATGACGGCGCGGCAGAACTCGGTGACCGTCACCATGCCGCTCTCGACATGCATATGCGCGTCGCAAAGGCCGGGAACCAGATAGCGCCCGCCGGCGTCGACCACCTTTGTGCCCTGACCGATGGCATGGCTGGCGTTCGGCCCGCAATAGGCGAAGCGCCCGCCGGCAATGGCGATGTCGATCCCGGCGATGATCTCGCCAGAATGGACGTTCACCCAGCGGCCGTTGCGGATGACGAGATCGGCGGGTTTGCGGCCCATGGCGACATCGACCAGCTGCGTCGCCATCTCGGTCCAGGGTTTGGGTTTCGTCGCATGCGCCGATGCCTTCTTGGCCATGAAAGACTCCTGTTTGCCCGACTGTGCCAAGCCGGTGTGGTTTTGACCAGCATCAAACTGGGACCTGTTGCGCCATGACAAAGGCTGTCCGGCCTTTCACGAAAGCTACTGCGCGCTGACGTCGACCGTGACTTTCGACTTCCCGGCCGAAATTTGTTCGGCGAGACGCCTGAGTTCGCCCTTGGCGAACCTGCCGCTGATCATGACCTCGCCGCCGAGGATGGGTTCGACCAGCCGCGGCGACATCACGACGTTGCCGTCAACGCTGAGATCAATCGTCTTCCCGACATTCGCCTTGGTGAACGCGGCGAATGCCCGCCCACTGTCCGGCGTCATCTTGAGGTTGAGCGCCACTTGTCCTGGCGCCGGATCGGGTATCACCACGGCCTTGGCGATGGTTAGCGTCAATGGCTCGGCCATGGCGAGACCGCAGGCGAGCAGTCCGATGGCCGTTGCAGCAATTGGGAGAAACAGGACGCGCATCGGGAATTTTCTCCACGAACCGCCGATCTTGCACGGCGACGCTGCCGCGGCAATGCCGCTTGCCTCCGACCTGGCGGCACCGGGCTTGCGACCGGCATCGGTCAGAATAGGATTCCGTTTTGTCGTAAATCGGGTTACCCTTCCGGCAAGGGCCTTTCTGAATTCGTCATTTCGGGGAGTTCGATGTGCGTCGCCTGATGGTCGCAACTGCCGGTTTTCTCGCTGCCCTGGCCGTGCCGGCTTCCGCAGCCGACCTCACCGTCGACGTGCCGATGACCGCGCCCGGCTTCGACTGGACCGGCTATTACGCCGGCCTGCAGGCTGGATATGGCTGGGGCCAGTCCGATATCACCGGGACGGGGGGCGAGCCATTTTCCGTCTCGCCCGACATCGACGGCGGTTTTGTCGGCGGCCATATCGCCGGCCTGTGGCAGTTCGACCAGGCAGTGATTGGCGCCGAGGCCGACCTCAACTACTCCTCGGTCGACGGCACGACCGAGGCGGAGCCGGGAAACGCTTTCGGCACCGACGTCAAATGGTTCGGATCAATCAACGCAAAGGCCGGCTACGCAATGGACCGGCTGCTGGTCTACGGCATCGGCGGCATCGCCTTTGCCGGCATCGAAACGTCGCAAGCGACGGGCACCGCGTTCGACAGTTCACGCACGAGTGTCGGCTGGGCAGTGGGTGCCGGCGTCGACTACGCGCTGACCGACAAGTTCGTCGTCGGCGCCCAGTATCGCTACTATGATTTCGGCTCGGAGCATTTTGACGCGTCCGGCGATTTCACCGACCGCGACCAGGATGTGAAGTTGAACACGGTCGGCATAAATTTGAGCTACAAGTTCTGAGCCTCGCCAGCGGCCTGGCGCGACCCGGCCAAGGCCGTGGCTCAAGAAGCTCTCTGGTGGAAGGGGCGGCCGACGCCCCCAGTTGGGCGGGGTGATGGGTTGGGCTGAGAAGCGCCGGCCTGGGCGGGTTTGATCCGCCGAGTAGTATCATACCAGTACCTCCGGCGCGCATAATTCCGTGATCGCACCATTATGTTCAAACCGCCCGGTCTGGCTTCCGTATTCAGACTTGACCAGGAACACGACTTGACGGCCCGCATCCTGACATCTGAAAAAGGCTGGCCTGCGGATGTGGTGGAATTGGTAGAGGCAAGGGATCTTAGATGCGAGCCAGGCCGCCCAGACGCGTCCTTCGCAGTCTTGGCCAGCCTTGTTTTCCGGGCTTTGCAGGCGCGGCCTGAGCCCGACATATCCATCAATCCCTACCCTTCCCTGCTCTTCCGGTGCCAATTGCGGTGCCAAATCAAAAGCCCGCCACCTTGAGGCGGGCCGTTGGCGGCGCGGTGTACCTCATCCGGCTGTACCTCATTGAGCCATCTTGCATTTCGCGTTCTTCCCTGCACTCCATCGGCAGCGGCCCGCTTCAGGGGAACGCTCAAAGCTGGTTGACCAGGGGAGAGGTTGACCAAGATTTGTTCAAGTGCCACGAGGGATGTACCTCGTGTTTCCGCCTTGAAGAGGCCCGCCGTCGTTAGCCAGGCGGGCCAAGACGAGAAGGAGAACGAACTTGGACACCTTATTGGCGCTTGCCGCTCTGGCCGTATCTCTGGTTGCACTTGGCATGTCCGTCTACTTCTGGAGGCGACAATTTCGCCCGATCGTAACGGCCGCGGTCAAAACTCACAGCGGCGGAAACGATGGGATTGCCTACAATCTCGTGGTGCTGAACTCTGGATCAATTCCCGCGAAAAATATCCGCCTGATCGTTCACGACCAGGCCGGCCTCAAAGCGGCGCTCGGAGTCGGTGCCAATGAAGATGCCAAAAAGCGGTGGCTGGCGTGTTTCACTCAGTCGACGGAAATTCCACTCCTCCAAAACGGCGATAAGACGACCTGCTCGTTTGGGATGACGCACAGCGATCCGCGGCAAAGCTTTTGGAAACCGCAGGCCCAGTTTTGGATCCGCATTGAATATGAAGGTTGGTTCGGCGCTAAGTACGATTCGGACCCACTTAACGTTTTGCAGATCGCCGATTCGGACAGCTTCACCGGAGGGATGTGGGCGCCGGTGAGAAACCCGCCACCAGGGACAGCGGGAACCTCTCAAACTGGGTCGAAATTCAGATTCCGTCCACCCTCCAGCATTCCTCGGGCATCTCCCCAGCGTCCTGTTCGCCATTCTCGATCCACGCGGTATTATCGACCTTGATCGTGAGCCGCTGATCGGTTCCTACGGTCCGGCCGAGTGATGGCTCGTCTGCACCCGTGCGGCTCGTCCAGCACGTCGCCGCCGTGCTCGTTTTCAGCTTCGCACTCGTCTTTGCTTGGGAACGTAGCGTATGCCCAGCCAAAATGCGGTTCCACGACCTTACACCCCATGCTCCCGCACTGATCGCCAGTGGGCTCGATGTGGTTGCAATCAGCCGTCGCCTAGGGCATGCGTCACCTGTGGTTCACGCTGTCAGTCCACGCCCATCTGTTCACACGGTCGGACGAAGGTGTTGCAGCGGCGATTGAAACCGCGATGAGAATGGGCGCAGAACAGTAATCCGGCCTTTCAGTACCAATCCGTTGCCAAGCGGGCTCGAATGGCTGGACCTATGTTCGCTTAAGTGCTTGTAATCGCGGCCTGCGGACGTGGCGGAATTGGTAGACGCAAGGGACTTAAAATCCCTCGATCTCTGATCGTACGGGTTCGATTCCCGTCGTCCGCACCACTCTCGGCTGCTGCGCCTCCAGGCAAARGGCTCCCTCGGACGAACCAGGGACCGCAGCCGAACGGCTGCCGGCGCGCAGTGTCACGCCAGCGGCTTAGCGAAAAGGCTGTTCGGGGCCTCTGCGGTGAGGCGAGCGCCCTTACTTGATATAAACCAGCACGTAGCGGCCCTTGTAGGGCTGGTAATACTTCGTCCCGCATTTCCAGACCACGGCGCCACCGCTGTAGGTGGTCTTCACGCATCCTTTGGGCAGGGTCGTGATGTAGATGGTCGTCCTCTGGATCACGACCGTCTTTGCTTCCGCCGAGTTGACGAGGCGAAAGCCCAAAATGCCGTCAAAGCCGTCGCCGGCCACCGAAGAGATCGCGAGCACGCCACAGATGGCGACCGCGCGAAAGAACGAACTGCGACTGATCATAAGCATTCCCCTTCCCTTTACTTGCCGCTCTGGCAGCCTACCAGCAACGCGCAAAGCTTCAAAGGACTTAAAATCCCTTGAGCTTTGATCGTGCGGGTTCGAATCTGTCGTCCGCACCATGTTGAAATCAGCGCTCAATGGAGAGGCCCGCCACGGTCGGGCGGCGTACCCTTCGTCGCGTCCTGCGGTCAGGACTTCTTATCGCCATTTGGATTTGGTGCCGGGGCCTCTCGCACGTCTCGCGGTGGCGGATCGACATGTTCAGGCTCCGGCGATGCTTCCTTGTCGGGACGACGGAGTGTCTTCTTCGTGTCAGGCTTCGGTGGCGGATCCTTGACTTTGCTTGGCATGTCCACTTCCTCCCATCCCCCCTGAAACCGGATCCCCGCCCTCTTGTTCCGTGAGCCGGTCAAAGGCTCGCCATGTGAGGCGCGGCTGTACCTCATCCGGGTGTACCTCATAGAGCCATCTTGCATTCGGGGTTCGTCCCTCACACTCCGTCGGCAGCGGCGCGCTTCAACCTTTCGGTGGTAGCCCTTCATGCGGATGCGCTCTGGCTCTCGCATTAGCGCGGGCGCATGCTTCGGGTCAGCCAGCACAGCGCCTCCTCGAGCCCGGACTGGTTAGGCCCAGCGGCCACCGCTGCTAGTCCCCTAGCAAGTCGCTGGGCCGCCCCGGCAAGAATCCACTCCCGACAGCGCATCACCTTCGGCGCGACCTCCGCGATCCTCACCTTGTCGGCGATCTCCCTTGCCGCCGCCATCGCTTTGGCCCTGTCTCTGGTGGTCGAGCACGGTCCGCCGAGGCGGCTTCTCGAGAACGCTAGGTTGCGGCCGGATGTGCTCCACCTTTTGCTACTTCCTTCGTTCATATGGGTGTGTTCCCCTTATATTAGCAGTAGCATATATATCGTCGCCAGCCGGCGCCGCCCCAACCCGCCCCGCCGGTCAGGCCCAGCCGCCTAGCTGCCGGTCACAACTAGCAACCAGGCCGCTGGGCCGCCCCGCCCCGGGTCGTGTCCCACCGCAAAGTCGGTATGATCCAAACGGCAAAAATGCAGGGTCCGGGCCACTCTCCGATATCGTCAAACACGTCCCGCACCAGTTTCCCAATGCATCGACTCGCGATCCGGGCCGAGCCTGTCGATCAGCGCCTGGACATCGACTTTGTGGACTTGCAGCACAGTGGCCAATAGCAGGGGAAAACGTCCGAATAGGCTTCTGTTGCAGGGTGGCTAATATTAGGGTTGGCTTCAGCCGGCTTGCCCCAACAAGAAGCCCCAAGCCGGTTAGGCTCGGCGGCCTCTCGTCACCCCGATCGGCTGTCGAGCCGCATGAAGGCTGATGGCTGAATGAAAAGCCTCGCCGCTCCATTTGCGAAGCGGCGAGGCCCCCACCCACCCCAATGCCGGCCCCAACACCCGGCATTGCTGACACTGCAAATCTGGTGCCAAGCGCAAGTGACCCATTACGGGACATCTGCGTGCGTCAGCTTGGGAAGCCGTCGGCCAGGATTGGTCCGGCCGGAATCGCGCGTGGGCGCAGGCGTGGCACGGTTCTTGCTCCGACAGCTTCAGACATGCCGGGCGCAAGACGCTGTTCCACATCGACACCGGCGTGTGAGGTTGGGACAATGATGTCGCGCAAGCTTCTGTTCGGCCTTCCCGCAGTGTTCCTGGTCACGGCCCTGGCGGTAGCCCTCCTGTCGTCTGAGATGTCATGGGAATTTCTGACGGCGATCCAATCCGATTCAGTCTTTTGTTCAAGCGGTCCATCACGCGCGACCTTATCGGCGTCGGCTTCAACGTCACGGACTTTGCCGTCATGTGGATAGCACAGCCAAAATTCGGAAACGAACGGCGTCCCGCAGCGTCTTACCGAGATTGGGTCATGGCACGCTTGGCCTTGATCACTCGGTTGGCATCAGCCTTTCGCGAATTCGTCGCACCGCGCTACCGGCCAGAACTTCACTATATGCGCGGCCCCGGGCCGGCCTCCGCGCGCCGGGCGCGCGAACGCTGAATATCCACGGCCAACGACCTTATTCGGCCATCGATCCGAGAGCCAGCCTGGCGACAGGATGCAACGCGAGAAAATCGATCAAGCAGGAATCGGATTCAGCTTCAGATGCTGGATGAGGATGATGGTCTTGGCGTCGATGATGCGGCCATCGGCAATGCCGGCCAGTGCCTCGTCGAGCGGCATTTCCAGCACTTCGATGTCCTCGCCCTCTTCCGGCGCGCCGCCGCCGGCCGAGATGCGGTCGGCAGGCGAATAGCGGGCGATGAAGAACCAGAGCCGTTCGGTGACGCTGCCCGGGCTCATATAGGGTGAAAACAGCCGTTCCACGTTCTGCAGCCGGTAACCCAGCTCTTCCTCGGCCTCCTTGCGGATGCAGGTTTCCGGATCGTTTTCGTCCAACAGGCCGGCACAGGCCTCGATCAGCGGCTCGCGGTGGCCGGTGACGTAGGCTGGATAGCGGAACTGACGCACCAGAAGCACGGTCGAGCGCGAGGGATCGTAAGGCAGGATCACCGCGCCGTCGCCGCGATCATAGGTCTGGCGGATCTGCGTTTCCCACAGTCCGTCACGCCGGCGGTAGTCGAGGACGGTCTTCTTCAGGACAGCCCAGTCGTCCGAGAGGATTTCCTCCGAACGGATGCGAATGCGATCTTCCATCGTGGTCTCCATGCTACCCGGTCGAGGCGTAGCCGCGAACCGGCATTTGCGCAATGCAGGCAATCGGTCCAAAAAGGGCGTGTCACCTTCTCGTGTCTGGCGCGTCTTCGATCCACTACCTAGATAGCGGTTTACCCCTCCCGGAGCCCTTTCTCATGACCGCATCGCTTTTTCAGCCAATCACCCTTGACGGCCTCACCTTCCCCAATCGCATCGCCGTCGCGCCGATGTGCCAATATTCCGCCGAAGACGGCTCGGCCAGCGACTGGCACCTCTACCACTGGATGAACCTTGCCATGTCCGGCGCCGGCATGGTCACGGTCGAGATGACCGATGTCGAACGGCGCGGGCGTATCACGCATGGGTGCCTCGGCCTTTATTCCGAAGACAATGAGGCGGCCGCCCGCCGGACACTGGATGCGGCCAGACGCGTCGCCGCTCCCGGCACGAAGTTCGGCACGCAGCTTGCCCATGCGGGCCGCAAGGCCTCCAACCGCAAGCCGTGGGAGGGCGGCGGGCCGCTGCAGCCAAACGAGGATCCCTGGCAGACGGTGTCGGCCTCGGCCATCGCCTACGACACCGGCTGGAACGTGCCGCGAGCGCTGGAGGAAGAAGAAATCCTGCAGCTCATCGAACGCTTCGCCGAGGCGGCAAGACGTGCCGAACGCGCCGGCTTCGATTTCCTCGAACTGCACGCGGCACACGGCTATCTGATCTTCCAGTTCCTGTCGCCACTGTCCAACCAGCGCACGGACCGCTGGGGCGGCTCGCTGGAAAACCGCATGCGTTTTGCCGTCGAGATCGCCAAGGCAGTGCGGAAGGCAGCGCCAAATCTGATGCTCGGCGCGCGGCTGTCGGTAAAGGACTGGGTCGACGGCGGCTTCGACATCGAGGATGCGATCGAAGTGGCAAAAGCCCTCAAGGATGTCGGCGTCGCCTATCTCTGCTGCTCGAGCGGCGGCAATTCACCGTTGCAGAAACTGCCCACCGGACCGGGCTACCAGGTGCATCTGGCGGAAGCCGTGCGCAAGGGCGCCGGCATTGCGACCCGCGCGGTTGGCCTGATCGACGACCCGAAGCAGGCCGAAGCGATCGTCGCCGAGGGCCGCGCCGACATCGTGGCGCTGGCGCGCGCCTTCCTGGCCGATCCGCGCTGGGGATGGCGTGCGGCGGCCACGTTCAGCGAGACAATCCACCCGGCGCCGCAGCTTGCCCGTTCGGTGACGACGATGCAGCACTGGATGAAGGCGGCGGGCTGATCGATCGGTTCTCCTGATCCCGGCGCGGCCCGCAGTTCTCGACAGTTTGCCACAGCTTGGCTTCAATTCTGTCCGCGAACTGTTACCTTGGGTGAGGCTGCGGCGGGCGCGGCCGGGCTTGGGAGGAAATCATGTCGTTCAGGGCATTCTTGCCTGTTGCAGCACTGACAGCTGTGGCCGGACTTTGGATCGGCGCGTCGACACCGGCCAGCGCGCAATATTGCGAGGGCACGGTGCACGGCCTGTCCGGCCGCTACAATTTGGCGACCGGCAGCGGCTTTCTTGCCGTGCGGACACGGCCGAACTCGTCCTCGCGGATGATCGGCCAGCTGTTCAATGGCGATCACACCGAGATCTTCGACCGCCGCGGCAACTGGTATCAGGTCGAGATCGGCGGCAGGACCGGATGGGCAAATGCACGCTGGTTGCGCAACGATTGCGGCTACTGAGACGCCCGAGCATGTCACCCAAAAGTGGATCCGGTTTGGAATGACGACATGCGTCAAACACTGACCTAGAGCGTGTCGCAAACGCGACGCGACTTTTGGGCGCAGGCTGAAGGACATGGTTGCAACCAAATTGGCTGCTTTGCGTTGCGGCCATGATGGACAACAAACCTTTTGAAGTGCCGGTCGTCGTCGAACTTGGCCACGTCGGCAAATATCGCCATATCCGCAGCGCCCAGGAAGCGGCTGAGTGCCTGATGACCGTTTGGCCGCTCAATCGCGGTCCGCGCCATCGTGATGCCCTCGACACTTGCCTCAAAGTGCTGGAAGGTTATCGTTCGACAGCAGATGCGCGCCGGGCACTGATTGAAGCCGCCAAGGAATCGGAAGTGCTGGTGCCCGACGACAGACTGCCCGACGGCCGGCTGCATTGAGCAGACGGACCTTTCAACTGGAGGTTTTGATGGCGAAGCTGACTTACAAGATCGTCGAGCATGACGGCGGCTGGGCCTATAAGGTCGGTGCGACCTTCTCGGAGACGTTTCCCACGCATCAGGACGCGCTGCGCGCCGCCGAAATCGCTTCGGCCGAGCAACAGGTCGCCGGAGCTACGGACGGCATCCAGTACGAGGACGCCGAAGGCAAATGGCACGACGAACTGGCCGACGGCCGGGACCGCCCGCAGACAGAAGTCTCCGAGTAAATTCTTGTATCCTGGTCTCAGTAATCGGGCAGGCAGGGCGCCGACCGCGGACGTCCGGAGAGAAGACGTCCCGCAGCCGGCGGCTGCCCTGCGGGCTTTGTCTTTTTGAGCGCGATCTTTTCCGAAAACCGATTACTCGCTTTTGGGGATCGTGCTCCGACTATTTGCCGCAATACTGATCGTTCACGTTCCCCTGGGCATTCGCATCGGGACCGGCGGTGTCGGAGGCGCAAGGGCCGATCGGGCCGGTATTGCCGAGGGTGTTCAAGCCTGATCGGTCGCCGTTGATGCTTCCGGTGGTGGTGGTATCGACGCTTGTATGGTTTCCGTTGCCGAACGGCCACCAGTCGTGATTGTTGGAATAGGTGCTGTCCGACGACTGCGCCATCGCCGATGTGGCAAGACCGATCGTCAGGACGGATGCTGCAAGAAGTTTCGTGACTATTGAACTACTCCGTGTCTTTGCCGCCTTGGGTGCGACGCGGGTAAAACCGGCAATCAGCCTGATGGTTCAGTGAAATTGTCGTGAGCCGGCGGTGATGCCCGACCGGCGAAGGCTCGATTGGCGACGCGCTCGATGAAGGCGACGATCCGCTCCGGCGCGACGAATTGCGGCATATGTCCCATGCCCTCGACCAATTCGAAATCGAGCCCCTCGATCCTTGACCTCATCGGCGCACCCTGGGTGTGAAACGTGGTGACGCGATCGGCATCGCCGAAGAGAATGCCGGCCGGCATGGCGATCTCGCCGTAGCGCTTCTCGATGCGGCCAAGGTCGCGCTCAATCGCCACGACATCGGAGGACATGGCGTAGAAATGGGCCGGCCTGAGCCCGAGCCAGCCGCCGCCTCCGACCATGTAATCGCCGGGCAGGACCTGCGGCGCGAAGATGAATTCCATTGTCGGCCGCGCATATCTGAGGCTTGTCGGTATCGCCACCGTATAGCTCATGATCCAGCGCCACAGGCGTGACGGAATATAGAGTGAGCCGAACTTTTCGCGCCCGCCGGCTTCCATATGGGTCAATGGCGCCAGGAGAGCGATGCCGGAAATCGCCTCGGGATGTTCCACCGCCAGGGTCAGCGCGATGGCACCACCCAGGGAATGACCGACCACCAGCGGCTTTTCCAGCCTGAGAGCTTCAATGAAGCGTCGCACGATCTCGGCCTGTTCGGGCAGCCGCCCTGTCGCCCCGCTCGCACGCACCGAATAGCCCGCGCCCGGGCGATCGAGCGCGATCAACCGGTAGCCCGCACCCAGCCGCCCGAACAGCGTGTGCCGGAAATGGTGGAGCTGGGCGCCAAGCCCGTGCAGGAACACGATCGGCAGCCCTTCGCCCTGATCGACATAGTGGATGCGGTTGCCGTCGACCTCGATGAATTTACCGACCGGCGGCACCAACCTTTCGGTCTTGGCCGCGATCCACAGCGTCGCCAGCACCAGACTGGCGATCCCCAGGACCGCCAGCAACAAAAGTCCGGCCAGCAGCCATGACAGAAACGACAGGAGCATTGTTCACCCGCACCAGAACCGGCTTGAGCTTAGCCGCATCCGGTGCCGCTGCAACCTTGCATCGAAACCGGGCCTGGTTCGATGGATATCTCGCATACCGGCACAGATTGTTCGCCGCCCAGCCGGCATTGCGGCTGCTGCCGCGCCGCGCTATCTGAGGCGACTCGTCTTGCCGGAGCCTTCCATGCCCGAAATCGTAACCGCCGCCATGCTAGTCATCGGTGACGAGATCCTGTCCGGCCGCACCAAGGACAAGAACATCGGCCATCTCGCCGATATCATGACGGCGATCGGCATCGACCTGAAGGAAGTACGCATCGTTCCGGACGAGGAAGACGAGATCGTCGCGGCGGTGAATGCCGTGCGCGCACGCTACACCTATGTGTTCACCACCGGCGGCATTGGCCCGACGCATGACGACATCACGGCCGATTCGATATCCAAGGCCTTCGGCGTGCCTTGCGAATACGATGCCAAGGCCTATGCCATGCTCGAGGCAAGCTATGCCGCGCGCGGCATCGAATACACCGAGGCCCGCAAACGCATGGCGCGGATGCCGCGCGGCGCCGATCTCATCGACAACCCGGTGTCCGTTGCGCCCGGCTTCCGCATCGGCAACGTCCATGTCATGGCCGGCGTCCCGTCGATCTTCCAGGCGATGCTCGACAATGTCGTGCCGACGCTGAAGGCCGGCACCCGGATGCTATCGGCAAGCGTGCACTGTCCCTTCGGCGAAGGCCTCATCGGCGGACCGCTGGGCGACATCCAGAAAGCGCATCCGGACACGATCATCGGCTCCTATCCGAAATATGGCGATGGCAAATTCTGGACCGAACTGGTCGTGCGCGCCCGCAGCCAGGAAGCGCTTGACGCAGCGCGTGCCGATGTCGAGGCAATGGTGGCCGGGTTCGCCAGCAATCCGGGCTGATCTGGTCCAGACAGGAACCAAGCACGACGCTGCGACGTTTCCTTCATGCGAGTTCGATCGGCCGCAATTCTATCGCTTGTAAACTGAGGGGATTACCATGCGATTCAAGACCATCGTCGCCATTTTGCAAAACGAACAGGACGCCGAGCGCGTGCTGGACTGCGCCGTTCCGCTCGCCAACCGGTTCCAGAGCCATCTGACCGGTATCCACGCCGAAACGCTTCCTGTGCCCTACACCTCGGCCACCGGCTTTCCGGACACCGAGTTCCTGCAGGTTTCGGCCGACATGAACCGCGAGCGGGCCGAGAAGCTACAGGCCATTTTTCTCCGGCATATCGAGAACTCCGGACTTTCCTTCGAGTGGCGAAGCCTGGAGAGCTTTTCGGGCGACAGCGCGCTGACCGGCATTTCCAGCGTGCGCGCCGCCGATCTGATCATCGCCGCGCAGCGCGAGACGGGCGGCGACCCGAGCGCGGATGTCGATACGCTGGTCTATGATGCCGGGCGCCCGGTGCTGGTGGTGCCGCACGCCGGCCCGCTAGTCACCACCTTCAAGCATGTGCTGCTCGCCTGGAACGGCAGCAAGGAAGCCGCCCGCGCCGCCTTCGACGCGCTGCCGTTCATCATCGAAGCCGAGAAAACCGACATATTGGTCATCGACCCACCAGACTCGCTCGACGAGAGCCCGGAAGCCGCCGGCGCCGAAATCGCGTCCGCGCTGTCGCGCCATGGCGCCACCGTCAGCGTCTCGGTGCAAAGGTCGGGCGGCAATTCCATCGACGACATCATCCAGACCAGAATCGCGGAGACCGGCGCCGATCTGCTGGTGCTCGGCGCCTACAGCCACTCCTGGCTGCGCCAGCTTCTGTTCGGCGGCGTGACGCGCACCGTTCTGCGCACGGCGCCGGTGGCGGCCTTCCTGTCGCGCTAGTGCGTGTCGCCCAAAAGGGACCCTGGTTTTGGGAGAACGACACGCAGAAAACAAAAACTTAAAGCGCGTCGCTTGAATCCGTTCAACGCGACGCGCTTTAAGTCCACAGCGATCGCCGGCCCTGCCCTTGCCAAGGCCAAGGCTTTCCAGTTAATTCCGCGCGCATTCCCCTGTTTTCTTTGCGCGCGATCCCCGCGTGCTGCGGAGTGCGCGACATGTCCCTTCCCGAAAAAGCCTTTCCAGTCTCCTGGGACCAGTTCCATCGAGACGCCCGCGCGCTTGCGTGGCGGCTTGCGGGTGCCAACAAGGGGCAATGGAAAGCGATCGTCTGCATCACGCGCGGCGGACTGGTTCCGGCTGCCATCATCTCGCGCGAACTCGGCATCCGCGTCATCGAGACGGTCTGCGTCGCCTCCTATCACGATTACACCAGCCAGGGGCAACTGCAGGTTCTCAAGGAGATCACCCCCGCCCTGCTGGCCGATGACGGCGCCGGCGTGCTGATCATCGACGACCTGACCGATACCGGCAAGACGGCGGGCATTGTGCGCGCGATGATGCCGAAGGCGCATTTCGCCACTGTCTACGCCAAGCCAAAAGGCAGGCCGCTGGTCGATACGTTCGTCACCGAAGTCAGCCAAGACACCTGGATCTATTTCCCGTGGGACATGGGCTTCACCTATCAGAAGCCGATCGCCGACGATCACGCCGGCTGATTCGCGACAGCGCGTTTTTACTAAATTTGTAGCCACTCCCGGGTACCATTTGCTTTCGGAATGGGCCCACAGGACGATTTCCTGTGAATTCGACCTTTGTTGGCGGAAATTGGCCAGTGCATCCAAAGTTTTTACTTTTATTGCTGACCATTGGCCGTAAGATTCGTGAGGCGGCAAAACGATTCTGGAGGCTGGGGCTAGCTTCTCCGATGTTGACAAGGCCAACGACGCACAACCATCTGGCTGAAAGGGTCCGGCGACTCTTCGGCACGGCGCCGTGTCGTCTGCAGGTTGCTGCCCTACCCTGGCGGGATACCGGTAATGGCGTCGAGGTCCTGCTGATCACCAGCCGCGATACCGGCCGCTGGGTGTTGCCCAAGGGTTGGCCGGAGGCCAGGGAGCCGCTCTGCGAGGCTGCCGCGCGCGAGGCCGGCGAGGAGGCCGGACTGCGCGGAACGGTGTCGCACCTTGAGGCCGGTCGTTATTTCTACGCCAAGGTGTTGGCTTCCGGCGAGGAAGTGCCGTGCGAAGTCCTGGTGTTTCCGTTGCACGTCGACAAGATCGCGGATCGTTGGAAGGAAAAAAATTCGCGCACCCGCAAATGGGTCAGTTCCAAGGACGCGGTACGCATGATCAACGAACCCGACCTTTGCCAGATCATCGCCTATTTCTGCGCCGATCCGCACAGATTTCCCTGATCGGACGTCCAGCGCCAAGGGCCCGGTCCACACCTGTCAGGCACACCGGCACGGTTTTCGATGCGACGCCATGAATGGTTTGCTAACCATTCACGGATAAGAATCGTTCGGCGTGTTATCGATGGTGAACCCTGTAGACCCACTGCCGGAAGATCCCGGCGAGCCCAAGCGCGAGCATCGTCCGCGCGTGCTCAAGGGTGGAACGATCATCACCGGGATTCAGAACTCGGAGGTCGGCTGCACGCTGCGCAATCAGCACGACAGCGGCGCCGAATTGAAGATACCGCTCGAGGCCCGGGTTCCCGATCGCTTTCTTCTCTATGTGCCGCTCGACGGCATCGCCTATCGATGCGAGGTTCGCTGGCGCCGCAAGGACCGCGTCGGGGTGCAGTTCACCGGCACCGAGCCAAAGCCGAAAATGCATTACGGCTAATCCCTGGTGATTCAGCGGCGAAGAGGTCGCCGCGCGGCAAATCTATCCCCGTTATCCACATATGTGACACACAAGATGTTGGGGTCACAAAAGCTACGCAAACGAATCCTTGACGGCGCAAAACGAGTCGCCTTTTATAGGCCATGCGCTCCTGTTGAGAGTGCGACCGGAAAGTTCTGAGCCCGGTCTTTTTCCCGGATTATGTGCGTTTTTGCCCGCATTTCCGCCCGTTTACGAGGCCGGCGGAAGCGTTGGGGTTGTGGGGCGGTTGGGGACAATAGGGAGAATTGTCGGACTGGAATAAATTGTCTGTTAACACTATATTTAGTGTTTGCAGGCAGGTTCGACGCTAGATAGTGTGAACTTCCCTCGAGTGAGGGAATCGGAAAAAAATCAGTTTTGAGGGACCCGCGGGGTTCGTCGGCGTGTTGGACAGGCACTTCGCAAGGAGTTTGACCAGCAGGGCCGGCGGAGACTGCGAAATGGAGAGCCGGCCGTTTTCGAACGCCGGCAGGCGGCGGACATGCGTGTTTCGCATTGGGGGCAGAAATCCCCTGACGAAAGCGCTATATATAGACAAAAGGGATCGGACCAATGCGCATCGAGCGTCGTTTCACCAAGCAAGGGCAATCTGCTTACGCGGAGATCGAATTCCGCAAGGCGCTTTCGGAGATCAAGAATCCGGATGGCTCGGTGGTGTTCCGTCTCGACAATATCGATGTGCCGGCGCAGTTCTCCCAGGTTGCCGCCGACATCCTGGCACAGAAGTATTTCCGCAAGGCCGGTGTCCCCGCGCGGCTGAAGAAGATCGAGGAGAACGACGTCCCCTCCTTCCTGTGGCGCTCCGCCGCCGATGAGGCCGAGCTTGCCAAGCTGCCGGAAGCCGAGCGCTACGGTTCCGAGATCGACGCGCGCCAGGTCTTCGACAGGCTGGCCGGCACCTGGACCTACTGGGGCTGGAAGGGCGGCTACTTCAAGGCGTCGGAAGAAGACGCCCGCGCCTTCCGCGACGAGCTTGCCTACATGCTGGCCACCCAGCGCGTGGCGCCGAATTCCCCGCAATGGTTCAACACCGGCCTGCACTGGGCCTATGGCATCGACGGCCCGAGCCAGGGCCACTTCTATGTCGACCCGTTCACCGGCAAGCTGACCAAGTCGAAATCCTCCTATGAGCATCCGCAGCCGCATGCCTGCTTCATCCAGGGCGTGCAGGACGACCTCGTCAACGAGGGCGGCATCATGGACCTTTGGGTGCGTGAAGCGCGCCTGTTCAAATACGGCTCCGGCACCGGTTCCAACTTCTCGCTGCTGCGCGGCGAAGGCGAAAAGCTGTCCGGCGGCGGTCGCTCGTCCGGCCTGATGAGCTTCCTCAAGATCGGCGACCGCGCGGCGGGCGCCATCAAGTCGGGCGGCACGACACGCCGCGCCGCGAAAATGGTCATTGTCGACGCCGACCATCCCGATATCGAGGAATTCATCGACTGGAAGGTCAATGAAGAGCAGAAGGTCGCCTCGCTGGTCACCGGCTCAAAGATCGTCAAGAAGCACCTCGAAGCGATCATGAAGGCCTGCGTCAACTGCGAAGGCCAGGACGACGATTGCTTCGACCCGTCGATCAACACCGCGCTGAAGCGCGAGATCAAGGCGGCCAAGAAGTCCGCTGTGCCGGAGAACTACATCTACCGTGTCATCCAGTTCGCCAAGCAGGGCTACACGTCGATGTCGTTCAAGACCTACGACACCGACTGGGATTCGGATGCCTACCTCACGGTTTCGGGCCAGAACTCCAACAATTCGGTGTCGCTGAAGGACAATTTCCTGCGCGCTGTCGAGGACGATGCCGACTGGCACCTCACCGCCCGCAAGGACGGCAAGGTGTTGAAGACGCTGAAGGCGCGGGACCTGTGGGAAAAGATCGGCTACGCCGCCTGGGCGTCGGCCGATCCGGGCCTGCATTTCAACACGACGATGAACGACTGGCACACCTGCGCTTCGGCCGGTGCGATCCGGGCGTCCAACCCGTGCTCGGAATACATGTTCCTCGACGACACGGCCTGCAACCTGGCCTCGATCAACCTCCTGCCCTACCGCAACGCCGACGGCACGATCGATATCGCCGCCTACGAGCACACCGTGCGGCTGTGGACCATCGTTCTCGAAATCTCGGTCATGATGGCGCAGTTCCCGTCGAAGGAGATCGCCAAGCAGTCCTACGAATACCGCACGCTCGGCCTCGGCTATGCCAATATCGGCGGCCTGCTGATGACCTCGGGCATCCCTTACGACTCCGACGAGGGCCGCGCCATCTGCGCCGCCCTCACCGCGATCATGACCGGCACTGCCTATGCCACCTCGGCCGAAATGGCCGCCGAACTCGGCGCCTTCGCCGACTACGACCGCAATGCGCAGAACATGCTGCGCGTCATGCGCAACCATCGCCGTGCCGCCTATGGCGAGAAGCAGGGCTATGAGAAGCTCGCCGTCAACCCGGTGCCGCTGGTCGCCTCCGACCTGAAGCAGCAGGACCTTGCAGTGCACGCCAAGGCTGCCTGGGACCGCGCCATCGAGCTCGGCGAGGAGCATGGCTATCGCAATGCGCAGGCGACCGTCATCGCGCCGACCGGCACGATCGGCCTGGTCATGGATTGCGACACCACCGGCATCGAGCCCGACTTCGCGCTTGTGAAGTTCAAGAAGCTGGCCGGCGGCGGCTACTTCAAGATCATCAACCGCGCCGTGCCGGAAGCGCTGCGCACGCTCGGCTACTCCGAAGCCCAGATCGGCGAGATGGAGGCCTATGCGGTCGGCCACGGCAATCTCAACCAGGCGCCCGCGATCAATCCCGGCGCGCTCAAGGCGAAGGGGTTCACGGACGACAAGATCGCGGCGCTCAACGCAGCCTTGAAGTCGGCCTTCGACATCAAGTTCGTCTTCAACCAGTGGACGCTCGGCGCCGACTGGGTGAAGGAGACGTTTGGCTTCACCGACGAGCAGCTCAACGACTTCTCGTTCGAGATGCTGCCGGCGCTGGGCTTCTCCAGGAAGGACATCGAGGCCGCCAACATCCATGTCTGCGGTGCGATGACCTTGGAAGGCGCGCCCTTCCTCAAGGCCGAACACCTGGCGGTGTTCGACTGCGCCAGCCCGTGCGGCAAGATCGGCAAGCGCTCGCTGTCGATCAATAGCCACATCCAGATGATGGCGGCGGCGCAGCCCTTCATCTCCGGCGCCATCTCCAAGACCATCAACATGCCGAACGACGCGACGGTGGAAGACGCCAAGGGCGCCTACATGCTGTCGTGGAAGCTGGCGCTGAAGGCCAACGCGCTCTACCGCGACGGCTCGAAGCTCTCGCAGCCGCTCAACTCCTCGCTGCTCGCCGATGGCGAGGACGACGAGGACGAGGCGATCGAGCAGCTGATCGCCGCACCGGCGGCGGCGCGCGCCGCACAGATCACCGAGCGGATCGTCGAGCGCATCATCGAGCGCGTGTCGCGCGAGCAGGAGAAGCTGCCCGGGCGCCGCAAGGGCTACACGCAAAAGGCCAAGATCGGTGGCAACACCATCTTCCTGCGCACCGGCGAATATGACGATGGCCGTCTCGGCGAGATCTTCATCGACATGAACAAGGAAGGCGCGACGCTGCGTGGCCTTCTCAACAACTTCGCCATCGCCATCTCGCTCGGCCTGCAATATGGCGTGCCGCTCGACGAATATGTGCACGCCTTCACCTTCACCAAGTTCGAGCCGGCCGGCATGGTGCAAGGCAATGATGCCATCAAGAGCGCGACGTCGATCCTCGACTACGTGTTCCGGGAACTCGCGATTTCCTATCTCGGCCGCAACGACCTTGCCCATGTCGACCAGTCGGACTTTTCCAACACCGCACTTGGCCGTGGCATCAGCGAAGGCAAGACCGACGCTGTCTCCAAGGGCCTGACCCGTGGCGCGTCCCCGGTGAAGCTGGTGTCGCGGGTAAGCGGCAACGATCCGAAGGGCTTCGCGGCCCCCTCGGGCGCCCCTGCCCGCTCAGCGCCGACCGCCTTCTCCGGCTCCAACGTGCTGGCGCTGAAGCCGGCCACCGACGAGGCGGTCGCCTACAAGCGCGACTATGAGGAACGGGCGAAGGAATTGGCCGAGGACATCGCTTTCGAGGAAGCGGCGGGCGCTGCTTCGGACACCACGGCGGCACTGTTCACCGACGCCGCGGCCAATGAAGCGGCCGAGGCAAAGAAACTCGCCAACGACCGCCGAGCCAAGTCACTGCTGCAAGGCTACACCGGCAATTCCTGCTCCGAGTGCCAGAACTTTACGATGGTGCGGAACGGGACCTGTGAGAAGTGCGATACTTGTGGTGCCACGAGCGGGTGCAGCTGAGCGACATCCGAGACGCTAGTCCAAAACGCAACGTTATCGGCCCGGTCGTAAGATCGGGCCGAAATGTCTTAAGGGTAGCGATCAGGTGCGTCTTCCCTTCTCCCCTTGTGGGAGAAGGGGAGAGTCGCCCGCCCAATCCGGATCACACTCCCTACCCCGACGGCAACACCTGCAGTGTCTGCTCGTCAAACAACGGCTCGTCCTGACCTATGCGGACGAACAGCAGCTTGCGCGCTGCCCCAGCTGGTACCTCGAAATACTGGATGCCGTCGGGCATTTCACCCCAGTCGCCGCAGGGCGGGTCCGGAACCTCGTTGGGATCGGTCTTCGCTTCCAGCTCTTTCGCATAAGCAGCGTCGGGGCTGAATGTGTAGCGCTTGATGCCGGCGGGCGCGGTGCCCTCCGTGTAAGGCGCCAGCACGCAGCGGGCGCTGACGGCCTTGTCGGTCTTTTCGCGGAACAGGCGCTGCAATGAGGCCTCTGCGGTTTCGCCGGGCTTGATGTCATACAACTCGACAAGAGGATCGGCCGCGCCGCCATCGCTGTATTTGATGGCGAGAGCGTTGCCGGTGAATTCGAAATGGATCTTACGGAAGCCAAAATCGCAGCGCTGCACCCAGGCGGCAAGCCCGACAGTTTTGTCCGTCAACTTCTCCCAGACGCATTTGTCGATGGGCGGGCGCGACGGAGCACCCTCGTCAGCCCAAGCCACGGCGGATACCGTGACGCATGCAAACAGGGCGCAGGCCCAGGTGATCGATCTCATGGCGCTATTCATCGCTGCATCCTGTCAAAGTAAAGGCGTCCCATGCCGAGCCATTGGGATTGGCGTTGGCGAAATCGGCCCATTCGGTGAAATGGTCACCGAAATCAGGCAGCAACAGGCCTTTCGGCGCCGGTGTCGCTTCGCTCGAATTCAACTGCTCGGCGCCGCCGCCGGTCAAGGCATAGATCTGCCCATCCCATATCCTGCACAGGCCGCTGCCATCCTGAAGGCCGGCTTCGCGGTCGTCGTCAGTGCAGGTGTGGCGGATGGTGCCGAGCGGAAACGAATTCTTGCCATTCGTCCAGGTGATGTCGGCAGGCAGACGGGTGTCGGTATGGGGAACGGTCAGCGAAAACACCTCGGCCGTCAGCGCCGCCGGCTCATTGTCCAGTGGCCGAAATTGCAGAACGGCGCCCGAGCGCGGCTCGCGGTAGGTGGCGTGGCTCAGCAAGCATTCCTTGGCGCTCGCTCCCTGGATCGGGACGAGCAGGCCCAGAAAAACAAAGGCCAGTTTGCGAATGATCATCAAATGTCTCCGGGAGAGCGTTGCCGAAGCCAAAAGCCTGTTCTCACACCAGCCCGACCAGGAAGGCGGCGCCGAGAAATCCTGCCGAACAGACCCACAGCAGCCAGAGCCCGCGCACCCGGCATTCGAGCACGGCCGAGCCGGGGTTGGCGGGATCATAGTGCACGTCGACCTTGCTGCCCTCGACATAGCGACGCGCCTGGCCACCGACGAGGCCGGGCAGCGAAGCCGTGACCGTGGCGCCGAAGGCGACGCGGTCGGCGCTGTAGCGCTGGCCGGCGACGCCATAGCTGTAGACGATGCGAGATTTGAAAACGGTGCGCCAGCGTTGATAGCTTGAATGGCTTCGCAGCGCCTGCAGACCTGACGCATCGATGCGGCCGGCGGCGACCGGCCATTTTGCCGCCTGCTCGGCAAGCGACTTCTGGGCAAAGCCCATGCGCAGGGCGAACAGGCCCATGAACAGCAGCAATGCCGCGGCACCGAGGTTTTGCGGTTTGGGCAGATGCGGGCGGATCGCCTCGAGCACGCCGCCGACGGAAAACACCAGAACCGCCGTGCCGATCACCAAACCGGCCGAGAGCTGGACCATGAACTTGAAGGCACCATCCGGCATGGTGCGCTCGATTACGGCTTTGCTCGGGTCGGCTGGATTGTAAAAGACGGTCACCTCCGCGCCGCGGGGAAACTGCGCAAGGGTTTCGGGGACTTCAAAGTTCCCCAAATTCTCCTTCACGCTGTAGCGCGAGCTTTGAAATTTCTTCCCGCCGACTTTGTATTCGAAGGTGATGGCCGGGAAATTGCGCATCTCCGTGGTATCGGTGCTGTCCGAGCCAGCGCCCGAGCTTCTGACCTCACGCGCCTCGACGCGTGACGAGATGATCTTTCCCGGCGTCGGCAACCAGCGGCTGAGGGTCTGCACCTCGCGCCATTTCACAAAGGTGATGAGCGACAGCATGCCGGAGACCGCGCAGGCAAAGCCG
The DNA here is from genome assembly GCF_056403655.1 of Mesorhizobium sp. P2_F8. Classification (NCBI taxonomy): domain Bacteria; kingdom Pseudomonadati; phylum Pseudomonadota; class Alphaproteobacteria; order Hyphomicrobiales; family Phyllobacteriaceae; genus Mesorhizobium; species Mesorhizobium sp. P2_F8. Next base: position 113,486 of record NZ_JBFUFB010000011.1, read on the forward strand.
ACAAGCAGAAATTTGAGTTCCAGCTCCACCCTGATCCCCCCGGAGTGCAGGAACAGGCACTAGACAGCACTGCGGCGGCAATGTCTCGCCTATTCGCAAAAATCGGAGGTGACGGACCCAGTCACGACGGTCTCACGGCCAGGAACGTGTTCCACTCTTCGTTGTTGCGGCCGATGTTGAAGTCGTCCCTGATAAGGACCAGCCCAGCGGCTTCGATGCGGGCGGCGAAGTCTTCCCTGCGCCAGTAGACCGTGTGATATTCGCCGCCCGTCTCGCCATCGCCATTGCGCATCGATACGAGGAACGCGCCGCCTGGGCGCAGCGACCCGGCTATCTTGGCAAGGACCTGGTCGGTCTGGTCGCGAGGCACATGGATCAGGACGCACAGGGCCAAGACTGCGTCGTAGGGGCCGCGGAGATCATCGGTGATGAGATCGAGCAGTTCACCGTGCTTGCCGCGCGCGGCCTGCAGCTCAAGAAACCGCCTTGTCGCGTCGGTGCGCCGAACCCTAGCTCCCAAGGTCTCCAGAAAGTCGGCGTCGTATCCCGCTCCCGACCCGACTTCCAGAATCTGGCCGCCTGTGCCGGCGATCGCCACGAGGCGCCTTAGCGCTGCCTGTTCCCTCGGGTTGGGAACATGCCGCACGATTGCATCATACTGCTTCGCATAATCCTCATAGGAGGAGATCGTTTGACGGCTCTTCGCCAGGGCCTCCGCAGATACGCTCATCCTTTCCTCCCGTTTGCACCAGTCAATGCACGCAAGTCAGCAGGGCACGCAAGTCAGCGGGGCACGCAAGTCAGCGGGTGCTGCCGGCAGAAGCGTGTCCGTCGAGCACGCCGATATCGCGCAGGAAATGATCCGACAGCGCACGCTGGTCGAGCACGCCGCGCGTGCGGGGTCTGAACGGAGCGGTGAAGAGGTCGAGCACCGGACGACGAAGTGTGTTGTAGAGGGTCATTGCCGTGTCCTTTCGGGTTCGAGTTGATGACCAGAGTATGCCTGGTTGCGGCCTTGGCTTCCAATCGAACGTCGCGTACTATGCATCAGGAGGTTTGATGCGTCATGAGTTGGGAGCTACCACCACTGGGCGCCATTCGCGTCTTTGAAGCCGCGGCGCGGCTGGGCAGTTTCACCAAGGCTGCCGAGGAACTCGGCATGTCACAGTCAGCGGCCAGCTATCAGATCAAGGTGCTGGAAGAGCGCGCCGGAACGCCGCTTTTCATAAGAAAAACAAGGCATATAGCCTTGACCGAGGCCGGACAGCAGTTGGCGCCGCACGCAACGGGCGCATTCTCGGCCCTGGCCGACGCGTGGGTCGCCACGAAGGGTGGAGCGACTGGCGTGCTGTCCGTCACGACCTCGGAAACATTCGCATCGAACTGGCTGGCCGTGTGGCTTGGAACATTCCAGCTGATGCATCCCGATCTCGCCGTGAAGGTGAATACATCGTCCCGGCTGGTCGATTTCACACGCGAGGACATGGATATCGGGATCAGAACCGGCACCGGAAAATGGCCCGGCCTGACGGCTCATTACCTGTTCAAAGCAGACTATACGCCAATGCTCAGCCCGAAACTGGCCGAGAGCGTGGGCGGCATTCGCCACCCCGAGGATCTCTACAAGGTGGCGCTGTGCTGTGCCGACGATCCCTGGTGGAAAATCTGGTTCGAAACAGCCGGCGTACCCTTCGAGCCCGATCGCGTCATGGCCGGACCGAACCTGGGTTCGCAGGCTTACGATGCAATGGCGGCGCTAACCGACCAGGGCGCCGCGATCCTGACCCGCAACATCTACAGCGCCCTGCTGGCAAAGGGCCAGTTGATACAGCCATTTGAAGTGCTGGGATCAGATGGCGACGGCTATTGGCTCGTCCACCTGGAAAGCCGCCGTAACACGCCGAAGATCAAGGTGTTCCGGGACTGGGTGCTGGCCCAGACGGCTGACATACGCCAGCGTGAGGTACGCCGGGCCTGATAGGCTGGCCTCAGTCGGCGTCGGCGACGGAAATCCGTCCGCCGGCCCAGGCGCGCCATTGCCGTTCGTCGCCATGGAAGACGTTGAGGTCGATGCGGCCGGTGACACCGTGCGACAGACCGGAACCGGAATACTGCCAGAACAGCCATTTGCGGTCGGGGTAGACCTTCGACGGATGCCGCGCCACCGCGCGCACCCAGAACGGATAATCGAGAAATTCGCCCCGGAGATTGTCGCGGTAGAAATCAGGCGCGGTGTAGATGATGGGCCGCTGGCCGTAATGACGCTCCAGCTTGTCCATGAACACCTGCATCTTCTCCAGCACCTTTTCGCGCGACGGCCGCCGCTTGCAGCTGGATTCGCCGTTCCATTCGACGTCGATCACCGGCGGCAGAGCGCCATCCATCTTAGGCACGTTGCGGATGAACCAGTCGGCCTGTTCGCCCGCTGTGCGGCACCAGTAGAAGAAGTGATAGGCGCCACGCTTCAGGCCGGCGGCGTCGGCATTGCGCCAGTTCTTCATGAACATCGGATCGAGATGGTCGCCGCCATCGGTCGCCTTGATGTAGGCGAAGTTGGCGCCCTGCGCGCGCAGCTTTTCCCAGTTGACGTTGCCCTGCCAGCGCGAAACATCGACGCCGTGCACGGCAAGGTGCCGGGGCGAGGACCGGCCAAAATTGATCGGCTTGGCATCGCGAAAGCCGTAACGGGTGACCGGCCCGGCCAGCATGGGCGGTGCTGCGCGGCTCAACAGCCTGGGCGGTGATACAAGCGCAGCCGGCTCGACCGGCGGCTCGGCGCTGTCGGGCAGTTCAGGCGCCGGGAATGACACTGTCTCTTCTTCAGCCAGGCCGAAGGGCCGAGTATTTTCGGCGGCAGCATTGTCGTCTTCCAGACCATTGTCAGGCAGACCATTGTCAGGCTCGGGCGCCCTTTCGGCCCTCGGCGCGCTCCTGGCCATCGCCTTCGGAGCCGCGGCGATCGGCGCGGGCGGCCGTATCACGGAACTGGTGGTTTCGTTCGACGGTTTCTGCAAATCCAGCGCGTCGACGCCGGCCGTCGATGTACAGCCGGCAAGGCATAGCGATGCGATCAAAAAACTGATGGCGCCCGGAATCCGCATCTGGACCTGTACTCAAAACACAACAGACCGAGGGCAAAACGACAGCCGACGGACAAACCAGATCGAGTTATGAACGAGAAATTACCAATAAAGTTTGAATCAAGTTTTTTCGAGCGCGCTAGGCCGCGAAATTTGGCTCCCGGTGCAGCTGATCGGCGGCAAGCGGGGTGGCAAAGCCGCTAGGATTTCCTGAAGACGCCGATCATCGGTCCGAGATTCCAGTAGTCGTCGTTGCGGCCGATGGCCGGCGCGAACAGGCTCGATATCGTGCCGTCGAGGAAAAGCGCGTTGTCGCAGCCGAGCGCGTCGCGGAAAAGACGGGCAAAGGCATGGAAGGTCACCGTGCCGTTGGAAATGGCAAAGACGGCGACGCCGTCCTTCCGCACGCCGACACCGTCGCGGGTCTTGCGCGAGGTGCTGTCGGCCTGGAATTTCGGATGCAGCTTGCCGTCGATCACGAGCATCGGCCCGGATTGCGTCGCATAATCGAGCGGCGGTCGCTTTTTCAGGAAGTCCCTGGTGGCGCGGACCGTGGCCTTGCCGTTGCTCATGTAGAAAATGCCGTTCGGCTGCAGGGAAAAATTGCCGCTTCCCGATCCCGTCTTCACCGACGCCCTTTCGTTGCCGCGCTCGACATACAGACCGACCGGATCGAGGTCCGGGTGATACATGCCGGCATTGATGGCAAACAGCATGGTGCGCCCGGCCGCCTGCTCCGAGGCATCGAGATTGTGCAGCGATTGAAACGGCTTGCCCGCCGGATCTTTCCAGAACAGTTCGATCGAATACCGTTTCGGGTCGACCTCGCAGACGAGGTAGCTGGTCGCCTCAAAGGCAAAGTCGCGGCATGGCGGCAGCGAAGCGACCCATTGGCCAAATCCCATGCCGAACGCCGCCACCGACGGCAGCGCGCCCTTGGCGAGCGCCAGCAGCAGCGGCAGCGATTGCAGGAGGGTCAAAAAATCCATGCGTGTACCGGAATCGAAGTTCAGGAGGATCCGGTAGGGATATAGCCCGTTTCAAGCGATACCGTGAAAGAGCCCTAGGCAAGCCATCCCATCGCCACGCATAGCAGCAGGACGACGCCAAGCAGGCCGCGATAGATGACGAACGGCCAGGCCGAAAAACGCTCCAGCACACGCATCAGGCCCCATATGGCGAAGAAGGCGGAAACCGAGGCGACGACCAGTCCGACGATCAGAACCGACCAGCCATGCGCGTCGAGATGGACCTTGTGCAGTTCCCAAAGCTCCTTGAGGCCGGCCAGCGCAATGGCGGGCAGCCCAAGCAGGAACGAGAACCGCGCCGCCTCGGCCCGCTTGAAGCCGAGCCCGAGTGCGGCCGTCAGGGTCGAGCCGGAACGAGAGACACCCGGAATCAGCGCGCCGATCTGGGCGACGCCGACGAGCAGCGCGTCAGTCAGCGATGCCTCGCCGACGGTGCGCCGGTGGCTGGCAAAAATCTCGGCCAGCGCCAGAAGGATCGCCATCACGATACAGGCCCAGCCGATCACCGTCAGGCTGCGCAGCGGCGAGTTGCAGGCGTTGAGCACGCCCGACAGCGCCACGCCGGCGATGACGATCGGGATGGTCGCCAGCACGATCCACAGCGCCAGCCGGAAATGCCGGTCGGCGAAATCGCGTCGCGTCAGCGCGTCGAGCGAACCAAACAGGATATCCCTGACATCGCTCCAGAAATAGCTGACCACCGCGGCCAAGGCCGCAAGCTGCATGGCGGCGGAGAAGGCGGAGCCCGGATCCTGCCAGCCGAGCACGGCCGGTACGATGCGCATATGGGCGGTCGAAGAGATCGGCAGCAATTCGGTGATGCCTTGCACCAGGCCGAGGAACGCCACCTTGGCGAATCCCAGCCCGACAAAGCCGGTGTCGACGCCTTGGGTGCAGATGTCTGCCATATCGAGCCTTTCTGTCGAACAATCGTGAGGGGCGATCCCCGCCGAGCCATAGTCTGGCGATCCCCGGAATCCAATTTACGGATTTGTAAGGCGCCGCTTGACAAGCCATGCGGTTATATTAAAATCCGCTAATCTTACACTGTAAGGCATATGACGGAGGAGAGCCATGCAGACCGCCCTGTCAGAATTGCAGCCCCTGCCCGAACCATGCCCGCCTGTCATCGCGATCGAGGATGTCTCGCGCGACCTCAGCCGTATTATCGAGCACGCCGAGGTGAATGCCTGGCTCGACCTCTACGCCGCCGTGCCTGCCGATTTCGCCGCAAGCCAAGGCCTTTCGATAGCGCAAGAAGGCGGCCTCGCCTGGACCACCTGCACGACAATTCCGTTCGTCCATTTCAACTGCGTGAAGAACTTCGGCGTCGACAGCCCGGCCACCGAAAGCCAGCTCGACGCGCTGCTGGCGCACTACCGCGCCGCCGGCATTTCGCGGCCCTGGTTCTATGTCAATCCGCACACTGAACCATCGCGCCTCAGATGCTGGCTCGAGGCGCGCGGCCTGCAGCGCCAGGGCGGCTGGGAGCGGATTTATCGCGGGGCAGAACCGCTGTCATCCGAGCCGCTCTTCACGGCTGAAGGGGTTTCAGTAGAACGTGTGACGAAGGCATCGGCAAGCGAATGGGCCGGCTTCATCGACAGCCGCTACCGGCTGCCCACCTCACCATGGCTGACGGCTCTGGTCGGCCGAAAGGGCTGGCATCACTACATGGCCAAGCGGGACGGCGCGGTGGTGGCGGTGCGCTCGCTGTTCATCGGGCCCGACGGCGCGGCCTGGAGCGGCATCGACGCGCCGGTGCCCGGCGTCATGGCGCCGAGCTTCGATCTCGACGCGGTGCTTGGGGAAGCGCTGGTGCGCGACGGGATTGCGGCCGGCGCGAAACTGTTCGTCGCCGACATCGAGGCGCCGCACGAGGAGCGCGACGGCCCTGCCTATCGCAACTACGCGCGCCTGGGCTTCAGAATCGCCTATTTCCGCAGCCATTACAGCTATTTGCCGGCCAGCTCCAACTGACCGTAGCTAAGTAAGCAGCCATTGCTGGAAACAGCTTTTGGCCACCATATGGGCCGGCGGCACCATAGGCTCGTCGACGGAAGTCCGGCGAACCCGTTCGAGCAGCATGCGCACCTGTTCGGGGCGCACACGATCGCGCTCCATCACAAGCAGGACCATCGGATCGCTCAAAAGCTCGTCCAGGGTGCTGATGCTGTCGTTCATCCGTCGTCTCCTCGAATGCCGTACCCGCGCCCCATAAATAGGGACACGATGATGGCCCGCCAATGACGCTTTGCCGGCTATCTCGTGTCTCTTTCGATTAAATTTTGTTCATGCTTGAGGCTTCCTTTCTCCCTTGCGGAAAAAGGCAAAAGCTTCAGCCTGGCGGTGCGCCTTCATACTGCGGCAGGCCATCGTCAAGCATCACCCAGGGCTGCTTCGAGGCCGTGAAAATATGCATTTGCGGCTTGAAGGCCGTGGGATCGTCGAGCGAACCGGTGGTGATGCCGATGATGCCGGCGGAATCGCGCCGGGAGAACATCGTCGTGCCGCAGCTTGGGCAAAACCCGCGCTTGAGATCGGGTGAGGTGTTCACCATCGCCAGTGGCCCCTCGATCGTCACTTCATCGACGCGAAACAGCACGCGTGCGTTGAAGGCGGCGCCAATCACCTTCTGGCACAGCCGGCAGTGGCAGACGCGTTCGTTGATGGGGGCTGCGTCGACGCGATAGCGCACCGCCTTGCATAGACATCCGCCCTGATATTTGGCCATCGTCCTTGATCCATAGGTGAAGAGAATAGGCGGCAAGGTAATGGCCGACCCGATTGGGTCAATTGAAAAGCTTTGATACAACGCCATCGCTTATCGTGATGCAGTGGACCTGAAGCCATGACACCGGACATCGAAACCATCGGCATTGAGGATCTGTTCGGGCCGTCCTCGCCCGCCCGTGACCGTACCGACGCCAGGATCATGGCCGCAGCTTCGGGGATCGGCTTCATGGCCGTCCGGGACTTTCCCGGCGATGACCGGCTGACGCCGGAAAGAAGGGCGCAATTGCTGCGCATCTTCGCGCTTCCCGACGGGGAGAAGCAGAAATTGCTGCGCTGGAATTTCGACCGCAGCAAAAAGAACGTCTATCGCGGCTGGTTCCCTTTGCAGCCGGCAGCCGTTTCCTACAAGGAAGGCATCGACATGGGTCCGGACCTTGCCGATCCGGGTCTTGTCGACGCGGCTGATGCCTCGGTTTCCGACGATCCGTTGTGCGAGCCGACACCCCTGCCGGCCGAAGAGGCCCTGCCCGGCTGGCGCGCGGCGGCAGCGGACTACTACCACGCCATGGAGACGGTGGGCAACGCGCTGATGCGGTCGATCGCCCGCGGACTTGGCCTGCCGGAAACGATCTTCGACGCCTATTTCGATCACGGCATCTCGACGCTGCGCCTGATCCGTTACCCCTTGCGTGACGCCAATGCCGGCGTCGACACCAGCGGACCGGAGTTTTCGGTGATGCACAAAGGCGAGACGCGCACAATCATCGGGCGCGAGCATGCCGATTCAGGCTTCGTCACTTTGCTGGCGCAGGACGGTGTCGAAGGTCTGCAAGCAAAGAACCTCACTGGCGAATGGATCGACGTGCCGCCGGCCAACGGCACGCTGGCGGTCAATTTTGGCCAGTTGCTGGAGCGCTGGACCGGCGAACGCGTCCGCGCGACGCGACACCGGGTGATCGCGCCGAAGACGGCGCGCTTCTCGATCCCGTTCTTCTACGAGCCACGCGTCGACGCGGAGATCGCGCCGCTGCCGTTGACCGACGCGGACCCTTTCGAGCCGTTCCTCTACGGCGACCATCTTTGGGAAGCGGCGACGAATTTCGTCGAGATGAGCGGCATCAAGCATCTCAGGCAGCCGCGCCGCGCAAAAGCCTCGTAAGCAAACCAACGGCCGCCTCGATCGAGACGGCCGGTGGGGACGGCAGGCAGTTATTCCGTTTCGCTGACGACCTCGTCCCAGGTCTTCACCTTGGTCTCGCCGTTGAGAAACGGCAGTGCGGCAGCGGTCAGTTCGGGGGCGAAGAAGACGTCGTAATGGGTGCGGTTGGGCAGGATCGCCAGGCGGTTCTGCGACAGGTTCTCGCGCATCCAGCCGGCGTCCTTCAGCCCGCCGCCGAGCATCTGGTAGAACTTGATCTCGTGCTCGGGCCGGTACATGTCGCTGTCGCCATAGGCCAGCATGACGGCATCTTCAGCTTGGCGACGTCGGCGGAGTAATCGTAGTCCTGACGCATGAAGTTGCCGAGCGTGTCGAGGAGCCTCGGGAAGTCCTCGGGATGCGGCGCCACCGCGACGTAGGATTTGTACATCGGCGTGTCCTTCATGAAATCGGCCGCCGCCGCGCTGACTTGCGCCTGCTGGCCGCGCATCTCGGCGTAGAAACCGTCCGCGGCATAGCCGGTCGAAACCAGCACAAGGCGGCGCACCGTTTCAGGATGCTGGACCGCCATGCGGAAGGCGACGCCGCCGCCCAGCGAATAGCCCATGACGTCGACCTTGTCGTAGCCGAGCGCCTTGACGAGATCAGCCATGTCGTCACCGATCGCCTCCAGGGTGAACGGCCGATCGCCGAGTGCCGTGCGGCCATGACCCTGCAGGTCGACGCCGATGACGGTGCGATTCTCGGCAAGCTTCGGCAGGATCGGCGCGAACATGTCAGTCGTGCCAAGACCGCCATGCAGCAGAAGCAGTGGCTCGCCCTTGCCGTAGACGGCGTAATAGTAGTTCAGGCCGTTGACCGGCAGCAGGCCGGACTTTTCCGGCTTCGGCAGTGGGTTCGTAGCGGTCGTCATGGCGGGTTTTGCCTCCTCTGCATTGGTGGGGCCCGGTGAAGCAAGAAGCGCTGCTGCCGAAGCAAGAATGGCGAAAATCAGGGTTTTGAACATATCGATCTCCTCCTCGTCCCGGCGGTATCAAAGCGTTCTGGCGAGCTCTTCGAGCTGGTCGGTGCACTGGCCCCAGCCCTCGTGAAAGCCCATCTTCTCGTGCTGCTCGCGGTCGGCGACACTCCAGTGCCTGACCCGAGCAATGTAGCGGGTCTTGCCATTGCCCTCGTCCTCGAAGGTCAGCACGCCGGTCATGAACGGCTTCTCCGATGGCTCCCATGCCTTTGTGTAGGCGTCGGTAAAGACGATCTTCCTGCCGGGAACGACTTCGAGGAAAACGCCGGGGTTGGGGAATTCATTGCCGTCGGGGCCTGCCATCACGACAAGGCTCGAGCCGCCGGTGCGCACATCCATTTCGGCGCGCGGCGTCGTCCACGGTTTTGGCGCGAACCACTGCGTCACCAGTTTCGGGTCTGTCCAGCAGCGATAGACGTTCTCGCGCGGCGCATCGATGATGCGGGCCAGAACCAGTTCGCGGTCATTGGCGGGGGCGATGTCGAGCTTGGTGGTCATGATGGGGTCCTTGCATGGTTTGATCTGGCTTCCGTCCCTAGGACGAACCGATGACGCGCAAGTCGACATCGCCAGAGAAAAAATCTGGGCCAGCGAAAAAATCTGGAGAAATGCGCCTGTTGGATAAAGATCACGAACGAAGGAGCGTCAGTGGCGCTTGGCTTGCACCAGATAGGCGTCGATCTCGGTCTCGCCGAGCCATTTGGCTGCTTCCAGCCGATGCAGGCCTTCGACCAGGACATGGCGCTTGCCGTCATGGCGGACCTGGATCGGTGTTTTCATGCCGTTTTCGAGGATGTCCTCGGCGAGATGCCGGACGGTCTCGGGATGCAGTGTCTTCTTGCGCGCCGTCGGCACGTAGATGTCGTCGACCTTGACCTTCTGGATTCTGAGCATGCCGCCTCCGGTGGCGGAAAACGCCGCCTTTTGTGGAGATAGTCTTTTTGGCCACAGGGGCCAAGGGCGCGGCTAACGAATGCTGGCCCGATGGTTTCCATTTGACGCTTGACCGCCAGATAGCCGAAATGGCGCCTTTGAACCTTCAGGACTTCATGATCAACCTCCCGACCGAATTCCCCGATTTCGGACTGACGCCGAAGCAGCGTCGCCACGCGGTACGCGGCCATTATTACGAATGGCCTGGGATGGATGGCGAGCGCGGCGAGATCTGGTGCTACAGCGACCGGCTTTCCTATCGCACCGGCGAGACAGCGACGTTGCATGTCAGTTCGACGGCTCCGGCATTCAACATTGCGATCGTCCGCGATGGCGGCGCCGAGACCAAAGTGTTCGTGAAATCGGGCATCGCGGCGCGCTGGCAGGACAGCCCCGACCAGTGCTCGGCCGAAGGCTGCGGCTGGGAAGCCTCGTTTGAATTCCGCGTCGGGGCAGACTGGCCGTCCGGCGCCTATCGCGTGACGCTTGAAGCGGACGGCCGCGATGGCAAGCCGATCCATTGCCATCATCTCTTCATCGTCAGCCCGCAGCCAGGCAAGAAACCCGGCCGCGTGCTGCAGGTGGCGGCGACAGGCACATGGCTCGCCTACAACACCTGGGGCGGCTCCAACCACTATCAGGGCATCACCGGGCCGGACCGCAACCAGTATTCGCCCATCGTGTCGACGCAGCGCCCGTGGTGCCGCGGTTTCGTCGTGCTGCCGAAGGATGCGCCGCGTGTGCCGCTGGAAGTCGCCGTACCGCCAAAGACGGTGCCGCGCTATCCGCACATGGAATGGGCGCTCGCCACCGGTCATTCGAAGAAATACGCCTCGTCCGGCTGGGCGAGCTACGACAGCCACTTCTTCCGCTTTGCCGAACGCGCAGGCTATGGCGTCGACCTCGCCAGCCAGCATGATCTGCATTTCTCGCCCGAGATTCTCGACGGTTACGACTGTGCCGTCTTCGTCGGCCATGACGAATACTGGACCTGGGAAATGCGCGATGCGGTCGACGCCTATGTCGAGCGCGGCGGCCATGCGGCGCGCTTTGCCGGCAATTTCATGTGGCAGACGCGGCTGGAGGACGAGGGCCGCCGGCAGGTTTGTTACAAATACCGCGCACGTGCCGAAGACCCCGCCTATCTCCGCGGCGCCGACGTGACCCGCGCCACCAATTCCTGGGAAGCGCCGGAAATCGGCCGGCCGGGTTCAGCGACCTTCGGGCTCAACGCGACGCGCGGCGTCTATGCCGGCTGGGGTGGGTGCGCACCAAGGGGCGTGCGTGGTTTTCCAGTCTACAGGCCCGAGCACTGGTCCTTTGCCGGCACCGGCATCTATTATGGCGACCTGCTGGGCGCCGACAGCCACGTCTATGGCTATGAGGTCGATGGGCTCGACTTCGAGATACGCGGCGGCCTGCCCTACCCCACCGCGACCAGCGGTGCGCCCGACGGGTTGCAGGTTCTCGCCGTCGGCATGGCATCCCAGGTCGAGGAAAGCGCAGATATCCCGATAGAGGACCAGTTCCTTACCGACGAGGATGGCCGCTTCACCGCCGAAACGCTGTTCGGCGAGGCCAGCGACGCCAATCTGGAAAAAGTCAAACGCGGCAACGGCATGATCGTCAATTTCCCACGCGGCAAGGGCGAGGTGTTCCATGCCGGAAGCTGCGAATGGGTCGCCGGCCTCCTAAGACAAGACCCGATGGTCGAACGCGTCACCAGGAATGTCCTCGACCGTTACCTCGGCCGAAAAAAGAGGGGTGAATGATCGCTGTGCAGTCCGTTGAAACCGACCGCCGACCGAACCTTTTCCATTTCACACGAATCCAACGGCCAATTGTGGACCGCGCCGATGGGATCTACCTATGGGACAAGAGCGGCCGCCGATACATCGACGGATCGAGCGGCGCGGTTAACGTCAACATAGGTCATGGTAACCGCAACGTCATCGACGCGATGACGCGGCAGCTTGATCGCGTGAGCTTCGCCTACATCTTTCAATTTGAGAACGAACAGGCCATCGAACTCGCGCGGGGGCTGGCCGATCGGCTGCCGAACGGACTCGACCGCATCTATTTCGTATCGGGCGGCTCTGAGGCGATTGAGGCCTGCCTCAAGCTTGCGCGGCAATGGGCGGTAGCAACAGGTCAGGACAAACGCTGGAAAGTCATCGGACGTATGCCCTCCTATCACGGCGTGACGATCGGCACGCTTGCCGTCACTGGCGACGACATCCTCACCAAGACTTTCGACCCGATCGGTCGGCCGATGCCTTTGGTGCCGGCCCCTTTTGTCCATCGCGATCACGACAATCTGTCGACGGAACAGCGTGGCATCCGCTACGCCGATATGCTGGAGGAAAAGATCCTGGAGGAAGGGCCGGAAAGCGTGCTCGCCTTCGTCATGGAACCGATCGGTGGTGCCGCGACCGCAGCGCTGGTGCCGCCCAACAGCTATTTTCCGCGTATCCGCGAAATCTGCGACCGCTACGGGATCCTATTGATCCACGACGAGGTAATGACTGGCATCGGACGCACCGGAAAATTCCTGGGTGGCGACCATTGGTCCTGCCGGCCGGATATCGTCGCGCTGTCGAAAGGCCTTTCATCTGGCTATGCCCCGCTTGGCGCACTTGCCGCGACACAGAAGATCGTCGGGCCGGTTGTGGAGACCGGTGGCTTCCTGCATGGCCACACATATGGCGGCAACCCGGTCGCTTGTGCAGCGGGCGTTGCGGTGCTTGGAGAGGTCGACCGCCTTGGCTTGGTCGAGAATTCGGCCAGCATGGGCGAATTGCTGAGGGGTGAACTCGAGGCCCTGACTCGGCGCTTTCCTTTCATTGCCGACGTGCGGGGCAAGGGGCTGTTCATGGGAGCCGAAATTTACGCGGATCCGCTGGCCAAGGAGCCATTGCCACAGGGCCTCAACGCCAATTTGAGGCTCATCGATCTGGCGTTCGAGCGCGGATTGATCATCTATTCGCGGCGCGTGCGTGGCGGGCCAGTGAGCGACAATTTCATGGTCTGCCCGCCTCTGATTGTGACCCGCGATCAGATTGGTGAGATCATCGCGGTCCTTGGCGACTCGCTGCAGGCGCTGGCCTCCGAGCTCGACCTGCCGGTCGAAGGCTGAGGGACAAAAATGGCGCCGCGAAAAGTCATCATCACCTGCGCCATCACTGGCTCGGTGCATACGCCGTCGATGTCGCCCTATCTGCCGGTGACGCCGGACCAGATCGCCACCGAGGCGATCGCGGCCGCCGAAGCCGGGGCCTCGATCCTGCACCTGCATGCCCGCGATCCCAGGGATGGCCGGCCAACCGCCGATCCGGAAGTCTTCATGCAGTTCCTGCCCCGCATCAAGCAGGCGACCGACGCGGTGATCAACATCACCACCGGCGGCTCGTCGCTGATGACGCTCGACCAGCGTCTGGCGGCGCCGCTGCGGGCCGAACCCGAAATGTGTTCGCTCAACATGGGCTCGATGAACTTCGCGCTGTTTCCCATGCTCGACAAGCCGAGGGAGTGGCAGCACGAATGGGAGCCGAAGCTGCTTGAAGCCACGCGCGACACCATCTTCAAGAACACCTTCGCCGACATGGAGGGCGTGCTAGAGAGGCTGGGCAAGGGCTGCGGCACGCGCTTCGAATTCGAGTGCTACGATGTCGGCCACCTCTATTCGCTGGCACATTTCCGCGACCGCGGGCTGGTGTCGGGACCGCTGTTCATCCAGTTCGTGCTGGGCATACTGGGCGGCATCGGTGCTGACCCGGACAACCTCGTCCACATGAAACGGATCGCCGACAAGCTGTTCGGCGACAGCTACCAGTTCTCGGTGCTGGCCGCCGGCCGCAATCAGATGCCGCTGATCTCGATCGCCGCGGCGATGGGCGGCAATGTCCGCGTCGGCCTGGAAGACAGCCTCTATGATGGCCGCCAATTGGCGAAGTCCAATGCCGATCAGGTGCGCCGCATCCGTGGCATTCTCGAGGGGCTGTCGCTGGAGGTTGCCTCACCCACCGAAGCGCGCGACATGCTGGCGCTCAAGGGCGGCGACAGGGTGGCGTTCTGAGGTCGTACAGGGGTCGAGTGGCAAGCGGAGGAGCTGATATGGAAAAGGTTCTCGTTTCAGCCTGCCTGCTCGGCAGCAAGGTTCGCTACAACGGCTCCTACCGGCTCAACGACCATCCCATTCTTGCGCGATGGCAGGCAGAGGGGCGGATCGTGCAGATCTGCCCGGAGGTTGCCGCAGGCTTCTCCACGCCACGTCCTCCGGCAGAAATTCGAGGCACAGGCGACGGCCGCGCAGTGCTGCACGGTCAAGGCCGAGTGGTCGAGCAAACAGGAAACGATGTGACCGCACTCTATCTCGAAGCCGGGCAGCTCGCACTCGATCTCGCCCGACAAACAGGGTGCCGGTATGCGGTTCTTACCGACGGCAGCCCGTCCTGCGGCAGCAGTTTCATCTATGACGGGAGTTTCAGGGGTACCCGGGTGGCTGGCCAGGGCACGACCACCGCGCTGCTGGAAGCGAACGGCATCCGCGTCTTTTCGGAAGACGGCATTGACGAGCTTGATGGCCTTCTGACCAGGCCGGGCTCGGCCGGCGCCGCGGCCTGACCCATGCCAGAGAAGACCCAAGCCGGGACCACCGACACCGTTATCCGACCCGGCCGCATCGACGACGTCGACACCATTCATGCGGCGATCCTGAAACTCGGGACACACATCGGCGCGCCGGAGGAGATCATCTCGACCGCAGACGATCTCAGAGCCTACGGCTTTGGCGAAAAGCCTGCCTTCTCGACCCTTATTGCCGAAGTGGGTGGCGAATTCGCCGGCCTGTGTCTGCATTTTCCGATCTTCTCGACCTGGATGGGGCGGCCTGGCGTCTATGTGCAGGATCTCTATGTCGAGGACCGGTTCCGTGGTCGCAAGATCGGCGAGCGCCTGCTGCGGCATGTCGCGGCGCAGTGCCGGAAGGAAGGCGGCGTTTATCTGAGGCTGTCCGTCGACACCGACAATGAGGTCGCCAAGGCATTTTATGAAAGGCTGGGCATCGCCTGGTCGAGCTACGAGCAGACGCAGAAGATCATCGGCGATGCCTTTTGTGCCTTTGCCGACGCGCCGCAGAATGGGGAGCAGGAATGAAAGCCTTCTATGCCGAGGAACAGAAGCGCCACGACCCCAAGGCCTTTCTTTCGAGCGGTGCGGCGAAGCCCAATCCGGAACAGCCCGAACGGGTCGAACGACTGTTAGCCGGCGCATTATCTGCCGGCTGCACGATCGAGCGGCCGCGCAATCACGGGCTTGGCCCGGTCTCGGCGGTGCACACGCCGGAATATCTCGACTTTCTCGAGCACATTTTCGAGCGCTGGCAGCGCATCGAGGGCGCTTCTGCCGAAGTGATCCCCAACATCCACCCGATCGCGCGGTCAGGCAGCTATCCGGCCTCGGCGGTCGGCCAGGCCGGCTATCATATGGCCGACACCGCTTGCCCGATCTCGGGCGAGACATGGCAGAGCGCGCTTTGGAGCGCGTGGAGCGCCGTCGAAGCCGCTGAAGCCGTGGCATCAGGCGCGCCGGCCGCCTATGCGCTATGCCGCCCGCCCGGCCACCATGCCTTTGCCGATGTCGCCGGCGGCTTCTGCTTCATCAACAATTCGGCCGTTGCAGCTCAGGTTCTGCGCAAACAGGCGGCGCGGGTGGCGATCCTCGATGTCGACCTGCACCACGGCAATGGCACGCAAGGCATCTTCTATGCGCGATCGGATGTGCTCACCGTCTCGCTGCATGCCGATCCGGTGCGCTTCTATCCATTCTTCTGGGGCCATGCCGACGAGCGCGGCGAAGGCCCGGGCCTCGGCTACAATTTCAACCTGCCACTGCCGCGCAAATCCGCCGATGCGGCGTTTCTCGAAGCGCTTGCGGTGGCGTTCCAGCGTATCCGCGCCTTTTCGCCAGACGCGTTGGTCGTGGCGCTCGGCCTCGACGCGTTCGAGGGCGACCCGTTCGGTGGGCTTTCGGTGACGACACCGGGCTTCTCACGCATTGGCGAGGCAATCGCGAGGCTCGGCCTGCCGACCGTCATCGTCCAGGAAGGCGGCTATCTCTGCGACGAACTCGGCGACAATTTGACGGCCTTCCTCACCGGTTTCGGTGGCAAGAAGGCGTGATTTCAAGCGGGCGTCAGGAGCGCTGCTGCCTGAGCATTGCGATGACCCGGTGCACGCTCTCCAGCGTCTCGTCGATTTCGGCCGCCGTGTTGTAATGCGCGATGCCGATGCGCACGACGCCATGTTCGGCCGGAATGCCGAGCTGGTTGACGATCTCCCAAGCGTAGTTGTGGCCGGACCACAGGAAGATGTTTTCGGCGTTCATCTGCCGAACGATCGTCTCCGGCACGATGCCGTCGACGGTGAAAGACACCGTCGGCACACGTTCGGCGAGCCGTTTCGGATCAGTGATGCCATGAATGGTCAGGCCTGAAATGTCCGACAGCCCGTCTATCAGCCTCTGCGCCAGCGGGTTTTCGTAGGCGATCGACACCTCGAACGCCTTGGCGATCTTGTGCCTTTGCGACCCACCCTCGCCCGCTGCCGCACCCAATCCTGAGAAATAGTCGACCGCAGCCGTGAGACCCGCCATCAGCTCGATCTGCGGCGTTCCGAGTTCGAACCGCTCCGGCAGGCCATTCGAAGAACAGCGGCACTTGTAGGGTTTCAGGCCATCGATGACATCACGTCGGCCCCACAATATGCCCATGTGCGGACCGAAGAATTTGTAGGCCGAGCAGATCAGGAAATCGCAACCGAGATCTTTGACGTCGATCAGGCCATGCGGCGCAAACTGCACGGCGTCGACATAGACCAGGGCGCCGGCATTCCTGGCGATGGCGGTCAAAGCCTTCACCCGGTTGATCGAGCCGGTGAGGTTGCTGGCGTAGTTCAGCGCGACCAGCCGGGTCTTCTGCGAAAGCAGACCAGCCAGCGTCGCCTCTTCGACCTGCCAGCTCTTTTCGTCGAACGGCAGCCAGCGCACGACCAGACCAAGGTCCTCGGCCAGTTGCAGCCAGGGCGAGACATTGCCCTCGTGGTCCATGCGGGTGAGGATGATCTCGTCGCCGGGCTTCATCGTGCGGCCGAGCGTGCGTGACATGTTATAGGTCAGCGTCGTCATGTTGGCGCCGATGATGATTTCCTCAGGGCTTTCCGCACCGAGGAAATCGGCCATCGCCTGATGCGCCTCGTCGACGACGACCTGCGCTGCGACAGTCGTTTCGAAATAGCCGCCGAGGTTGGCGTTGGTGGTCAGAAGGCAGCGCGACACGGCGTCGGCTACTGCCTGTGGCACCTGCGTGCCGGCAGGATTGTCGAGATAGATCCGCCGCCGCCCCTTGTCGGTCAGGGAGAGCGCCGGAAACCTTCCACGCACTGCCTCGATCGGAAAATCCACCATTGTCTCCACCCCTCTGTCATTCCTGGATAATTCTGTCCCCTATCAAGGACAGGGATTGCCGACGCGCTGATGGATCGCGTCCACCGCCTTCTGCATCTCTTCGGTCCAGACGACGTCGACCGAAGACAACGCCATGTCGAGCTGCGCAAGGGTGGTCGCGCCGACGATGTTCGAGGTGACGAAGGGCCGGCTCGAGACGTAGGCATTGGCAAACAGCGCCGGTTCGAGGCCAAAGGAGCGCGCCAGCTCATTGTATTCGAGCTGTGCCTCGGCCGCGTTGGGTGTCTCGTAGCGCTGGCCGCGGTTGAAGAGCTGCGTGCGCGACCCCTGAGGGCGGGCGCCATGGTCGTATTTGCCGGTCAGGTAGCCCTGCGCCAGCGGCGAGTAGGGAAGCAGCGACACCTGTTCGCGCTCGCAGACCTCGGCGAGGTTCACCTCGAAGGTGCGGTTGACGAGATTGTAGGCGTTCTGGATCGACGCGACGCGGGGACCGATGCCTTTGTCGGCCTCCGCCAGGAACCGCATCACGCCCCAGGAACTTTCGTTCGACAGGCCGAAATGGCGGATCTTGCCGACCTTCACCAGTTCGTCGAACACGGCAAGCGTCTCGGCGATCGGCGTTTCGTCGGTTGGTGCGCCCACAGAATCGGCGCGGCGCGGTGCGGCGCCGACGCGCGTCGGGTTGGCGCCCCAGGGGATGTCCCGTTCCGGCCAGTGGATCTGGTAGAGGTCGAGATAGTCGGTGCCGAGCTTGGCCAGCGATTTGTCGATGGCGTCAAATATATCGGCGCGCACCAGTTGCGACGGCCTGTCGCCGCGAAACCAGCCGTTGGCGGTGCGGCCGACGACTTTCGAGGCCAGGATCACCTTGTCACGGTTGCCGTTGGCCTTCATCCAGCTGCCGATGATCTTCTCGGTCCGCCCTTGCGTCTCCGCCTTGGGCGGGATCGGGTAGAGCTCGGCGGTGTCGATGAAATTGACGCCGCGCGAGAAGGCCAGATCCATCTGGGCGTGGCCATCTGCCTCGGTGTTCTGCTGGCCCCAGGTCATGGAGCCCAGGCAGATCTGGCTAACAAGAAGATCGGTCCGACCGAGACGGCGTTTGTGCATGGAATTCTGCTCCGGAGGGAAAGCTTGCGTGGCGGCGTGGGAAGGAAGCCGCATCTATAGGGAAAGCAGAGGCGCTCTCCAAGCCTCGCCAGCCCGACTTTTGGGTGAACCAGTGGCGTTTAGCGGCGAGCGCCGGCCAGCGCGCGGCGCTTTGCCTCGTCGATCAGCATATTGGCCACCTGCATGCGGATCATGGCGCGCTGGCGCAGGTGCGGAGCGACACGGTCCGGATGGTTGGCAAAGGCGAAGCTGCGGCGCATGCGGCCAAAATCGGCGACCTGCTTGGGCTGATTGAGGCCAAGTTCGACGGCAATGGATTCCGGATCGATCGGCGGCAGGCTTTCCTCGGGCTTCAGCTCTTCGCCGGCGAGTGCCAGTCTGGCATGCTCGAGCAAGGCGGCGAATTCGGTCGCCAGATCGGCGCCGGCCTCGCGATATTCGGTGGAAAAGCTGCTGCCCGAAACCTTGATGCGGCCAGAATGGAGTTCATCGGCCACCGAGAGATAGTCGAACGGGATGGATGGGCGAGCGCCGGACTCTTCGCCCTCGATCCCGTCGAGCTTGTCTGAAGCGACGAAGAGGTCGTCGAGCAACGAAGCGAAATCCCGCTTGGCGCCAGTAGCGATGTCAGCCTCCCCCTTGCTCGACTATCCAAGCTTCAGACCATAGAACCGGCTCGTTAAAAATGCATGCCACCGATGTTAACGAATTTAGCCGTTGCCAGGACCAAAGCTGCGGTATCTGCCGTCCCAAAACAAAAAGCCGGACTGCACTTTCACGCAGTCCGGAATTCGCCAGGAGTGGCGAGGAAAAGCCGGCCATGTGCCGGCGTTCAGCCTACGGTGCGCATCGGGAAAAAGTTTCACCCGCTCGCAAAACTATGCTCGGAAAAATCATCAGGACATGGCAGGCATGCAAATGCTGCACTGCACAATTGTCACGATTCACCTATATTAGGAGCCGTGGAGGAATCAACCAGGAGCCTGAATCATGGGTTTCTTCACTGAAATGTTCGCCCGGCCGCGGCCGCAGGAACATCTGAGATACCGCTCGGCACTCGCACTGCTTCATTCGATGAGCAATGCCGACCGCGCCGACATCGGCATCAAGCCCGCCGACTTTCCGCGCATCGCCCGCGAAATGTCCATTCGCTGAACACGTACGCTCGCGAGATGTCCCGGACCCGTCCAGGACATCTCAAAAACCTCAAGTCCTCAGCGCGCGCCGAGGAACGTCGCCTTGCCCAATGGCACGCCATTGTGGCGAAGGATGTCGTAAGCGGTGGTGAGGTGGAAATAGAAGTTGGGCATGGCCACATGCAGGAGATACTGCAGGCCGGGCATCGAGCGTTCGCGCCCGCCAAGCTTCAACTCGATCACCTTGTCATCCGACCCGTCGAACTCGGCGGCTGAAAATGTCGCCAGCAGGTCCAGGGTCTTGGTGATGCGCGCCTGGATATCGGCAAAACTCGCCTCGTTGTCCTCGTAACTCGGCACTTGCCGACCGGCGAGCCGCGACGGCGCACCCTTGGCGTGGTCGGTGGCGATCTGCACCTGCCTCGTCAGCGCAAACATATCGGGCGCCAGCCTGGAGGTCAGGAACACCTGCGGGTCGATCTTGCGCTCAAGCGCATTCTGTTCGGCTGCCGCCAGTATGGTGGAAAGGGCTTTCAGCCTCTCCGTAAACACAGGCACGGATACCTCATACATCGATATCGTCACGTCAAATCTCCTTGTCCGGCCGGAACGCCAGCGCATGGACGTAGCGCCTTCAGGCACGATTCTTCAAGCACCACCAGCGCCACGTCACCACGTTGCCGCAATCGCCATAGTAGAATCTCCCCATCGAGCGGAGATTCCCGATGAGACGCGCCCTTTTCGCAGCGACTGCCTTTCTCTCCCTTGCTACAGCAGGCCAGACGGTACTGGCCGCCGACGATACACCCGAAGCGCCGTATGTCGACGATCGATCTAGCGCCGACGCCGTCGTCCGCTCACTTTACAGCGCGATCAACCGGCATGAATTCGCTCGCGCCTGGGGTTATTTCGGAGATACAAAGCCGGCAAAGGACTTCGACAGTTTCGTCAAGGGCTATGACGGCACCGACAAGGTCGAGGTCCAGACCGGTGCAATTTCAGACGAAGGCGCTGCCGGCAGCATTTTCTACAACGTCCCTGTCGCCATTCGCGCCACCGACAAGACCGGCGGCGAAAAGGTCTTTGCCGGCTGCTATACGCTGCGCCAGGTCAATGCCCAGATCCAGGCGGCGCCGCCCTTCGATCCGATCCACATCGAAAAAGGTGCGCTGAAACCCTCGACCGCCGATTTCGAGGAGGCGCTGCCGCCAAGCTGCGGCGACGGGCCGCCACCTCCGAAGAAGGACACGGCACTGGAACAGGCCAAGAAGGCCTTCCTGGCGACTTATGGCGACCAGTGCGACAAGCAATTCCTGGCCGATGAGCCGACCGTTTTTTCGATCAAATACAAGGACAAGGATGCAGCGCCCGGCGACCCCGACAAGGAAACACGGCTGTTCCATTTTTCCTGCTCCGCCGCTGCCTACAATGAGAGCTCGGTCTACTACATGACCGACGAGCTATCGGCCGTGCAGCAATTGCAGTTCGCCGAACCCAAGATGGATATCCGCTACGAGAACAATAACAGCGACGGCAAATTGCTGGGCGTGAGCATCGTCGGCTTCCAGACGACCGGCTGGGCGGTCAATTCCGACTATGACGAGGAAGCCCACACGATCACCACCTTCAACAAGTGGCGCGGCGTCGGCGATGCATCCGATTCGGGGACATATCTGTTCCGCAATGGCAATTTCTCGCTGGTCCAGTACGACGTCGACGCATCCTACGACGGCGAGGAGAATCCGCAGACGGTTGTCGACTACAATACCGCGCCCTGAGGGTTAGCCGGCTTCCCACAGCGTCGATCAAGGTGCCTTCGACAGCATCCAGTTGAGCGTGCCGCGCCAATCGGTCATGCGGATCGGCGTGCCGTGGGTGCCTGTCTCGAAACGGACGAAGCGGGTTGGATAGGGATAGGCTTTCGATTTGGCGATGATGGCACGGAAGAAGGCTTCCTGCTTCTCCACCGGGAAAACCACGTCATGGCTGCCCTGTCCGAAGAAGACCGGGACGTGACGCCTGAAGGCCGGGCTTGAGAAAAAACTCTCGTCCCATAGCGAGCCGAGCAGCAGCAGGCCGTTGATGCGCCGGCCCGTGTCGTTGCGGGCAGCAAGCTTCCAGCACAGGGACCCGCCCATCGAGCCACAGGCGATGAAAATCTTCGCGCTGGGAGATTGTTCGGCATAATGATCGATCAGCGCCGCCACCTGGGCCGCGCCCTTGTCGCCGAAATCGGGAAAGTCGGGGCTGAGATAGAGGCCGCCATTGCCGGCCATCAGGTTCTTGAGCCGGTTGAAATTGCCACCGAAAGTGAAGTCGTCGACGCCTTGCTTGCGGCTGCCACCCTGCCCGTGCAGGTAAAGCACGATGATGCCGGCGCCCTCGGTCTTGCCGACAGCAACGTGCCTGACATCGCCGACAACGGTCTTCAGCAGCAGATCCTGCTGCACCTTGCGCACGCTGGTGTCGGTGTATTGGGCGCGCACCCTGCGCTCCGGCACCTCGTCACGCTGGTTGATGTCGCGTAGCTCGTGGTAGTCGAGGACCGTGTAGGCGCCGCCGGTGTCGGACGACAGCACGGCCGGATAGGCGAAGAGATCGTCCTTGAAAGGTTTTAGCGACAGCGTCTGACTTTGCGCGGCCGCCGACAACAGGGCTGTCGCGGTTACAAGGACACAGAAAAATCGGAAGCGGAAAGACATGCCAGCAGGCATGCGTTTTTCAGCTTCGGTTTGTCAATCCTGCAGAACGCCGCCGGCGCCTTCCAGCGCTTCGCGGGTGTCGACATCGACGGACGCCCCTGCGCCGATCTCGACATCGATGACATCGAGCCCTTCGGCCTCGACCAGATGGCGTGCACCGGTGTCGCCTTCCAGATGGGCGATCGCCGGAAACAGCGAGCGCGGCAAAAGTACCGGGTTGCCGCGCTTGCCGTCATGCGAGGCGCGCACCACCGAATTGCCGCCGGCCTTGCGGAATGCATCGATCAGCCTGTCGAGGTCATCAGACGAGACACCCGGCATGTCGCCGAGAACGATCATCACACCGGCGGAGCCTTCGGGCAGATAGGCAATGCCGGCCTTTAGCGAGGTGGACAGGCCGTCGGCGAAATCGGGATTGTCGGCGAAAGCCACATCCAGCCCCGCCAACGCCGCCTGCACCCGCTCGCGCTGGTGGCCGGTGACGACAATCGTGCCCGAAGCCTTCGAGCCGAGCGCGCGCTCGGCGGTGCGGCGCACCAGCGGCTTGCCGTCGAACAGGGCCAAGAGCTTGTTCGACCCGCGCATGCGGCTCGACCGGCCAGCCGCCAGAAGCACGATGCCAACCTTGAGCTTGTTTTTGGGCGGCAGCGGTTCACGCGGCTGCGGCCGGGTCGGGATTTCCATCAACAGCCCGCCGACGCCCATGCCGGCGATATCCTTGGCGGTCACGTCAAGGCCGGCGATCAACCGGTCCAGCACCCAGTCGAAGCCATTTTCCTTGGGGCTGCGGGCGCAGCCGGGTGCACCGATGACACGTTTGCCGCCGAGCGTGCCGAGCACCAGCAGATTGCCGGGATCGACCGGCATGCCCGCGCGGATAACAGTACCACCCGCCCTCTCGATCGCCGCGGGAATGACATCGGCGAAATCGCTCATCGCCGAGGCGCCGAAGATCACCACCATGTCGTTGTCGCGCGCCAGCAAGGCCGCGGCCTCCGCCACCGGAACGATCTCGTGCGGAGTGCGACGCTCCGCTGTCAGCCTGCCGCCGGTGCGCGCCAGCCGCGCTTCGGTGACGCGCAGCGTCTTGTCGAGCACGCTCGGCTTGATGCCCGGCAAGACGGTCTGGATGACGCCGACACGCACCGGCTGATAGGCGTTGACGGCAAAGATTTCCCCGCCGGCGCAGATTTTCGTGACCGCATCGACCAGCGCAGAGCTGACCGCGAAGGGAATGATCTTCACCGTCGCGACCATCTGGCCTTTCTCGACCGGCGCATGCTGCGCCAACGTGGCGATGGTGATGGCGGGATCGACGGCGTTGATGGCGTCGATGACGGCGGCGTTGACGGTGAAGATACCGGCTGACGCGGCGTGGAGATTGACCCGCCCGGTCGCGGCCGGCCGGGCGTCGATGCCGCGAAAGGCCATGCTCTCGGCTATTTCCTGCGCGGCGGCGTCCTCACTGAGATCGTCGGCGGCCAGCACGGCCGCAACGACCTGGGAAATACCGGCGCCGCGCAGCAAGGCCACATCTTCGGCGTTCAGCCTGTGCGCCTTGCGAAAGCGCCGTTCGCCGGCCGTGGTGGCATGCGCCAGCACAGCACCTTCGGCCGCTTCGATCGGAATCGGGCCGAATTTCACGCTGCCGCGCCTTTCACTTCCAGACCGCGCGAGCGGAAGGCATGAACGACCTGCGCCAGCACCGCGACCGCGATCTCGGCAGGGCTGGCGGCACCGATATCGAGCCCGATCGGCGCGTGAATGCGGGCGATCTGGTCGGCGCTCGCGCCCAAGGCCAGCAAGCGTTCGACGCGCTTGGCGTGGGTCTTGCGGCTGCCAAGCGCGCCGACATAGAAGCAGTTGGCGTCGAGCGCTGCCTTCAGCGCAAAATCGTCGATCTTCGGATCATGGGTGACAGCGGCAAGCGCCGTGTAGCTGTCGAGCGGCTGGCGCTTCAGCACGTCCTCCGGCCATTCGGCATGCAGGGTGACATCGGGAAAGCGGTCCGATGTGGCAAAGGCGGTGCGGGGATCGATGATCTCCAGGGGATAGCCTGCGATCCTGGCCATCGGAGCCAGCGCCTGACTGATGTGCACGGCGCCRACGACAACCAGCCGCGGCTGCGGCAGATGCGCGTTGAGAAAGAAGGTCCGTCCCTCGGCCTCGACCGAACCGGAATTGCCTGATCGAAACGCCCTGGCGACAGCAACGCCGAGATCGCCTGCAACCTGGTCGCCTTCGCGCACGATACGGTCGCGGCCGTCACCGAGATCGGTGACGAGGATCGCCGCGCGGCGGGCGCGGCGTTCGGCGTTCAACATCTTGAGCGCATACGGGTCCATAAAGGTCAGCCCAATCGTTCAACATAGACTTTGATGCGGCCGCCACAGGACAGGCCGACCTGCCAGGCGGTTTCGTCGGCAACACCGAACTCGAGCATCCTGGCCTTGCCTGTGTCGATCACATCGATCGCTTCGGTAACCACCGCGCCTTCGACGCAGCCGCCGGAGACCGAGCCGTGGAAATTGCCGTCGGCGTCGATGACCAGATGGCTGCCGACGGGGCGAGGCGCCGATCCCCAGGTCTCGACCACCGTGGCGATGGCGACATCCTTGCCGTCCTTCATCCAGCCTTCCGCGATGATCAGCGGATCGCGGGCCTCGTCGAGATAAATGCTGTTTTCCATGATCGCTTCTCTTGGAGTCTGTTTATGATCTGGGCACCGCCAGTTCGCGCAAGCGGGTTCGTCGTGATCCACTTGGCGCGTGGCAAACGCATGGTCAATCAATCACCGCAAATGCGTCAACTTCGATGAGGTAGTCGGGGGACAGGCTCGCCACGCCGAGCACCACGTCAGCTGGTTTGTGATCTCCGAACAACCCTATCCGCGCCTTTTCGATGATCGGCAGGCATTCATCGCGATTGTAGTTGACGACATAGATCGTGATCCTGGTGACCTCTGTAGGCGCCGCACCGGCGGCGGCAAGTGCTCGGCCGAGATTGGCAAACACCTGGCGCGCCTGAGCCGCAAGATCACCGCGGCCAACAAGCTTGCCATGTAGGTCTTCTGGCTCCTGGCCCGAGATGAACACCAACTTGCTCCCTGTCGCAACGACGACCTGGCTGTACGTCTGCGGAATCGGCAGATCCTTGGGGTTGATGCTTTGGAGCGTCATTGATCGGGCCTCCTGCGCGGTGATTTCAATTTTTTTCTGGGAGTCTGTTTTCCGATGGATAGACATATGGCTATGCGGCGCGCCTGACACCAGCGTCCAGCCATCGGCGCGGGTCAACGGACTGCACAGATTTCTTGTCCAGCGAGGCACAGAGATCGGCGAGCGCATCAAGATTGTGCACCGAGCGGAACTCATCGACATGCGGCAGCATCGCCTTGACGCCGCGGGCGCGCGCCTGGAAACCGTCGAAGCGCAGCAAAGGGTTGAGCCAGATCAGCCGCCGGCAGGATTTATGCAGGCGCTCCATCTCCTCCGAGAGGCCGACGACATCGTCGCGCTCCAGCCCGTCGGTGATCAAAAGCACCACCGCCCCCTGCCCCAGAACGCGGCGCGACCACAGCCGGTTGAACTCGGCCAGCGTATCGCCAATGCGCGTGCCGCCCGACCAGTCCTTGACCGCCGCCGAGCAGTCGGCCAGTGCGGCATCCGGATCGCGGTGGCGCATCTGCCGGGTCAGATTGGTCAGCCGGGTGCCGAAAACGAAAGTATGGACACGGCGGCGCTTTTCGGTCAGCGCATGCAGGAAGTGCAGGAAGATGCGCGTGTACTGGCTCATCGAGCCGGAAATGTCGGCCAGCACCACCAGCGGCGGGTGAACCTCGCGCTGTGAGCGGAATTTCGGCAGGATCAGTTCGCCGCCGGTGCGGGCGGCCGAACGCATCATGGCGCGCGGATCGATGCGGCGGCCATGCGCATCGGCCTTGAAGCGCCGGGTCCGCACCATGTCGAAGGGCAGCCGCAACTGGGCGATCGCCTTCCTGGCATCCGCCATCTCGACTGCGTTCATCTGGGCAAAGTCCTTGCCGCGCAGCACCTCGTTGCCAGAGAAGGTGAAGCGGGCGTCGACCTCGATTTCGGGGATTTCCTGCGTCGGCTGGTTCTTCTGATGGCCCTCGAACATCGCCTGGCTGACGCGGTTTTCGGCGGCGCGCGGCTTCTGTTTTTGCCTGGTGTCGGGCGCCACCGGCGAGAACATCGCCAGCATCTTCTCGATCAGTTCGCGCGACTTCCAGAACAGCCGGAAAGCTTCGTCGAAGATGGCGTGGTCCTCGTGGCGGGACACCAGCACGGCATGCAGTGTCCAGTAGAAATCATCGCGCGAACCGATGCCGGCGACGAGCACTGCCTCGATGGCATCCTTGACCGACGCCGGTCCGACCCGCATGCCGGCCTTACGCAAAGTGCGGGCGAAATAGACGATATTGTCGGCAATCCGACCGTCCGCTGTCGCCTCTTTCGGCTCGGGGCGCGGCATCGCCTACTCCGCCGCCGAAAGCTCAGCCTTCACCTCGTTGAGGATGCGCCGGCCTTCGCCCTGTTCGATACGGGCAATGTCGTCCTGGTATTTCAACAGCACGCCGATGGTGTCCGATACGGTTTCCGGATCAAGCGCCACCTTGTCGAGCTCCGTCAGCGCGCCGGCCCAGTCGATGGTTTCGGCGACGCCCGGCACCTTGAACAGCTCGATCTGACGCAGCTTCTGGATGAAGGAGACCACCTCGGCCGAAAGCCGCTGGTTGGCCTGCGGCACCTTTCGGCGCACGATCTCCAGCTCGCGCTCGGCATTGGGATAGTCGACCCAATGATAGAGACAGCGCCGCTTCAGCGCATCGTGGATCTCGCGGGTGCGGTTGGTGGTGATGATGACGATCGGCGGTTCTTCCGCCTTGATCGTGCCGAGTTCAGGCACTGTCACCTGGAAATCGGACAGGATTTCGAGCAGGAACGCCTCGAAGGCCTCGTCGGTGCGATCGAGTTCGTCGATCAGGAAGACCGGCGCGGCACCCGCCTTGCCGGTCAGCGCATCCAGCACCGGGCGACGGATCAGGTATTTTTCGGAGAAAACGTTGCGCTCCATGTCGGAGCGGTCGACCTTGCCGGCCGCCTCCTCCATGCGGATCTCGATCATCTGCGCAGCGTAGTTCCACTCGTAGACGGCAGACGAGACGTCAAGGCCTTCATAGCACTGCAAGCGGATCAACCGGCGGCCAAGCTCTTGCGCCAGCACCTTGGCAATCTCGGTCTTGCCGACACCGGCCTCGCCCTCGAGGAACAGCGGCCGTTTCATGCGCAGCGACAGGAACAGCACGGTTGCCAATGACCGGTCCGCCACATAGTCCGCACCGGTCAGGAGATCGAGCGTCTCGTCGATCGTCCGCGGCGCGGCACGCGGTTTCAACTCGTTCATTCTTTCTCCGTGAACGCCGCCGCCCCGCTGTCCAGGACATGGTAGCCGCGGGCGTGATAGATCAGCGGCCGCAAATTATCGCCCATGCGCAGACCTGTCACCTTGCCAAAAAGCACACGATGCGTGGCCAGATCCTTGCTGTCGATCAGCTCGCAGTCGAACACCGCGAGCGCGCCCTTCAGGGTCGGCGCGCCGGTCGAAATCACGTCCCATTCGCCCAGCGCGAAGCGTTCCTCGACCGGCAGGCCGGTAATGCCGGAAAAGCCGATCGAGAGCGGCTCCTGATGCGAAGCCAGCGTGTTCAGGGCAAATCTGCCGTTTTTCACGAACTGCTCATTCTTGGGGTTTTCACGGTTGAGGCAGACGAGAATCGTCGGCGGCGTGTCCGACACCGAACAGGCCGCGATCACCGTCGCGCCGCGCTTGCCTGCCGGCCCATCGGTGGTGACCACATGGACGTGGCCGGCAAAATGGCTCATCGCGTCGCGATAGGCCTGCGGCCCAATGTCATTCTTCTTCAGCACCGGAAATTGTCCACAGCCAGAAACCTACCGCTATATATGGCGACATACGACATGCCACAAGCGAAGTGCTTGGCCCATATCGTGAAATTCGCGTGTTGCACCAAGGCCGGCCAGCCTTTAGGTCTTGGCGGGAATTGGCGGCTGCGAGATGTCGCCAGTTGGGAGGAATTCATCACCAGAATGCGCCCCGGGGTAACGATATCTGCCGCACTGGCCTGGCTGTTCATGGCCGGCGTCGCCAGCGCCCAGACGCTGCTGGTGGGCGTGGCTGCGCCCTTGTCCGGACCATCTGCCATCCTCGGCAAGCAGATCGACGCCGGCACCGGTCTCGCGGCCGAAGCGAACGGCGTCGAACTCAAAACCATCGATGACGCCTGTACCGCCGATGGCGGAGCCGCCGCGGCCAGGGAATTCGTGGCGGCCAAGGTCACTGTGGTTGTCGGCTTTCTCTGCACCGACGCGATCGAGGCGGCGATGCCGATCCTGAAAGACGCCAACATTCCTGTGATCACCGTGGGCGTGCGAACCGAAAGCCTGACCGACCGGCGCGCCAAGACCGGCTGGCCAGTCTATCGTCTCGGGCCACGCGGCGACGACGAGCGCAATGCGGTCGCCGCCAACCTCACCCGCCTGTGGCAGGACGAACTGTTCGCCATCATCGATGACGGGACCATCTATGGCCGCGAAATGGCCGAGACGTTTCGGGCGGCGGCCGAACAGGCGGCGCTGAAGCCGGTTTTCGTCGATACGTTCCGGCCGCAGCTCGACAACCAGATCGGCCTGGTCGGCCGGCTGAAGAAGGCCGGCGCGACGCATGTCTTTGCGGGTGGCGACGGCGACGATGTCGCCATCATGGGCCGTGACGCGGCGCAACTCTCTGCCGGTATCGTGTTCGCCGGAGGCGAAAATCTGCGCACACCGCCCGGCGACGTGCCCTATGCGACGGGCACGCTGATGATCGCACCGCCTGAATGGGCCGATGTCGCCGATCCAAAAGTGCTGGAAAGCTTCTCCGCACGGAGGATCGTGCCGGACGGCTACACACTGCCGGCCTACGCGGCGG
The DNA here is from genome assembly GCF_056403655.1 of Mesorhizobium sp. P2_F8. Lineage (NCBI taxonomy): Bacteria > Pseudomonadati > Pseudomonadota > Alphaproteobacteria > Hyphomicrobiales > Phyllobacteriaceae > Mesorhizobium > Mesorhizobium sp. P2_F8. Next base: position 142,866 of record NZ_JBFUFB010000011.1, read on the forward strand.
TCGAGATCGCCAAGGCAGCATCAGGCCTGGCCGAAACTTCAGGCAAGCCGCTGGCCGACGCGCTGACCGGGCATGATTTCACCACCGCGATAGGCCCGGTCCGCTTCGACGCGAAAGGCGACCTCAGCCAGAGCCCGTACCGCGTCTTCCGCTTCGACGGCACACGTTTTGCGCCTTTGGAAAGCAACTGATGTTTCGCACCGGCCCGCGCAATCTGATCACCGATGTTGCCGGGCTGCGGGTCGGCAACGCTTCCGATGCCGGGCTGAAGTCCGGCGTCACGACCATCCTTTGCGACGAGCCGGCGGTGGCCGGCGTGCAGATCCTGGGCGGTGCACCGGGCACCCGCGAGACCGATCTGCTCGAACCGCACAATTCGGTCGAGGCGGTCCATGCGGTGGTGCTTTCAGGCGGTTCGGCTTTCGGCCTCGATGCGGCATCCGGCGTGCAGGCGGCCCTGCGCGAGCGCGGCATCGGGCTCGAAGTCGGTGGCTTTCGCGTGCCGATCGTGCCGGCGGCGATCCTGTTCGACCTGCGCAATGGCGGCGACAAGGACTGGGGTCGTTATCCGCCCTACCGCGACCTCGGCTATGAAGCAGCGCAAGCCGCCACTACCGATTTCCCGCTCGGCACGATCGGCGCCGGCACGGGTGCGCTCACCTCCGGGTTGAAGGGCGGCCTCGGCTCGGCCTCGACGCTGCTCGACAATGGCATCACCATCGGTGCGCTGGCCGCCGTCAACCCGACCGGCTCGGTGACCGTCAGCCGAACCCGTCATTTCTGGGCAGCCCCCTTCGAAATCGGCGACGAATTTGGTGGACTTGGCTACCCCTCGCCGATGCCGGACGACGCGAAACGGATCCTGTTGAAATACCGCGACAAGCATGTCGGCAGGCAGATGGAGACCGGTGGCAACACCACCATCGCCGTCATAGCCACGGACGCGGTTCTCACCAAGGCCGCCGCAAAACGACTGGCGATAGCAGCGCATGACGGGTTCGTGCGCGCCATCTGGCCGACGCACACGCCGGCCGACGGCGACCTGGTGTTTGCGCTGGCGACGGGTACCAGTGGTGTCGAGCTTGCGGCCGATGCGGCGATTGACCTCTATGCCGCGGCCGGCGCCACGATGGCGCGCGCCATCAGCCGCGGTGTGTTTGCCGCGACGCCTGCCGATGACGACCTGTTTCCGGTCTGGTCGTCGCGCTCGGGGTGAAGCAGCCGATCAGACGGGATCGGACTTTTCTTCCTCGAAGGTCACCGCGACATCGGAATTCGCCGACAGCCACACCTTCTTGCCATCGACCTCGGCAACCAGAGCCAGGGAAATGTAGTGGTGATGGCCCTTGTGAGCGCCCTCGCCGCTGTCGGCCTTGGTCAGCTTGATCCGCTTCCCGTCGACCTTGTCGACGGTGCCGACATGCACGCCATCGGCGCCGATGACTTCCATATGCTCACGAATTTTGCTGGTGTCGGTCATGGTGGTTCTCCATTGGATTGCCGACAATAACAAATGACCGGCCGATTGGATGCATCGGCTGTCGGACTGCACGACGTTTTGATTCCGTCGTGCTAGGGGATTGAAACGATCACGGCTGCCGGAGTGAAAACCGATGCGACTGCTCTTCCTGTTTGTCGTTGCCATGCTTGCACAATTCGCGACGTCGATCGCCGCCCATGCCGGCGATGTGGCCGAGCTTGAAATCCTCGGCTTCACCAAGGACGGCGGCGTCTTCGCCTTCGAGGAATATGGCGTCCAGGACGGCTCGGGATTTCCTTATGCCAACCGTTATTATATCGACACGAACGACGACAGCTTTCTCAAGGGAACGCCGATCAGGGTCCGGATCGACGATGAGAATGCCACGCTCGAAGCCGCCCGTCTCGAGGCCCGGCAAAAAGGCGAAGCGATCGTCAAACAGGCTGAGTTGACGGCGAACAGGGGCATCACAGCGGGCTTCAACCCGGTGACCGAGCTTTCGGCCGATCCGCACCGGATGGCGGTCAACCCACGGCCGATTTTTTCGCCGGTCGACCAGCCGCTTGAATTCCGGCTCGACGAGGTCGGCATGAACAACACCGAAGGCTGCGAGAGCCAGGGCGAGATCAACGGCTTCCGGTTGCTGCGCATCGAGGCGCAGGATGGCGGCACGACCAAGCTGTTGCACGAGGACAAGTCGATCCCCAAGAGCCGAGGTTGCCCGAACGGCTACCGGATCGGCGCGGTGCAGACGTTTTCAATGGACAGTCTCAGCGGCTATGCGGTGCTGATCAGCGTGCGCCAATACGGCTTCGAGGGGCCGAATTTTCGCTGGATCGCAGTGACCGGCCGCCTGTGACATCGTTTGTTCAACCCGCTGGGCGCAATCGTGCCCTGAGCCGCCTTCGCCGCGCTATACCGGCGTCGCGAACAGCGCTTTTCGGCGCCTTGTTGTGGTCCGTGGCGATGGGCGCCAGCGCGCTCGTCACCCTGCTGTTGGATGGCTGGGAGACGCCTGAAAAGATCGGCACCGTGTCGCTGCTCTATGCCTGCGGCGGAGCACTTGCCTTTCCGTTTGGCCTGTTCGCGGCGCGGCTGGTCTCTCTTGGAAGGCGCTGGGAGGTTGCGTTCGCAGCCGCGTTCGTGTGCCTGCTCGGCGCAACCATCGGCCTGACCGGCGGGCTCTATGCCTTGCAATACCGCTCCTATTATGCCGAGTGGCATGCACCGGCTTTCACCCGCAACTGGGCCATCCAGTTCGTCTTCACGGTGTTGATTGCGCTTTACCAGTTCGTGGTGCTGGGCATCCGGCTCTATTTTCCGCTCGGTTTCGCCGCCTTGCTTGCCGCGAGCGTCTGGTTTGCGCGGCAGCGGCGTTGAGCATTTTGCCCGCCTCTGTTAGGACGCGGGCAAACTCCTCGACAAATCAGGACTGACCGATGATCCCTCGTTATTCCCGGCCGGAAATGGTCGCCATCTGGTCGCCCGAAACCCGGTTCCGCATCTGGTTCGAGATCGAAGCTTATGCGTGCGATGCGCTGGCCGAACTCGGTGTCATCCCCAAGGAAGCGGCTAAAACCATCTGGGAAAAGGGCGGCGCGGCAAAATTCAACGTGGAAGCGATCGACGAGATCGAGCGCGTCACCAAGCATGACGTCATCGCCTTCCTCACCCATCTTGCTGAATTCGTCGGACCCGACGCCCGCTTCATCCATCAGGGCATGACCTCTTCGGACGTTCTCGACACCTGCTTTGCCGTCCAGCTTACCCGGGCCAGCGACATCCTTCTGGCCGACATTGACGGCCTGCTTGCGGCACTCAAGCGCCGTGCCTTTGAGCACAAGGACACCGTCACGATCGGCCGCAGCCATGGCATCCATGCCGAGCCGACGACCTTCGGCATCAAGCTGGCGCAGGCCTATGCCGAGTTCTCGCGCTGCCGCGAGCGGCTGGTGCATGCGCGGGAAGACATCGCCACCTGCGCCATTTCGGGCGCGGTCGGAACCTTCGCCAACATCGACCCCTATGTAGAGGAACATGTGGCGGCAAAGCTCGGGCTGAAGCCCGAGCCGGTGTCGACGCAGGTGATCCCGCGCGACCGTCACGCCATGTTCTTCGCCACGCTCGGCGTCATCGCCTCGTCGATCGAGCGGCTGTCGATCGAGATCCGGCATTTGCAGCGCACCGAAGTGCTGGAAGCGGAAGAGTATTTCTCGCCGGGTCAAAAGGGCTCGTCGGCGATGCCGCACAAGCGCAATCCGGTGCTGACCGAAAACCTCACCGGCCTTGCCCGCATGGTGCGGTCCATGGCGCTGCCGGCGATGGAGAATGTGGCGCTCTGGCACGAGCGCGATATTTCGCACTCCTCGGTCGAACGCATGATCGGCCCGGACGCCACGGTGACGCTCGATTTCGCGCTGTCACGGCTGACCAGCGTCGTCGACAAGCTGCTCGTCTATCCCGACAACATGCTGAAGAACATGAACAAGTTCCGCGGCCTCGTGCATTCGCAGCGCGTCATGTTGGCGCTGACGCAGGCCGGCCTGTCACGAGAGGACTCCTACCGGCTGGTGCAGCGCAACGCCATGAAGGTGTGGGAACAAGGCGCTGATTTTCTTGAAGAACTATTGGCCGACAGGGAAGTGACCGCCGCCCTGCCGGAAGCGGAAATCCGCGAGAAATTCGACCTCGGCTATCACACCAAGCATGTCGATACGATCTTCAAGCGGGTGTTCGGCGAAGCCTGAGGCAAGCTTTCCCTTCTCCCCGTCACCATACGGGGAGAAGACGCTCTCCAAATGGCAATCAGGCCTTGCCGGGAACGGTGTTGATCACTGTCCCCCACGGGTCTTCGCGGGTTACCGGGCTGGTTACATTGTCCGAACGCATCTCGACCCAGGCCAGACCCGACCGGCTCGGATCGCGGCGGCCGGCGCCGGGGCTGCGCCAGGCATTGGCGCCGATGTGGTGGTGATAGCCGCCCGACGACAGGAACACCGCCTGGCCGCCATATTTCGCCACCGTGTCAAAGCCGAATTCCTGATTCCACCAGGCTTCGGCGTCCTCCGGCCTGCCAACGCGCAGATGGACATGGCCGACAATGCTGTTTTCCGGCGCGCCCTGCCAACCGGCGTCACCCGCCGGCACCTCGGCAACGATAGATTGAATGTTCAGCCGCTCGGTCGCCATGGCAATCTTGTCGCCATTCCACTTCCAGTCGTGCGGACGGCGGTCGGCGTAGATCTCGATGCCGTTGCCTTCGGGATCGGTCAGGTAGAGCGCTTCGCTGACCAGATGGTCGGAAGCCCCCTCGATGGCGATCTTGTCGGCAATGGCGTGGTTGATCCAGCGGCCGAGATCGGCGCGGCTGGGCAGCAGGAAAGCGGTGTGGAACAGGCCCGCACTTTGCGGATCGTCCGGCTTTGCCGCGGCATCCGCCTCGATCACCAGCAACGGACGGTTGCCGGCCCCGAGCGTGATCGCGCCATCGGCGCGGCTCAGTTCCTGCAGTCCGACGACGCTGCGATAATAGGCGGCAAGACTTTCGGCGTCGCGCGCCTTCAGCCCGACGCGGGCAACGCTGACGGGTGTCGTGGCGGCAAAAGGCAATTCGCTCATCAAATTCTCCGTTCGGCCGGCCGCGGTTAGACTTCCAAGGCAAAGAGCCCCACGCCGCCAACCATAGTACGCCGCGCAGGGGTCCCGCACACGGCTGTTTCTCTCTCCACACGACAAATCGTCGATCGGCATCGTTCACACAAGACTTGAAGAAGCGAACATCGTGTTCACTATTTGTGATCAAGAGCGCGATTCATCGCCGTTGCACGAAGCGACGCCGCTCGCTATTTCAGCGCCATGAAGGTCAAGGAAGCAGATATTCTCATCGTGCCGGGTTACACCAATTCCGGCCCGGACCATTGGCAGAGCCGCTGGCAGTCGAAGCTGTCGACGGCGCGCCGCGTCGAGCAGGCGGAATGGTCCAAACCGGTGCGCGAGGACTGGACGGCGAGCGTGGCCAAGGCGGTCAACGAGGCCGAGCGGCCTGTTGTCATCGTCGCGCACTCGCTGGGTGTGGCCGCGGCAGTGCAAGCCATGCCGCAGTTCCAGAGGCCGGTCGCCGGCGCCTTCTTCGTGGCGCCGCCCGACGTCGCCAACCCCGGGATCAAGCCCCGGCACCTGATGACCTTCGGTCCTTATCCGCGCGAGCCGCTGCCGTTTCCTTCGATCGTGATCGCCAGCCGCAACGACCCGTTCTGCGCCTTCGATGTCGCCGAGGACATTGCCGGGGCCTGGGGCTCGCTGTTCATCGACGCCGGCGAGACCGGTCACCTCAACGCGGATTCGGGCTTTGGTCCGTGGCCCGAGGGCTCGATGACCTTCGCCAAGTTCCTGACCGATCTGAAACCCTGAGTTCTCTCAGGCGTCGATCGAATCCCTGACGCTCTTCAACAGGGTTTTTGCGCCGAGCCCGATCAGCGCGTGCTCCGAGCCCATGGCCAGCAGCCGGTAGCCCATCGAGACGACGCGACCGGCAATTGCCGGCTCGACGACATAGATCGCCGCATGTTTTCCCGCCTTGCGGGTGCGCTCGGCGACCGACGCCACCGTTTCCATCATGCTTTCCAGCGTCGAATTGATGGTCGCGCCATTGCTCCAGGCGATCGAGAAATCCGACGGACCGAGGAAGATGCCGTCGATGCCCGGCGTGTCTAGGATGCCGTCGAGCGCATCGAGGGCAGCACGCGTCTCGACCATGGCGAAGGCCATGGTGCGCTGATTGGTGTCGCGCAGCCATTCAGCCTGGTCGCCTTTGCCGTGGCGCGGAAAGGCATAGGTCGGGCCCCACGAGCGCTCGCCGAGCGGCGGATATTTCATGGCCGCGGCGAACAGTTTTGCATCGGCCACCGAGTTCACCATGGGCGCAATGACAGCCTCGGCGCCGAAATCGAGCGCGCGGCTTGCCATGTCGAAGCGGCCGACCGGAATGCGCACCAGCGCCGGCTTGTTTGCAGCGAGCACCGGCACCAGACCGCGCAGCACGCTGTCCTCATGATGGCCGCCATGCTGCATGTCGAGGGTGACGGCATCGAAGCCCTGCTTGGCGACGATCTCGACAGTCAGGGCATCCGGCACGCCGGACCATGCGGTGAACAGCGTTTCATCGGCTGCAAGGCGGGACTTCAGGGACATCTACGCTTTCCTCGTTAGGGATCGCAGTTTCAGCCGGAAACCGCTGCAAGGCAAAGAAAAACCGCCCGGATAGGTCGGGCGGTCGATTGGTCCAGAGTGTGGTCGGATCAGGTGTTCTTGATCTGCTCGATCGCCTGCGCCATCATCTCGTCCATGGTGCGGCGGATCTGGTGGTCCGACTGGTCCACACCGGCGTCGTCGAAATCCTTGCGTATCTTGCGGAACACGTCGTGATCGCCGGCTTCCTCGATGTCGGAGACGACCACTTGGTTGGCATAGGCGTCGGCATCGGCGCCCGACTTTCCAAGCTTTGCGGCGGCCCACAGGCCGAGCGCCTTGTTGCGGCGAGCCGAGGCCTTGAACCGAAGTTCCTCGTCGAATGCGAATTTGCGTTCAAAGCCCTCTTCGCGATCCTTCATGCTGCTCATGGCATCCCTCCGATGGAAATCGATTCGCTGGTGATGACGTATATGTGTTGGGGAAGCACAAACCAAAAGGTCGCGAGCCGGTCAATACGCTTCGTTGCATGCTGCGCTGCGGCATTTCAGTCCCGAAAGCGGTTGATTGGAAGGATTTGCCGATTGAGCAAACGATGTGATTGGGATAGACCCGGCATTGAACCCTACAGTAGCCGCACTATTTCAGGCAGACGGACAGGAAATGGTCGATTGCCGCCTGTCTGGAACCCCAGAGAAAAAATCAGATGAAAAATCGCCGCCGCATTTATGAAGGCAAGGCCAAGATCCTCTATGAGGGACCCGAGCCGGGTACGCTCATCCAGTTCTTCAAGGACGACGCAACCGCGTTCAACAAGAAGAAACATGAAGTCGTCGACGGCAAGGGTGTGCTCAACAACCGCATTTCCGAGCACATCTTCAACCATCTCAACCGGATGGGCATCCCGACCCACTTCATCCGCCGGCTCAACATGCGCGAGCAGCTGATCAAGGAAGTCGAGATCATTCCGCTCGAAGTGGTGGTGCGCAATGTCGCCGCCGGTTCGCTGTCCAAGCGCCTCGGCATCGAGGAAGGCACCGTCTTGCCGCGCTCGATCATCGAATTCTATTACAAGGCCGACGCGCTCGACGATCCGATGGTGTCGGAAGAGCACATCACGGCGTTCGGCTGGGCGAGCCCGCAGGAAATCGACGACGTCATGGCACTCGCCATTCGCGTCAACGACTTCCTCTCCGGCCTGTTCATGGGCGTCGGCATTCAGCTCGTCGACTTCAAGATCGAATGCGGCCGCCTGTTCGAAGGCGACATGATGCGCATCGTCGTCGCCGACGAGATTTCGCCGGATTCCTGCCGCCTGTGGGACGTGGCGACGCATGACAAGCTCGACAAGGACCGTTTCCGCCGCGACATGGGCGGCCTCGTCGAAGCCTATCAGGAAGTTGCCCGCCGCCTCGGCATCATGAACGAGAACGAGCCGCCGCGCCCCACCGGCCCGGTCCTTGTTGCCTCGACCGATGGCGCCAAAGGCAAGCCGCACTGATAGCGGCTTGCGTCCCGATATTGAGAACAGGAGCATGTCCAGCGTGATCAAGGCCCGCATTACCGTCACCCTCAAGAACGGCGTGCTCGACCCGCAAGGCAAGGCAATCGAACACGCGCTGTCCGGACTGGGTTTCGGCGGCGTCGGCGCGGTGCGGCAGGGCAAGGTGTTCGACGTCGAGCTTTCCGAGACCGACAAGGCCAAGGCCGAGGCTGATCTGAAGGCCATGTGCGACAAGCTGCTGGCGAATACGGTGATTGAGAATTATAGTGTGACACTTACCTGAGGTTGTGTCGGAGGCACTATATCGGAAGTCACGAATGAATTGATGTTCGAGCTTCTGAAGCGCGTGCATCACGAAATCGGTGAGCTTCTTCAGGATGTTTCCGAGACGAAACGGGAGTTGAATGTGATGCGGGGCCACATGTGGCAACGCAAAGCGATATCAACAATGTCTACGGCATTCTAGCCTGACAAGACGAGCGTCTTGAACGCATCGACGGACGTCTCGACCTGCGCGAACTTGCCGAAGCACAAAAGCCTTATCAGCCGACGTGACACCAGTTCGGCAATTGGGGCTGAAACCGCATTGCCGCCATGCCGAACGACACACAGATTTCAAAATTCATGAGCCTGGTCCTGCGACACGCGCCGCAGGAGGCAGGACTGTCGCTCGACGAAAACGGCTGGGCCGATTTCGACGCGCTCTGCGCGGTCATCCAGTCGAAGTTCGGCACATCGGTCACCGATGTTGCACGCATCGTCGAAGAGAATCCGAAAAAGCGCTTTGCCATCGACGGCAATCGCATCCGTGCCGTGCAAGGCCACAGTCTCGATATCGATCTCGGCCTGTTGCCATCGGTGCCGCCCGATATCCTCTACCACGGCACCAAGGAAGAGTTTCTTCCCAGCATTCTCCGCGAAGGCCTGACCAGGCAGTCGCGTCAGCATGTTCACTTGTCAAAGGACGTCGAAACGGCTCTGATCGTCGCCCGGCGTCGCAATGGAAAAAGTGTTATCCTGCAGGTCGACTCGGCAACCATGACGAAGGACGGGGCGCCATTCTTTCTCTCCGACAACGGCGTCTGGTTGACCAACCACGTTTCACCCCGGTATCTGGTTCAGATGCTCGAACGGGAATTGCCATGAAATCCGCCGTCGTCCTTCTGCCTGGCCTCAACCGCGACCGCGACATGATCGCGGCGCTGACCAAGATTTCGGGAAAGCCGCCGGTCACCGTCTGGCAGACCGATACCGAAATTCCGGATGTCGACCTGATCGCCATTCCCGGCGGTTTTTCCTTCGGCGACTATCTGCGCTGCGGCGCCATCGCCGCGCGCATGCCGGTCATGCGGGCGGTTGCCGAACAGGCGGCCAAGGGGGTGATGGTCATCGGCGTCTGCAACGGCTTCCAGATCCTGGTCGAGGCCGGGCTGCTGCCGGGGGCGCTGATGCGCAACACCTCGCTCAAATTCGTCTGCCGGCAGGTCAAGCTGCAGATCACCAACGCCAACACCATGTTCACCCGCCGCTACCAGCCGGGCCAGATCATCCGCACGCCGGTGGCACATCATGACGGCAACTATTTTGCCGACGCCGACACACTTGCCCGCCTCGAAGGCGAAGGCCAGGTGGTGTTCCGCTATGCAGACGGCACCAATCCCAACGGCTCGATCAACGACATTGCCGGCATCATCAACGAACGCGGCAATGTGCTCGGCTTGATGCCGCACCCGGAAAACCTGATCGAAGCAGCCCACGGCGGCACCGACGGCCGGGCGTTGTTCGAGGGCGCGCTTGGCATTGCTGCCTGACATCATCAAGGCGAACTGCCTGAAAACAGCCGGACATTCCAGCCCATTTTATTGGGTAAGTCCGCTTCATGAGGGAGAGAGACGGTCATGAAACTCTATTCGCGGCCGTTGTCGCCCTACTCGTCGATCGTGCGGGCGCTGGCCTACATCAAGGATGTACCGCTCAAGATCATCGCGCCGCCGCCCGGTTTTCCGATCCCGGAAGAGTTTCGCGCCATCTCACCGCTCAACCGGATTCCGGTGCTGATCACCGGTTCGGGTGAAACGATCGTCGAATCGGTGGTCATCGCCGAATATCTCGAGGAGCGCTTTCCGGAACCGGCGCTGCTGCCGCCCGATTCCAAGGACCGCGCGCTGGTGCGCATGTTTGCCCGCATCACCGATCTCGACGTGCTGACCCCGACGATGAAGCTTTTCGAGCTTCATTTCGTGCCCAAGCGAAACAATGCCGAGATCGACGCCCAGTTCGCTCGCCTGCATCACGGGCTGGCGGCGATCGAGGAACGCATGGCGCAAGGTCCCTTCGCGCTTGGCAACGACATCAGTTTCGCCGATGCGTGGCTGACGCCGACGCGGTTCATCTTCAACAATTTCCGGGCCATGACGGGACGCCACGACCTGCTCGACGCCTATCCCAAATTCGATGCCTACGAACAGATCGCCTCGCAGCATCCGGCATTGTCGCGGGTGTGGGGCGAGATGACCGACGGGTTGAAGATTTTTCTGTCGGAACTTGAGATGGGTGCCGCTTGAGCAGGAGCAAGACGATCGCCCTGGTAGCGGCCGCGGGTTTCGCCCTGGCATCCTGCCAATCGAGCCCGAAGAGCGCTCCCGCCCCCTCGGGCAAAAGTGCCTCGTTGCTGGCCATGGAACAGGTGGCGATATCGGCCCACAAATGCTGGATCGCCAGCAAGGACCCGGCCTTCAAGCAATACCAGATGGCCAATGAGTTGAATTCGTTCAGCGGCACGCCGCGTTTCCTGCTGGTGCCGGCCAAGCACTATGGTGGCAAACCGTTGCTGGTCGTTCAGGCACAAGGCAATTCCAGCCGCGTCGACGTGTTCGGACCGCTGATGAACGACCCGCTCGGCGCGCGCATCGGCTCCGACATCGCCCGCTGGCAGGCGGGCAATACCTCCTGCACGGCGGCCGCATAGGGCAATGGGCCGGTTCCTGCAGATCGCGGGTCTGGTCATCGGTCTGGCCGGACTCGTGCTGCAGTTCTGCATCAGCATTCCGGCGTCGATGGAAGCTGGCCGCAGCCTGCTCGGTTCCATCATCTTCCTTTTCAGCTTCTTCACCATCCTGACCAATATCGGCGCGGTGCTGGTCCACACCTCGCTGCTGTCGTCCACCGGCTATGCATGGCTGCCTGCCTTCGCAGGATCACGGATGCGCGCGGGCATCGCCGTTTCGATCGCCTTGGTGTTCATCGTCTATGCGAGCGTGCTGGCGCAGCTCTGGCAGCCACAGGGCCTGTTCCTGCTCTGCGACGTCCTGCTGCACTATGTGACGCCGGTGCTGTTCGTGCTGTGGTGGCTGGTCGCAGGCGCCAACGGCGGGACGCGGTGGGGCGACATCTCCTGGTGGATGCTCTATCCCGTGGCATACCTGATTTATGCGCTGGCGCGGGCCCCGTTTGCCGGCGAGGTGCCCTACCCTTTCCTCGATGTCGCCAAGAACGGCGCAGCCAGCGTCGCCATCTCGGCGGCGGCCATCACGGGGCTTTTTCTCGTGCTCTGCGTGGTCGCCGTCGTCGTCGACCACGGCGTTGCTCGCATCAGAACATCGAGCGTCCGTTAGTCAAGCGGACTCCGGCCCCGCGTCTTGGGATGGTCAGTCCCAGAACGGCCTGATGGCCTCGCGGTGGGCATCGCAGCGCGAGACACCGATATCCTTGAGCTGATCATCGGTCATCTCAAGCAACACCAGCCGGCTGCGCCGGCGCTCCAGCAGATAGTCGATCCATTTCGCCAATGACCGGACCAAATGCACCAGACGGCCGGCAAAGCCGCGCCGGCCCGATGGGCGTGTCGATTGACCCGATGACTCGGCTCTCGAATGGCTGATTGTCGCGATTGTATTCATTTTCTTTCTACCAGAGTTCCAAATTGCACCCTTTTTAGCGCGTGACTGATATGTATTGACTCACAATTCGGTGCAATATAGAAAATTGTCACCATGACAAATTGGCTTCCAGATCTCACCGCCGGCTCCGGGCCGCTGTATCAACGGCTTGCGGATTCCATCGAAACGGACATCGACCGGGGGGTGATCGATGCGGGGGCAAAGCTGCCGCCGCAACGCGACCTCGCCTACGACATCGGCACCACCGTCGGCACGGTCGGCCGGGCCTACCAATTGCTGCGCGAGCGCGGGCTGGTGAGCGGCGAAGTCGGGCGTGGAACCTATGTGCTCGGCCAGCGCGGCGATGATGCGAGGCCGAGCTCGCTGGCCCCAGACGTCACCGGCGAAGGCACACGCTATATCGATGCGCCGCGCGGCAAGCTGCGTTTCGACAGCACGGCCGCGCCCGACATCGGCCAGGGCGCCATAGTCGCCGATGTCCTGACGCGCGCGGCGCAGGATTATCCGCATGAGATTTCAAGCTACACGCGGGATTTTCCGGACCGCTGGTACGAATCCGGCGCCCGCTGGCTGTCGCGCAATTCGTTTCGCCCGAACGCCGACGCCATCGTTCCAACGCTGGGCACACATGCCGCTGTGATGGCGGCGATCGCAGCGCTGACAACGCCCGGCGATTATGTCGCCTTCGAGCACCTCACCTACTCGCAGATTTCCCGCAGCGCCGGGCTGATCGGCCGACGCACCGCGCTGGTGGCGTCGGACGACCAGGGCATCGACCCGGCCGATTTCGAGCGCGTCTGCGCGCAAAAGCATCCCCGAATGATCTTCCTGATGCCGACGGCGCAGAATCCCACGCTGGTGACGTTGTCGGCGGCGCGCCGTGAGGCGATCGCGCGTGTCGCACGCGAATACAATGTCGTTCTCATCGAGGACGATCTCTACGGCAACCTGACTGATGATCCGACGCCGCTGCTGGCCGAATACGCGCCCGAACGTACCATTGTCGCCGGCGGCCTGTCGAAATCGGTCGCGGCGGGTGTGCGCGGCGGCTGGCTGTCCTGCCCGCCCGCCTATCGCCATCGCATCCGCGTCGCCCACAAGATGATGACCGGCGGCATGCCTTTCCTCCTGGCGGAAGTGAATACAAGGTTGGTGCTGTCCGGCCAGGCAGACGAGATACGCAAACACAGTATCACCGAAATCAGCGCCCGGATTGCCATCGTGCGCGAGACGCTGGCCGGATTCGCGTTCAGATCACACGAAAAGGTTCCCTTTGTCTGGCTGACCCTGCCCGACCCCTGGCTTTCCGGCACCTTCAAGAATGCTTGTCTCGAACATGGCGTGCTGATCGACGACGAGGACGAATTCAAGGCCGGTCGCTCCGAGCAGGTTTTCCACGGCGTCCGCTTCGGCGTTTCACAGCCGAGGCAGCGCAAGGACATTGCCGAAGGCGTCGCGGTCATCAGGCGTCTGCTGGATGAGGGCCGCGCCGGTTACGACAGCTTCTCCTGAGCCATGAGGCGTCTTGGCGCGAGAGATCGCTGCCCGCTCGGGATTGGTCTGTGGCTTTGTCCGGCTTTCGCGCGTTTTTCGTCGATCCATGGGGTGTATCGGCCGCAAGGCTTGCGATAAGACGGGACTCAAAATCCCAACGCTCCGGATACAAACCGCCGCCCATGACCATTTCCAATTCCGTGCCGATCACCCCCGAGCTCATCGCAGCGCATGGGCTGAAGCCCGACGAGTACCAGCGCATCCTCGACCTCGTCGGCCGCGAGCCGAGCTTCACCGAACTCGGCATCTTCTCGGCGATGTGGAACGAGCATTGCTCGTACAAATCCTCGAAGAAATGGCTGCGCACCTTGCCGACCACGGGCCCGCAGGTCATCCAGGGACCAGGCGAGAATGCCGGCGTGGTCGACATCGGTGACGGCGACTGCGTCGTCTTCAAGATGGAGAGCCACAATCACCCCTCCTTCATCGAGCCCTACCAGGGTGCGGCGACCGGCGTCGGCGGCATCTTGCGCGACGTCTTCACAATGGGCGCCCGGCCGGTCGCGGCGATGAATGCGCTGCGCTTCGGCGCGCCTGACCATCCCAAGACCAGGCATCTGGTCTCAGGCGTGGTTTCCGGCGTGGGCGGCTACGGCAACGCGTTCGGCGTGCCGACGGTGGGCGGCGAGGTCAATTTCGACGCCCGCTACAACGGCAACATCCTGGTCAACGCCTTTGCGGCCGGCATAGCCAAGACAGACGCCATCTTCCTGTCGGAAGCCAAGGGCGTGGGCCTGCCGGTCGTCTATCTCGGCGCCAAGACCGGCCGCGACGGCGTCGGCGGCGCCACCATGGCGTCGGCCGAATTCGACGACAAGATCGACGAGAAGCGCCCGACCGTGCAGGTCGGCGACCCCTTCACCGAAAAGTGCCTGCTGGAAGCATGCCTCGAACTGATGGCCTCAGGCGCGGTCATCGCCATCCAGGACATGGGTGCGGCCGGCCTCACCTGCTCGGCGGTCGAGATGGGCGCCAAGGGCGATCTCGGTATCGAGCTCGACCTCGACAAGGTGCCGGTGCGCGAAGAGCGCATGAGCGCCTATGAGATGATGCTGTCGGAAAGCCAGGAGCGCATGCTGATGGTGCTGCGCCCCGAAAAGGAAAAGGAAGCCGAGGCGATCTTCCACAAATGGGGCCTCGACTTCGCCATCGTCGGCAAGACCACCGACGATCTGCGTTTTCGCGTGCTGCACCAGGGCGACGAGGTCGCCGACCTGCCGATCAAGGATCTCGGCGACAAGGCACCGGAGTATGATCGCCCCTGGGTCGAACCCAAAAAACCGGCGCCGCTTGCCGCCAACGACGTTCCGCAGGCCGATGTCGCCGAGGCGCTTTTGAAGCTGCTCGGCGGACCGGACCTATCGTCGCGCCGCTGGGTGTGGGAGCAGTACGACACCCTGATCCAGGGCAATTCGCTGCAGCTTCCCGGCGGCGACGCCGGCGTGGTGCGCGTCGACGGCCATGCCACCAAGGCGCTCGCCTTCTCCTCCGACGTGACGCCGCGCTATTGCGAGGCCGACCCCTATGAGGGTGGCAAGCAGGCGGTGGCCGAGTGCTGGCGCAACCTGACTGCCACCGGCGCGCTGCCGCTGGCGGCCACCGACAATCTCAATTTCGGCAACCCGGAACGGCCTGAGATCATGGGCCAGCTGGTCGGCGCGGTGAAAGGCATCGGCGACGCCTGCCGCGCGCTCGGCTTCCCGATCGTCTCAGGCAACGTCTCGCTCTACAACGAGACCAACGGCCAGGGCATCCTGCCGACGCCGACCATCGGCGGTGTCGGCCTGATCGCCGACTGGTCGAAGATGGTGCGCACCGGTTTTGCGGCGCAGGGCCAGATGATCCTGCTGGTCGGCGCGCCCGCTTCCTGGGGAACGCATCTTGGCCAGTCGGTCTATATGCGCGACATCCATGGGCGCAGCGACGGTCCGCCGCCGCCGGTGGATCTCGAGCATGAAAAGCGCGTCGGCGACCATGTGCGCGCTCTGATTGCATCCGGTATCGTCACGGCGGCGCATGACGTATCCGACGGTGGCATCGCCGTGGCGCTGGCTGAGATGGCGATGGCGTCGGGCATCGGCGCCACGGTTCCCGGGCTTGTCGGCACCGACCCGATCCCGGTCTGGTTCGGCGAGGATCAGGGCCGCTATCTCCTGACGCTGTCGATCGATCCGGATAGCGATGAATGGGACGCCATTCGCAAGCAGCAAAGCGAACTCGGCATCTTCGCGCCGTGGATCGGTTCGACCGGCGGCAGCGCGCTGAAGCTTGGCGAGGCGCGGGCGATCCCGGTCGGCGAACTGAGCGCGGCGCACGAAGGCTGGTTCCCCCGCTTCATGGATCAGGCCAGTTGACCAGAGCATGATCCCGAAAAGTGGTAACCGGTTTTCTCGGACAAACGGAAAACCGCTTTGTCCAGAGATCATGCTCAATCACAGGAACCTGGCTGCCCGGGCACTGCTTGCAGTCGTTTTCTGGCCGTCGCTGTTCTTCTTCTGGTTCCTCGGGCCGTTCGTCCTGTTCCTGCTGTCGACGACCTCGAGCGAGGTTTGCGCGCGGCTGGAAACACGTGCCGAGTTCCTCGCCGCGGCCAACGGCACCATTCCGATGCTTGTCGTCCAGAACTTCATCTACGCGGTTCCGATCGTTTGCCTGGTGTTGTGGGGCCGCCTTGTGCCGGATCCGGCACGGGCAAGGCATATTGTCACCTGCATCAAGCTTTTCGCCGCGGCGATGGTCGGCGGAGCCCTGTGGGAATATGGCTCCTCGCTTGTCTGCGATGGCTACGGCCAGCCATTCTTCTCGCCCGCCTGGCAAATGACGAGCTATCTCCCCATCGTCAGCCTGATAATAAACTTTCCGCTCTATGTCCTGGCCTTCAGCCTTGGCCGCGCCTTTTCGACGCGCGAGGATGTGGGCGAGGACGAAGCACGCCCACCAGCCTAAGTCTGCTTCTGAGGCCCCAGGACCTTCTTGCCGGTGGCAAGGACTGAACGGCTTCAATCCGGACCCGAAAGGCTTTAGGCTCACCCGACTCTTATCTTAAGGCCGACCATCGGCCGCTCGAAACAGGATTTTGCCATGGCAATGGATGCCCACGACATCGAAAAACTGATCAAGGACGGCATTCCGGACGCCAAGGTGACGATCCGCGATCTGGCCGGTGACGGCGATCACTACGCGGCCGAGGTGGTGGCCGAGAGCTTTCGCGGCAAGAGCCGCGTGCAGCAGCACCAGATGGTCTATGACGCGCTGAAGGGCAATATGGGCGGCGTGCTGCATGCTCTGGCGCTGCAGACAAGCGTTCCTGACTAACCCGCACCAGAACAAGACCGCTTGACCGGCAGCAGCGAAGACCGCTTGGCCCAAAACGGCCCATCCTTTGCGCCATTTCAGCTAGGGCACGGCTAACGTCTTGTTTCGAGCAATCGTTGGGTTTATTTGAAAGGTATGTTTCGAGCCTGACTCCCACAGGCGGGAAAGGATATTTTATGAGCGGCATCAACGACTACATCGACAATGAAGTGAAGGGCAACGACGTCGTCCTTTTCATGAAGGGCACGCCCGGCTTTCCGCAGTGCGGATTTTCCGGCCAGGTCGTCCAGATCCTCGACTATATCGGCGCCGACTACAAAGGCGTGGACGTGCTGACCTCGGCCGAGCTGCGCCAGGGCATCAAGGAATATTCCAACTGGCCGACGATCCCACAGCTTTACGTCAAGGGTGAATTCGTTGGCGGCTGCGACATCATCCGCGAGATGTTCCAGGCAGGCGAACTGCAGACGTTCCTCGTCGAGAAGGGCGTCGGCGTCAAAGGCGCCGCCTGATTTCTGTTTTTGCATGAACTGAAAATCGACGTCGATTTTCGGTTCATGCACCAGGCGCCTGGGCAGCCCCACCTCGGCAATTAATATGTCCCGGATACCGGGACCAAGACGAGCCAATGCGCCGGCCCGCCGGCGCGTTTTCGTTTGAGAGATCGGACTTGCCGTGGACCAGCCAACAGCAGCGCCGCTATCGGCAAGCAAACTGCCCATTCCGCGCTGGGAGTTCATCGCGCTGTGCGCAGCGCTGATGGCGCTGAACTCGCTGGCCATCGACATCATGCTGCCGGCCCTGCAACAGATCGGCGCCTCGCTCGGCGKCGAGAATGAAAACCATCGGCAATATGTCATAACAGCCTATATTCTGGGCTTCGGCGGCGGCCAGCTCTTTTTCGGTCCGCTCTCGGATCGTTTCGGACGTCGTGCGCCGCTGGTTGCCGGGCTGGTGATCTATGTCGCCGCGGCTGCGGCGGCCGCTGTCGCGCCAAGCTTTGAAACACTTCTGCTGTGCCGCGCCGTGCAAGGCATTGGCGCTGCCGCCACACGCGTCATCGCCATCTCGATCGTGCGCGATACGTTCGACGGTCGTCGCATGGCTGAGGTGATGTCGCTGATCTTCATGGTGTTCATGGCGATACCCGTCATTGCGCCGGGGATCGGCCAGTTCATCATGCTGTTTGCAAGCTGGCACTGGATCTTCGTCACCATGGCTGTCGGCGCGCTGATCGTGTCGGCGTGGTCGCTGCTGCGCCTGCCCGAGACGCTGCATCCGGAGTATCGCAGGCCGCTGACGGTTTCATCCGTCGTCGGCGGCTTCCGCATCGTGCTGACCAACCGCATGGCGCTCTGCTACGCCTTCGCCAGCACTTTCATCGTCGGCGCCATGTTCGGCTTCATCGCTTCGGCGCAACAGATCTATGTCGACGTCTTCAATGTCGGCGAGATGTTCCCGGTGATCTTCGCCGGTGTCGCCGGCGTGCTCGCCTTTTCCAACTATTTGAACTCACGCCTTGTCGGCCGCATCGGTATGCGCCGACTGTCGCAGAGCGCGCTGCTGCTGTTTTTGACCATCAGCCTGGTCTGGCTGGTGGTTTCCCTGGAAATGAAGATGCCGCTCTGGCTGTTCATCACCCTTTTTGCCAGTGCCATGCTTCCGTTCGGTGCGCTCGGCGCGAATTTCAATGCGCTCGCCATGGAGCCGCTCGGCCAACTGGCCGGCACGGCGTCATCCATACTGGGTTTCATGCAGACCTTTCTCGGCGGCATTCTCGGCACGCTGATCGGCCAAGCCTTCAACGGCACGGTAACACCGTTGGCCGCCGGCTTCTGCAGCGTGTCGGTGGCTGCACTTCTGATGATCCTGATCGCCGAACGCGGCAAGATGTTTCAGCCACACAACCCGCCGGTTTGAGGCGACCCTGCCCGTTTGAGGCGACTCTGCACAGAGCGGTGCGGCTACTCAGCCCAGAGTTCGTGACGCAGGACCTGCCAGCTTTCCCTATCCGGAGCGACAAGCAGGCCACCGCCAACATGCGACGGCAGATAGGCGCTGCCGTCGAAACGCGCGGCGTGGCCGCCGGCCTCGACATGGATCAGCACACCGGCCAGATGATCCCACGGCATCAGCTTGTTGTAGACGACGAAATGGGCATGGCCGCTGGCCAAGAGACGATATTCGTGCGCCGCGCAGCGATAGGCGAATTGCGACAGGATCTTCGTCTGGTTGCGCGCCAGCCGTGACCGCTCCGGTTCGGGCATGTATTGCCAGGAGACCGAGCCGGTCATTTCCGAGATCGGCGCAGGCGCCGCGACGTGGACCTTCTCAAGGGTACCATGCGCATCCCGGATATGGCTGCCGGCGCCCTTGGCGCCGATCAGCCAGTCCTTGCCGACCGGATCGTGGATAATACCGGCAACCGTCTCGCCCTTGACCACCACCGCCAGCATGACGCCGAACAGCGGCACGCCGGACGCGAAATTGAAGGTGCCGTCCACCGGGTCGATGACGAAAGCAAGATCGGCATCGCCCAGGCCATCAAGCAGCGCCGGATTGTCGGAACAGGCTTCTTCGCCGACCACCATCGCCGAGGGATAACGCTTGCGCAGCGTGGCGGTGATGAGGCGCTCGGCATTGACGTCGGCCTCGGTCACCAGGTCGGCGGCCGAGGTCTTCTGCCGGATGTCGCCGTCGCCCAGCCGGCGAAAGCGCGGCATGATCTCGACCTCTGCCGCCTCGGCCAGAACGCCGGCCAGCCAGTCGATCGCGGTGTCGTCAAATGTCATTGGAAACATCTTGCCTGGTGGTGAGGGTGTCGTTGAGCGCGGCGAAGTCGAACAGTTTTCTGTCGAGCAGGTGCGACGGCCTGGTATTGGACAGCGCACGGATCATGGTGTCCTTGCGGCCGGGCATGCGCTTTTCGATATCCTCGAGCATCGCCTTCATGGCGTTGCGCTGCAGGCCTTCCTGACTGCCGCAGAGATCGCAGGGAATGATCGGGAACCGCATCGCTGCGGCGAACTTCTCAAGGTCGGTTTCGGCGCAGTAGCTCAGCGGCCGCAGCACCATGACGTCGCCCTCGTCGTTGAGCAGTTTCGGCGGCATGGCAGCGAGACGGCCGCCATGGAACAGGTTCATGAAGAAGGTCTCCAGAATGTCCTCGCGATGGTGGCCAAGCACCAGCGCCGAGCATCCCTCTTCCCGCGCGATGCGATAGAGATGGCCGCGCCGGAGACGCGAGCAGAGCGAGCAATAGGTGCTGCCCTCGGGCAGCTTGTCGGTGACGACGGAATAGGTGTCCTGATACTCGATCCGGTGCGGTATGGCGTGGCTGTCGAGATAGTCCGGCAGGATGTGTTTGGGGAAATTCGGCTGGCCCTGGTCCAGGTTGCAGGCCAGCAGATCGACAGGCAAAAGCCCGCGCCATTTGAGATCGAGCAGAACCGCGAGCAGCCCGTAGGAATCCTTGCCGCCCGACAGCGCTACGAGCCAGCGCTGGCCGGGCTTGACCATCGAGAAATCCTCGATCGCCTGACGGGTGAGACGCAGCAGCCGCTTGCGCAATTTGTTAAACTCGACCGAGGACGGCACATCGGCAAACAGCGGATGGAAGCCGCCTTCGCCGTCGGCAATCGGTTCAAGCGTTTCGACGTCTGGCAGCATGTTCATAGCATGTCGCTTTCAGTGGACCGGTCATCGTTTCAAGGAAACTCCAACCGCTCTATCACTTTGTTTGGAGCGCCCGGATTAGCGGACATGGCAGACAAAGAAAAGGCCGCCTCGATGGGCGGCCTTTGGATGGTGTCGCAAAATGGGTTCGCTTAGCGCGAATGAAATTCGTCGCTTAGCGCGAATAGAACTCGACGACGAGGTTCGGTTCCATCTGCACGGCGAACGGAACGTCAGCCAGGCCGGGAATGCGCGAGAAGGTCGCGACCATCTTGTTGTGATCGGCTTCGATGTAGTCCGGCACGTCGCGTTCGGCCAAGCCCACCGATTCCAGAACGATGACCAGCTGCTTCGACTTTTCGCGGACTTCGACGACGTCGCCCGGCTTGCAGCGGAACGAGCCGATGTTGACGCGCTTGCCGTTGACGTTGACGTGACCGTGGTTGACGAACTGACGGGCGGCGAAAATGGTCGGCACGAACTTGGCGCGGTAGACGACCGCGTCGAGACGCGACTCGAGCAGGCCGATCAGGTTCTCGGAGGTGTCGCCCTTGCGGCGATCGGCCTCTTCATAGACCTTGCGGAACTGCTTTTCCGAAACGTCGCCATAGTGACCCTTCAGCTTCTGCTTGGCGCGCAGCTGCAGGCCGAAATCGGAAAGCTTGCCCTTGCGGCGCTGACCATGCTGGCCGGGACCGTATTCACGCTTGTTGACCGGGGACTTCGGGCGGCCCCAGATATTTTCGCCGAGACGGCGGTCGATCTTGTACTTCGCGGATTCGCGCTTGCTCATCGCATTCCCTTTTCAAAACAACACACCCGGAACCTCATGGTCCGGGTGAAGGAAACGCGCCCTCCTCTGGCCTCCGTTTTCGAGACCTGACAGGGTTTTCCCACGCAACGCGGCGGAAAACCCACGGGACACGTCATTTCAAACAAGATCGGAAACGACTAGGCATCCTGATCTTGCGCATACAAAACAAACACCGGACATCGCTGCCCGGTGGTTGTGACGGCTGGTTAAACCGAGATTCAACCGGTGTCAAGCTTGTGACTGGCATAGGGCCCGGCGACGAGATACCCGTTTTCCCGCGTAGATGCAGTGCACTTTGGTGCAGCTTCCAGACGACACGCGACCGGGGTCAGCTGTCCGACTTCTTTTCCGGCAGTCCCTTGCGCTTCGTCTCGGCAAACTCCTCGAGCTGCTTTTCGCTCATCGATTCATACATTCCCTTCGAAGCGCCTTTGAGCTCGCTCTTCTTGGTCTCGCCGCGCTTGGCCGACAAAGCGGCGCCGGCAGCTTTCTGCTGGGCTTTCGAGGTGGCTGGCATGGCTGTTTCTCCGTTGCTTTCAGAAGAAACGCCCCGGTTTGGTGACGGTTCCAGTCCCGGTGGCTCGGTTCCCGGCCCGCTGGTGCCAGTTCGCCACGTATTCAGGCTTGGCGATTCTCGTTGGCAGCCTTCCCGTGTATGGAACCCCAGTGTAGGACGGCTGGATGAAATCTCTGACCGATCCCTCACAAGCTCTCTCCACTGGCCTGGCGAAAATCCGCACCGAATTCCACGTGCCAGATAGATTTCCGGTAGTCGTCGTGGCTGCCGCGGAGGCGGCGGCCAAACGTGTGCCCAACCAGCATGCCGATCGAACAGCGATGCCCTTCGTCACGCTCGATCCGGCGAGCTCCACCGATCTTGATCAGGCGTTCTCAATCGAGGCGAGCGGCGGCGATCTTCTGCTGCATTACGCCATTGCCGACGTAGCCTGGTTCGTCGAGGACGGTGACGCGATCGATCTCGAAGCCTGGACGCGGGGCGAGACACGTTACTTGCCGGACGGCAAGGCCGGGCTCTACCCGCCGGTAATTGCCGAGGGTGCAGCGAGCCTGCTGCCGGATGGATCCCGGCCGGCGGTTGTCTTCACGGTCCGGGTTGCGCAGGACGGTGCGACGAAGTTGGACGGCGCGGAGCGGGCAATCATTCAAAGCCGCGCGAAGCTCGCCTATGACAGTGTGAAGCCCTCAGACGTTCCGGCCGGCTTCGCCGAAATGGCGCGACGCATGGCAATGAACGAAGAGCGTCGTGGCGCTTCGCGCGTCGACCCACCCGAGCAGGAGGTTGAAAGGCTCGCCGATGGTACATTCCGGCTTTCGTTCAGACCGCTGCTGCAATCCGAGCAAGACAACGCCGCGCTTTCGCTGGCTGCAAACATGGCGATTGCCGACGCCATGTTTGCGCACCATACCGGGTTATTTCGGGTGATGTCGGAGCCAGATGCTTTCAGGGTGCAAAGACTGCGCAGAGCGGCACAGGCTCTCGGGCTGTCTTGGCCGGTCTCCACCAGCTTGCGCGACTATCAGCGAACCCTTGACCCGACCGATCCGCAACAGGCGGCGCTGATGCTGGAAATCCGCCATGCAAGCGCCGGCGCATCCTACCAACCCTATAAGGAAGGTGTTGTGCCTTGGCATGAGGCGATGGCAGCGACCTATGCCCATGCAACGGCGCCACTCAGGCGACTGGCCGATCGCTACGTCGTGCGCTGCGCGCTGGCCATCGCCAATGGCCAGCCGGTGTCCCAGGCTGTCACCGACGCGTTCGCCAGATTGCCGCAGGTAATGGGGCGTGCGGATAGCCACGCTTCGCAGATCAACCACGCGGCTATCGACCTTGCCGAGGCGGTGATGCTGAAGGGACGCGAGGGCGAGACGTTCAAAGCTGCTGTCACCGACGTCGTCGACCATGGCGTGCGCGTTCAGCTTGCCGACATGCCTGTCGTTGCCAACGTAAAGGGCTCCGGGCTTAGACAGGGCGACGAACTGACGCTAAGGCTGGTCTTGGCCGATCCAGATCAACGCAGCATCGTCTTCGAACCTGTTTAAGTGGGAGACGTTTCCGCCGCCATCTAGCTCACGACCAGCCCGAATCCCTGCATCAGCCGGCTGGTGGCGAAATCCGCCTTGCCGGAGGTGAAGACCGCAATGTCAGGCTCACCCACCGGCAATGGCCCGTCGACCGGCGCCAGCAGCGACATGGCGCGGCGGGCGATCGCTTCGGCCGGATCGATCCAGTCGACCGGCCAGGGCGCGGTCTTGCGCATGCGATTGGCCAGGAACGGGTAGTGCGTGCAGCCGAGCACGACGATGTCGGTGCGGGCGCCGTCCTTCTCGACGAAGCAGGGCGCGATCTCCTGGCGGACGATCTCCTCGTCGACGAACCCCTCGCGCATGTAGATTTCCGCCAGCGGCGCCAGCCGGTCCGAGCCGACGAGCCGCACATGGCATTTCTGCGCCCATTTGCTGATCAGGTCGCGCGTGTATTGACGCTTGACCGTGCCTGGTGTCGCCAGCACCGAGACGAGGCCTGAGCGCGTGCGCTCGGCGGCCGGCTTGATCGCCGGCACCGTGCCGACAAAAGGGTGACCGGGAAATTTCTCGCGCAACGCGTCGATCACCAGTGTCGATGCGGTGTTGCAGGGGATGACCGAAATCTCGGGCTGGAATTTTTCCAGCAGCGCGCCGAACAGGCCAAGGATATGGGCGTTGAGGGCCGGCTCCTCCCAGGCGCCATAGGGGAAGGCGGCATCGTCGGCGACATAGACAAAGCGGCGGTCGGGCATCAGCACGCGCGCCTCGCGCAGCACGGTGAGGCCGCCGATGCCGGAATCGAACATCAGGATCGGCCGCTCAGTCATTGTCGGTTCCCTTTCCGCCGAGCGGCGGCATGTCGTCGTCCTTGCCGGTGCCGTCTGCCTTGCCTGCCAGGCGATCGCCTTCCGCCTTGCGGGCGCGCGCCACGGCCGCCGGCAATCGTCTTGGATCGTCGCCCGGCGAACCCTCGCCACGCGGCATCGCCGGTGAAAACCTGTCCAGCGACGAAATGATACCGCGCAGCACCTTCAGCTCCGGCTCGGCGAAACCGGCACGCGTCAGCACGGCGCGCAGATTGTCGACCATCTTCGGCTTCTTCGGTGCGGGGCGGAAATAACCGCGCGCTTCCAATGCGCCTTCGAGATAGGCGAACAGGCCGTGCAGCTCTTCCTTGCTTGCCGGCTTCATGTCCGGACCGGAAAAATTGGTTTTGGTCTCGTCTTCCAGCCCGGACTTCATCCACTCGTATGACATCAGCAAGGCCGCCTGGGCGATGTTGAGCGAGGAGAAATCGGGATCGACGGGAAAGGTGACGATCTCGTCGGCAAGGCCGACCTCGTCATTGTAGAGGCCGAAGCGCTCGCGGCCGAACAGGATGCCGGTGCGCTGCCCCATTGCGTGACGGGTCCGGAGCACCCTGCCCGCTTCCACCGGGCCGCGCACGGATTTGAAGCCGTCGCGCTGCCTGGCCGTGGTTGCGAAAACAAAGTTCAGATCGGCGAGCGCCGAGGCCAGGTCGTCGAACACCTTGACGGCGTCGATGACATGGTCGGCGCGGCTGGCGGCCGCGCGCGCCTTCTCGCTCGGCCAACCGTCGCGAGGGTTGACCAGGCGCAGTTCCGACAGGCCGAAATTGGCCATGGCACGAGCCACCATGCCGATGTTCTCACCGAGCTGCGGCTCGACGAGGATGATCGCCGGGCCAGCGGTCGTGAGGCCGTGCTGAAAGTCCGTTCCGGTCATGTTTTCCAGGTGATTACGCCACGAAGTCTCCGCGTCGTGCCATATCGATGCGGCTTTTTGAAGAGTTATCCGCCACTTGGCCGACAAATAGCCTTGTGCCGTCCCCTCGGAAGATTGACGGGATGCGGCATCGCACTCGTGCTCTCAACCAAAAGGCATCCGACCTCGTTGCTGCGTGATGGCTCGACCTGGCGCCTCAAACCGCCGGCAAATGGAAACACGGGTCCTCGCTGTTGCTATTGACGATATTTCCCATTTTTAGAAATCATCTACGATCCGAATGCATATTTATTTACGATGACGCATCGCGTCGGTGGAAAATCAAATTAGAAAAAGGTAATCTCCCGCCCGCTTGGGTCCAGCGTGTATTGACGAATGGTATTGAGAAGACGGAGCGTGTCTTGCACACTCCCGTCATCTATTCATGCCCCAGGCATTTCATCACGGATTTCAACGGCCGACGAGGGCGTTGGCCAAATCTAGGAGGGGCAAATGAAAATCGTACGATTTTTCCTTTCACTCGCCGTGTTGCTTGCAGCATCGATCTTCCTGATTGCGCCAGCTTCGGCGCAGGCGACTAGGACGTGGGTTTCCGGCGTTGGCAACGACGCCGATCCGTGCAGCCGAACGGCACCGTGCAAGACGTTTGCCGGTGCCATCTCGAAGACGGCGACGGCCGGCGAGATCAACTGTCTCGATCCGGGCGGCTTTGGCGCGGTCACCATCACCAAATCCCTCACCATCGACTGCAGAAACACTGAAGCCGGTGTGCTTTTTACGCTCGGCACGAACGGCATCATCGTCAACGCTCCCGCCGGCTCGATAGTGCATCTCCGCGGCCTCGATCTAGACGGTGTAGGCACAGGCGCCGACGCCGTGCGTATGCTTGGTCAAGGTCAACTGCATATCGAGGACTGCAACATAGAGCGGGTGACCAGCAACGGCGTCGAATTCGCCGCCAACGCCAACAGCGAACTCTACATAAGCAACACGCGGATAGCTGAGGCAGGCGCCGAAGGTGTTCTTATCAAATCGTCCGTGGCTGCTGGTATCAACGCCATCCTTTCAAGAGTGGAAATCACCAACAGCGGCAGCGGCATTCTTATCGACGGCACGGGCAACACCGTGGCCATGAACCTGACGCTGACCAACAGCCTGATCAGCGGCAACACCGCCAACGGCGTGGTGGTCAAATCCGTCGCAGCGGCATCGCCGGTGCGCGCGACGATTACCGGCAACACGATCAGCGCCAATGCCGGCGCCGGCGTCAACGCCAACGGTGCGGCTGCCAGCGGCAACGGAAGCGCCATCGCCTTTCTCGGCGGATCGACGATCTTCGGCAATGTCACCGGGGTCAGCAATACCGGGAGCGGCGCCGTCCAGTCGTTCAAGAACAACATGATCGCCGGCAACGTAACCGACGGCACACCGCTCACCGCCTTCCCGGGCCCTGGCGGTACGCCGCTGCAATAAGCGACGACAGCCTGCGCGGTAGCGTGAACAAAGGCGATGCCGGCTGCCCTCAAGGGATAGGCGGCATTGCCTCTTTGTTCCCGACTGCCATAGCAGGAGCCTGCGTCTTCCGCTGCCCGGTTGCACCGCTCGACCATGGCGGCCCAAGCCGTCGACAAATGGACCCGCCCTGTGCTCGGTGCCGGCATTGACGATATTTTCCATTTGTAAAAATCATCAACGATCCGAATGTATATTTATTTACGATGACGCGTCGCGTCACTGGAGAATCAAATTAGAAAAAGGTAATCTCCCGACCGCTTGGGTTTTCAAAGTGTATCGACGGTTGGTATTTCGAAGATGGAGTGTGTCCTGCACGCTCCCGTCGTTTATTTATGCCCCAAGCATATCGACACCGGTTTCCATGGCCGACGAGGCGTTGGCCAAATCTAGGAGGGGCAATTGAAAATCTTACGGTTTTTCCTTTCACTCGCTGTGTTGGCTCTCGCGTCAGCCTTCCTAATTGCGCCAGCTTCCGCGCAAGCGACGCGGACGTGGGTTTCCGGCGTTGGTGACGACGCCAATCCGTGCAGCCGGACCGCACCCTGCAAGACTTTTGCCGGTGCCATCTCGAAGACGGCGACGGCCGGCGAGATCAACTGCATCGACCCGGGCGGTTTTGGCGCGGTCACCATCACCAAATCCATCACCATCGACTGCAGAAACACTGAAGCTGGCGTGCTCGCGTCCCTCGTGAATGGCATCATCGTCAACACGCCGGTCGGCTCGGTGGTGCATCTTCGCGGTATCGACATAGACGGTATAGGCAATGGCCTCGACGGCGTGCGGATGGTTGGCCAGGGTCAACTGCATATCGAGGACTGCAACATAGAGCGGATGGGCGGCAACGGCGTCGAATTCGCCGCCAACGCCAACAGCGAACTCTACATAAGCAACACGCGCATAGCCGAGTCAGGCGCTGAAGGCGTTCTCATCAAATCGTCCGTGGCTGCTGGTATCAACGCCATCCTTTCGAGGGTGGAAATCACCAACAGCGCCAGCGGCATTCTTGTCGACGGCACCGGCAATACCGTTGCCATGAACCTGACGCTGACCAACAGCCTGATCAGCGGCAACACCGGCAACGGCGTGGCGATCAAATCCGTCGCCGCGGCATCGCCGGTGCGTGCGACGATTACGGGTAACACGATCAGCGGCAATGCCGGCAGCGGTGTCAACGCGAACGGTGCCGCTGCCAGCGGCAACGGAAGCGCCATCGCTTTTCTCGGCGCATCGACGATATTCGGCAATGTCACCGGGGTCAGCAATACCGGGAGCGGCGCCGTGCAGTCGTTCAAGAACAACATGATCTCCGGCAACGTAGCCGACGGCACACCGCTCACCGCCTTCCCGGGCCCCGGCGGTGCGCCTTTGCAATAAGCGACCGCCGCTTCCGCGGCAGCATGAAACAAGGCGATGCCGGTTGCCCATCAGGGGCAGCGCGGCATCGCCTTTTTTTGTTCTCGATTGCCAGATCGGTTCACCGTTTCACGGAAACGCCGTACCGCTCTATCTTTCTTGTTTTTGTCGCAATTCCCTGAGGAAAAGCGCCATGCGCTTTTCCCGAGAAAACCGCTTCGCACTTTTCCTGGAATTGCTCCGGCAGCAGCCTGCGTCTGCGTCGTCCCGGTTTGCACCGCTCTGATCGCTTTGCTATAGGCGAAGTCCCTGCTCTGGCGAGGTCTGCCCCGCCATCACCCAACTGTTGAACGAGGCATTCTTTCCATGGCGAAGATCAAGGTGGCGAACCCGGTCGTCGAACTCGACGGCGACGAGATGACCCGCATCATCTGGCAGTTCATCAAGGACAAGCTGATCCACCCTTATCTCGACCTCAAGCTTGAATATTACGACCTCGGCATCGAGCACCGTGACGCCACCAACGACCAGGTGACCATCGATTCGGCCAACGCCATCAAGAAATACGGCGTCGGCGTGAAATGCGCGACGATCACGCCCGACGAGCAGCGCGTCGAGGAATTCAAGCTGAAGAAGATGTGGAAGTCGCCGAACGGCACCATCCGCAACATCCTCGGCGGCACCATCTTCCGCGAGCCGATCATCATGAAGAACGTGCCGCGCCTGGTGCCGGGCTGGACCAAGCCTATCATCGTCGGCCGTCACGCCTTCGGCGACCAGTACCGCGCCACCGATTTCCGCTTTCCCGGCAAGGGCAAGCTGACGATCAAGTTCGTCGGCGAGGACGGCAAGGTCATCGAGCACGATGTCTACGATGCGCCGGGCGCCGGCGTCGCCATGGCCATGTACAATCTCGACGATTCCATCCGCGAATTCGCCCGTGCTTCGCTGAACTACGGCCTGCTGCGCAACTATCCGGTCTATCTCTCGACCAAGAACACCATCCTCAAGGCCTATGACGGGCGCTTCAAGGACATCTTCCAGGAAGTCTACGAGGCCGAGTTCGAGGCCGAGTTCAAGTCGAAGAAGCTGTGGTACGAGCACCGGCTGATCGACGACATGGTGGCGTCCAGCCTGAAATGGTCCGGCGGCTATGTCTGGGCCTGCAAGAACTATGACGGCGACGTCCAGTCCGATACCGTTGCGCAAGGGTTCGGTTCGCTCGGCCTGATGACCTCGGTGCTGATGACACCGGATGGCAAGACGGTGGAAGCCGAAGCCGCGCACGGCACCGTCACCCGCCACTACCGGCAACACCAGAAGGGCGAGGAGACCTCGACCAATTCAATCGCCTCGATCTTTGCCTGGACGCGCGGCCTCGCGCACCGCGCCAAGCTCGACGACAATGCCGAACTGAAGCGCTTTGCCGAGACACTGGAAAAGGTCTGCATCCAGACGGTCGAGAGCGGTTTCATGACCAAGGACCTGTCGCTGCTGATCGGCCCCGACCAGCCCTGGCTCTCGACCACCGGCTTCCTCGACAAGATCGACGAGAACCTGCAGAAGGCGATGGCCTGACCAGGCAAGACCCGGGAGGGGTATATGGGCAAGCCCGTCGTCTACGGCGCGGACTACAGCGTCTATGTGCGCATCGTGCGGCTCGTGCTCGAGGAGAAAGGCATCGACTACGGGCTTGTGCCGGTCGATGTCTTTGCCGCCGAGGGCATTCCCGCCTGGTATTTCGAACATCACCCGTTCGGCCGCATTCCGGCCTTCGAGCATGACGGGTTTCGCCTTTTCGAGACGAGCGCGATTGCAGGCTATGTCGACGAAGCCTTTGACGGGCCGGCGCTGCAGCCGAAGGATCCGCGCGGCCATGCGCGGATGAACCAGTTCATCGGCATGCTCGACGCCTATGCCTATCGGTCGATGGTCTGGGATGTCGCCGTCGAACGGTTGGAGAAGGAGGCGCCCGACGAGGCACTGATCGCCAAAGGGCTTTCGCAGGCGAGCAAGGCGCTTCAGACGCTCTCCTCACTGAAAGCGCCGGGTCCATGGTTGCTTGGCGACCAGCTGACGCTGGCCGATCTGCATGCGGCGCCGATCATCGGCTATTTCGTCAAGGTCGCCGAGGGGCAAAAGCTGCTCGCGGAGTTCCCCGAGATCCAGGCGTGGTGGGACCGGATCGCTGCCCGTCCAAGCTTTGCCGCGAGCGGTCCTGCGGCCTGATCAGCCTGCGCCCGTTGTTCAATCCGGCCCGCCGTTCATTCCGGAAGATAGATTTCCGCCTTCATGAAGGTCTTGGCGCGACCCAGGATCAGCACGCGATCGTCGGCCAGGTCACACAAGAGATGCCCGCCACGCTGTGAGCACTGGAAGGCCGACAGGTGGGTCTTGCCGAGTTTTTCAGCCCAGTACGGCACCAGCGTCGCATGAATTGAGCCGGTCACCGGATCCTCGGGGATGCCGGCTCCGGGAACGAAATAGCGGGAGACGAAATCATGCGTTTGGCCGTGCGCGGTAATGACAAGGCCGAGCGGGTGAAAAGCTTCGATCCTGAGCAGGTCGGGAACGAAGGACCGGACGGATTGCTCGTCGGCAAGCTCGACGAACAGGTTCTCAAAATTGCGAAAGCCCGCAACCGGATGCGGCGACAATATCTCCCGCAGCGCCAGCATGGTTTCGCAATCGACAGGCTGCGGCGGGAAGCATGGCAGATCGAGCTGGTAGGCGCCTTGCCGCTGAGAGACCCGCAACTCGCCCACTCGCGTGGCAAAGGCCATGTCATCGGCCACATCATGTTGCGAGGCCAGCACATGGGCGGTCGCCAGGGTGGCGTGTCCGCAGAAGTCGACTTCATGAACCGGTGTGAACCAGCGCAAGTCCCAGCCCTTGCCGTTCGGCCGAGCAAAGGCGGTTTCGGCAAGATTGTTCTCGTTTGCGATGGCCTGCATCACCTCGTCCGCCAGCCAGTCCTGCAAGATGAGGACGGCAGCGGGGTTGCCCTGAAAGGCGCGCTCGGCAAAGGCATCGACCTGGTACATGGTCAGCGTCGGCACATCATCCTCCAAAAAGACTGATCGCCGGCCGGGCGACCATCAGCCAAACGATGGCAAGCACGGCAGCGAAAGCCGGAAAGCCGCAAGCAAACCAGATGCGAAAAAGGCGCTTTTCCTCGACGGGCAGCGGTCGATTTTCGACGGCCGCCTGTCGCGCCAGATTTCGTATCCGAATCTGGATCCAGACCACCGGCAGCCAGAACAGACCCGTCACGACATAAAGCAGCAGCGACAGTACAATCCAGCCCTCGGACAGCGGCCACCCCAATGCCCGAGCAAGCAACACGCCGGTGATCGGCTGCACGACGACCGCGGTTGCCGTGAATATGGTGTCGGCGATGACAACCGTGCCCGCGACATGGGCGACCAGCTCGGCGCGACCGGTGCGCTGCGCCATCAGCATGAAGAAGGCGATCCCGGCGCCGGTGCCAAAGAGAACCGTGGCGCCAATGACATGCGTCCAGCGCAGTATGTCGGCCCAGAGGTTCATCTCTCGTCGAGGACCGCCAGCGCCACAAGCACCAGGCACAGCATTGGGATCGTCTTGACCAGCGGCCCCAGCGGCGCGAGCCATAGACCGGGAACGAGAAGCGTCGACGCCGCCAGATAAAACAGCGTGATGGCTATCATCGCCAGCAGCGCTGGCCGAGCAAAGGGCCGGACCAGAACCGCCGCGCCGGCCAGGATATCCGCAGCACTGCCGGCAAGAACCGACATGTCCGCCAATTTCGCCGACACGCCGCGTGAGACAAGAATGGAAGCGGCCTCGTCTTGCCGGATCAGGCCGATGATGCCCGAAGCAAGCCAGAACAGGGCCAGGCAGCCGAAGATGACAGGTTTTGCCAGCCAGAGGCGCGCGAACCATCGCTCCTGGACATGGGCCGGCATGGCGGCCAGCGTTGCTTCCAGCGGCTGCAGCGGATGGCCGCAAATCTGGTTCCATGGCCCGGCATTGCCGGTCACGCCACGCGCCAGCGCGGCAAGGGCTGCGCTGCGCAAAGGCGATCGCCAGCCAAGGAGGCCGAGGCCATCCGCGGTCACGGCAGCAAGACGGCCGACAATGGCCGGCACCGGTACGACCTTCGCCTGCGGCAGGCCAAGCCATGCCCGAAAGGCTAGGAGAACATCGGCGAGCGGTCTGGCTTGCGCCTCGACGAGATCGACGGCAGTACGGGGCGGCAGCGATCCGGCGACCGCGCGCGAGACCGCTTCAGCAACGTCGGTAACCGCCACGGTCTGGATCGGCTGGCGCGACATGACGGCAGGGATAAAAGCGGGGAAGGCCGCAAGGGCGCGCAAAAGGGCTGTCCCGCCATAGGCGGCGGGCGCGATCACCAAACCCGGGCGCAGGATCGTCCATTCCAGCGCAGAGCTTGCGACAGCCCTGTCGCCTTGCGCCTTGCTGTTGAAGAAAGCGTCGCTGGAGGAGAGGTCGGCGCCGATCGCGGAAATCTGGACAATACGGTGCACGCCGGCCTGTTCGCATGCCGCGACCAGCGCCACCACCGAATGCCGGTGGATGGCGTCGAGGCGATCGCGCGGGCCGTCCTGCAAGGCGCCCGCCGCATTGACGATTGCATCCATGCCGGTGACCACCGGCAGCCAGTGCTCAGCGGCAAGCAGCCGCGACATGTCGGCGGCGATCCAGCGCACCACCGGCCAGCGCCGCTCGGCATCCACGACATTGAGACCAAGGCCGGCCACATGATGACCGTCGCGAAGCAAGCGGCCGACGACGGCTTCGCCGATCAGACCGTAGCCGCCAAGGACGAGCACCTTCATGCAGGGACTTTCAGGCTGCCTCCAGCGCCGCCTTGACCGCGGCGATCGCATCACTGGCTTTCGAGGCGTCCGGGCCACCGGCTTGCGCCATGTCGGGCCGCCCGCCGCCGCCCTGACCGCCCAATGCTGCGGAGGCCACGCGCACCAGATCGACCGCGCTGAAACGGCTTAGCAGATCATCAGTGACAGCGACCACGACGCTCGCCTTGTTGTCGTCGCCGGCGCCGACGAAGACGACGACGCCGGAACCGAGCGAACTCTTGCCGGCATCGGCCAGCGGCTTCAGATCCTTCGGCGAAACACCCGAAACTGCCTTGCCGAGGAAGCCGACGCCGGCGACAGTCTCGTTCTCCGACGGTGCACCCGCCGCGGCACCGCCGCCCAGCGCCAGTTTCTTGCGCGCTTCGCTCAGTTCCTTCTCAAGCTTCTTGCGCTCGTCGAGCAGCGCCTCGACGCGCGCCGGCACGTCGGCCGGCGAGATCTTCAACGTCGCGGCCACCGATTTCAAACGCCGGTCCTGC
The DNA here is from genome assembly GCF_056403655.1 of Mesorhizobium sp. P2_F8. NCBI lineage: Bacteria > Pseudomonadati > Pseudomonadota > Alphaproteobacteria > Hyphomicrobiales > Phyllobacteriaceae > Mesorhizobium > Mesorhizobium sp. P2_F8. The sequence goes on from NZ_JBFUFB010000011.1 coordinate 176,322, forward strand.
TCGTCGAGATGCTTGCGCGCGGCTTCGCCGGTCAAAGCCTCGATGCGGCGCACACCGGCGGCGACCGCGCTGTCCGACACGACACGCACCAGGCCGATATCGCCGGTCGCCCTGACATGCGTGCCACCGCAGAGCTCGACCGAATAGGGCCGGTTGGCCTTGGCGCCATGCAGGCCGGTGCCCATCGACACGACGCGCACCTCGTCGCCGTACTTCTCGCCGAACAACGCCATGGCGCCCTCGGCAATGGCATCGTCGACCGACATCAGGCGCGTGCTCACCGGGCCGTTCTGGACGACGATCTCGTTCGCCATGCGCTCGACCTCTTCGAGATCCTCGGGCGAAATCGGCTTGTTGTGCGAGATGTCGAAGCGCAGGCGCTCGGGCGCGACCAGCGAACCCTTCTGCGCGACATGGGTGCCCAGCACCTCGCGCAGCGCCTCATGGATCAGATGCGTTGCGGAATGGTTGGCACGCAGCCTGGAGCGTCTGTCATGGTCGACCTTGAGCTCGACGACAGCGCCGGTCTTGACCGTGCCGCTGGCCACCTTGCCGATATGGACGAACAGGCCATCAGCCTTCTTCTGCGTATCGGAAATCTCGATCGAGAAGCCTTCGCCTGACATCACCCCGGTGTCGCCCATCTGGCCGCCAGACTCGGCATAGAACGGCGTCTGGTTGACGACCACGGCAACCGCCTCGCCCTTGCTTGCGCTGTCGACGCTCTTGCCGTCCCTGACAAGCGCCTGGATGAGGCCTTCCGCCTGCTCGGTCTCGTAACCGAGGAATTCGGTGGCGCCTGCCTTCTCGCGCACCGGGAACCAGATCGTCTCTGTGGCCGCGTCGCCGGACCCAGCCCAGTGAGCGCGCGCCTCGGCCCTCTGCCGTTCCATGGCATTGGTGAAGCCGGCCAGATCGACCGAGATGCTGCGCTGGCGCAGCGCGTCCTGCGTCAGATCGAGCGGGAAGCCGTAGGTGTCGTAGAGCTTGAAGGCCGTCTCGCCATCCAGCATGTCGCCGGCACCCAGTCTTTCCGTCGCTTCCGAAAGCAGGCCGAGGCCACGCACCAGCGTCTTGCGGAACCTCGTTTCCTCGAGCTTCAGGGTCTCGGTGATCAACTGTTCGCCGCGCACCAGCTCCGGATAGGCCTGGCCCATCTCGCGCACCAGGGCCGGCACCAGGCGCCACATCAAGGGGTCGCGGGCACCGAGCAACTGCGCATGGCGCATGGCGCGGCGCATGATGCGACGCAGGACATAGCCACGGCCTTCGTTCGACGGCAGCACACCATCGGCAACCAGGAAAGACGACGAGCGCAGATGATCGGCGATGACGCGGAAGGACGCGACCGTCTCCTTGTCGGGACCGTGCCCGATGGCGGACGACGCCGCGTCGATCAGGTGACGGAACAGATCGGTCTCAAAGATGCTTTCCACCCCTTGCAGGATGGACGCCATGCGCTCCAGGCCCATGCCGGTGTCGATCGACGGGCGCGGCAGGTCGATGCGCTCCTCCTTCGTCACCTGTTCATACTGCATGAACACCAGGTTCCAGAATTCGAGGAAACGGTCGCCATCCTCCTCCGGGCTGCCCGGAGGGCCGCCCCAGATGTGTTCGCCGCGGTCGATGAAGATCTCCGAGCACGGCCCGCACGGTCCGGTGTCGCCCATCGCCCAGAAATTGTCCGRGGTCGCGATGCGAATGATGCGGTCGTCGGAAAACCCGGCGATCTTCTTCCAGAAGCCCGCCGCCTCGTCGTCGGTGTGATAGACGGTGACCAGCAGCTTGTCCTTGTTGAGCCCGAACTCCTTGGTGATCAGGTTCCAGGCAAGCTCGATGGCGCGCTCCTTGAAATAGTCGCCAAAGGAGAAATTGCCGAGCATTTCGAAGAAGGTCAGATGGCGTGCCGTGTAGCCGACATTGTCGAGGTCGTTATGCTTGCCGCCGGCGCGAACGCTCTTCTGCGCGGTCGAGGCGCGCGAATAGGGCCGCTTCTCCAGGCCGGTGAAGACGTTCTTGAACTGCACCATGCCGGCGTTGGTGAACATCAGCGTCGGATCGTTGCGCGGCACCAGCGGGCTCGACGCGACGATCTCGTGACCCTCCTTGCGGAAGTAGTCGAGAAAAGTCGACCGGATCTCGTTCACGCCACTCATGAATGCTGCCTTTTCGAGAAAACCGCCGGCAAACCGGCGGAAAATGGGCTCTGGGTCTCAAAGAGCGTCGCGCTGAAAACGGATTCAGTCGACGCGCTTCAAGTTCTTGCTTCCATGCATGTCGCTGTCCCAAAGCCGCTGCGCACTTTTGGGGCGACATCCATAAGAAAATAGACTTGGCCTTTTAGCGGTCGCACCGCACCCTGTCCAGAAACACGGAATTGGTCCAAATCGCGCGCTTGCCGACCCATCAGCGCCGGCCGCAAAACGAAAAACCGCCGGCTCGAAAGCCGGCGGTTTGGAACGCAAAAACACTGAACTCAATTACATAAGCTTGAGATAATAGAACAGGATTATGGCCGATCTTCGGCCGGCATCCTGTGCACGAAGTTGTCACATCGCGCCGGATTCCTCCTCGAAGCCGTCGTCGCCGCTCTCCGCGCCGCCATTCTCGAGGAATTTCTCGGCGATCAACCCGGCATTCTGCCTGAGCGCCAGTTCGATCTCGCGCGCCGTGTCGGGATTGTCGCGCAGGAACAGCTTGGCATTCTCGCGGCCCTGGCCGAGACGCTGCGAATTGTAGGAGAACCAGGCGCCCGACTTCTCGACCACGCCGGCCTTGACGCCGAGGTCGACCAGTTCGCCGGTCTTGGACACCCCCTCGCCATACATGATGTCGAACTCGACCACCTTGAAGGGCGGCGCCAGCTTGTTCTTGACCACCTTGACGCGGGTCTGGTTGCCGACGACCTCGTCGCGGTCCTTGACCGAGCCGATGCGGCGGATGTCGAGGCGGACCGAGGCGTAGAATTTCAGCGCGTTGCCGCCCGTCGTGGTCTCGGGCGAACCGAACATGACGCCGATCTTCATGCGGATCTGGTTGATGAAGATGACCATGGTGTTGGAGCGCGAGATCGAGGCGGTCAGCTTGCGCAGCGCCTGGCTCATCAGGCGGGCCTGCAGGCCGGGCAGCGAATCGCCCATCTCGCCTTCGATTTCGGCGCGTGGCGTCAGCGCCGCGACCGAATCGACCACCAGCACGTCGATGGCACCGGAGCGCACCAGCGTGTCGCAGATTTCCAGCGCCTGCTCACCCGTGTCGGGCTGCGAGATCAGAAGGTTTTCCAGATCGACGCCAAGCTTGCGGGCATAGACCGGATCGAGCGCATGCTCGGCATCGACGAAGGCGCAGATGCCGCCCTTCTTCTGGGCCTCGGCCACGGTGTGCAGCGCCAGCGTCGTCTTGCCCGAGCTTTCCGGCCCGTAGATCTCGACGATGCGGCCGCGCGGCAGGCCACCGACGCCAAGCGCGATGTCGAGGCCGAGCGAGCCGGTCGGCACGGTTTCGATCTCGACGACCTGCTCGTTCGCGCCGAGCCGCATGATCGAGCCCTTGCCGAAAGCCCGCTCGATTTGCGACAGCGCCGCATCCAGAGCCTTTGATTTGTCCACCGCTTTGTCCTCTACCAGCCGCAAAGAATTCTGAGCCATGATACATCACCCCTTGGTCGTCAATGAAGGCCGGACAATCCGTAATCCCTGCCTATTTGTACCTTTTTTGTTCTCGTTTGGCAAGAGGGTTCAAGTATCTGAAAGGCAATCAATTTCCGGATTTGTTCTTTTTTTGTCCCGAGAATCACATCAGGAGCGCACCTCGCATTGGGCCAGACCGCATAGTCGTTTCGATCTGCCGAATCGCCTGCCTGCATGCGAAGCTTCGTCACGCAGCCTAGCGCTTGTGCGGCTGGAATAACAAAGGTCATATCGCCGGCATGGTGAAATCTCCAAGAATCCTGGCCGTGGGCGGCGCCCATATCGACCGGCGTGGCCAGGTGTCCGGCGCCTACGTGCCGGCCGCATCCAATCCCGGCACGATGCGCGAGGATGTCGGCGGCGGCGTCTTCAATGCCTTGCGCACTGCGGTCCGGCGCGGCGCCTCCGCCTCGCTGCTGTCGGTGCGCGGTGGCGACGCTGCCGCCGATACGGTTTCACGGGCCATCGCCGAAGCCGGGATTGCCGACCTGTCGGCGGTGTTCCTCGATCGCACGACGCCAAGCTATACGGCGCTGATCGACAGCGAGGGCGAGCTGATCGTCGGCTTTGCCGACATGGCGCTCTATGAGCTGGCGTTTCCCAAGCAGGTCAGACGCTCCAAGGTGCGCGAGGTACTCGCTGCCGCCGATGCTGTCTTCTGCGACGCCAATTTGCCGACGGTGGCAGTGGAGAGGCTCGTGGCACTCGCCGCCGGCAAACCCGTCTTCGCCATTGCCATTTCGCCGGCCAAGATCGTGCGCCTGAGGCCGGTGCTCGGCAATCTGGCCGTCGTCTTCATGAACCAGCGCGAGGCGGTCGCACTTGCCGGCCTGGACAGTGCGGCCTCGGGGTACGACATCGTCGACGGGCTGAAACGCGCAGGGCTCAAAAGCGGCGTGGTGACAGCGGGCGGCGCTCCCATGCTGGGCTTCGATGAAGCGGGCACCTTCTCGATCCTGCCGCCGACGCCAAGAAAGGTCGCCGACGTCACCGGCGCCGGCGATGCGCTGGCGGGGGCAACGGTCGCTGCCTCGCTGCGCGGCATGCCGTTGCGCGCGGCCCTGCGCGAAGGCATTGCCGCGGCGACGCTGGCCATCGAAAGCGCCGACGCCGTTCCCGATTTCACCGCTGCTGATTTCACCGAGGCACTGGCTCTTGTGCCGGATGCGCAGGAAGTGGCATGAGACCGGCCAGTTCATAGTGCCGGAGTGTTTCCGCGCGTCCAAGTGGAGGCGCATCGCTGCGGATTGGAGATCAGGATGACACCAGAAACCGCCCGTCCCTTCATCGATATCCATGCGCCGGTTGCACAGGCCTTGGCCGCCGGGCGGCCGGTGGTGGCGCTGGAAAGCACCATCATCACCCATGGCATGCCCTACCCCGACAATGGCGCCATGGCGGCCGATGTTGAAAAGATCATCAGCGACGGCGGCGCCGTGCCGGCGACGATCGCCGTGGTTGGCGGCCGCATCAAGATCGGGCTTTCGGACGGCGAGCGCGAATCGCTCGCCATGACCGGCGACGCCATGAAACTGTCACGCGCCGACCTCGGCTTCGCGGTGGCGCAAGGGCGCACGGGCGGCACCACCGTCGCCGCAACGATGATCGCGGCGCATATGGTCGGCATCAAGGTGTTCGCCACCGGCGGCATCGGCGGCGTGCACAAGGGTGCGGAAAAGAGTTTCGACATTTCCGCCGACCTCGACGAGCTGGCGCGCACGCCAGTCATCGTCGTGTCGGCCGGCGCCAAGGCCATCCTCGACATCGAAAAGACGCTGGAAGTGCTGGAAACGCGCGGCGTGCCCGTGGTCGGCCATGGCTGCGAGACGATGCCGGCCTTCTGGTCGCGGCATTCGCCCTTCCGCGCGCCGCTGACCTTGCACAAACCGGAAGAGATCGCGCATTTCTACCAGACCCGGCAGGCGCTGGGGCTCGCCGGCGGCATGCTGATCGCCAATCCGGTGCCCGAAAACTACGAAATCCCCGCCGCGGAGATGGCCGGCTATATCGAGGCCGCGCAGAAGGCCGCCGAGGCGCTCAACGTGACCGGCAAGGCGGTGACGCCGTTCCTGCTGTCGAAAATCCTGGAACTCACGGGCGGCAGGAGCCTGAAGACCAACATCGCGCTGGTCGAAAACAACGCAAGGCTGGCGGCCAGGATAGCAAAAGCGCTTTAAAGCGACTGCCGAGTTCCTTCACACCCCCCTCTGTCCTGCCGGACATCTCCCCCGCAAGGGGGGAGATCGGATGTCACATTGGCTTTCGCCAATCATCAATGTTGAAAGCGAGAGCCAGCGGTTGAGCTGCCAATCTCCCTCCTTGCGGGGGAGATGTCCGGCAGGACAGAGGGGGGTGCTGTCCYGCCGGCGTTTCCAACCCTGCACAGCCGCAACGCACCAAAGTCACCCGTCACTTCCCCACCCGCCGCCCTGCCTCATAGGCGCGGCGTGCCCAGAGCGTCATCTCGTCGAGATCGTCAAAAGCGCTGTCGGGAATGCTCCAGTAGGGCATGGAGACCAGCTTGCCGTGGCGGGAGCCGGTATAGGTCCACTGCCGGCAGCCTGCTGCCTCGAAGTCCGGCGCGCTTTGCTCGTCGGCCTTCAGCATCAGTTCGCCGCGCAGCACGACGGCGATGATGACACCGTCGAAATAGATGCCCTTGCCGCCGAACAGTTTGCGGATGCTGACCGGACCGAGGCCCTCGAACAGTTCGGCGATGCGTTCATTGTCCATGCCGCGATCATGTCACCGGCATTTGACATTGTCATCGCGCAACCAAGATCATGCTGACAGATTGAGAACATCCGTCGGAGTCGTTTTGTCATGCCGCTTCTGCTCAAGGGGTCCTGCCGCTGCAATGCCGTTCGTTTCGAGGTGGAGAGCCACACGCCGGCGCCGTTCATGCTGTGCTACTGCTCGATATGCCGCAAGCAGCAAGGCGGCGGCGGCTTCGCCATCAATCTCGGGGCCGACAACGAGACCCTGAATATCAAAGGCAAACGAAACCTCGGCGTCTACCGAGCCGAGATCGATGACGACGAGCATCCGCGGTGCGAGATATCGACCGGCGAGCGCAATTTCTGTCGCAAGTGCGGGTCGGCACTGTGGCTCTACGACCCCACCTGGCCGGAGTTGGTGCATCCCTTCGCCTCGGCGATCGACACCGATCTGCCGGAGCCGCCGAGCCGGGTGCATCTGATGCTGAAATACAAAGCCAACTGGGTCGAACCCGTGATCGGCAAGGGCGACAAGACGTTCGACGTCTATCCGGAGGAATCCATCGCCGACTGGCACAAGCGAACGGGCATGTGGGTGGATTAGCGTTCGTCGCCCTGGCGAGGGGAAATCTCAGGCCGAGGCGCGTGCTTCCGCGAGAGCCTTCAGATCAGCCGGCTTCAGCTCGACGGATTCGCCGCAGCCGCAGGCCGAACTCTGGTTCGGGTTGTGGAAGGTGAAACCGGTACGAAGCGTCGTCTGCTCGAAATCCATCTCGGTGCCGAACAGGAAAAGGGCAGCCTCGGGCGCCACATAGACATGGGCGCCATCACGCTCGATGTGGTCGTCCTTGGTGTTGGGTTCGGTCACCAGATCGACCGTGTATTCCATGCCGGCGCAGCCGCCCTTCTTGATGCCGAGGCGAATGCCATGCGCATTGTCGCGGGTGGCGACGATCTCGCGCACCCGGTCGGCGGCCTTTTCGGTCATCGTGATGACGGCAAAGCGTCCCATTCTTTTTCTCCGCGTTCACGCAGGTTCAAGGCCTGCGGAATGAGTCTTCACCTAAAATGGTGAAGAATGTTGGCCGGCGCAACCTCTCAACCGGCAGCCGATGAACTTTGCGAGCCAACCAATCCAAAATAGGCTGCCAGCTTTTTGAACGTCGGCGTGTCTTGCACCTCGCCGTAAGGACGAATGAGCTGCCAAACATCATCGCTATAGAGCAGCAGCATTTCCTCGGTCGGCGCTACCATCTCAATGTCATGTGGATCGAGGTACAGCGAGTATCCAGCTATCCCCTCAGCAGACAAAATCGCGTAGTGCGCTCGATATTCGCCAGAGCTGGTGCGAAGTCCGTCCTCTGACGTTCCCTCATAAGGCTCGACAATACGACAGATACGACCGATTGCCGATCTACGCAGCACCTCCTCGGCCTCCGGGTAGCGCCAGCCATCTTGCGACAGGGAAAGAACACGAACGTAGCAGCCGACGACTACCTCCCGCCCGTCGACGACAGGCTCCGTCATCAATACCAGCCCACCGCGACTTGCGCCTCTTCCGACATGCGGTCGGGCGTCCATGGCGGGTCGAAGGTCATGTTGACCTCGACACCGGACACGCCTTCGACGGCGCCGACGGCGTTTTCCACCCAGCCGGGCATTTCGCCGGCGACCGGGCAGCCCGGCGCGGTCAGCGTCATGTCGATCTTGACCGAGCGGTCGTCCTCGATGTCGATCTTGTAGACGAGGCCAAGCTCGTAGATGTCGGCCGGGATCTCCGGGTCGTAGACCGTCTTCAGCGCCGAGACGATGTCGTCGGTCAGCCGCGCCAGTTCGTCAGCAGGAATGGTCGAGGCGGAGACGACGCTGCTGGCGGCGGTTTCCGGCGTGGTTTCGGCAGCGATGCTCACATCATCCATGGTCGTCACCCAAAAAACTTGCGCGCTTTTTCAAGCGCCTCGGCCAAAGCGTCGACTTCGGCCCTGGTATTATACATGCCGAACGATGCCCTGCATGTGGAGGTTACGCCAAAGCGTTTCAACAGCGGCTGGGCGCAATGCGTGCCGGCGCGCACGGCAACGCCTTGCCTGTCTATCACCATCGACACGTCATGGGCGTGAATGCCCTGCAGTTCGAAGGAGATGATGGCGCCCTTGCCGGGCGCGTCGCCGAAGATGCGCAGCGAGTTGATGGCGCGCAGGCGCTCATGCGCATAGGCCTTGAGGTCTTCCTCGTGCGCTGCGATGCGCTCGCGGCCGATTTTTTCCATATAGTCGAGTGCCGCGCCCAGCCCGATCGCCTGCACGATCGGTGGCGTGCCAGCCTCGAAGCGGTGCGGCGGCTCGTTGTAGGTGACGATGTCCTCCGTCACCTCCTCGATCATCTCGCCGCCGCCCATGAACGGCCGCATGCCAGAGAGAATGTCCTTCTTGCCGTAGAGCACGCCGATGCCCGACGGACCGTAGACCTTGTGGCCAGTGAAGACGAAGAAATCGCAGTCGAGATCCTGCACGTCTACGGCCATGTGCACGGCGCTCTGGCTGCCGTCGACGAGGACGGGAATTCCACGCGCATGCGCAATGCGCACGATCTCCTTGATCGGCGTCACCGTGCCCAGCGCATTCGACATCTGGGTGATGGCGACCAGCTTGGTGCGATCTGTCAGCCGCTTCTCGAACTCCTCGATGTGGAAGACGCCGAGATCGTCGACCGGCACCCAGACCAGTTTGGCGCCCTGCCGCTCGCGGATGAAATGCCAAGGCACGATGTTGGAGTGATGCTCCATGATCGACAGCACGATCTCGTCGCCCTCGCCGATGTTGGGCATGCCATAGCCATAGGCGACGGTGTTGATGGCCGAGGTCGTGTTCGAGGTGAAGACGATGTTGTCGGTGCTTGGTGCATTGAGGAAACGGCGCACCGTCTCGCGCGCCTTTTCATAGGCGTCGGTCGCGGCATTGGATAGGAAATGCAGGCCGCGATGGACGTTGGCGTATTCCTGGGAATAGGCATGCTGGATGGTGTCGAGCACCACCTGCGGCTTCTGCGCCGAGGCACCATTGTCGAGGTAGACCAGCGGTTTGCCGTAGACCTCGCGCGACAGGATCGGGAAGTCGCGGCGGATCGCCTCGACGTCGTAGGGGATGTTTTCGACTTTCTGGTCCATTTCGAAGTCCTTGCCGCTCTAGGCCGCGTTCCTTCCAGCACCCCTGATCCGTCTTGGCGCTTCGCGCCAATCCACCTTCTCCCACAAGGGGAGAAGGGAGGGAGCTTACCCGTGTGTCACAAACCAGTCGTCGAGCTTCGCTTCGAGCGCGTCGACGATCGTCTCGTCGTCCAGTTCCTCGATCACCTCGGCGACGAAGGCTTTGACCAGAAGGCCGCGAGCGGTCTTCTCGTCGACGCCGCGCGCCATCAGGTAGAACAGGTGATCGTGGTCGATTTCGGTGACCGTCGCGCCATGACCGCAGACGACGTCGTCGGCGAAGATTTCAAGCTCCGGCTTGGTCGAGAACTCGCCATCGTCCGACAGCAGCAGCGTGTTGCAGGCCATCTTGGCGTTGGTCTTCTGCGCATATTGGTGGACGTTGATACGGCCCTGGAAAACGCCGCGCGCCTTGCCCGTCACCACGTTGCGGATCACTTCCGTCGAGGCCGTGTGCGGCACGGTGTGGTCGAGCACCATGGTCACGTCGGTGTGGGTGTCGCCGGCCAGAAGGTTGATGCCGCGCAGGGTGAAGTCGCCGCCTTCGCCGGTCGTCCTGACCATGATCTCCTGGCGCACAAGCTTGCCGCCGGCATTCATGACGAACAGCGTCAGTTTCGCGTTCTTGCCGATATGGGCCTTGAACTGCGCCAGATGCGTTGCCGTCTCCGGCTGCTCCTGGACGATCAGCCACGTCACCTCGGCGCCTTCGCCGAGCACGAGCTGGCTGACCGAGCTCGTCAGTGCCGCGCCCTCGCCGGCCTGACGCTCGACGATAACGGCCTTGGCGCCAGCGCCGACGCGCGCCATGAGGCGCACATGGGTCTGGCCGCCGGCCTGCAGGTTCTGCAGTTCGATCGGCTTTTCCAGTTCGGCGCCGTCGGCGATGTCGACAAAGTAACCGTCGGCGACGAAGGCGGTGTTCAGCGCGCCGATGGCGTCATCGCTGCCATAGGGATCGAGCCCGGGCGCGATACTGCCGTCGGTCAGTTTTTCCGACAGGCGCTGCACGGTGACGCCTTCGACGGCCGGCGTCTTCGCGTCGGACTTGCCGTTCAGGATCGCCAGCACGGCGGAGCCTTCCACGATCGGTGCAACAGCCTTGGCCATGGCGGCCGGATCGAAGTCCGGCACCGCGTTCAACAGGCGGCGCAGATCGGTGTAGTGCCAGGATTCGATACGCCGTGTCGGCAGGCCGTGCTTGATCGCTTCGATGGCGTCGTCGCGCTTGAGCATCACCGCGCCGTCGCCCGGCAGCAGCGACAGCCGGTCGCCGAACGCGTCGATCAACGCTGTTTCGGCCGGTGTCCGCTGGGGCTGAGTGTGCATATTCATCAGTTTGACCTTGCCTTCTGGCATCTCACGCGGCTTCGCCGATCACACCGGCATAGCCATTGGCTTCCAGATCGAGCGCCAGCGACTTGTCGCCGGACTTGATGACCTGGCCCCTGTAGAGCACGTGCACCGAGTCAGGCACGATGTGTTCGAGCAGGCGCTGGTAGTGGGTGATGACCAGGAACGCACGGTCGGGCGCGCGCAACGCGTTGACGCCGTCGGAAACGATCTTCAGCGCATCGATATCGAGGCCGGAATCGGTCTCGTCGAGCACGCAGAGTTTCGGCTCCAGCAGCTTCATCTGCAGGATCTCGGCGCGCTTCTTCTCGCCGCCGGAGAAGCCGACATTGAGCGGCCGCTTCAACATCGCCATGTCCATGCTGAGCGAGGCGGCGGCTTCCTTCACGCGCTTCAGGAATTCCGGGATCTTCAGCGGCTCTTCGCCACGCGCCTTGCGCTGCTCGTTCATCGCAACCTTCAGGAATTCCATGGTCGCTACGCCCGGTATCTCCATCGGATACTGGAAGGCGAGGAAGATTCCGGAAGTGGCGCGCTCGGCCGGATCCATTTCGAGGATCGACTGGCCATTGTAGAGGATGTCGCCTTCGGTCACCTCATAATCCTCGCGACCGGCGAGGATATAGGACAGCGTCGATTTGCCCGAGCCGTTCGGCCCCATGATCGCGGCGACTTCACCGGCTTTCACCGTCAGGTTCAAGCCGCGGATGATCTCGGTGCCGTCATCGACGATGCGGGCGTGCAGATTTCTGATCTCAAGCATTCTTTGTTTCCTGAATATTTGTCCGGTCAGCCGACCGAGCCTTCGAGCGAGATCCCGATCAGTTTCTGCGCTTCGACAGCGAACTCCATCGGCAACTGCTGGATGACATCCTTGACGAAGCCATTGACGATCAGCGCGATCGCTTCCTCTTCGGGAATGCCGCGCTGCATGACGTAGAATTTCTGGTCCTCAGAAATCTTCGACGTCGTCGCCTCATGCTCGAACTGCGCCGTCGAATTCTTGGCTTCCATGTAGGGCACGGTGTGTGCGCCGCACTGGTCGCCGATCAGCAGGGAATCGCAGTTGGTGAAGTTGCGGGCATTGGTCGCCTTGCGGTGCGCCGAGACCTGGCCGCGATAGGTGTTCTGCGAGAAGCCGGCGGCGATGCCCTTGGAGATGATGCGGCTCGACGTGTTCTTGCCGAGATGGATCATCTTGGTGCCGCTGTCGACCTGCTGGTAGCCGTTCGAGACGGCAATCGAATAGAACTCGCCGCTGGAATCGTCGCCGCGCAGGATGCAGCTCGGGTACTTCCATGTGATGGCCGAGCCGGTCTCGACCTGAGTCCACGAAATCTTCGAGCGGTCGCCGCGGCAGTCGCCGCGCTTGGTGACGAAATTGTAGATGCCGCCCTTACCTTCGGCGTCGCCGGGGTACCAGTTCTGCACCGTCGAATATTTGATCTCGGCATCGTCGAGCGCCACCAGTTCGACGACCGCGGCGTGAAGCTGGTTCTCGTCGCGTTGCGGCGCCGTGCAGCCTTCGAGATAGGAGACGTAAGCCCCCTCCTCGGCGATGATCAGCGTGCGCTCGAACTGGCCGGTGTTCTTCTCGTTCATGCGGAAATAGGTCGACAGCTCCATCGGGCAGCGCACGCCCTTGGGCACGAAGACGAAGGAGCCGTCGGTGAACACGGCGGAATTCAGCGTGGCGTAGTAGTTGTCGGAGGTCGGCACGACCGAGCCGAGATACTTCTTCACCAGTTCCGGATGCTCGCGGATGGCTTCCGAGATCGAGCAGAAGATGACGCCGGCCTGCGCCAGCTCCTTCTTGAAGGTGGTGACGACGGAGACGGAATCGAACACGGCATCGACAGCAACGCGGCCCGATTTGTAGACATTGTCGCTGACTTCCTCGAGTTCCGAGGCGTCGGTCTTCTGCACGCCGGCGAGAATTTCCTGCTCCCGCAGCGGGATACCCAGCTTCTCGTAGACCTTCAGCAGTTCGGGATCGACGTCGCTGAGCGACGTCGGGCCGGGCGTGCTCTTCGGCGCCGCGTAGAAGTAGATGTCCTGGAAATCGATCTTCGGATAGTGAACGCGCGCCCAGGTCGGCTCGTCCAGCGTCAGCCAGCGGCGATACGCTTCCAGGCGCCATTCCAGCATCCAGGACGGTTCGTCCTTCTTGGCCGAAATGAAACGGATGATGTCTTCGCTGAGGCCCTTGGGGGCCTTGTCCATCGCGATTTCAGTCTGGAATCCGTATTTGTATTGGTCGACGTCGATCTTTCGGACCCGATCGATCGTGTCCTGCACAGCAGGCATATGCGTTCTCCATCCACGCCGGGGTCAAGGCCCGACAGTTTTCAAACTATGGCACCGCCAAATGAACGCCGTAGAGGCATTCGCGGCAGCGTAAGTTCCATATAGTGCGTTTCGACCGGAAATTCACCCGGCCAGCATAAAACGCACGGCTCTACCAGGCCGAAGGCCTGTCTATGTCCGGCCGCTGCTCATGCGGCCCTTTCCCTACTCGCCCGACGTGCGGCGATTGCCGCCAGCGCGGTGCGAAACAGTTCGATGTCCTCAGCGCCGGTCGCGGCACCGATCGACACGCGCAAGGCGCCAAGGCTGTCGCCGTATCCCATGGCTTTCAGCACATGGCTCGGCCCGACCTTGCCCGACGAACAGGCGGAGCCGGCCGACAGCGCCACGCCGGCCAGATCGAAGGCGATCTGCGCGGTTTCGGCTTTGATGCCCGCAATAGCGAAGAATGTCGTGTTGGCAAGCCTTGGTGCGCCGGTTCCAAAGATTTCCGCGTCCGGCACCAGCATTTTCACGATGGCCTCGATCTCGTCGCGGCGCTGCCGCACCGTGTCCATCGACCGCAGCCCTTCGAGCGCCTCGCGTGCCGCGGCGCCAAAGCCGGCGATGGCGGCAAGGTTTTCGGTGCCGGCGCGATGGCCTTTTTCCTGGCCACCGCCATTGATCAGCGGCTTCGGCATCATCAGATCGGAGGCGGCGACGAGGGCGCCAACGCCCTTGGGGCCGCCGATCTTGTGCGAAGACAAAATCAGATAATCGGCGTAACCCGATGATAGATCGATCGAAACGCGTCCCGCTGCCTGGACGGCATCGACGACGAGGACACCGCCCGCAGCCTTGACGACCGGGGCGATACGATCGATTGGCTGGATGACGCCGGTCTCGTTGTTGGCGGCATGGATGGCGACCAGCGGCAGGCCCTCGGCCTTGTCATGACGGGCGAGTGCGGCTGCCAACGCGTCGAGATCGGCGATGCCGTTGGCATCGACGCCAATCCGCGTCACCTGCGCTGCCGGGAAGCGCCCGCCATTCAACAGGCAGGGATGATCGGCCTCGGACACGTAAAGACGGCTCATGCGCACGCTGCCGCGCCCCATCTGCCAGTCCGAGGTCAGCAGCGTCGAGGCCGCTTCCGTCGCGCCGGAGGTGAACACGACATGCTCGGCCTTGGCGTTGACCAGTGCCGCGACATCTCGCCTTGCGGTCTCGATCAGGCGCCGTGCCGCGCGCCCCTCGGTGTGGACCGACGACGGGTTGGCGGCGACATCAAGTGCGGCGACCATGGCCTCGCGCGCCGCGGCAAGCAGCGGAGCACTGGCATTGTAGTCGAGATAGGCGCGCATTCCGGCCATTTTCGTCCGTTTGGTTCCCGTCAGAAGCCATTCCGCTGTCGTATCGCGTTATTTCCTTGAAATTCCAAGGCGAGCCGTCCTATTTACGCGGCTTGCGGCGCGGGTGGCCCGGCTCGACGTCTGGCCACTCAGTTTTGAACAATTCTAAACTAGCTTCTAAGAAGACGCTCGCCCTGCGTCAAGGCCAGAGGAAGACACGTTCCGGGCGCCGCGCATTCGTATTACCCAAGTGGAGTATTTCATGCCTGAGGTCATTTTTACCGGTCCTGCCGGCCGCCTGGAGGGACGCTACCAGCCTTCCAAGGAAAAGAGCGCGCCGATTGCCATCGTCCTGCACCCGCACCCGCAATTCGGCGGCACGATGAACAACAAGATCGTCTACGACCTCTTCTACATGTTCCAGAAGCGGGATTTCACCACGCTTCGCTTCAATTTCCGCGGCATCGGCCGCAGCCAGGGCGAGTTCGACCACGGCACCGGCGAGTTGTCGGATGCGGCGGCCGCACTCGACTGGGTGCAGTCGCTGCATCCGGATTCCAAGAGCTGCTGGGTCGCCGGTTACTCGTTCGGCTCCTGGATCGGCATGCAGTTGCTGATGCGCCGGCCGGAGATCGAAGGCTTCATCTCGATCGCTCCGCAGCCCAACACCTATGATTTCTCGTTCCTGGCACCCTGCCCGTCATCGGGCCTGATCATCCATGGCGATGCCGACAAGGTGGCGCCGCCGAAGGATGTGCAAGGCCTGGTCGACAAGCTGCACACGCAAAAGGGCATCACCATCACGCAGAAGACCTTGCCCGGCGCCAACCATTTCTTCTCCAACGATGCCGACCTGCTGCTCGAGGAATGTGCCGACTATCTTGATCGCCGGCTGGCCGGCGAGCTGTCGGATCCGCGGCCGAAGCGGCTGAGATAGGCAGGGAAGCGGGCAGCGATGTACGAGCCTCCTCATTTCAAGGAAACACGGCCGGAAATCCTGCACGGGCTGATCCGGGCGCATCCGCTCGGCCTGTTGATTTGCAACGGAGCCGAGGGGCCGGTCGCCAACGCCATCCCGTTCCTGCTCGACGCCCCCTCCGGGCTCAATGATAGCCTGCCGCCGAACGGCAGGCTGCGCGCCCATCTGGCGAAGGCCAATCCGCAATGGCAGCTGTTGGCCGACAATCCGGCGTCACCGGTGCTGATCGTCTTCCAGGGCACTGATGCCTATGTCACGCCGTCCTGGTACGAGACCAAGCGTGAGACCGGCAAGGTGGTGCCAACCTGGAATTATGCCATCGTGCAGGTGCGCGGCACCGTCAAGGTGATGGATGACCAGGCCTGGCTGGCGCAGCAGATCGCCGATCTGACCGCGTCCCAGGAAGGCACCCGCGCCGCACCCTGGGCGGTGACCGACGCGCCGGCGCCCTTCATCCAGTCGCAGATCAAGGGCATCATCGGGCTGGAAATCGAGATCGCAGAAATCCACGGCAAGTGGAAGGTCAGTCAGAACCGACCGGTCGCCGATCGTGTCGGCGTTGCGCAAGGGCTCGAAAGCGAAGGGCACCAGTCACCCGACATGGCCCGCCTGGTCAGATCCTATGGCGGGCTGGACAGCAACTAAGCTTCAGCAAACCCGAGCCTTCAGCCAGCCTTCGCTGCAATCAGCCGAAACGTGTTCTTGCGGACCGGCAACCCCGACGGCATCGGGCGAAAGATGAAGCCGAGCCGGGCAAAGACAAGCCCGCACGCCAGCGCGAAGGCGCAACCGAGGCCGAAGCCGGCGACGGTGTCGCTGGGATAGTGCGCGCCGACGAAGACGCGCGTCGAGGCAATGCAGGCGGTGATCGCCAAGGCGATATACCAACGCCGGGGAAACAACAGCAGAGCGACCCCGAACACGGCGCCCATGGTCGTGGCATGGCCGGACGGGAAACCGGCGAAGCGCGCATCGAAGGCAAAGGGATGAAAGGCCAGCACGCCAAAATCGTCGAAATAGAGCGGGCGAGCCCGACCGATCGCATATTTCAGCACATTGACGGCGAGGCCGGACAGGCCGGCGGCGCTCAGCACCAGAAAGGCCAGGCAGGTCCAGTTGTAGACCAGCATCAGCGAGCGCCTTGAAAGGCTTCGCCAATCCGTCAGGTTCGCGGCGACGAGCAAAAGCGCCGATGGAATGAGATACCAGCCACCGAGGCCGAACTGGGTGAAAAAATCGGCCAGGTGGACGAACCCTGGCGACCACTGGCCATGAAGCATCCCGGCCGGGGTGTCGAGGCGAACAAACGCCGCCGCCGTCAGCAAGACCCAGACCAGGCCCCAGACCGGCCACACTATGTTCGGGTACCTGGCGGGACGAGCGGCAAAGCGCTTTCTTGCGATCTGCATCGTGTCGCGAAAATTGTCGAGGGATCGGCGCCCCACCCCAAGGAGCATACCGGAAACGGAAGGGCGCGATTTCACCAGCATAGGAAATTCGAGCCTGTCATCGACGAGCCGTCATGGCGCCACACGATAGAGACCGAGCGAAAGTTTGTCTCCCGACGAATAGTTGAGGCCGTCGATCAGGGCAACGCGGTTCACCGATTTGCCTTGTGCCGCCAGCAGGCCAGTCAGTTTCTGCTCGTCCTCGACCGATGCCAGTGCCAGCGCGCAGGCCGGATCGGTAAACAGATGCCTGGCGACGCCCTCGACATTGGTCAGCACCGTTTTCGTGCCGACCAGGAACACCAGGCTCGGTTCCTGAAATCGCGACGAGGCCAGCACGGTGGTGTCGCAGGGCTTGTTGGCGCGCACCGCCGCCTCGATGGCCGGGCTCAGCCAGATCGGCTTCAGCGACGGCGCTATGACGCCGAACAGCAGCGCATAGGTAATGCCTGCGCAAACGGCGATGGCACCGATGCGGCGGAGCGGCACTTGCAACTGCCGCGAAAAGGCGAAGTAGCCGGCGCCCAGTGCTGCCGCGGCGGCTGGAATGCTCCACCATGAGAACGTACCTGTGAGGTAGATCGGCGCGCCGACGCAGACCGCGGCCAGGCCGAGACTGACCACGGCGAGACCAAACGCCGTCGACCACCACAACCAGTCCTGCCAGCGCCTGAGCGGCGCATTCGCCTCCTGCGGCGACAGCGTCAAAAGCCAGCCGATCAGCAATGCCATGCCGGGATAGGCCGGCAGGACATAATGCGGCAGCTTGGTCGGGATCAGCTCGAACACCAGCCAGAACGGAATGTACCAGGCGAGGCAGAAACGCAGCCTCGGATCGTCGCGCAGACGGTTCAGTGCCTGGAGCCCGGCGCCGACCGCGATCAGGCCGAAGGGCCACATGAACAGCGAATAGGTCAGCATGTAGAAGCCGGGCGGTAGGCCGTGCGATTCCTCGCCCGACGCGACCTTGCCGAGCATGTCCTTGCCAACGGCCTGCTGCAGGAAGGCGCCACCGCTCTTCCAGGTGATCAGCGCAAGCCAGGGCAGCACGATCAGCACGACGAGCGCCAGGCCGCGCCCCGCCTTGAGCTTCGACAGCCAGCGCCCGTCACGCTCGAAGGCGAACAGCACGGCGATGGTGAGTGCCGACAGCAGCGGCGCAATCGGGCCCTTGATGAGGATCGCGGCACCCTGCGCGATCCAGAAGATCCACCAGAGATGGCCGCCGACAGGTTGGTTCCGGCGCGAGGCCAGATAGATCTGCGCCAGCGCGCCTTGGGCCGCCACGCAACAGGCCAGCAGCATGGCGTCGGTCTTGGCGTCGCGGCCTTCGAAAGCGGTGGCGAAGATCGCCGCCATGACCAGGCCGGCGGCGATGCCGGCATTGGCCCCGAACAGATTGGTGCCGGTCCAGGTGATCGCCAGGACAGCAATGGCAATGCCAAGCGCCGAAACCGTGCGATAAACCCAGATCGGAGCGGCAGCGCCCTCGCCGCTCAGCGCGACGGCCGCCGATTGCAGCCAGTAGATGCCGATCGGCTTCTGATAGCGCGAGGCGTCCTGAAAGCGGATGTCGACATAGTCGCCGCTCTCGGCCATCTGCTTGGTGGCCTGGACGAAGCGCGACTCGTCGCGATCGATCGGCGGCATCGACGCCAGCCCCGAAACCGTCATCACCAGGCTGAACAGGAAGAGAAGGATGTAATTCCTGTTCACCGCCATGTCCCGGCCTCTGTGACGAATTTTGATTGATATGCCACGCTGCTCAATAGATCGCTGTTCAATCGACCTTGCTCATCGCGGTCTTGCGCTCGTTGGCGATCAGCCAGAGATTGCGGATGTAGATGAACAGGCCCATGGACTGGCCGGCGATGAACACCGGATCCTGACGCTGGATGGCATAGATCAGAAGCAGGCCGCCGCCGAACAGCGAAAAGAACCAGAAAGCGACCGGCACCACGCTGCGCTTGGCTTTTTCCGATGCCAGCCACTGCACGACGAAGCGCATGGTGAAGAAGAACTGCGCGACGAAGCCGAGCAGGATCCACGCATCGAACTGCTTGATGAAAACCTGGTGAAGCCAGGTCACCAATTCCTGAAGCACGTTAACCACGGCTGATTTCCTCTACTTTAGGCATTCTGCGGCGCCGGCGGCGCAGCCACCAGACACCGGCGAGATCGAGAACCCCCTGCAGGCCGCGATCGAAAATGCCGTAATTCGACTTGCCGTGCCGGCGCGAGCGATCGATGACATCGCAATGCACGACGCGATAGCCCTCCTGGATGACCAGGGCCGGAACGAAGCGATGGGTGCCGTCGAAGAACGGCAATTTGCGCAGGATATCGGTATGGACCGCCTTCAGGCCGCAGCCGGTGTCGCGCGTCTCGTCATGCAGGATGGCATTTCTCAGCCAGTTGGCGAAACGTGACGCCAGTTGCTTGACCTTGCTGTCGCGGCGCTTGAGGCGCTGCCCCTGTGCGGCGCCGAAATCGGGGCCGGCCTCTACAAGCGCATCGATCAGCACCGGAATGTATTGAGGATCGTTCTGGCCGTCGCCGTCGATCGTGGCGACGATGCTGCCACGCGCCGCCCAGGCGCCCGAGCGCACCGAAAGGCTCTGGCCGGCGGATTTCCGGTGCCGCAATTCCCGCACCGGAAACGGGCGAAGCGCTGCCTGCGCTGCGAGCACCGAAGCGGTGTCGTCGGTCGAGCCGTCGTTGACGATGATCAGCTCGAAGTCGCGCCCGGCCATGGTGGCCTCGATCTCGTCGATCAACAGCGGCAGATTTGCCGCCTCGTTCCTGCAAGGAATGACGATGGATATCAATGCGTCCGGCATGTCGCGTCGGGGCTCTGTCGTCGGATATGGCATTTTGTGGATGCCGTGCGGTGCCGCTCGAGGTCGTGGACTGCTAGAACCTTTGGCGCGGCGCCTCATTACGCCAGCCGAAACGATGAAGCAAGCATTGGGCCGATGGTCTCAGACTTCATCCGCGCGGACCACAAAACCGGATTCCACTTTTGCTGATCGCGCTTGGGTGCTAAACGCGCCCGTTCATGCACGCCACGCCCGGGCCAGATTGGCCGGACGCTTTCGGGAAACACAAAATGCCTGCCTTCAAATCCGATTTCCTGCGCACGATGAGCGAGCGTGGTTTCATCCACCAGACTTCGGATGATGCCGGCCTCGACAATCTCTTCGCCACGGAGACGGTGACGGCCTATATCGGCTTCGACGCGACCGCCAAAAGCCTGCATGCCGGTTCGCTGATCCAGATCATGATGCTGCACTGGCTGCAGCAGACCGGTCACCGGCCGATCGCGCTGATGGGCGGCGGCACCTCGATGATCGGCGACCCGTCCTTCAAGGACGAGGCGCGCAAGCTGCTGACCCCGCAGGACATCGACGACAACCTCGCCGGCATCCGCCGCAACTTCATGCCGTACCTCAAATTCGGCAGCGGGCCGAACGACGCGGTCATGATCAACAACGCCGACTGGCTGATGGAGATCAACTACGTCAATTTCCTGCGCGACGTCGGCCGTCACTTTTCGGTCAACCGCATGCTCGCCTTCGATTCCGTCAAGCTGCGGCTCGATCGCGAGCAGTCGCTGTCGTTCCTCGAATTCAACTACATGATCCTGCAGGCCTATGATTTCGTCGAGCTCTACAAGCGCCTCGGCTGCCGCCTGCAGATGGGCGGCTCCGACCAGTGGGGCAACATCATCAACGGTATCGATCTCGGCCGACGCATGGAGGACGCCCAGCTCTATGCGCTGACCACGCCGTTGCTCACCACCTCATCGGGCGCCAAGATGGGCAAGTCGGCGTCGGGCGCGGTCTGGCTCGATGCGGAGATGTTGAGCCCCTACGAGTTCTGGCAGTACTGGCGCAACACCGAGGATGCCGACGTCGGCCGCTTCCTGAAACTCTACACGACGTTGCCGCTGGACGAGGTCGCGCGGCTTGAGCAGCTCGGCGGATCCGAGATCAATGAGGCCAAGAAGGTCCTCGCCACCGAGATCACGGCCTTGCTGCATGGTCGCGGGGCCGCGGAACAAGCCAGCGAGACGGCGCGCAAGACGTTCGAGGAAGGCGCGCTCGCCGAATCGCTGCCGAGCGTCGAGGTGGACAAGGCAGCGTTTGGAGCCGGCGTCGGCGTCCTGTCGCTGCTGGTGACAGCCGGACTGGCGGCGTCAAACGGCGAGGCGCGGCGGCATGTGCAGGGCGGTGCGGTGCGGTTGAACGACCAGCCCGTCAGCGACGAGCGCCGGCTGGTGACGCTTCAGGATTTGAGTCCGGAAAACATCGTAAAGCTTTCACTCGGCAGGAAAAAACACATTTTGGTGCGGCCGGTCTGAGATCGGCCACCGGTATTTCTCACCGGTATTCGAAGATCGACCTGAAGATACCGGGTGCGATCACCGACAGCGGGTTGATATCCAGCACCGGCTTGTTGGCATTGCCCTTGAGCCGATAGGTGACGCCAATCAGGCCGCGGTCGCGGCCATTGCCGAGAAGCGCGCCAACGATGGGCAATTCGCCGAAGATGCGGTTGAGGCCATAGACCGGCATGAACGTACCGGTCATGTCCATGTTGTTGTCCTGGTCGTAGAGGGTGCCCTGGAACGTCGTGCCGATTCGGGGGCCGCGCAGCACGCCATTGGCTAGTTTCAGATAGCCGCCGCCCTTGTCGATCTCGGCGTAGCCGCGTTCAAACTTGACCCGCGAGGTGTCCAGATTGCCCTTGACCGCCTGGTTGAGACTGCGGCTGTCGCCGGCCGGCGTGGTCGAGACGATGGAAGCCAGTTTCGGCTCATTGACCACGAAGAAGTTGCTGGTATCGACCTTGCCCCGCAGCGATCCGTCGCTCGGCCCCGCCAGCGCCAGGGTAATCGCTCCGCCTTCCATATGCTCGTAGATGTTGAGGAACCTGAGTACGGCGCCAGCGTCAGCGGACTGCATGTTGAGCGTGCGCTGGCCAGCACCTGTGGTGTTGCTGATGGTTATAGCGGCGCCCGAACTTGCCGTGGCGCTGACCTTCAGGCCGTTCACCCGCGAGCCGGCGGCGCTGTAGTCGAGCTTCAGGTTGGACAGTTGCTCATCGTGGAACCCGGTCAGCTGATCGACATCGGCGCTGACGGAGATGGCATCGGAGCCGGTGGTCTTGGTTGCCGTGTCGACGTCCGAGGTGAACTGCTTGATCAGCGAGCGGGCATCCAGCGCGTTGCCTGATATGTCGACCGCATAGCCCTTGCCGGACCGCTTCACCGACACCGCGACATCGTCGCCCCTGTTCAAGGTCACCTTGCTGAACTTCGCGGACGACAGGGCGCCATTGACCAGCACGATGTCACCTTCGATGGAGAAGGTTTTCCCGTCGAGATCGAAGTCGGACAGCGTCGTGGTGTCGCCGGACTTGGTCATGACGAATGTGACTTTGGCGGGAACCCCCGCCCCCTTGCTCCAGCCGGCCCAGGGAATGTCCAGCCTGGCGTTGGTCAAATCGGCCGAGACGTTCTGGTCGCCGCTGCCGCTCTTGTCGATCGCGACCTTCACCGTGCCGCCAAGCAGCGGCGTCAATCCGGGCATTGCTGCGGCACGGATCTTGTCGTCGAGCACCAGGGCCACCTTGCGGCTGGGCGGCGGCCCGTCGTCCCGGAGTGGCTCGATCAGGTCGAGTTCGGCCGGAATGCCGTTCAGCGATGCCTTGGCCGAGATCACCGCCTTTTCAGGGTCGACGGTGATCGAACCGTCGGCATCCGTCACGGTCTGCCCCTCGAACGGCTTGGCCAATGACATGCCGCTGTAATCGAGCGACACCAGCCAATCGAGCTTCGAGGAGTCGACGCCGGACTGCAACGGAATGTCAGCCCTGACATGGCCGGTGACGCTACCCGACAGATCTTCCGGCAAAAGGCCGACATGGCGCATGGCGTTGATCGGCTCGTAGGAGGCGAGTTCGGCAACGGCGGAGGCGTCACCCTCGACATCGATGTCGAGCGCGCCGATGACTGGCGGGTGGTTGGCGGCTTTGACCGTCAGCGTGCCATTGCTGGCCGCGACGGTGCGGCCGCTCGGCATGTAGACGGTGCCCGAGGACAGGGAGACGTCGACATCATTGCCATGGAAACCAACAACGCCGACGGCGTCGCGTATCGGCGGAATGCGGCCGGCCGTGTCAAAACGCGATCCCTCGATCTGGAAGCGGCCGAACACCTCGTCGGCGGACAGCGGCACGCCATTGCCGAGACGGTTCGGGACGACGTGGAACTGGAGGTTGGCGTCGACGACGCGGCCGCCAAACAGATTGGCCAGCACCCACAGCCGGGCGTTGCGCGCCGAAAACCACGGCCAAAGCTGCTTGACGTGAGAGACCTGCATGTTGTGGACGTTGAACGCCAGATTGATCCCCGGCGCCTTGCCGTCGACGAACTCCACGGCGGCGGTGCCAAGCACCTCGCCGGAGGAGGCGGAGCGAAGCGCGATCTGCTCGGCGACCAGCCTGTGGCTCACCGTGTTGTAGACACCGGCAATCCGGGCGAGGAAGGTGAGCGCTGGCTCGGGCGAGTCCGAAGGCGCCAGCGAGGAACCGTCGCTGGTCAGGTCATAGCGATAGGCCGGTTCCTCGCCGGCCGCTCCGGTTGCCGGCTTCGGCCCGATCGAGCCGGCGAAATCGAATGTCGACCGGCCGGTCTTCAGCAGCAATCTGTCCACCTGGACCTTGTTGCTGCCCGCTACCAGCGTGACGTTGACGTCGACGTCCGCCGGCAGCAGCCCGCGTGTGCCGAGATCGAGGATGGAACCCGTCGATGACAGAGCGGCCGTCAGCCGCGATGCATTCGTGCCGGACCCTTCCGATCCCGTCAGCTTCAGCGCCACCGCACCCAGCTTTCCGGCAGCGGCCGTGGTATCTGCAGCCCCCGTGACAACACTCGCGTCCGCCAGATTGATGCTCGCGTCCAGCGCCGTCACGCGGTGTGCCGCGATATCGCGGGTGGCGGAAGCGGCGATGGTAACCGCCCTGCCGTCGACATCGGCCTGCGACGAAAACTGCATGCCGCCCGGTCCCGACTGCACGACGGCGGCGTCGGTGACTTTGACCCGTTTGATCGTTGCGGTTTCGGGCAGTACGAATTCGACGTTGCGAAGATCGATCTGGCGCATCGAATCTTCGCGCACGGCGTCGAGCGCGCTGTGAACGTTGGCGAACACCGCAGCCGTCAGTTTCTCCGGATCGACGAGGCCACCCTGATTGCGCAGGCTTGCTGCCCAGTCGCCGCCGGACGGCATCGCCGCCACGACGATGTGGGCATCGGATATCCTGGCGCTGGTCAGCCGCACTTCCCCGCGCAGTAGCGGTATCAGGCGCACGCCGAAGCGCACGCGGCCCGCATCGGCCATCGGCTTGCCGTCGGCGGTCTTCAGGCTGACGTCGCTGACCTGCAACGCAATGAAGCTCGAACCATCAAGGGTGATGCGCGCCGGCCCCACCGAAACATCGACATCGACGCCGGCCAGTTTCTCGATGGCGGTTTCCGCTTCTGCGCGAAGCCGCTCGGAGCCAACGCCGGACGCACCGACCAGATAGACGGCGACTGCCGCCAACAGGACAAGGCAGGCGAAACCGGCGAACACCCGTGCCAGGATGCGAAAGCCGCGTCCGATCCGCGCCTGACCCAGCGGCGGCACGCGGCACGCGGAGGGAAAGGCCCCCAGGTCGGTGATCTCATCCCGCCTGAACCGGATCTTCTCGTGCTGCGGTTGCTCCTGATCCACGCAATTTTCCGTTGTACGAACTCGATCGTGGACGAATCCCCGCTCGACACTATATGGCTGTGGCTTGGCGCGTAACCACAAACAAGGGCATCGGTATGGCTGACCTAGACGTAGGCGATATCGCGCCGCAATTCGACCTGCCGAGGGACGGCGGCGGATCGCTCAGCCTAGCCGCATCCTCCGGCAAGCCCATTGTGCTCTATTTCTATCCGCAGGACGACACAACAAGCTGCACGCAAGAGGCAATCAGCTTTTCGCAACTGAAGCCGGAATTCGAGAAGGCCGGCGCGGTGGTGATCGGCCTGTCGCCCGACAACGTCAAAAAGCACGACAAGTTCAAATCGAAATACAGCCTCACCATCGACCTCGCCGCCGACGAGGCAAGGTGATCGAGGCCTACCATCTGTGGGTCGAAAAATCGATGTATGGCCGCAAATACATGGGTGTCGAGCGGGCAACGTTCGTGATCGGCCGCGACGGGCGGATTGCCAGGATCTGGCGCAAGGTCCGGGTCAAGGGCCATGCCGAAGAGGTGCTCGCGGCTGTCCGCTCGCTTTGAGATCTTCGTCGGCACAGCCAACTGCCCGCAACCCCATGCCCGCCTGACGCGCAATCGTTACTGAAAAGTCCGCAGCGCAAAGCTTTGTTAACCTTAATAATGTGTAGTCAAGCTGTCGTGGTGTCGTAAACGAAAGCTTGGTCCCGTGAAGGCAACCGGTCAGTCAGCAGTCTTCGGCAGGCGCAAAGAACCTCACACGATCATCATCGCCCGGGGCAATGAGATCAGGCACTTCACGATCCGCCCCTGGCTCGCGGCCTTTGTCGGCTCGGCGCTGGCGGCCATCGCCATCGGCTACCTGCTGGCCACCTCCTATCTGGTGCTGCGCGACGACCTGATCGGCGCCACCACGGCGCGGCAGGCGCGCATGCAGCAGGCCTATGAAGATCGCATTTCGGCGCTTCGCGCCCAGGTCGACCGCATCACCAGCCGCCAATTGCTCGACCAGCAGCTGATGGAAACCAAGGTCAGCGAATTGCTTGAACGCCAGAGCCAGCTCAGCCAGCGTCATGGCCGCCTCGGCCCGCTGCTCGAACGCGCCGAGACCGAAGTCGGAGCGGCGCCTGCCGAGGATCCGGTGGCGGCCGGCAAGCCGGACAAACGCGCCGAGGGGACCGGCAGCATCAAGCCGCCGGCGCAGACCTACGCGGTCGCCAGCCTGGGCGCCGATCTCGGCGCCGGCGACACCCGGCCATTCTCGTTGTGGTCGACCCGCTCCGATCCGCTGCCCAACGATTCAGCCGCCGATCGTGCCGACCGACTGTTCGTGTCGATCAACCAGTCGCTGAAATCCATCGAGAGCGATCAACTGACCCGCATCAGCACGCTCGCCGACAACGCCTACAAGAGCGCTGACGCGATCACGCAGGCACTTGAAGCGGCGGGCCTGCCGGTTGACAGCGATTTCGGCAAGAACGAGAGCGACGTCGGCGGACCGCTCATCCCGCTCGACAGTTCGATGATGTTCGACAGCAAGGTCAAGGAACTGGACGAGGCGCTGGACACGCTCGACCATCTCAAGAAGGAAGCCCGCCAGCTGCCGCTGACCAACCCGGCTCCGGGTCATTCCGTCACCAGCCCGTTCGGCGTGCGCACCGACCCGATCCTCGGCACCGCGGCGCTGCATTCCGGAATGGATTTCAGGGCGCCGATCGGCATGGCCGCAAAGGTCACCGCGCCCGGCGTCGTCACCAAGGCAGGCTGGAACGGTGGCTATGGCCGCATGGTCGAGGTCGACCACGGCAATGGTTTTGCGACGCGCTATGGGCATCTCAGCGAAATCGACGTGACCGTGGGCGAGAAACTCGATGCCGGCGCGGTCATCGGCAAGACCGGCAGCAGCGGCCGCTCGACCGGCCCGCATCTGCACTACGAAGTCCGCCACAATGGCGAAGCCATCGATCCGCTGCGCTTCCTCACGATCGGCAAGAAGGTCGCCCAGTATCTCTGAGCCGCGCAGGCCCTGAGCTGATTGGCCCAATACCTCCGAACTCCTATCTGCCCCGCTTCGCAAGCAACCCGGCGAGCGAGGCAACGCCATCCATGCCGCCTGACTGCCGGACGATGGTTTCGCGCCCCTGAAATCATCCACTGGTCAAGCCCTCGTTCCGAAGGACCGAATGCACGAATTATTTTTGAATTCCATTTGACTGAATAAATAAGCGGTGCGAAGCTGAGCCTTCCTAAGGGGCGCACGTCATGGCACTGCGGGGGACCAATCAGGAATTCGGGCGGCCGTACAACCGGCGCATCGTGCTTGAGTCCATCCGCCTGCAAGGACCAATCGCCCGCGGCGAGATCGCCAGGCGCGTCGGGCTCACCGTCCAGACCGTGTCGACCATCGTTCGCGAACTCGAAGAGCAGGGCTACATCCTTTCGCTGCGCGAAGAGCCGAAGGGTCGCGGCCTGCCCCCGGCGACCCTGCGCATCAATCCCGAGGGCGGCTATGCCGTCGGTATCCACATCACCCCGTTCGGCATCAGTGCCGCCTTGATCAATCTGAGCGGCGACGTGATCGAGAGCACATACCGCGAAGCACCGAACGCGACGCCCGACCACGCCTTCGACCTAATCGGAGCAATGGTGGTTGAATTGACAAGATTGCGGGCTGGAGGGCGGGTCCTCGGGGTCGGCCTCGCCCTGCCCGGCCCGTTCGGCGTCGAGTCCATGAGCTTTGTCGGCCCGACCACCATGACCGGCTGGAAGGATGTGGCGCTGCGCGAGCGGCTGGCGGCTTCGACCGGACTGCCGGCCTTCTTTGAAACTGACATGGCGGCGGCCGCCATGGGCGAGCGCCTCTACGGCCTCGGCGCGCAGTTTTCCGAATACTATTACCTTTATTTCGGCGTTGGTTTGGGCGGCGTCATGGTTCATGACGGCAGCGTGTTGCGCGGCGCCTGGGGAAATGCCGGCGAGGTCGGACACATTCCCGTCGTTCCAGGTGGCGAGGCTTGCCCCTGCGGCAATAGCGGCTGTCTCGAAAGGTACCTGTCGCTCGAGGCGCTCCGGCGCTGGAATGGCAGCGAGGCCGATTGGGTGGCGGAAGTCGCCCCGATCTTTCGCAATGCCGTCGCCATCATCGAGAACCTGTTCGACCCCGAGACCATCATCCTCGGCGGGCTGGCATCCACCGACCTGCTCGACCGGCTGGCTGGTTCAACCGAAGGCCTGCACAACTCCGTCTCGGCGCGGAAGGACCGCACGACGCCGCGCGTCATGGTCGCGCGGGGCGGGCAGCATTCGGTGTTGCGCGGTGCCGCCGCCCTTGCGGTTTCCGGGGTGCTGTCGCCGCGTTTCGGCCAGATCTTCACGGCTGAACGCGAACGCGGGCGCGATCTTCTCAAAACCGGAGGAATTGCGGCATGAGCGAACCCCTGCTGGTGCTCGACAACGTCACCAAGAACTATGGCGCGATCGAAGCACTGAAGGGGATCAGCTTCTCGATCGGCAAGGGCGAGGTCGTGGCGCTGCTGGGCGACAACGGCGCCGGCAAATCGACACTGGTCAAGATCATCGCCGGCGGGCTGGAGCCGACCTCGGGGCGCATGCTGTTCGAGGGCAAGGAGTTCCTTGCCAGGTCGCCGGCAGAGGCCAAGGCGGCGGGCATCGAAACCGTCTACCAGGACCTGTCGTTGTGCACCAATGTCGACGTGGTCGCCAATTTTTTCATGGGCCGCGAGATCACCAGGAAGGTTTTTGGCGTCCCCGTGCTCGATGAGCGCGCGATGGAGGCCGTCGTCGAGAAGGCACTGGCTAGCGCGGGCACGCGCATTCCTTCGCTGCGCACCAATGTCGAGCATCTCTCCGGCGGCCAGCGGCAGGCCATCGAGCTCAACCGGTTCGTGCATTGGGGCGGCAAGCTGGTGCTGCTCGACGAACCGTTCGCCGCCCTCGGCGTCGAGCAGACGCGGCGCGGTCTCGACATGATCCGCCAGGTGGCGAGCCAGGGCATCGGCGTCGTCATCATCACCCACATCATGCAGCAGGCCTTCCAGGTCGCGGACCGGATCGTGGTGATCCGGCAGGGCGTCGTGGCGGGCGATGTCGCACGCAACAAAACAAGTCCCGATGCGGTGATCAACATGATCACCGGAGAGACGCTTGCCGGTGCCGGACCGGCGGGCTGAGGGACAAAAGAGGGGTCCGGCTCAACAGGAGCGAACGACATGAAGCGAATACTTCTTGCTGTCTTCGGTATCCTGGCACTGGCCTTTGCCACGCTCGCGCCGGCATTCGGCCAGTCCAAGGGGACCGTCTACTACATGGTGCCGACACTGCTCGACGAGTTCCAGACCGGCTCGGTGAGCGCCCTGGAGCTGTTCCTGAAGCAGGTCGGCTATGAGATGAAGGCGCTGAACGCCGACAACAAGACCGACGCCCAGCAGTCGCAGATGAACGACGTCATTGCGCTGAAGCCGGCGGCGATCATCCTCGCCGCCGTCGATTTCAATGCCCTGAAACCGTCGATCGAAGCCGCACGCGCCGCCGGCATTCCGGTGGTCGAGTTCGACCGCCAGATCACGTCGACGCCCTCCGACTTCACCTCGGTCGCAGGAACGGTCGAGATCGGCTACGTCGCCGCGGACCAGGCCGAGAAGCTGCTCAAAGCCAAGAACGGCGCGGTGAAGGGCAAGGTCCTGCAGGTGCTTGGCGACCCTGGCGATCCCTATACGCTCGACATCCAGAAGGGCTTTGAGGAGAAGCTGAAGGCGTTTCCCGACGTCAAGATCATCTCGCTTCCAGCCATGCAATGGGAAGCCAGCAATGCCGGCACCATCGTCGCCGACCAGATGCTTGCCAACCCCGACATCGACCTGATCTTCAGCCATGCCGCTCACCTGTCGGTCGCTGCCGTCGCCTCGCTCGAGGCCGCCGGCAAGAAGCCGGGCGACGTCATGCTGATGAGCTCGAACGGCGCTCCGGTCGGCCTCGACCTGATCCGCAAGGGCTGGCTCAATGTCGAAGTCGAGCAGCCGCTCTACGCACAGGCGGCGGCTGTTGCCATGTTCATGGACAAGATCGTCAAGAAGGAAGAGATCAAGCCCGGCGAATACGATGTGCTCGGCTTGAAATCGACCGTGACCAAGGAAGCCTGGGGCCCGAACATCAAGATCCCCGGCGCCGCCATCACCAAGGAAAATGTCGACAACCCTGCCTTCTGGGGCAATCAGAAGCCGTCGACGGAGGCCATCAAGTCCGTCGAATAGGCCCGTCGCATGAAACGCTCCGGGCCATCTCGGCCCGGGGCCAATCCTCTGCAATTCCAATCGCGCATGATCCCTTGCGGAAATCGAATTGATTTCAGGGGGATGCGCCAGCCGGATCAGCCCATGAACCCCCGCACGCGCCACGCCCTGGAGTTCGTCCTCGACAACCTCGTCTGGTTCATGCTGCTGTTCGTGCTGGTGGTGTTCTCCATCTTCATCCCGAACTATTTCCAGCTCGGCATCTTCGCCAACATCATCGAGGCGTCGAGCGTGCTCGGCGTCATGTCGATCGGCCTGGCGCTGGTCATCATCGCCGGCCACATGGACCTGTCGGTCGAATCCGTCGCAGCGCTCAGCGCCATGGCGGTCGGAATCCTGTTCTGCTCGTCGGGCATAGGCCTTGGCGTGCAACTGCATCCGGAATGGCTGATGGTTCCGGTCTCGCTGCTGCTGGCGGTTGCCGTCGGCGGCCTCATCGGCGCCTGCAACGGCTATCTGGTGGTGCGGGTGAAGATGAGCGCCTTCATCATCACGCTGGCGTCCTACATCTGGGTGCGCGGCCTCGTGCTGGTGATTTCGGGCGGCCGTTCGGCGCAGGATCTTGCGCCAGCCATCCGCTGGTTCGGCATCCAGCGCCTCGTCGGCCTGCCGCTCACCGCCTGGATCGCGATTGCCTGTTTCGTCATTTTCTCGCTGATCATGGCCAAGACACCGTTCGGCCGGCATCTGGTGATGATCGGCGGTAACGAGACGGCGACCTTCCGCGCCGGCATCCGGGTGAACCGCAACCTGATCATCGCCTTCGTGCTGGCCGGCGCCATTGCCGGCCTTGCCGGCTGGCTGCTGGCGATCCGCACCTCGGGCGCCACCGCCAATCTCGGTGTCGGCCTTTTGTTCAACGCCTTCGCCGCCGTCGTCATCGGCGGCGTCAGCCTGAAAGGCGGTGTCGGCACCCTGCCCGGCGTCTATGCCGGCGTGCTGCTGCTGTCGGCCATCAACACGGCGATCAACCTGATGGGCCTGCCGGCCAATTACACCCAGGTGATCCATGGCCTGCTGGTGCTGGCCGCCGTGCTGCTCGACGCTTTCAAGCAAACCATTCGCCAAAGACTGGCATGACAGGACGGCTCGCATGACCGCACGACTAGAAGGCAAGGTGGCGCTGATCGTCGGCAGCGCCCGTGGCATCGGCAAGGGCATCGCGCTGCGTTTCGCCGAAGAAGGCGCAAAGCTGGTGCTCGCCGATACCGAGCTCGAAGCCGGGCAAACGACGGCGGCCGAACTGGGCGTCCCCTTCATCGGCACCGACATTTCGTTGATGACCGAGGCCGAGGCCGCGGTGGCGCTGGCGCTCGAACACCATGGCCGCCTCGACATCGTCGTGCAGAATGCCGGCATCTATCCCTGGCAGCTGATCGAGAACACCAGCACGGACGACTGGGACCGCGTCATGGCGGTCAACCTGCGCGGCACCTTCAATGCCACCCGCGCCGCCCTGGTGCCTATGAAGGCGCAGCACTACGGGCGCATGCTCTACACCTCCTCCATCACCGGCCCGCACGTGACCAGCCCCGGCCACGGCCACTATTCGGCCAGCAAGGCCGGCATCAACGGCTTCATCCGAGCCGCGGCACTCGAATTCTCCGGCTACGGCATCACCGTCAACGGCGTCGAGCCCGGCAACATCCTCACCGAGGCGATCGAGCTGCATCGCGGCGCCGCCTATATCAAGAACATGGAAGACGCCATCCCGCTCGGCCGGCTCGGCAGCCCGCGCGACGTCGCCAATGCTTTCCTGTTCCTCGCCTCCGACGATGCCAGCTACATCACCGGGACGACCATTGTTGTCGATGGCGGACAATTGCTGCCCGAGGGCAACGACTTCCGGCTCCTGCCGCCTTGATCGCTGCGCCCCGCGGCGCTCCGAAGCCGTAATGCTTCCTGGGAAAACTTGGCCGCTGTCCAACAATACTGTTGAACTCGAATTGCGAGGCACTTCGCTGGCGCCGAACAGGATGACCCTACGTCTTTATATCAGATGACTCTAATGCAACCGTAGGATACAGTTTCCGTTGGGGAAATGCCAAACAACGGGAGGACCAAATGGCTGTCATCAACGGAACCGTCGGCAACGATATCAATCCCGGCGTTCAGGACCTGGTCGGCAACGACACCATCAACGCATTGGCCGGTGACGACTTAATTTTCATGGCGATTGGCGGCAATGACCAGGTGAATGGAGGGGACGGGGAGGATGACATTGTCTACGAGGCTTACACAAATGGCCTGACCATCAACATGCAGACTGGTGTCGTCACCGACGGCTTGGGCAACACCGACACGCTCAACAGTGTCGAGGCGGTGAACGCCAGCTACTTCGCAGACAACATCACGATGCGAAATGACGGCTTTTGGGCGTATGCCCGGGCGGGTAACGACATCATCCATCTGGGATCAAACGGCGGTATGATACTGCCGGGAAGCGGCACCGACACCATCATTGGCGGCGCCGGCAACGATTTGGTCTCCTACAGGGACGACGGTTTTGACTATGGAAATGACGTCGATGGCGGCGGCATCATCACCCATGGTGCCACGATCAATTTGACGACCGGCGTTGTAATTGACGGCTGGGGCTTCACGGATACCCTGACCAGCATCGAGTATGCTGAAGGCACCCAGTTCGCCGACATCATCACCGGCACAAGCGGCAGCAACTATCTTGCCGGCGACGAGGGCAATGACACGCTGGACGGCAAGGCTGGTGCCGACACCATGCAAGGCGGGGCCGGCGACGACACCTACTTCGTCGACAATGCCGGCGATATCGTCGATGAGAGCACGGCCGGCGCCAACGGCACCGATATCGTCAATGGCTATATCTCGATCAACCTCAGCGATGGCAACCACTTCAAGGGCAATATCGAGAACGTCGCACTGCGCAGTTCGGCTTCGATCAACGCCACAGGCAACAGCCTGGCCAATGCGCTGACCGGCAATTCGGGTGTCAACATCCTGATTGGCCTTGGCGGCAACGACACGCTGGACGGCAAGGAAGGTGCCGACACGATGCGGGGCGGCATCGGCAACGACACCTACTATGTCGACAATGCCGGCGATCTCGTCGACGAGAGCACCGCCGGCGCCGACGGCACCGATGTCGTCAATGGCTATATCTCGATCAACCTTGGCGATGGCAACCACTTCAAGGGCAATATCGAGAACGTCGCGCTGCGCAGTGGGGCCTCGATCAACGCCACAGGCAATAGCCTGGCAAACATCATCACCGGCAACAGTGGCAACAACATCATCAACGGAATGGGCGGCGCTGATACGATGAGTGGCAGCACCGGCAACGACACCTACTATGTCGACAATGCCGGCGATCACGTGATCGAGGCCAGTGGTCAGGRCACTGACACGGTCAACAGCGCGATTTCCTTCGATCTCTCAGGCCAGGACCTGGAAAACCTGACGCTGATCACCGCGGCAAACATCAACGGAATTGGCAATGCCCTCGCCAACGTTCTCAATGGCAACGCTGGCGTCAACACGCTGATCGGCCTTGAAGGCAACGACACACTGGATGGCAAGGGTGGTGCCGACACGATGCAGGGCGGCATCGGCAACGACACCTACTATGTCGACAATGCCGGCGATCTCGTCGACGAGAGCACCGCCGGCGCCAACGGCACCGATGTCGTCAATGGCTATGTCTCGATCAACCTTGGCGATGGCAACCACTTCAAGGGCAATATCGAGAACGTCGCGCTGCGCGGTGGTGCCTCGATCAACGCCACAGGCAATAGCCTGGCAAACAGCATCACCGGCAACAGTGGCAACAACATCATCAACGGAATGGGCGGCGCCGATACGATGAGTGGCAGCACCGGCAACGACACCTACTATGTCGACAATGCCGGCGATCACGTGATCGAGGCCAGTGGTCAGGGCACTGACACGGTCAACAGCGCGATTTCCTTCAATCTCTCAGGCCAGGACCTGGAAAACCTGACGCTGACTGGATCGGCGAACATCGACGGC
Source organism: Mesorhizobium sp. P2_F8 (assembly GCF_056403655.1). NCBI lineage: Bacteria > Pseudomonadati > Pseudomonadota > Alphaproteobacteria > Hyphomicrobiales > Phyllobacteriaceae > Mesorhizobium > Mesorhizobium sp. P2_F8. Next base: position 210,441 of record NZ_JBFUFB010000011.1, read on the forward strand.
ACCGGCAATTCCCTTGCCAACATCATCACTGGCAACAGTGGTGTAAATACACTTTTGGGCCTCGGCGGCAACGACATCTTCAGAGGAGGCCTCGGCAACGATGTTATGGATGGTGGAGATGGTGTCGACACGGCCGACTACAGCAATCAAACCTCAGCTGTTGCTGTAAGTCTAACCAAGTTCGTTGACGCTCAAGTCACGATCGGCGGGATCACGGAAGATACTATTCGCAACATCGAGAACGTCACCGGCGGCAGTGGTGGCGACACATTGAACGGCGATGGTTTCGCCAACATTCTCATCGGTGGAGGCGGCAACGATACAATAAGCGGCAAGGACGGGAACGACACGCTCATTGGCGGAGACGGAAATGATATCATCAACGGCAACTCAGGCGACGACAGGCTGATCGGTGGACGTGGAAATGACACGATCAATGGCAATTCCGGCCTTGACACGGTCGACTACAGTACCGACGTCAGCAGCGGCGCCATACATGGTATCCTCGTCAATCTCTGGGGAGTCGGCTCGCAACTGGGGTTGGCAGCCGATACCGCAACGGATTCGTTTGGGAATACGGATACCGTAGCCACCATCCGAAATGTCACCGGTACGCAGTTTGCGGATCAGATATATGGCGGCGAGCATGACAACACCCTGACTGCCGGCGCGGGCAACGACATCCTCGACGGCCACCTGGGCAACGATACACTGATCGGCGGAACTGGCAGCGACATTTTCCATTTCCATACAGCGCTCGACGCCTTGACCAATGTCGATACCATCACCGACTTCTCGGTCGCCGACGACACCATCCAGGTCGACAATGCGATCTTTGCAGCGCTTGGCGGCAATGGCACGCTGACGGCGGACCAGTTCGTCAAGAACACCACCGGCCTTGCCGCAGACGGCAACGATCACATCATCTACGAGACCGACACCGGCTGGCTCACCTATGACAGCAACGGCAGTGCGGCTGGCGGCTCAATCCATTTCGCCACGGTGGCCGCCAACCTCGCGCTCACCAACGCCGATTTCGTCGTAGTGTGAGGAGGCAACGAAAACAGCCCGCCACATGGGGCCCGTCACACCAGGACTGTGTGACGGGCTCCCGTTCCCAGCAGGGGTGGTGCGGTTGCTGGCTCCAGAGCAGTTCACCGTTTCACGGAAACGGCGAACCGCTCTAACTCTTTGTTTTGACGCAATTCCCTAAGGGAAAGCGCTACGCGCTTTTCCCGGGAAAACCGTTTCACACTTTTCCTGGAATTGCTTTAGGAGAAAGCGTCGGCGCCTCACGCTTTCATTGAAGAAATCTGGTGTGCGATGACGGTCGACCCGCTCCTGTTCCTCGCCTCCGACGCTGCCAGCTACATCACCGGCATTGTCGTCGATGGCGGCCAACTGCTGCCCGAGGGCAACGACTTCCGGCTCCTGCCGCTGTGATCGCTGCGCCCTGCGGCGCTCCGAAGCCGTAAAGCTTCCTCGAAAAACTTCGCGGTTGTCCAACAATACTGTTGAACTCGAATTGCGAGGCACTTCGCTGGCGTTGAACAAGGTGACCCTACGTTCTTTGCATGAGATGACTCTAATGCAACCTTCGGATACAGTTGCCCTTGGGGAATACCATACAGCGGGAGGATCAAATGGCAGTCATCAATGGAACCGTCGGCAACGATATCAATCCCGACATTCAAGACCTGATCGGCAACGACACAATCAACGCATTGGCCGGTGACGACTACATTCGCATGGCGATTGGCGGCAATGACCAGGTGAATGGAGGGGACGGCATCGACGTCGTTTTTTACGAGACTTACTCAAACGGCCTGACCATCAACATGCAGACTGGTGTCGTCACCGACGGCCTCGGCAACACCGACACGCTCAACAGTGTCGAGTCGGTGAACGCCAGCCACTTCGCAGACAACATAACGATGCGAAATGACGGCTTTTGGGTGTTTGCCCGGGCGGGCAACGACATCATCCATCTGGGATCAAACGGCGGCACGGTGTTCGCGGGAAGCGGCGCCGACACCATCATTGGCGGCGCCGGCGAGGATATGGTTTCCTACAGGGACGACAGCCTTGACTATGGAATCGACGTCGACGGCGGCGGCATCATCACACATGGTGCCACGATCAATTTGGCGACCGGCGTTGTAACTGACGGCTGGGGCTTCACGGATACGCTGACCGGCATCGAGGATGCCGAAGGCACCCAGTTCGCCGACACCATCACCGGCACAACCGGCAGCAACTATCTCGCGGGTGACAACGGCGCCGATATTATCAATGGCGGCGTGTCGGCGACCGTGGACGATTTCGATTTCTTGAGCGGCGGCAACGGCAACGACTCCGGCTGGCTCACCTATGACAGCAACGGCAGCGCGGCTGGCGGCTCAATCCATTTCGCCACGCTGGCCGCCAACCTCGCGCTCACCAATGCCGATTTCGTGGTGATCTGAACGCGGCTTGTGCGCAGTCCCAACAACGCACCTTGTAACGATCTTCACCGCGCTCACCGAATTCCATTTATGCCAGTACGCGATGCCGGCTGCTGGCCATTCCCACCACGCCGGCAACGAAAGGGAACAAGCCATGCCTATCGGACGCATCGGACAGGACTTCATCGTCAATTCGACGGCAATGAACAATCAGTATACCCCCGCGATCACGGCGTTGGCCGACGGCCGCTTCGTGGCCGCCTGGCAGTCCGCCGACCCCGGCGACGGCAGCGCCACCTGCATCCGCGCCCACATCTACAACGCCGACGGTTCAGCGGCCGGCAGCGATTTCATCGTCAATTCGACGGTAACGAGCGATCAACCTGGCCCGGCGATCACGGCGCTGGCCGATGGCCGCTTCGTGGCCATCTGGCAGTCCAATGACACAGGCGACGGCGACGGCATTTGCATCCGCGCCCGCATCTACAATGCCGACGGTTCAGCGGCCGGCAACGACTTCATCGTCAATTCGACGGCAACGAGCTTCCAGGTTAACCCCGCGATCACGGCGCTGGCAGATGGCCGCTTCGTGGCCATCTGGCAGTCCTATGACACCGGCGACGCCAGCAGCAGCTGCATCCGCGCCCACATCTATAACGCCGACGGTTCAGCGGCCGGCAGCGACTTCATCCTTAATTCGACGGCAACTGGCGATCAGGCTTATGCTGCGATCACGGCGCTGACCGATGGCCGTTTCGTGGCCACCTGGCAGTCCCAAGACACTGGCGACGGCAGCGGCGGCTGCCTCCGTGCCCGCATCTACAACGCCAACGGTTCAGCGGCCGGCAGCGACTTCATCGTCAATTCGACGGCAACGGACTCTCAGGTTAGCCCCGTGATCACGACGCTGACCGATGGCCGCTTCGTGGCCACCTGGCAGTCCTATGACACCGGCGACGGCAGCGGCGGCTGCCTCCGCGCTCGCATCTTCAATGCCAACGGTTCAGCGGCCGGCGGCGACTTCATCGTCAATTCGACGGCAACGGGCGAGCAGGCTTATGCCGCAGTCACGACGCTGGCCGACGGCCGCTTCGTGGTCATCTGGCAGTCCAACGATCTCGGCGACGGCGACGGCGATTGCATCCGTGCCCGCGTCTACAACGCAGACGGTTCAGCGGCCGGCAGCGACTTCATCGTCAATTCGACGGCAACTGGCTCTCAATATGCGCCGGCAATCACGGCGCTGGCCGATGGCCGTTTCGTGGCCACCTGGGAGTCCAGTGATACCGGCGACGGCAGCTTCGGCTGCGTCCGCGCCCAGATCTTCGACCCGACCATCTTCGTCGGCACGGTCGGCGAGGACATCTGGAAAGGCAGCAATGTCTTCACGGACCATATCAACGGCGGCGCCAGCACCGACACGCTGTCGGGTCTTGGCGGCGACGATACGATCGGCGGCGATGCCGGCAACGACATCCTCAACGGCGGCGACGGCAGTGACAAACTCTTCGGTGGAGCCGATAGCGATACGCTCAACGGTGGCGCTGGCGCCGACACGATGAGCGGCGGCACCGGCAACGACACCTACTGGGTCGACAATGCCGGTGACAAGGTGATCGAGCTGAATGGCCAGGGCACCGACAACGTGCAGAGCACCATCTCCTTCAACCTCTCCGGTCAGGAGTTGGAGAACCTGGCGCTGCGGACTGGCGCCTCGATCAACGGCACCGGCAATTCGATCGCCAATGTCATCACCGGCAATTCCGGGGTCAACATCCTGATCGGCCTGGGCGGCAACGACACGCTGGATGGCAAGGAAGGCGCCGACACCTACAAGGCGGCATCGGCAACGACACCTATTACGTCGACAATGCCGGAGACCATGTCGTCGAGGCCAATGGCGGGGGCACCGACAATGTGCAGGCCTATGTCTCGTTCAATCTTTCCGGCCAGGAGCTGGAGAACCTTGCGCTGCGTAGCTCGGCGAACATCAACGGCACCGGCAACTCGACCGCCAACATCATCACCGGCAATTCGGGCGCCAATGTCATCAACGGCCTCCTCGGCAACGACACGCTGTCCGGCAGCACCGGCAACGACACCTTCGTCTTCACCACGGCGCTCAACGCGTCGACCAATGTCGACCACATCACCGACTTCTCGGTGGTCGAGGATACCATCCAGCTCGACAATGCGATCTTTGCAGCGCTTGGCGGCAATGGCACGCTGACGGCCGCGCAGTTCGTCAAGAACACCACCGGGCTTGCCGGCGATGGCAACGACCACATCATCTATGAGACCGACACTGGCTGGCTCACCTATGACAGCAACGGCAGTGCGGCGGGCGGCTCAATCCATTTCGCCACTCTGGCCGCAAACCTGGCGCTGACAAACGCGGATTTCGTGGTGGTGTGAGGAACGCTACATGGGCCCGCCACATCAGGACTGTGTGACGGGCTCTCGACCTCAGCAAGGGCTATGCGGTTGCTGGCTCCGGGGAGTGCCGGCGCCACAGGGCTTTTGATTGAAGAAATCTGGTGGGCGATGACGGGCTCGAACCGCCGACATCTTCGGTGTAAACGGTGGGCTCCCCACTGAAACCCTTGGAAATCCGGGAAAAGAGCACTTCGCAATATGCCGTTTTAGGCATGTTGTTCTGCCTGTGTTCGACTTTTCAGGTTCATTGAACCGAAGAGCACTTCGTAAATGGGGTTAGATATGAGCCGATATTTTAAACAGCGGATGACTGAAATTAGGTCAACGCCCAACCTAATCAAATCGACCAAATCATCAGATTTCGATCCGAAGGCTAAGGAGTGGCGGCCAGGCTCGCCGGAGCCGGTTGCTGGCACTCGGCGCGGGTACATCTACTTTGCAATGAGCGGCAAACTCGTGAAGATCGGCTTCGCCACAAATGTTTATCGCCGGATCGCCGCGCTCAACAGCGGGAACGTCAACAAGCTATCCGTTCAAGAGGTGTTCCACTCCTATTTCGAAGCCAAAAAAATGGTCCACGACCGCTTTGCCAAGGACCGGGTTCGGGGCGACTGGTTCAGGCTAACGTGGGAGCTTGAGGAACTTTGGAATGACATTTGGGATTTCCAGGGCGGCCGGTCACGGGGCAGCACGGGCAGAGAGCATCTCGACAACATGCAAGATGTATTCTTCGAGCTTGACGATGTAGCTCATCTGCTATCGAACATCAGCTCGTGACCCGTCTCCCGCATTTTGTCGATTTCCGCCCTTCGCAAGCAAGTCACCCAGATCATTCAGAGTGCAAGACAGCGGACATCCTAACGGCAAAGACCTGCTGCCGCCCTTCCGCGTCTTCCAAGAGGACGGACCCGCAGGCTCTAGGCCGCCCGGTGCTCGGTACCCAGTGCAAATCGAGAGGTTGCAGATACGGTTCTAGATCGACGGTTTGAATGGCTGGTTTAAGCTCAAGATGGCCCTGGTGGCGCGCTGCTGTGGCGTCCGATTCGGCCACATCATTGGGCAATCGAGGCTCGAGAATTCGGATCAACAAAGACGGAAGACGTTCCCTGAATGGTGCGACGACGCGTCTCGACGAAATCGTGCGGGCCCGGCATGCGGAAAGAAGACACACGGAAAATCCGCCGTACGAACTTTTGCCCTCAGAAGGACCATATCGGGACTTAGATCGACACGCGTGACCTCATTCGCAAGGTGATCGAGCCGGTGCCCAGCAGGACGAAGCACCCACCTGAAGAGGAACATACCCATCTCGCCATCAAAGTGGAGCACTGCGAGGCGAGCGTCGAAACTCGCATCGAACCTGGTATATATCAGCCTCAATATGCTTGGGATTTGGATGATGACGCCCCTCTTTATCGGACTACAACCCTACTGACATTCGCCGGCGTGGCGACATATCCGGAAGGACGGGCGGGCGAAGCCTATGAGTTGACGATCTATGGATCGCATTCGGATTCGCGGCGCATCAAGGCAACCGTCAAGGATGTGCAGGCGCGCGGCGAAGGTGGCTCGCTAAAGTTTCGTTCATTCCGAGGCAGGCAGATCCCTATCTACAATCCCCCTTCAGGCATGGGACTCATCGAGAAGATACGTGGCGAGCCACGCTGGACAGCGTGGCTTCATGTTTCACCGCCCTTTACGAGTGACGCACTCGCCTTGGTGGCTAGCAGACGATCGCTGTTTCTGGGGATACACGAACGTCGGAGTAAACGAGCTCGCTGGATCCAGGGAGTAAGCTTACAAACGACCGACCCCGCCGAGGAATAGCGCAAGGGAGGATGAGGACGCTTTTTCCACCACTAATCATTGATCTTGTTGGAAAAGCACACATCAGTCTCAGAGCCGATTTCGGACTACCTAAGAGCCTCTGACATTGTCACGTCTGTGCTCCCATGCCTTAACTTCGCACCGGCCAGATGCTGTCTGTCTTCTCTTCCAGCGTGAAATGAAAATACCTGAGCCGTCGCGCTTCTGCGCGCGGAAGCATGTCTGAAATTGGGGGCTGGTCCCTTCAAGAGAGAGGCGATCGAGGTGGGCGCCGTAATCATAACGACTTTCCCACCGAAAACAGCAACGTGGCTTCAGTCTGGGCTAAACTGATTCAGTGTGAAATGGGTATTTTACACTGACCCCTCACCTATTGCCGAAATACGACTACACCACCGCCCCCGCCAACTTGGCCTTCGTCGCCTAGTCTAGCGGCTGTCGGGCCAGTCCGGCGCTACGAACCTTTCTTGACATCTGGAAGGCTCGTCACGCCATCTGCGAGCGCGCGAGCAAACGCCCGAAGCGTTGCCGTGTAATTGGTKAAGCGCTTCTTATCGAGCTTGATCGGATCGCCCTCCTTGACGGCGATATTGCGCCCTGCCGCCGCTGTTATTCGGTTGATCGCCTTGCGGTTGAAGACAGGAATGCCGTGAGCGCAAAGATTGCGGACCGTCACTGCTTCAACGACAGCGCGCTTGCTGCCTTTGATTCCCAACCAGTCGCGGCCGCTCGCCTTCAAGATGGCATCGCCCCAAACCTCCATTGCTACGTCGGTCACATAGCGCTCGGCCGCCTCGCTGATGTTGCCAGCCTTCATGCCCGCGAAGCTCGTGCGAGCGACCCCCTTGTCGGTCACGAGCCGTTCGACGAGTTCGCGCGCCAGGTCCTCTGTGAGTGCGACGTACGTGGGATAGAGTGTCCGGTATAGCACCTCCCCGTCGTTCAACACCTGCTTGAAATCGTCAAGAACGCATTTGAAACCAGAATCGCCGGAGGGATCATGGACGATCATTGGCGATGGAGACGATACCGGAAAGTCGTTCACATAGGCCTTGTAGGAATCAAGCGCCATCTCACACGCCAGCCGGAACCGCGTTAGATCGCGCCAGCGGTCCCACATGGAATACCGCACCCAGCCGGCCATGCTTTCCCCCACATCTTACCCGTTGGAACAATGTGGCGCCCGACGAGTTCGCGGACAAGGGGCGACCAAGCCACTCCAGTTTCACTCGGGTCAGGGGCGAGATCTGTATGCGCCTAATCACGAAGATCCATTTCGTCGTTCACTGCCTGGTGATCAATTCAAGCGGCTGCAATACCGCGACCGCGCCCTTCTGTCTCCGTCACTAACCGAACTTCGCGGACCGGACAGGCGTCCTCCGAGACGGCTCATCCGCAAAAGTAGGGTTTACGGCAGATCCGGGGGCTGAAGGGCTGAACCACCACTTTACACTCTTTGCGTCCTTTGGTGGCAAACGCTGCCTGGACAAACTCGTCGTGTTCAGGCGTCTCGATCCAGGCTCCCATGATGTAGTCTGGGTGGATGGGGCTCATTACCTGGACTTCGGAATCTGAGAAAGCCGGCCAACTTATCGGAAGGCCGTACTCAGCGCGGAAACTTGTCTTCGTCGAATCCGTCGACAAAGAGAAATCGTCGAAAAGCTTCTTGAGGGCGAACCCGCCATACGTCGTGCTGCTCCCGTACTTCGTGGCATTTGTCGCAGCGCCATTTCGGTGGAAGCGGCAGGGGTAATCCCACAGAAGGCTCGGATGCAGGACAAGGATAACCCACGGCTCGTCTCCTGAGCGGTTCCGCTTCGCGTCATCTTCGGGTAGTAACACGAGATCGACACCGAGATCGCGTCATCTTCCTTGTCGAGGCGATCGGCATCGCTAACACAAACGCCATAATCGGCGTTCCGGAGCAATGATCGACTTAGGAGTCCGTGTTCAAGGATACCGGACAGATTCTCTAGGCGCGAAAAATGCAGAACATCCTCGATCTGCCGGTCTCCGACAACCTCCGCGATGTGCTCCGCAATTGTTTCCCAGTAGTTCTTCTTGCACGTCATGCCTTCCCCCGATGCCCACAACATGAGGCGTAGATCAGGTCAGACTGGAGTTCGACAAGCGAATTGTGCATTCAGCCAAAGACACCTCAGTGTGAAACTGGAATTTCACACTGAGAGCCCCGTCCACAGTGGCTGCTGATATTCAAACTTGGTCTTTTGAGATGAAACCATCTGCCCAACCGCTCTCCCCGAGTGGAGGAACGTCCTCGCTCTTGGACAGTGGCAATATGGTGCCAATCTGGTCTTCCGGATAGCTAAGTCCCCATGCAACGGCCATTCGACCGAAATCGAACACCGGCTTTGGGCAGTCGATCCCCCTTAGCGGAGGAAGAGACAGAAATCGAACACCCTCGCCTCCCGTATGCTGACGCAACCAAGGGGCAAGCGCCCCTACCAGTTCGCGATGCGTCTGGTTCTTGGCGCCGCCTCCCACGAGGAAAATCGGAAGGTCGTTACCCTGCTTCCAACACCGTGCGTTTGGATCCTTGTCCTTCTTCGTTGTCCAGACCACCTGCCTAAGACTTTGCTGGCATTGCAGGCGGAAATCCGGGTCGCTTTTTCCCTGACCCAGGAACCAGTGCATAGCCTCGACGCCAAGGGGCCGAACCATGCCGTTCAGCAGGGCGTATTGATCTTCGCCGCCGTTCAAACGATGCAACCTGAAGGTACAAACGTCGAGGGTCATCGCTCCCACGTCAACCATCAGATACAAGTCAGGAGCAGATTGGTTCGACTTTGCAAAGCCGGCTGCTTCCGCGGCTGTCTCGGCGATCACTGCAATGCCGAAAGTCGCAGCTTCTTCCATAGAGTGTCCGGCAGAGATGACGCGCTTGTCTTCAAGGAATATGTTCGTGACTTCAATATCGATTGGACCATCATGGTTGGCGGCCAACAGTGCCGCAGCCGCAACCCGGCGATAGACATTGCTCAGTCGACTGCTGTCGGCGTTCTCAGCTGGAAGGCCCAAGTTGACGGACCAACGTGTGTACCGGCCTCTCAAGATTTCAGGCCGATTTATCCGGAGCCAGCCGCGGACATAGCGAACGACAAAGGCGAGATACGCTGTCGCTGCGTCGGTACGCCTAACCTTCAGCCCGCGGTATTCCTCGCTGGTGCAGGGTAGGTTGGCCTGCGAGCCCATGATTCCCTGCTTAAGGGAGTAAAGGACTCTTGCCCCTTTCTCCGGCCAAGTCACAAACTCCCCATTGCTGCGCAGCCACAAGACGGTTTGCCACAGATAATCGTCACCGTCGCTTAAGCAGTGACGTGGCGCGGGGATCGCAACTGACGGCTCGCCGGCTTCGTAGGGGAAGCGCACGATGACTTTTGTGGAACTTGTCCCGAAATCCAACCCGATCGTCGCGTGCAAATCGGGGTGATCTCTGGCATCTTCGACGCTCCCTTGAGCCAGAACGCTTTCGAAATCGGCGCGATCAGCGGCCTTGATTCTGGTGGGAGGGTTTTCACGAACGGATGCTTCCAGAGGAAGGTCCCAATAGCGGAATGGCTCCGTATGCTGAGGCTCGATCTTTTGCTGCTTGGCCTTCGAGCCGCGAATTGTTTCCGGTACGGCCGGGCTATGGGTCTTGATCGTCACCTTAGGCCTGACGAGGCTGTAACCTCGCGGTTTTGGGTTTGCGATAGGAGCCGGAGGTGTCGGCCGCGTTGAACTGTGATGCAAAGGTCGATTGGTCTTGATATTGGGAGCCTGTGTTGTCACGCGAATTGGCTTATGATCCTTTCTCGGCTTATCGGCAGCAAACGCTTGCAACTGCTTTTCGATCGTATGTTCAGTTTTACGCGCCAGTTCTTTCTGCAACGCTAGGAGCTTCCCGTGAATTTCTGGCGATAATACATCGCCGAGGGTTCCACTCCCCTTGCTGCCTCGACTCTTCCAACCCATGACTTTCCCCCTTTAGACTATATCCACAAAAATGGCCGAGACTTCCGTCATCTCGGCCGTCACTTCTCCCAATGCGTCCAATTCTGATAAGCGGCGAGTGCAGCTCTCATTGAGCCGGCGCATTTTCCCTTCGGTCGCTTCGGCCAGGGACGCCCGTTGGCGTGCCGCCTTCTCGTCGCCCTGCCGTTCGTAGGCCTCGGCGCGTGACCGATGGTAGTCTCTCACAAGGGTCAGGCTGAGAGCTTTTGCGTCGCGATGACGTTCGAGTGCTCGCCGGCGAATCTTGATGCGGTCTTCGACTTGCGCTCTGATTTGAGTTTCGAACTCATCAAAGCGCGCGTCCAGTTCTCCCAAAACAATCTCATGAAGAATGTCGGCGGATGGACCGAGCCGTCCGTCGTTCGCGGCGTTGGGAAGCATCCTCCCTCGCGAAGCAACAGCCGAAGCAATTGCCTCCGCCATGTCTGGTGGAATGAGCTGCCCATTGCCAAGGCTGGCACCTGCGTAGGCAATCTTAGAGCTTCCGGCAACGCTTCCGTCGCCCGTGTTGGCATACCAACGCCTTATCCCTATGACATAGGGGCCAGGCTTCAAAGGCTTGGGCAGGTCCTCCATGCGTAACGTGGATGCTATTGGCTCCGGTCGTTGGCCAAGCGCATCAAGCAAATCGAGATCTGCCGCGAAACGAACCAAAGGGTGCATTTGAGACACATTCTCATTGGCGCCGTGCCTTCCTTTCACAACCGACGGGTCGAACTGGAAACGCTGCTGGTCATTGCCATTTAGCAGGCGGGTAGTACCGCGTAGCCCGCGACGCCCCAGGAACGTTGTGAACGCTTCCGCGGCCGCCGGTGAAAGCCTGATCCTGTAGGTATCCGAGCCTGGCGGACTTGCGTCGATGCTGCAGCCCGGAAAAGACCTAACCAGGCGATCACGCACATAGACGAGGATGTCCTCGCCACTCAACCATCGATTCAATCTGCGGCTTTCGGCAATGCTTTGTAGGATATAGTCACCATGCCGCATGAGGGAACCGGCTTGTTCCTCGAGATCGTCCTCCTGCTTCTTCAGCACTTCAACAGCTTGCGCGGCCTGTTCAATCGCCTCGGCCTTCTGTTGGTCGGTCAGGCGCGGATCGACAAGCTTCCTGGTCATGTCTCGAATGGGAGCGCCCAGAACCGCTTCGAATTCCCCTAGAGCTTTCTGACCTAGCCCCAGACGCATGTAGAGACGATCGTAAATCTTCTGGTCGATCGTCCCGTCAAAAAGCAGGTTAAGGACCACAACGACATCCTTGGGTTGTCCTAGCCGATCCACGCGGCCGATGCGCTGCTCCAATCGCATTGGATTCCACGGTAGGTCGTAGTTCACCATTACCCAGCAGAACTGCAGGTCGATACCCTCGCTTCCCACTTCGGAGGAAAGCAGAATTTTACTGGCTTCGTTCTCTCGAAAACGCTGCAGAACGAGATCGCGTGATTCCTTGATGCTTCCGTGCAGCAGCTCACACGAGTTCTGACCAATATCTGCCTCGAGCCGCCAACGCAGGTAATTCAAGCTGGGCTTGAAGCTTGAGAAAACGATGATTTTCGCAATCGGGTCTTCCTGCCAGATTTGGTGCAACTGCCTCAGTAGAAGCGAGTATTTCGTGTCGCAAGAAGTCAATCGCTTTGTGAGTTTCAGGCGTCGAGCGAGCGCGGTCAAGCGAGAGACTAACGGGCGTGCGTCTCCGTTGTCCTCAGACCGTACATCAATCTGGTCATATTCGGAATCGTCATCATCGGCGATGGAACCCTGCTTCTCCGTCAAGCCTTCCCAGTACGCCGACGCGGCAGCAGGACTGGAGGCTAGAAGCCTCTGCGGCATCGCCAGGAGGAAGCCATCGCTTATGTCTTGCTCTTCCGCGTAAACGCGCACGGCCTCCGTGACGGCATCGTAGAACTGTCGTTCGTCGGGATGCATGGAAAGCAAAGGTGCCTTTGGATCCCGTCGAACGCGAAATTCTTCGACATCGCGTCTTCGTGTTCTCGTCACGTAGTTGGCAAGCTGGTTTACGTGTTCAAGCCTCGATGCCAAATCGGCTCTCTTGCTGCGGTCGAGTTGACCACGACCCAGCTCGTTTAGAATCAGCTTCAGCGACGAACTGTCGGAAAGGAACTCATGTTGGCTCGCTGCCTCGAGGCGTTGAAGGATCGCTTCGACCGAGACGTCGGGTTTCAACAGCAGATCACGAGCTTCCACGATCGGCGCGTTCATTTCTATCAGTTCGTCCAGGGTCTGTTCATATTCGAACGTGTCGGGGTCGATCAGGCGCAACAGCGAATGGAGGTCGCGGTTGCGAAGGTGAATAGGGGTGGCGGACAGGAAGACCCGATGGGACGTCACGGCATTCACGAGCTTCGCCAGCCCGTGCAGCAGGGTCTCAGGGTTCCGCATATGATGAGCTTCGTCGATCACCAGCAGATCTAGAAGCGGTTCACTTTCGGCGGATTCGTCAAGGTATCGAGCCAGTCGGAGTCTGGGGCCTGCAGCGGTTCCGGTTCGCGAGTCCTCTTCGTCATTCCAGCCCCGCGGCGGGCGCAATGATTGCATGCTGGCAATGGCGGCAAATCCGCGCCCGGTACCATCGGATGTCGACAACAGATCAAGCAACTCTCCTGCGTCGACAACACGCGCGTCGACGCCAAATCGCCGAAACAGCTCTACTCGCCATTTCTCGCAAAGCGTTTTTGGGCAAAGCACGAGCAAACGATTGCTCTGAAATCGTGCACGAAGCTCGGTCCAGATCAGTCCGGCCTCGATCGTCTTGCCGAGACCAACCTCGTCAGCGATGAGCAACCCATCGGTTGGCGAATTGAGGAGTTTGATAACCGGCTTATACTGGAAGGCGTAGAAATTCGTATCGGTCGCTTCCATGCTGTAGACGACGTCGCTGAGTCGCCCAGTCACCCGAAGGCGCGCCAGCGTCCTACGCAACCACTCGGGATCGGCGAAACGGCCGTCGGCAAAGCGTTTGGACAACGAAACAGGCGCCTGCGGCACAGCTTCCAGCGCAGACTCAGGTAGCCAGGTGAGTGTCCCATCCGGGAACTGGACCGGGAGCATTCGACTTCCCGCACGTGATCGTTCTCCGTCCTGGAGAATTCCCGCCCGAGTTGGATCGGTTCTGAGGCGCACGAACGCGCCAATGCTCAAAGTCATCGCGGATATCCTCGCCCGGTTCTATAGTCCCGGGGTTTGCGCTCACCAACCCTTTCTGTCGACGCGCCGAAATGTCGTTGCGTTTCACATTAGGGTCACCTTTTTGGGCCTCGAAATGATTTCAGCGTCAAAGCGTTCTTCATCAAGTCCGGGCTCGTATTCGGTCAGCATCTTTACTGGAGCTACCTCAAATCTCGCCGGGCGAACTCGATTAATTAGAATATGATAGACGTTTCGTGACGACCGATTCAGTGTAAACTTGTTTTTTCATATAAGAGCCCCACCAGCGGCGCAAGAAACGACAAGTAACCCAATCTCGGGCCCTGGGTAGCTCTCTCGACTCGCTCCGCCGCAAATTTTGCCGCCGTGGAATCTGCAACATGAGGGTCGGTCAGGCTCCCAATCCCATCTCCTCCTGGGGCAAGCTCTCGATCATCAGTGGATCGAGTCCTTCAATGACCTGCAGATGCCGCCCGGCGATACCCTGAAGATCGCCATACATTCCTGCGGTCGCCTCAACGACACCGCGGATCTGTTGTTCACGCTTCGCCCACAACCTCGTCATGGTTTTGCGCTCCTTCTCGAGATCCTCCTGCATGTCGGTGAACTTCTCGACGATTGCTTCCACGCGATGCCGAAAACGCGGCCCGGTCAGATACCCATAAATCATCTCCATTTTGGTCTGCTGGCCTTCGCCGGCATAGCGCGCGCCAAGCAAGGAAATGAGCGATTCACGCAGAGCTATGGCTACTGGAACCGCACATAGTGGTTCGGTCACCCAAACGCCGTCGATAAGATCGAACGAATGATCCATCCCCTGCGGAAGGGCATGGGACACAATAAGAGCCACATCTGCCTTGGCGGCGCGCTGGTCGTCCCGCAGTTTTGCCAGCCAGTTTCCGCTCCAGTTCTTGGTACGCTTGATCTCCCACAGGATCGTGCCGGCCAGCTGTGAAGTCGGTCCCATCACCCGATGGATGATGTCGCCACCAAATTCGCCTTTTCCCACTGGTTCAATCTGATCACGTGGAAACTTTTGTCGCAGCAGCGCTTCAAACTCCAGTTCCTGGACTTCCCCCTGCAGCTGTTGCGATCCCTGCTCGGCTCGCTGCTTCAAAAGCTCAATCTGCTTCTGCATAGAGCTGATTTGCTCCTCCTTCTCGCGGACCTTTAGATGAAGGCCATCCTCCGCCTCCTTCTTCGCTTTGTCGCGCACGCTGACTAGCGATTCCTGCACACGCTGTTCGACAGTCAGTTCTAGTTCGCGACGAGCGTCATCGAGCTCCCTTTGTTTGCGGAGCGTCTCTGCTTGGACCTTCTGCGCCTCGCCCAACTTTTCATCGCGCTGCTGGAGCAGTTCCTTCAGATCGCCGATTTCCTTTGCACGCTGCTCCAGATCCGATGAGACCTTAAGTGTGGCGCGCTTCGCCTCCTCCGCCGCAATCCGCTCACATTCGGCAGCAAGCTTTGCTGCCACTTGTTCATCAACAGACTCCTTGGCGTTCGCGACGTCTTCCAACTGTCGCCGGACCATTTCTTCGCGCGCTCCGATTTCGGAATCCTTGTTTGCCAGCCGCACTTCGAATTCCCGTCGCGTGGCGTCGATCAATGGGGCCGCCAAAGACTCCGTCAGCTTTATTTCCGTCTTGCATTTCGGACAGCAGATCGTCGGTTCCATTTTGGCCTCCCTTTCCTTCGAGCCTTTTCTACAACCGCTTTCTCACGGTGCGGCTGAGCCTTGCTTCCTCAGAGACAACCGCAGGTGATAGTCAGACACCCGTTCCAGGACGACTACATCGCCCGGCTCCGCCACGGTGTCCCGAAAGAAGTCGGCGACGAACGCCCGATCGCGAAAGAAAAGCCGTGGCTTGCCGGCCTTGGTAGTAGGCACGTCGGTTTCCGTTTGAAGGGAGCCGTACTCAAGGAGCATCCTGCGCGGCGCCGGCTTGTCCTTGGTGCTGCCGCCGAACACGTCAGCAGGCAGCAGGTGAATGAAGCTGGTTAGAAGTGGTTGTTGGCAACAGATTTCCCGAAATTCCCGTAGGTCAGCACACTCTCGTAAACCATAAACTCAATACTCCTTGACACGCCCGCCGTCGAAACAGCCAGGGGTGTAGCTCATTCCCATAGCCCGGTGACAAAACCTGTCACCAGCTACTGGGTCACGCACTTTGCATGATTCGGAAGAATGGATCGCCAGATTATGGAAGCGACGGGAAATCCGATCGCCGATACTCCTGCACCATCTGACGCAGGGCTTGGGGACCTATCACTTCTACCTTGTCGCCCCACATATAAAGATGCCAGCACATCTCGAGGTGCCCCGACGCGGAGAAGCGCACTATGAGCGAGCCGTCAGGTTGGTCCTCCAGAACCTGATCCGGATGAAAAAGAAAGCTGCGGGCCTGTGGAGCGGCGTCTGAACTGAACCTCCAAACGACCTCGCCAAACTCGTTGTCATTCTGGAAGGCTCCGAATGCCTGGCGGGCATGCCGATTGATATCGAAGCTAGGGTCGCGCTCGAAGATTTCTCCGGTTAACTCGGCGCTCTCGATCTTTTCAGCAAGATAATGGCGGAAGCTATCACCTGC
Organism: Mesorhizobium sp. P2_F8; assembly: GCF_056403655.1. Lineage (NCBI taxonomy): Bacteria > Pseudomonadati > Pseudomonadota > Alphaproteobacteria > Hyphomicrobiales > Phyllobacteriaceae > Mesorhizobium > Mesorhizobium sp. P2_F8. The sequence continues at coordinate 226,915 of NZ_JBFUFB010000011.1, forward strand.
ATCCAATCTAGGCTTTGCCACAAGATAGCGTCTGATTCCGATCAACACCCCATACGGTTCGATAATGCGTTCGGTCGGCACGGCAGCGCCACGAGACTGATAGATGATCCGCAGTCGCTCCGAACCCTTCAAAGCCGTCGCTATGGTGGCGGCGATTTGAGGAGCCAGCCGCGAGACAGGCCCGGGACGGGCGGCTAGACCCTGCGCCTCAAGAAGGGCATCGTGATCTGTTTCCAGGCGAGCAATTCTGTTGCGCGGTACCAGGGCAACGATCTTCTCCCTAAGCGACCGCAGCATGTCTGCCTCCACACCTTGGGCGTTGCGTTCGAGTGTCCCAATCGACATGTCCAACGCAGCCAGTTCGTCTGGAGTGAGCGTGAGGAGATCGCGTAGGGCAGCCGTATCCAGGCGCCATCTTTTTCGGCCTTCGTCGTCGAAATGCGTTTCAGTATCCGGAAATCTAAGTTCGAGCGTGTGGAGAATCCGTTGGGCCTTTCGTTTCGAAACGCCGAGCCGGTCAATGACATCGTCGGTGGTCACCCCCATACGACGCGCGGCTACGTAAGTCGCAAGATCGATGAGCTGCTGCGCTTTTTCGAAAGACATCGGCATTTACCGTTTCGGGTGACAGCTATTGTCATCTCCACTGCTTACAGCTTTATTATCATCGGTTGCGGGGAATCTGACATGAAGCTGGAAGGCAAGGACATCTTGCTATCCGCATCGGACCTGATGCGCTTCATGGGGTGCTTGCATGCCACGGCAATGGATCTGCGCAGTTTGCGGGGTGAACCGCTGACGCCAGCTGCGGACACTGAAGATGCGAAGCTCCTTCAGCAATATGGCGATGCGCACGAAGCAAACTACTTGGCTAAGTTGCGTGCCGAAGGTCGCCGCATAATCGAATTCAGCCGAGACATCGATCTGCGCTCCGCAGCGAATGCTACCAGAGAAGCACTCAGCGAAGGCGCGGACGTTCTTTTCCAAGGCGCCCTCCTCTCGGCACCGTGGGGTGGTTGGTCAGATTTCCTCATCAAGGTGGGCAAGCCGTCAGCTTTAGGTCCTTTTTCTTACGAGGTGATCGACACCAAGCTAAAGCGAAAGCCCGACCCGAAGCACATCCTGCAGCTGGTTCTCTATTCGGATTTGCTTGCCAAGATTCAGGGAGTCGATCCCGACCAAGCCCATATCGAGCTAGGCAACGGCGAGCGCTTTTCATTCCGGCTTCAAGAATATTCCGCCTATGCCCGTCAGGCGCGTAAGAGGCTAGAAGAGTTTGTGGCTGACCCGCAGGCGACATCTCCTGATCCGGTCAGGATGTGCCAGCTTTGTCGCTGGCGAGACATCTGCAAGTGTCATTGGGAAGAAACTGACAGTCTCACTCTCGTGGCCGGGATCGCAAAAGGCCAGCGAGACAAGCTGACCTCTGTTGGCATTTCAACCATGACTGCTCTTGGTCGGTGCGAGACGCCGGTGCCCAGGCTTGCCGAGGTGACACTTACGAGGCTGAAAACTCAGGCTCGGCTGCAGTCTGCCCGGCGCGCCGGCGGCCCGCCAGCGTTCGAATTGAAGCCGTTTGACCCAGCACGCGGACTTGCACTGCTTCCTCGGCCGGACGAGGGAGACCTTTTTTACGACATCGAGGGCGATCCGTTCTACGAAGATGGCCTGGAATATCTGCACGGCGTCTGGTTCAACGGCGAAGGTGACAACACTTTCCTGGACTTTTGGGCACACGATCGTTTCCAGGAAAAAGAAGCGTTGCGCCATCTGATGGCATTTTTCGAAGATCGGCTTCGCCGGTTCCCTGGGGCGCACATCTACCACTACGCGGCCTACGAAATTTCCGCGTTGCGGAGACTTACGAGCAGCCATGGGATCGGCGAAGCGCTGCTCGATCAGCTCTTGCGGCAAAACCGCTTCATCGACCTTTATCGGGTTGTTTCCGGCGGTTTGACCGCTTCAGAACCGGCCTACTCTCTCAAGAACCTTGAAGTTTTCTACATGGAACAACGCACCGGCCAGGTGAAAACCGCCGGCGGCAGCGTTGTAGCTTACGAAAAATGGCGCGAGACGGGCGGCCAGGCGATCCTTGATGAAATCCGAGACTACAATCGTATCGACTGTGTCTCTACGCAGTTGCTTCGCGACTGGCTGGTCTCAGCGGTTCGTCCACTCGACATGGAATGGCGGGCTTCTAACGAGGACGGAAGCGGCATCGATTTTGAGAGAGTTGATACCGAGCAAGTGGCCGGCGACCAACTGCGCGAAAGGCTGCAGCCAGTTCGTGATCGGCTGGGGGATCGGATGGCCGATTTGCTGCTTGACCTCGTCTATTTTCACCCAAGAGAGAAGAAGCCTGCATGGTGGTCGATCTTCGACAAGATCGGCGCCGAACCGGATGAACTCATCGACGATCTCGACTGTCTGGGTGGGCTGAGGGCCGTTTCGTCGAGCTCGAAGATGGGCAGTTATTGGCAGCGAACGTATGAGTTCCCGGAACAGGAGACAAAACTCGATATCGGCGATTGCAATGTCGAATTAGAGGGACTGCCAGTGTCGGTTAGGCTGGTTGAACTCGACCGAGTTCACAACACAGCGATCGTGGCATTTCCYAGGAGTCGGTTCGACGAAACGCCGACTTGTACAGCGCTCATTCCCTCTGGACCGCTCGACACCCGTCAGATCGAAGGTGCCATCCGACGAGTGGTGACATCCGTCATTCACAACGATCGACATTTCCCAGCCATTCTCGACTTCCTTGAGCGCTCCAAACCTCACTTCACAAGTGACAATCGGCAGCTCACAATCATCGATCCATCTCGAGAAATCGTCGCCGAAACGGTCACAGCGTTGGGCGACCTCAATATTTCAACTATCGCGATACAGGGCCCTCCGGGCACTGGTAAGACCTATGTCAGCTCCCGCACGATTATCGATCTCGTTAAGCGGGGAAAGCGGGTTGCAGTCGCTTCCAATAGTCACAAAGCGATCGACAACCTTCTCTGCGCTGTCATAGACCGAGCCAACGACGCCGGGATCAACATCACGGTCGCAAAGAAGGGTGGCGATGGCTTTAGCGATGAGTACCGGTCGATTCACGTGGCATCCAAAAACGATGACGACCAGCTGTTTTCCGCATCGGTAGTAGGTGCAACGGCCTGGCTTTTTTCACGGCCAGAATTCGAACAGATGTTCGATTACCTGTTCGTCGACGAAGCCGGGCAGGTTTCGGTGGCGAACATCGTGGCGATGGGGACCTGCGCGAAGAACATCGTATTGGTTGGCGATCCGATGCAGTTGCCACAGCCAATTCAGGGTGCCCATCCCGGAGAAAGCGGACTTTCGTCTCTTGAATATCTGCTGGCCGGTCACAATACAGTTCCTACCGACATGGGCATTTTCCTACCCGTGTCGCGGCGCATGCACCCGGACGTCTGCCAATTCATATCCGACATCGTCTACGAGAGCCGCCTCGCCTCAGATGACAGCGCAGCAAAGCAGGCTCTCCTTCTTGATCCTGGCGATCGATCGTCAGGTGTCCATCTTATGCAAGTTCCACATGCGGGGAACAGACAGGTTTCGGTCGAAGAAATTGCTGCGATCCGTAAGGAGATTGATCGCTTGGTCGGAGCGAGGTTTCGCGACCGCTATGGCTTGGAGCGCAACTTGACGCTGGACGATATCTTGATCGTGGCGCCCTACAACGCGCAGGTCAATGCGCTGAAGAGGTCGCTGCCCGCCGGGACCCGCATCGGAACGGTCGACAAATTCCAGGGCCAGGAAGCACCGGTTTGCATGGTCTCGATGACGACCTCGTCGGCGGATGAAATACCTCGGGGTGTCGAGTTCCTGTTCAGCCTCAACCGGATCAACGTCGCCGTTTCGCGCGCGCAAGTGCTTGCGCTTGTTTTCGCCAGTCCGCGTCTCCTGGAGGTTCCCTGCAGCAGCGTGCACGAGATGCGGCTCGTCAACACGCTCTGCGCCTTGCGTGAGTATGGCCTGAGGCAGGGAGGTGGAACGATGCCTCCCGTTTCACAGGTGCAGGCTGCATGACAGGAATTGGCATCCCCCTCTCCTACCTTCCAGATGAGACAGGAAGGAGGAGAATTCGATGTACACGCACCACGCAGAAGTCCGCTGTCAGCAGAGAGGGATCAAAACCGAAATTGTCGATGCCATCCTCGCCTACGGGCGTCGCAGGCGCCGTCACGGCGCAGACGTGTATTTCATGGACGGCAGAGGACGAGCTCGCGCGAGGGGGGAATTGGGCCGCGAATACGCCTCTCTCTCGGACTATTTGGACAGCTATCTCGTGATGAGCGATGATGGAAAGATAATTACGGCGGCAAAACGGACGCGGCGACTAAAATTCTGATCGCGCAAACGACAACGAAGGCGTCTTTCGGCAAAGAAGTGATAATATTGAATGCAGGATTCCCGATCCAATCTGTAGTCTATGGTGATCACACTACCTTATTTTTTATTCATTTTTAAGTACGGCATCGTTGTCGCAATAGAATTTGTATAGAGCAGACGCGACTTCCAGAGCCTCCTTTATTTTTTGTCCGTCTAGTTGGGTAGAGGTCGGCCCGGGAGCGGAAATCGGCACCGTAATCACCTTGGTGGCTCCCAACATGACAATAGATGGTTTTCTCGATGTCGCCTGCGCTAAGGAACCAAGATCCATGTCATCACGGGGCATCGCCGAAGCTCCCGGCCAAAACGACAAATCAACCGTTCCCTTGGTAATCTTCCAATCTATTGTAATTTTCGGCGGCAGATCGGCTTTGAAAATAACCCAGTTCGATCCGGCCCCTTTGGAGCCCGGCGATTTCATAGCCAATTCTGGGTGCTCCTTGCTCGCGGTCTCATAGATGCGTTGCCAAAGTGCGGTCATGTCATCCGTCCCTTGACGATCGGTGGAGAAGTCGCCCGTCGGCTTAATACGCACGTGAGTTACATACCCATCAGGCCCATTCTGGGGATTCGAGAGAAAACTTGGCTCAGCGAGCGCGTGACTGACACACCCAAGGTCCATCCGCCTCCGATCGCCATTGAAATCGATGAAGACTGGAATAGCGTCAGAGCCGAGGTGCCATGAGATGTTCAAAAGCATTTTCTCAAAGAACTGCTGGCGCTGGGGATCCGGCGCGCGTGTCGTCCTTTCAAAGGAATCCGCTGCAAAGGTGTCGACGCTTTGAACAAATACATCTGTCCCCTTGGTCCATGGATCGTAGTCCAACGGTAGGAATGTCCATTGCGGCACGTTATCCTCCATGGACGCGATCCCGCTTTATGAGAGAGGGACATACGTCCTCTTCCAACGAGAGTGTCGGGGCCCCTTAGGCGCTATGTCATCCCGCCACCAAAACCCCTGAGCTGCATCGATCCAAATTCGCTCACCGTCCACTCGGAGTCTATCTATTGCTGAACGAACTGGCTTTTCCTTCGCATCAAGCAACGACATCAACCTTGCTACTTTAACCGGCCCCAGGTTCTTCAGATTTTCCAGTACCCGCGGCTTCAGTTCCCGAAGAGTCTGCTGTCCCGTCACGCTCCTTTGCTCCCGCCCCAGGAAGGTAACGTAGGTAACATAGCCGTCGGGTCCATCGACCGGTGGGGCGAGTAAAGCGGGCGACGCAAGCGCGTGACCAAGGCAACCTTTATCCATCCGGCTCTTATCACCGTTGAAATCGATGAATACCGGGATGGACTCCGATCCCAAATGCCACGCGATGGTTCGCAGTTTTTCCTCAAAGAACCTTTGGCGGCGCTGATCGGCGGCGCGACTGATTTTGCCAAACGAGCCTGCGCTGAAAGTGCTAGCGCTTTTCACGAAAACCTCTGTGCCGGTTTCCTGCAAATCCCGATAGAGTGGCTCATAATCCAAAGAGATAAACTTCCATTCTGGCATTCGCTTCTCCGCCAACCACTAAATGATCTCGCGTCCTATTGGCAAAGACCTAGCTTTCTGCATTAGCCAACCGCCAAGCCGCTCGGATGAACGGCTTGACGTATTCAGCATCTTCCTCGCCAGCGATCCGAAACTCATCTTTCACTGCCCAACCGTGGCTATCGGGAATTCTATGAATTGCGCCTCGTGGATCGGCCAGTCCCGTGTCGATCAATCGAACCAAAATCGCGCTCCGCTGAACCTTGATCTCCAGGAAGCATCTCCTGGATCCGGGAACTTTGTACGCAATCCGCTGCGCAGGGGTCACGGATTCACCTTCATGTAAGCGATTATCTATCTCGAGAATATGCTGCCGCAGTGACCGGAGGATTGGTTGCCGTGGCGCGTCTGTATAAGCAACATGATCCTCGAACAAAGCCGATGATTTGCCATCTACCTTCCCGTCCGATGGCATCAGAGCATTGATTGCTACATGGGTCAGGTAACCCTCGGGCCCGTCTCGGAGAGGGATCAAAAATGAAGAGGCAAGCGCATTGCCGATACACTCCCAGTCCATCCGCCTTTTTTCACCGTTAAAATCCACAAAGACGGGAACATGATCAGATCCCAAGTGCCATGCGATCGCAGCTACCTTTTGTTGAAAGAAATTTCGACGCTCTTGGTCGGACGCGCGAGAGATTTTGATGGAATCTGCGGATATCGTATCGTCGCTCTCGACAAACACGTCCTTTCCTCTATCCCATCTCTCGTAGTCCAGGGCAACGCAAGTCCATTGCGGCATCGGAACACCCCTCCCCGCCAACTCAGATAAACTGGCGAAAATAACATCATACAGGTTGACGTCGAACGGGCCAAATCGGCAAATTCATCTCTAGCTATCCCTGTTGGAGCATCAATGACAAAAGTCCTAGAGACCGTGGCCGCAAGGGGAGCGGGCGGCATCACCTTCAGCCGAATGGGCGGTGACGTTTGATGACCAACGCCGACGACATTCTGGACGTTTCTAGAGCAGAGGCCGTGCTACGGGAGCGCTACGGATCGCCACTACAAGAAACCGACAAAATGATCGCCTTTTCGCTACGAGATGGACGATCAATCGCGCTGCAGAAAGATATATCAAAGGTGCAGCTTTGGATCGAGCAGGATGAGAGGCAGCTCGACCCTTCAGTCACTGACTTTCAACTGTATCCCGCGGAGAAAGGAAGACACTCCAACCTGCCACCTCGGCTAAAGAACAATCCCCCAGACGAGTATCGCAGGCAGGGTTTTCCAAAGTCGGTCGTTAGCGTCAGAGTCAGTGACGCACCAATGCTACAGCAGTTTCTAGATTGGTATGAGAGCGGCTTTCTAACCGCGGATATGCAGGCGGCTGAACGAAGAGAAAAGACAAATCCGACGATGAATACGAGAGCACCGCCCACCAATCTTGTCCTTTACGGCCCACCGGGCACAGGCAAAACTTTCGAAACGGCAACTGTTGCTGTCAAGCTATGCGACGACGGTACGATTCCGCAGGACCGAGACGCCATCATGAGGAGGTATCGCGAGCTTGTTGCCCGGGAGCGGATCGCATTCGTTACGTTTCACCAATCTTACTCATATGAGGATTTTGTTGAGGGACTTCGTCCTGAAACCCGGTCAATCGATGGAGCGCAGGATGCGTCGGCGCCAAATGCTGGTTTTAGCCTCAAAGTCCATCCAGGGATCTTCAGGCGCATTGCTGAATTGGCTGAGAAAGGAACTCCAGAGTCATACGTCTTGGTGATTGACGAAATCAATCGCGCCAACATCTCGAAGGTTTTGGGCGAGCTGATCACCCTTATAGAGCCGGACAAGCGAATCGGTTCCGATAATGAACTGACTGTCACCCTACCCTATTCAGGAAAGAGTTTCGGAGTTCCGATTAATCTGCATATCGTTGGAACGATGAACACCGCAGATCGATCGATCGCCCTGTTGGATACGGCACTGAGGCGGCGTTTCCAATTTCGCGAAATGATGCCTGAGCCGAGACTGCTGCCCACAAACATCGACGGGATAAACGTCAGTGCCGTTCTGTCCAATCTGAACGAAAGGATTGAGAGCCTTTTTGATCGTGAGCATCAAATCGGACATGCTTATTTCATTGGTTGTCGGTCCAAAGCGGAACTCGATGACGTAATGCGAACCAAAATCATCCCACTATTGAGCGAATATTTCTATGAGGATTGGGAGAAGATTCGTCTCGTCCTGGCTGACACCGCCGATGACGGCGGTTTCATCAGACGCCGAAAACTAGCTCCAATTAGCGGCACCAACGGCGATTTCGGCAATGACCGGTGGCGATACACGCTACAGCCCGCATTTGATTTGGCGGCATACAGACAGCTCGAGGCATGATCAAACGAACCATTCGCGAATGGGGATACCTCCCAATCGAACGACCTGGTGAGGGAGAGTTCACCCGCGCAATTGCCGATCGGCTTTTGGAACTCAGTCGGACTAACCCATTGGGCGGTGAAGATGGCGAATGTATCCTGATTAATCATCCTCATCGGCTGCGAGCGCAACAGGTCGTCGGCGTGTTGGCCGCCCCAGGGGTCGCATTAGAGATCCTCCCCAAGATAGATGGGGCCGACAACGATGGCGCTACGCGTCGCAGCCTCGTTCATATGCTTGCGGCTGTCATCGATCTCGAAATTTCGGACGGCGCCATAACGGATCTTGATTGGCAGAACGACGATTTGCTCGAGATTCTTATCCGCCTCTTCTGCGATCAGCTGTTCAAAGCGCTGCATCGCGGTATGCCAAGACAATATATCGAACACGAAGATGACCTAGCAGCTATCCGTGGTCGGCTCGTCCTCAAGCGGCAGTTCACAACGTTGTCGGTCACTCCACAGAGGCTTGCTTGTCGGTTCGACGAATTGAGTCCCGATATCGCTCTTAACAGGATAATGAAAGCTGCGGTCTCGCGTCTCTATAGCATCGCGAGATCGCCCCTCAATCAACGGCGATTGACGGAGCTTGCCTTCGCATTTGCAGAAATCTCCACAGTGCCCGTGGCCCAATTGCCGTGGGATCGTGTGGCGATTGACAGGACAAATCGCGCCTGGGCGCAGCCACTCGAATTAGCCAAGCTGCTTCTTGGTCGACGCTACCAGAATACCAGCAGCGGAGAGGGCCGAGGTTTCTCTCTCCTCTTCGAAATGCATGCTCTTTTCGAGGAGTTCGTCGGTCGTAAGATCAAGCAGGCGCTTTCAAAAACAAAGTATTCCGTCTCTTTGCAAAGCCCAACAGATCACGCGTTGATCGACTACCATACCGGCAAGCGCTCGTTTTTGACTCGCCCTGACATAGTAGTCTCCCGTGACAGTAGCCCTGTGCTTATCATCGACACGAAATGGAAAAGATTGAGCAGCGAGATTGATGATCAGAGACACGGTGTGAGCCAAGCGGATGTTTACCAGCTAATGGCTTACGCTCACGTCTATCGGTGCGACCGTCTGATGCTGCTCTATCCCCATCACAGTATGCTGGGCCGAGAGGCAGGTTTGATCGCCACACACCACATAGCCGGTACACTTGATACTCGGCTCGGATTCGCAACGCTCTCTCTATCCCAGCCTCGATCGGCGGCAGTGCAATGTCATGGACTGATCTTTGACGAGGCGGGCGCAGTGAACTTGCCCCATCTTCTTGCTGCGTGAGCCGCTGAACAGATCTCCTCCTTCAATCAGCGCTAACTGAAAACGATCGCCATCCCGGAGACCACACTACGGTCGTCGCATGCCGCGGTTTGCCTCGATCGCTTCCGCTACCTCCCTTAGGAGGTAGAATTCCTGAAGCTTGATGAGCGCCCCTAGAAAATGACGTACGTGGGGTTCGACTTCGCCGAAGTCCAAGGTCGGATCGACATGTGCGACAGGTATCTCAACGCCAGCATAGCTTTTTGCAATTGTCGTCCGCCAACCCGGGTCGATGAGTTCACGAAGAGCGCTTTCGGCTCCAATCGGATCTTTCGTGTCGACCCGCAACTCGGCCGTTCCCATCTTTGCTTTCAGAAGGACCTTGTCACCCCGCCTAGGCAATGCATGCGGAAGATGAATGATGGAGTCGTCGTGTCCAGCCTTATCGACCCATGCCATCCTTAATCCTGGGAACTCCGAATTTGCGATCCTGTAGACGCCTTGGTGGAAGGCCGTCATGCGCGTGTCGCGCTTCTTCACGTAGCCCGCGTGAGAATCCAAGATCGCTTCGCGCAATATGTGGATTTTGAACGCATGACGATGTTTATTGTGCCCTGACGTGGTCGCCGGGTCATTTTTGTATGGAAGGCGCCATCGAAATTAGCACTATCTCTATTAATTAGCGGCTAACTGTTGCAATTAGAAACTTCTTAGATACGCTACAGGAATCGATCTAGGTGGAGGGAAGTTTTCATGTCCGGAGAGAGCTATGTTGAGTTCGCTGGCCTGACGGCAGAGGCCGTCAGGCTGATCGAAGGACTTCGCCGGAGCCCAAGCGATACCAAGTCCGAGATCCTGGTTCGAGCACTGACGCCCCTACAGAAGATAGTGGCCAAACCTTTTCTGGCAGATGGCCGGAAGCTGCTCGATTACAAGGAAGGCATTCGTCTGCCGGTCGGTGAAAAGCTCTATCTGTTCCTATCACGCGGCGCCAAATACGAAGGCAAGCCTGACGCCGTGGCAGAAATCCGCGAGGATGGATTCTACATGGATGGTAAACTGATTGAGCCGTCACACGGTCGGCCGTTCCAGCCAGCCATGGAAATCGTTCAAAATCGGAAAAAGCATTTCAGCAAAACGAACGGCGGGACGGTGTCACTCAGCTCCATTCGGAAGTGGTGTGTCTTCCGTGAAGGGAAGTTTGTCTCGCTCGAAGAGTTGAAGGACCCGGCTCTTAAGCGCACGCGCGGCGGCAAAATTGGTCTTGAAGAGGCCTTAGTGCAGCTTGGCCTGTGATTTCCGTATGCGAAACTGGGCCTAGAATGTGTCGAGCTGTCACCCAAAGCGTTTAGCAAATGTCATCGCCAAGAAAAGCCACCGCGTTGGATCTCCTGATCGCGCCTACGACGAGTCCGACTGAAAGGAATGCGACGTGAATACCCCATCGGAAGAACGACAAGGCGCGCTGGACCTGAGTGACTTGGACGTAGCTCGTGAGAGTGCAATCCGCCTTCAGAGAGACAAACAGCTTGTCGGCGCCACTCGCGAGGCTGGGTTTTTCGCGCGTATCGAAAAGCTATGGACGGCTGCGCGCGAGAACGATGGTTCTGACCTTTTGAAGGCCTTGGCCTTGCTTTTTCGAATAGCAGCAGTTGCCAAGCACATCAGACCCCGGTTCGAGGATTTGGCGTCTCAGGTCGTCAGTGCTCCTAGGGCCAGCCCGCATATTTTGTCTGATAGCGATGACCGTCGTTATCTTGGTGAGGCCCTCATGTTTGCGTCGGGACCATGGAAGGCGAACTATGCAGCGAAGGCTGCGGTCGAAGAAGTGTCTGGAGAAGAGGCCCGGGACCAATTTGTCGCTGTGTTGGTGGAGACTCTGGGCAGCCTTTCGGGTTGCATCGTAAGTTTGCGCTCTGAGTTCGAATCCTGGCAGGTTGATACCCAAGACGTTGGGACCAGCCGAGCTCGGAGGATGACTCGCGTTATCTCTGCGCTAAAGAAAGCGGTAATCGAGCGCGACCCACCCGTCGGCGCTGAATTAGGTGCCGGGCTTCTCGATTTCGCGCGCTCAGCAATAGCGGGCGAACCTATGCCATCGCCACGATCCTGGGCCGTCTCGCGATCATCCGCGACGACCAAGGTGGGACGGCATCGACCTTGGTCCGTTTTGCAAACCTGGTTGGCTCACCGAACATTGAGCCTTAAAAGCTCGTTCTGACTATTGGGTCGGCGCAACGACCTCGAATATCTCCGAGTAGTTGGCTACGTGAAACTTGAACCTCGTAGGATCGAAATGACCTAGCCACCGCATCCAGGTTTGCCAGGCATGGGCGCCATCCTGCGCACCTAAGGAACTCATGAGCGATCTCATCTCACCGAACCGTCGTGACTGCGCCCCAAATGCCTCAATTGCCTGGACTTCAGGATGTTGTCGAAGTTGTAGGGCGACCCATGAGTGAAAGACGTCCTGACTCAGCGCGGCCGGCGGGTCCAGCGCCGTCAGGTCCAATCGCGCAGCCTCACATGAGGCTGTCGTGAGGCTGCTTCGTTCGCCGGAATAATACCGCCACATGTCCTGAGGAAACCGCAGCGATGGTCTCCACGTAGCGAACTTCACGCTGTCGATTTGTGCATCCTCAAGCCGGGGCGGTGGTAGCGGAGGAAGGGCGTCAAGCGCGACTTTGAACGCTAGGTATATTGCATCATCGACCTTCTTCGCACCTCGAAATGCCTCTGACTCGAAAAGCGAGAGATGCACGGCAAGATGCGAACTCTCGACAAGAAGCTCCAAGTTCGACGACGCTGACCACCCCAATCCCGCGCCGGTGAGGTTCGCAGAACCGAGGATAGAACGATTGTCAGCCCGATAATATTTGGCGTGGAGGGAAGGCTGTAGCCATAGTTCAGCGCGCCCCCTAGCGCAAAGAGCGGGCCAAATCGCTAGATCGGAGACACCAGATGCCAACTCATCTAACCGCCAGCGTGTAATCACCTGCACCGACACCCCTGGGGAAGTCGCGTCTAACACCTTTACCAGTGCAGCGAGTTTTATATATGGAGCGACAAGCAACAGTTCGCTCCTTGCCTCGCGGCAAACCGTAAGCAGAGTTTCTCCGACGGGAGACGACACTACTTAACTATCGTTGTTCAGGAACTGCCGAGCCAGACGCCCCCAGTCCGCACGGGTTTCCTGTGCTTGATTGCGCCGCGGGCCATCAGGCTGCTCATCTTCATAGCGAGCCCAAGCCATCAGAACTAGCTTAAGGCCACCGGCCGCCGTAGTGAGACGCTCGCGTAGGCTAGCATCGTCTTCGCCGGTAGCATCCTTCTCCAGCACTTCCACAAGAGAGCCAAATGCCGGATGGCTCGTGTTCAAGGTGATGATAATCGACCCACCCCTCTGTTTCACCGAGAAGAACGCCATACTTTCAAGATCGGCTTCGGCAAACACGTACTTCAAGCCATCTGAAATGGTTGTAGCCGCCAGTTCCTTAGCCGCGGCTGCTGGCATTCCAAGGCTCGTCAGTTCCCCTTCGATTTGGCTTTGACGCTGATCGGCGGGCAGCTGTTCGCCCGCGTCGCTCTGACCCTCGTGGCCTTCCTCCTGCCGATGTCGCGTGATTTCGGTCGCGCGGCTCTCTGGCGAATTCGGATCAGGATGCCTTGTTCGGTCACGACGTTCCTCCGAAGCCGTTTGTGCCCGAAGCAAGCGACGCAACACATTCCTCGTTTTCTGGATTTGGTGAGCTATTTCGATCAGAGGTGCACGAGGGTCTTCATCGTCGTCGAGCTGTTCGCGCAGCTCACCGAGGCTCCTCCCATCCTTCAATAGATTGTCGAGGTCCAACTTCGCGAGCTCTGACAGACCATGCGCATGTTGTTTATTGTTGGTAACACCGAAGATCTCGTCCAGCGCCGGCGGGAATTCAACTTCGATCCCCCACCAGCGATCACGGGGCTCAGAGGGATCGGCCCATCCATCGTCCAATTCGAGTTCGCGACCGGCACGCACTACCGACAGTCCCTCATTCTTCGCCGCGTGTTTGCCGTAATCGCGCGAGCCGGGGTTGATGCCTTGCCGCGCTTCTTCCTTAGCGACCGAGTATCGGATTTTTACGGGATGCTGTTGGCCGCGGAACTCAATCTTGTGCGTGACCTCATAGCCATCCTCACCACCCCATTTTTCAAACATAGGCCTGTCATCCCACGGTGCTGGGGTTGAAGTGCCGGTGGAAAGGTATCCTGGGTCGTTCGGCTTAGCCCACTGATCGATAGTGACGTTTTCCGGACGGTCTATATCGAAGGCAGCCATCCGGATCCGAACCTGATCCTTCTTCAGAAACCGTCGGTACATGCGCCCAATCACGAATTCAGAGTTATCAATGATTGTGGCCGCGGTCTTCCACATCAACCGATCGAGAATAGACCAGACAACCAACGTGCCGGATTCCCCCCATTCGTTGCCAGCCTTTTTCCAAAGCCTTGGAATCGACTTGGCTGTGGGCTCAGGCACTTCAGTCATTTTCTGGGATGCGATCTCGCCTAGGTCGAGGTAGGTGTAAATCGCGTTCGCCACACCTCCGCGCCAAGACCACACCTCAACCTTTTGACACTGGGAAATTGAGGACGCAGGAAGCCCCATTCCGAAGCGCCCGATCCCCGTCTGGTTTGCCTCTTCCAGGCGAGTACCATTTCCAAACTGCAGAGCGATGCGGAGAGTATCTTTATCCATTCCGGACGCATCATCGAGCACCGCAATCTGGTGAACACGGCGCCTGGTGCGCTGGGCCAGCGGTGTGGTCTGTTCCGCGCACAATAGCTCGACGTTTTTAGCGCCGGCCTGAATGGCGTTGTCCATCAACTCCGCAATTGCATAGGCGGCGTTCTTGTATCCGTTGTCGCGCATAGCCTTGACGGCCAAATGCGCGGGTACGATCGAAAAGTTCATGGCTCTCCCCAAACATCTTCCCAATTGAGAAACGCGTCCCCAATATCACCAAAGCCAGGCAGACCGCTATCGACCACCGTGACGATCTCGGCTTCGGCGTTGCCGCCCGCCCTAGTCCCTCTGATCGCGCGACCCACCATCTGGCTATAGAGAACCAAGGAAATCGTAGGTCGTGCGATTACGGCGGCGCTTGTTTCTGGCGCGTCAAACCCAGTCGTTAGAACGCCGAAATTGCAGATTATTCGAACGTCGTCAGATGGTGCTTTGTACTCTTGAAGAGTCGCTTGACGTTCCAAACCTGGTGTCGAACCTGTAACGGACATGGCCCACAGCCCTCGGGCGCGAAGGGTGTAAGCTAGCAGATCGGAGTGCTCGACCGTCGTGGCGAATACGATAATTCGACGGTGACGCTTTGCAAGCTGTTCGATCTCAGACAGAATTGCTAGGTTGCGAACCTCAACTTCCGCCAATCGCTGTAAAATTTCAGTAGGAATTTCGAGCTCTTCTTTTAGCCGGGCCCGATCCTTCTCAGTCATCGTCACACCGCTTGTAAGCAGCAGCGGCCTAAAAGTCGTCCTAGCCAGATATCCTTGTTGGATGAGGTATTCGACCGGGTTGGAGTATCCCTCGATTTGAAGCGAGACTTTCTGACGCCCGAAGAAATTGGCAAGCGCCTGATCCGCGTCAAGGTCGTTCCAGGTCCTACCTGGCGTGGCGCTCAGACCAAGCAGAGAACTTGAGGGGAAGGGCAAAACAAGAGCATCAAGGATGAGTTGATAGGTCGGCGCCACGGCCTGGTGGGCTTCATCCATGACCACCAAGGACGCTCCGGCACCAAGCCGCCCAATAGTCGCAAGACTGCGCTTCACGGTGGCATTCATCTTAGGCAATCCCGCGACAATGAAGTCGCCTCGCACGTCGTCGATTTCTAGCGAGCGCCCGCCCCAAAACCGCCTAATCACGACTGGATGACTGCCCAGGCTTCTCCATGCCTTCTCAAACTCCACGGCGGCTTGATCACAGAGTTCCTCGCTGTGCGCGAGCCAGATCACCGACTTGTCCGGGAACAATCGTAGGTTTTCAGCAATGATGTGCATTGCTGTTCGGGTTTTCCCGGCACCTGTCGGCATGTGCAACAGAACACGCTTGCGACCTGATATTAGTGCGGCGATAGTCTTTCGCGCGGCGCGCTCCTGGTGCGAAAATAGTCCGTAGACAGGCTCAATTACTTTTGCCGCAGGCAACTCTTCGCGAGGCTCTTCTTGAAGCGGCGACAGCTCGAAAAACGCCAACAGCGCAACCAGCCGATCACCGGATACCTTCACGGACTTCAGAGCCTCATATGGCCGCTCGGTGTGCAGTCCCAATACGCGACACAGCTGTTCGGCTTCCGCCGGTCGAAGAAGGTCTAAGAGCAATGCGCGTGTTTTCGGATTGGTTAGAAGTGTCTGCGGTTTAGTCTGCTCTACCAGAAGTGAGCGTTGTCGACCTTGGTTAAACCCGGTGCTGTCGAGTGCTCTAAGAAGTCGCAAAACCTTGATGCCAAGCAGGGCCTGCAAAATCTCATCGTCGGCGCGCGTTAAAAACTGATCGAATCTCACCGAGCCCGGCTCACATGATCACTGAAAGGGGACCGAAGGAGGATTCGGCAGCGAAAGGTCATTGAGGCCAAGCTATCCTAAGAAGCGTCGTGCGCTCTCAATTAACGGCGGCATTTCGTGCCCCAACGCTAAGGCAGGAGGGGAAGGTTGGCTAGTGCCCAGTTCAACACTCGATCATTTATGGCAGGTTACGCACATTTTACTTTGGCCATAGACCTCGTCTAGTTCCACTGGCTCGTCATCAATAAGCGCGTTCACGGGGCGTCGGGCTTTCAGACGAGCGACCCGTTTCTCGTGCTCTCGACGGATTTGCTCGAGCCGTTGGGGTTTCGCTAAGTCCTCCAATGACTCACCCTGGCTCCAGGAGAATGGGGATCCATGCTCAAGCGCGTTTTTTTCGTAGCGTTTCGCTTCTTCAAACGCATCGGGATGCTCATCAAGCAGCCGCGCCCATTCAATTTTTTGCTGATAGAAGCAAAAAGTACAGCCGCTTCTGGATCGCCAACGGTAGTAGTCGGGCAATCCAACTCCAGCGGCCTCCAGGATTTCCATAACTGCGGCCTTGTCGATCCCGTCTGTGCGAAAGGGTAAGTGGATGCGGAGATTTTCCTGCCCTGAGACGTAACCTTCACGATACTCCTCATCGGAACGGATGGCGACGTAGCTGTTGACGACATAGCCATCCTTCACAAACGGGCGCACCCAATTCTCGAAGGGCTTAATCTTGAGTTGTCGAGTGCACCACCGAGTCTGAGGCGAAGGTAGGAAGTTTTTGTACTCGCGCAGCCAGAAGTCGAAATCGCGATCCGGATTCAGCCGAAGTATTGGTTTCCCTAGAAAACCCTCCAGCCGCCCGAGAAACTCATAGACCTCCGGCAGCTCCTTTCCTGTATCGGTGAAGAAGTAGTCTATTTCCAAATCTGGATGGTGCTGCCGCATGTAAACTGCAAGCGCTGCGCTATCGCGGCCACCGGATATGCCAAGGACGTGCTTTTCAGTCATTTTAGGCTCGCACTCGCTGCTTGGTTCGGGATGTTTGCTCCGCATTCAGCGTCATACCGAGCTTTGCGATAGCGCCAAGCGCCACTTTGTCGGCGGCACCTTCCTTGCCGAGGAGAGCAACCAACTTTAGGCATAGTTCATCAGCTTTTTGGCGCTCTGCAGGATCTAACTCGATCTCTGACGTCACGGGTTCTGGGAAGGAGGGGTCGCTCATGTAGACGACCATAGTCACCCGACCGTCTGTGCGTCCCTTCAAATGCCCAAAGCCTTCTGCTCGAAGGAATTGCTGGGCAAGTGCCGCCAGTTCGATTCTCGCTGCATCAATATCTCGGTCAACCCAATCCCGAGGCGGCTTGTTGGCCGCGAGGCTGGCGAGACCCTCGATGTCATCTAGGTCGCCTTGGTAAGTCGAAAGCCGCGTCGCAAGTGCATCAAGACGGAAATTACCCGACAGTCCCCTCACGTTGTCGGCGCGTCTGTGTAGCAGTCCGTAATCTGACGCCGCGGCGCCCTTGAACCGGAGTTCCGTCATCAACGTCATGGCCAGATCAGCGAGCATTTTGGCGTAGGCGCCCTCCAGTTCTCTGAGCCCCATTTCCACAGCGCTAGCCAATAGCGCTCCTTGATCATTGTAGCCCTCACCGATCGCGCGCGGCAGATCCTCGAACAGAAGTTGGTTCGGATCGTGCGACTTCTGACCTAGGTTTCGCAATGCCGTGGCCGATTTTGACAAGGTCGCCGTTCGCGTCGTCCAAGCGGGCAGCGCTCGAATGTTTTTTACTAGTGCCTTGGCCACATCGAGCGCTGAAGGAGCAACGCTGACTTCCTCCGTGGTCAGCCGCCGAGCCAACTCTGAGATGAGATTCGCATCGAGATCAGAGAGTTCAATAAGACGGACCCTCACTGCGCTTGGATCTTGGAGAATCCGATCGACGAGAAAGCTGTCCAGTTGGGGACGGAAAACGCCTTCGAGATAGATCGCAGCTCGCTCAACGTTTGTGAGCAAAAACGCTACGCCAAGGATGCTGAGGAGGCCGTCACGCACACCAAATGGTGGGGCTCGCCACAGCGCAAACAATTCGGATAGCGGAGAGCCTATTTCCGAGTTCTTGAGCAGGTTTTCACCCGCGGTCCAGAGAGCGCTCAGCCGGTGCCAATCGCCGTCGACAGGAGCCCGAAAGCGACAAGCGCCCTCGTCATCGGACGTGTACAATCCGGTCGCTTCAAGCAGACTAGAGTACAATCCTGCCTCCGGCGGATACCCTTCCATCGACAGACGAGATTTGCCGTTCTGCTCGACCATGGCTTTCAACAACGCCCGCGTCGCCGCGGCAGCATTTGACGATGGTCGGGTACGATTGACGAGTTCGTTTCTAAGGTGCGGTGTTTTTGGATAGCGCCAGTCCGCTAGGCGTGATGCCAATATACTCAGCGCTGCCTGGCCACTGAGGTGCGAGTGTGTGCTGACATCGGCGCCGGTAGGAAAGCGCCAATCGACCACATCAATCGCTTCACTAAGCCGATCTTCGAGATCGGCTGACAAGCGCGAGAGTCGAGCATCGATCTCACGTCGCGCGATCGCGTCCCCTTCCAGCTCAGACCGAGTAGCTCGAACATACTCTAGAGCTGTGAGCTCGCTCGCCATCTCACGAAGTCGAAAGCTATCACGCGTCCATCCGACTACAATCAGGCGATCCCCAGCCCAGCCCGCCGCAGCCTTAATGATTTTGCGGGCCTCTGACTGAGGCTCGCCGTTAGCGCCTACGAGTAGTAAGAATAACCCGGCGGCACCGGCGGCGGGGCGGTAAGCTCGGACTCGCTCCTCGGCCTCATGGAGCGGGGCGAGATCAATTTCGAACCACCTTAACGCGCCCGTGGTCTCATAGTGACGCTTTGCCAAGATGGGCTGCAGCGCGGCTTGCCTGGCCAGTTGTCGGTAATCGATTGAGACCCCGGCCTTCCTCGCACTGTCCACGGCCTGCTCAATGTCGAAGTCGCTTCCGGCATAGATCGCGAACGCGCCGGCGTGTTTGCGAAACACGACGACCGACCAGGCTGCAAGGTCCTCAAGGAGGGCCTCGAAGTTGACTTGGTCGTTGGGGGTGCAGGACGCGACAATCTCAGGCGTGGGCGGGAGCCCTGAGCGATCCTTAAAGAGGTCGAGGAGCGCAATCGCCTTCAAGATTCGCAAATGGTTCGCTGTTCCACCTCGAGTTTCACATCGATCAACGGCATCGACCGCCGTCGACCACCGGTGTCCATCAGGCGATGCTAGAATCGCTGGCTCTAAATTTGATCGCAAATAGTCCCAGAGCTGTTCCGGAGAAAAAACCGACCCGTTCGCAGGCGTTTTCGCGAGAAATTCTTGGAAGCCGAAGGGTTCAGCCGAGGTAAGAAAGCCAAAGATGCTACGCTGGCTTTGACCAAATCGCCGCCTAGAAATAGGCCCTAGAAGGGCCGCAACAACTGGATGCAGGGGCCAACAAGCGGCAAGCCGCTGCTCCAACGATTCAGTGGGGCCGCTCCGCGCACCACGCATTGCTTTGGCTACTACCGATGCCGCCGGATCTCTACCGCGCGGCTTAGCCGCCGATTCAATCGCTCGTGATATCAATTCGATCTGCTCGTCGCCAGCGAGGCTGATGGAGATATCGAGGAAACGCCCGTGAACCTTCAACCATTCATCGCGCGCCTCCCGCGACATCCGATGAGCATATTCGTCAAAGGCCTGGTGCAAGATGCCGATTACGATGAGGCGGCCACGAGAGCGGGCCGCTACTTCAGCGAGGTCCTGAAAGACGTGTACATCGCCGCCGTCTATGGCGGAGTGCTCAAGGAACTTCCCCATCTCATCGATGAGAAGCACTATGCCCCCCGACGAAACCTCGGTGGCCGCCCGACCAACCCATGCTGCGAAACTTTCTTTAGCCCTGTGTTGGGGCAGCTCGTCCCGCAGCGAAGTCTCAATCGCAGACCTCAGCACAGTTGCGGCATCGGCCCGTTGTCCGACCACCGGCACAATTGACCAAGGTTCAGAAGTCGGCCGAAACAGCCTGATCATCTCAGACGCATCGTCTGGATTGGCGTCAGCAAATAACTTGGCGATTCGCTCTGCGGGCCCTGCTAACAAAGCGGCCAGGGCCACTGCCAAGCTAGATTTTCCGCTCCCATATGGGCCGGTCCAAGTAAATGCACTGTGTGCGGTCGCCTCCCGATGGCGGCCCATGATCAACAAGGCGTCGACGGCGGATTGAGAACAAATATACCCTTCCAGTGCACCCGGATCACCAAGGTCGGTGTCCACCCTAATTGATCGGGTGAAGCGCCGGGCCACGCGTACCGTTTCGCTGAGCATTTTAGTCATGCTGCTGCCGATCTGAGATCTCGCCGGAACATGGCTCGAAGAACAACCCACTCGTCGATGTCGTCGAGGTTGTGCGCGTAGAGTTGTCGCATTCCGGAAGACTCGTCCCACCTAAGAGCGCCATCTGTTAATGCATCGAGCCGGATTAACCGTTCAGCTACAGCCTCTTCGTCCAACAAGAAGACTTGCCCTGGGGAGCCTCGCTCAAATGTCAGAAAATCGACGGAAAACGAGCGACGCGACGGATAGTAAGTCCGCCAAAAATCGACCAAGGCGAACAAAAATACCTCGTCCGGAAGGGACGACTTAGGTCCGCGACGAAAACGAAACAGCTCACCAACGCCGGCCTTTTGAACAAGCCCAAGTTCAGCGAGCGGCGACTCAATGCTATCCTCGGGTGCGCGGCGCGCCCCTGCTGTTAAGGCGAAATAGGTCCGCAAGAGGCAATCGACATCGCGGCGTATGGTGATGCCACTGATGCTTCGGCCCTTGCCGAGCCGGCCTGCATCACCGAGTTCCTCACAACGACGACTCAAGCGGCGACGCATGAGTTCGCGATCAAACGTCGGTTCGTGAAACTCATTGAACGCCCAGTGCCAAGTGGTCGCCCGCCCCGGTTTTCCGGCTAACATCCAATGTAGGAGCCAGAGTGATCCGGGGTGCTCAAGATACGAATCGAGCGAATCTCCGAAAAGTAAATCGCCTAACTGTCCCGTGGCTATTCGAGCGGCGCGCTCACCCGGACGATCTTCCGCAGACAGCACATCGGTTGCAATCGCCCAGTGCCGAATTGAAAGGACCATATTGCGACCAACACCAAAAAGAGCAATTGCTGAATCATCCGTGAAGACACTGCAGATTTGACTATCGTTACTTAACGATGTTCTGACCGCGTCGTACGCTTTCTTTAGCCAACCATAGCGAAGCGGAAAAGTCTCGTGACCTGCAAACTGCAACCGGCTGTCGGAGCTATCGAGAAGGCTTCGGGACATGGCAACTCACTGGATGTTGATACCAGTTGAAATGAGCTGCTTTGAGGGGCTATGTCAACCTCCTGGCGAAGCTCACCAGTGGATTGGATCCGGTATGACTCAAAAAGCAGTCTATCTTGACTATCAGGCCTCGACACCACTCGACCCACGAGTGCGAATCGCGGTGGACGCGGCGTATGATGCGCCCGGAAATGCGAGTTCTGAAGAGCACGCTTTTGGGTGGGCGGCTCTAAGCAGAGTGGAAGCCGCTCGCGGTTTTGTCGCTGAGAGCCTCAATGCCGCCGCTGAAGAAGTGACTTTCACTTCCGGCGCCACAGAGGCGAACAACATCGCGATCTTGGGGGCGGCGATGGCTGCGCCCCCGCGTCGCCGCCGGATCTTGGTATCCGCTATCGAACATAAGTCGGTGTCTGCCGCCGCGTATGCGGCGGAGCGTTTCGGCTTTGTAGTCGAAGTGGTGCCCGTCACCCATGACGGCCTGACGGATATTCAGGCTCTAGAGGCGATGCTTGACGACGAAGTAGCGATTGTGTCCGTCATGGCTGTGAACAACGAGATTGGGACAATCCAGCCAAGCGCGTTGGTGGGACGATTGACGCGAAGTGCTGGCGCATTTTTCCATGTCGACGCCACTCAAGCGCTTGCCGCAACCCATGTCGATATGGCGGAGTGGGGTGCCGACGCGCTGAGTCTATCAGGACACAAAATCTATGGACCGGGAGGTATTGGCGCCCTAATCGTCGCTTTGGATGCCCCATGGCGACCAAAGCCATTGATGTTTGGAGGAGGGCAAGAGCAGGGCTTGAGGCCGGGAACGCTACCGGTTCCGCTCTGTGTCGGATTAGGCGAGGCGTGTCGGTTGATCTCGATTGAAGGGGAGGTCGAGCGCCGGCGTGTTGGTGACCTGCGTGACAGGCTAGCTCGACGCTTAAAGGACGTGTTTGCCGAACTGAGAGTGTCTTGTGAACAAACTCCGCGGCACCCGGGCTGCTTACATATTAGGGTTCCAAAAGTAAGCGCGAGTGACTTGCTTATGCGTCTTCAGCCGCTAGTCGCGGCCTCAACTGGCTCAGCATGTACTTCAGGGATGCTTGGCCCGTCACATGTGGCTCTCGCCATCGGCCTGAGTGCCGCCGACGCCGCAGAATGTCTGCGCTTTTCATTGGGCCGTTTCTCCACTGAATCCGATGTTGAAATCGCAGTCTCCTGCTTGTCATCGGCGATGAGGAGCCTCTCAGCGCGCGACTTTGATCCGACCGTTTTGGGCTTAGCCGCGGTTTAGTTGACCTACAGTAGAACACGCTTAATTTGTCCCTAGCTCCCACTTGTCACGCCTGGAGCTTCCCAATGCCAAAGCTACCGTGATTGAGAAGAATTAAGCATTTCTTTGCAAAATTTTTGACGGTCACTTGTCTGAATTAGTGATCCAATCGAGGATCCCTCCCCCGAACTAGCTGGGAACCGGCAGGTAGGCTACCCATAGCCTTTTTTCATAGCATCCGGGTCGGCGCTGTTGGTGACCTCGTGGTTGATGGCTTCCGCCGGGGTCGGTGAGCCAGCATGGCGGCAATCCTGTCGGCCGGAGGGCCGTTGCCTTTGGCGTCCACTATTCCAAGTTCCAGAAGTTTCCTGTCGGCGGCCGCCTGCTTTTCCAGACCGGGATGGCCTCGCTGCAGATACCGGGACTTCAGGTAGAGCACCCTGCCCTCGAACGTTTTCCTGCGGGACCGCGACCGAGCAAGGTCCACCTCGACCGACGACCTGACTGCCGGAAGGGCGCTATCGTCCACGTCACACTCCAGCCCACGCACGAGCCACGGTTCTGGGCCGATCTCGACCAAGTCCAGCAGAGAGAACCCTTGGTGCACGATCTCGGCGCACCCTGCCACGATCCTGACCTTGACCGGAAGCTGCTCCAGGTTTTCGGACAAGAAGCGAACGATACCGTCCTCGTAGCTCGCAAAGCCCGTTGCTGCCGCGTCGGCGTACGCCATTGCGAGCACTTGCTTGTCACGTAGAGCCCGCAGCTCTGCCTTAGCTGCGTCGACGACGCCGGCGAGCGAGCCGAAGAAGGTGCGGATGTCTCGCTGAATTGAGATGGGCAGTGAACCGTATTTCAAGGCGCCGGGGAACAGCGTCAGAGCGAAGTGCACGACAAGGTCCTCGCGCCGGGCATCGCCGGCAACCTTCAGCTGCGCTGGATCGGCTATTTCCCGTGCACAGGCCGCCAACGCGCGGCCGATGGCTATACCCTTTTCTTCCAGCGCGGCACGCACAGCCGGTTCGACTTCGGCATCCTGCGGGAGCCTTCCCAGATTCAGGGCTGTTCTCCAGATCGCCTCGAGTTCCTCGCTCGCCCTTTCGGCGACAGTCCTAGATTTCGGGCGGAGAAGGAAGCGCGAGGGATCGCGGGACGGAATGGCGAGGTTGGCGTATATCGTCGCCTTCGACCTCCTCCGGAAGCTCACCTGCTGCTCAAGGTCCTTGTCTCTGAACGCGGCCACTATGCCCGGGGCTAGCGCGATCGGACGCTCTCCCGTGGCACGCTGGACCATCTCAGTCAGCTCTTCCTGTGAAAAGTACTTCTGGAAAGTCTGCCTGCGGGAAAGGTAGCCGTCCGCGACCGGGGTGTGGTGCTCGACGTTGTACTTCCCGGCGGTCATCACGGACACCGTCATGCCTCTGGCCGCAAAGCCCCAGGCGGCGCGCAAGGTCTCTTCCCTCTCGTGAGGGTCCTCGATGACATTGATGACGAAGCCCAGATTTACGATGTCGGCACGCCGCCTTTCGCCGTCGGGCAGGAAATTCGGGTCCCATCCGAAGGCGAAGTAGCCGTTGGCCTGCAGCGTGGCCACGTCGTCCCCGCGTCCGCAGCCGTAGTCGAAAAGTTCGTGCGCGGGCTGCAGCATCCCGTACCGGATCATGATCGAGGCAGGCTGGGAGAGCCCGTTCCTCGATATGGCGGTCTTCTCCCTGGCGACGTCCACTGCGGATTCGCCCGCCRCCACCAACCGGGGGCCGTCCACCCGGAGGCCGGCTTCGGCAAGCATGGCCGTCCAGTTGGCCCGCGTGCCGATGCGCTTGGTGTCCTTGAACAGTCCGAGGTCCTCTGCCTTGCGCGTTATCGCCGCAAAGGCTGGAATGCGTGGGTCAGCGGGTGCGAGCAGCGTCTCTTTGCGGTGGAGGATTGGCGGGTTGTCGCGTCGGGAGTAGTCGATGACGGAAGGAACTCCGTCCGCGTCGAAAGAAAGCGACCGGAGCAAGGCGGGGAACGCGGACTTCGAGAAGTCCTCGTAGAGGAGAAGCGACTGCCGCTCGGGCGAGACCTTGGCAACGTTCCACGCGAAGCCAGAAGCCGCGGCCTCGGCGCGGGCAACCGCCTGTCTCACTTCTTCGGATACGTCCGGCAGCGCGTCCCGGTGGACGTACAGGAACCCGCCGACCTGCTTACCTACTTCGCTTCGCCTAGCCAACTGACGGCATCCCCGGGGCGCCTGCCCTCTTCCTATCCTGCCTTGCCCCAGTGATATCTCCGCTTAGCGGCGGTCCATTTCGGCCAGCAGACCCGATCGGCTGCTTCAAGCGTGTGTTTCATATCAACATCCTACAGTCTCTAGGCGAGCGCCGGCAAGAACCGATAGGCCGCTGCCTACTGCCTCCGCTTGGCAGGGGCCGGATTCTTGTGGCTTGCAACCGAGCCCAAGCGACACGGTAAGACCCAACGAAAAGCTGGCAGGTGTCATCGACTTGTTGACGGGACCGAAGGTTTCAACGCCTTAGGTTAAGCAGCCGCTGGTTCAGCCGAAATGTGTAACCTGTCCGGCAGAGTGGCAGTTCTAGCACCGGGTTGTTTGACACGTAGGCGGAAGACTACGAGGGCTCGGTTCCAAGACCGTGTCTTCGAAGCCACGAAGCGCGCACCGAGGCAGCCTGGCGCGAGAGACCTAGGTGCGTTCTGATGAGAGATGACGGCATTTCAATACTGCTGAAAGCCTGTATGTTTGAGGATGGGCCTCGTGACCAACACTGGTGGGCACGAGAAGGATGGGGGACTTCATGAATATCAGATCAGGCATTGATGCAGCCGGCAGCGCCGTCGGGCAAATCGCTTACTTCACCACTAAGGAATTCGACAAGTCGCTAAGCAGGGCCTTCCTGGGAGGCGGGCAACTGCAAAAAAAAGCGATCAAGGTCAAGGCCATCCTCGGCAGCCTGCGCGACCCAAATCCGTTCGTCGGGATTCCAGTCACCAAACATGGCGAAAATCGTATCCAAAACGCTGTGAAGTATGATCTCGGTGATGGGTGGCGTCTGATTACGCAGCAGACCGACAAGACGTGTCTTTTCCTATTTGTCGCCGATCACGAAGATGTCGACAAATGGCTGGACAGGCAGAAGGGGATGAAGTCTGCCGTCAGGGACCTAAGGGCCGTTCTTGTACCCGGGTCGGGCCAGGAGGTTGTTCATGCAAACGACTTCCGGGCTGACCACCATGACAAGCCCGTCGTCGAGCGTCTCGACGCGGATGCGATGGACCACGTATTGGACCACCTTCCGCGCAGCGTTGCCAGGAAGTTGGAGGCACTGGACGCTCGTTCGACCACCAACGATCTCAAATCCTTAATCATCGAGATTCCCGATACCCAGAGGGCCGAACTCGTCCACGCTGTCTTCAATTTACTCCTTTCGGGCAATTATGAAGGCGCTCAGGCCCATGTCGATCTCAGCATGGGTCGGATCGGACTCCTCGAGGATGTCGATGAAGCCGAGATGCTCGAGGTGGCCGACGGGGAGGATATACGCCGCCTGCGCATTGGGTCGCCCGAATACGAAGCTTGGCTCGCGTCATTCGAGAAGCGTTCCAGCTGGCACGAATGGTTCCTGTATCTTCATCCCGAGCAGGAAAAGGTCGTGAAGGCCGATTATTCTGGCGCTTCGCAACTGTCCGGAGTTTCTGGGTCTGGCAAGACTTGCGTCGCCGTTCGCCGTGCACTTCGCTTGGCGGAAGCGCCAGATTCGAGGGTGCTGCTTCTTACGCTGAACCGTAGCCTCRCCGGTCTTCTTGGTCAGCTCGTTGACGCTGCCTGCAGCAACGAAGTCGTTCGAGATCGGATCGAGGTTACGTCGTTCTTCGAACTCGCCCAGCGGCTTCTCCATCGGTTAGAACCTCATAATGATCGGTATTATGTAGACGTGACATGGAAGTCCGATGAGCATGTCGACCTGGTGTTCCGGGAGTATTATCGTCAATGGCTGAATAACGACTCCGCGAAGGTGCTGCTGCCGATGCAAAAATCAATGACGGCACGTGGTGTTAATGGTGAAGCGTATCTTCGGGAAGAGTTTGACTGGATTCGCAGCGCTGTGACGCCAGATGCGCGCTCTTCTTATCTCAGTCTTGAGCGCAAGGGACGAAAGTTCCCGATAGCCGCCGATCGCCGGTCGGACATCCTAAGGGGCTTGGACGGCTGGGAGCAGAAAATGCGCGATGTGGGCGTCGTCGACTATCTAGGCCTGACCTCTGCGCTGACGAAGCATCTGGATGATATCCAATCGCAGTATACGAACATCCTTGTCGATGAGGCGCAGGATTTTGGCACCACCGAGATACGGGTCATTCGAAAGCTAGTCAAAGACGGATCGAACGACATTTTTTTCTGCGGTGATATCGCTCAGACCATCCTCCCGAAGCATCGGTCCCTGCCTGAGGCGGGCCTCTCCGGCGTGACCCGCGAACGCATTCAAAAAAACTACAGAAACAGCCGGGAGATATTGAAGGCTGCCTACGGGGTCTTAAGCAATAACTTACATGATGAAATGTTCGACAGCGACGATCTGGAAATTCTCGACCCTCAGTTCGCGAATTTTAGCGGCTCCGTTCCAATGGCCCTTGCCGCGGGTACGCTGGAAGAAGAAATTGCCTACGCGCGCGCCTATGCTGCCACTGCCCTGCAGAACGATGCTAAAACCGTTTGCGTGGCCTTTGCGGGCTTTTCGGGATTGGACGTAAACGGCTTCGCTAAGAAGTGCGGTGTCACCGCACTGGACGGTGCGTATGATCCCAGTTCTGATCGCCTCGTTTTCTGCGACCTAGAACAGACAAAAGGTTATGAGTTCGACACGCTGATCATCCTCAATTGCAGAAACGGCGTGCTACCGCCGCGCGACGCTCCGGTAGAAGAGGCATATCGTGCGTCCTGCAAGCTCTATGTTGCCATGACGCGCGCCAAGCGCGAACTGATCCTATCGTTCCACGGTGAGGCCAGTCCCTGGATTGCGGAGGTGACGGATACAATCGGAACAGCCCTCTGGAGCGAATTCGAAATTTTGGACCAGACACTTATTCAGGGAATCCCTGAACTCCTTCCTGAATTTGAGCCGGACAGGGATATCGATGATGTTGGCAAACTTACAGGCCTCCAGTTCCTTTATGCGGTCCATGGGCTGGGCCTTTCGTTGGAAGCGCAAGACAAACTGATTGACTTGGTTGACGGCCGGGGCATGCGAGCAGCAGGTGGCGCTCGACGATTGAAATGGCAAAACATGCGTTCATTGATAATCGACCTCAACGAGAGTCGGCGTCATGATTTGCAGTTTGGCCCCAATGTAGCAACCGAGCTCCGAGAACTAACCCGATTCCTTTCCTAGGGCCGCGATCGATCATCGCCGAGCCCAGCGTTGGCCCAGCGACGGTGAAGGTGGTGCATAGGCGGCTGTGCACAATCAAAACAAACCCTGATCGTGTCCGCTGATTAGGGGCAACAACATGTCGGAGAACAGAGATGGTTGGCATCGTCAAAGGCTTAAAGGGCGACATTTTCGATGAATGGCGTAATGGCTATGATCTCCTCGTCTTGTTCTCACACAACGGCTTTACTAATATAAATGGGCGCCTTCGGAGTGATCACCCTTTCGCACCAGCCGATCCGCAGTTGCCATCGCTTGGCGCCGACGATACTTGGCACGGAACACTTCAGCCGCTCAATGAGGGTAAGTGGTTCATCGCCTTCCGCGACGTTACCGAGGGGGCATTCGGGCTTAGTGACGAGGATGTCGCGGCCGCCTTCGGTGAAGTCTATCGGATTTGTAGGCGTCGTAATTTAAACCGCGTGGTCACTAACGGAGTGCGCGGGCCTAGCTGCCCACCGGTGCAAGCGGACGATGATGCTCGCGTTCGCTTTCTTTACGGTCTGGCGCGCAACAGCCGAGAGGTTGATACAACCTTCATAGATCTTGGGGACACATTCAGCCGACATCGACCATAGCAAGTTCCTGCACAAACATCGAATTTACCCTGGGAAATAGGCAAACCAGTAGCAGCAGCCTTGTTTTAACACCAGGCGGATAACTCTGGCGAAAAAATGACTAGGCGGCATTCCTGAGGACGCGAAATACGCTGGCTCTGCCGATGCCAGGCTTGGTCGCGATGGCGTCCCCCGCGGAACCCTCAGCCTTCAGCCGCACCTCGTCCGCGGCTTTGCGTCGCCCTTCGGCCTCTCTGGGAATCTGCAAAAAAATTGTCCCTGTTTTCCGCCCAGACGCACGCGGATCTTTCCTGCACGACGGGCCTTGCGGTCCCACAGTTGTTCGCGCTGGCAAGCGTATGGCCGCCGTCATGAAGGAGAGGTAATGCCAGGCGTATTCAATGAACCTGGGCCGAAGAATTCCGCGTGGATATCGCCGGCGGCGATGCCACGCACTGCAAGGCCGGCAGTCAGTTCAATTATTAAGGCCAGTGCCCGGTCACTTCTAAGTGGCAATCAATAGACTGGACCCCCACTCCATAAACGGGCTCGTCCACAAGCTTTTCAGCATAGGAGACAGTGGGTTAGCTTGGCTCAGCGACGCGAACGCCGCCATTGCGCTTGATGCTTCGAAACGCAACTCGAAACTCTAATTAGCCGGCTAGCCAATTACCCTCAAAATGCCTGTTCATCTCCCCACGAGCGCGCAGCTTGTCACTAGGCTGCACCTAGACGCTCTTTCGCTTTCTAAACGTAGCTGCAGTCTTGGCGACGCAACCCCTCAAAGCTAGCGGAGGCCGCTTTTCGTACCCGAGAGCGTACATCTTCTGGCCGACGAGATACCCTGCCGTCACGGTGGCCTCGTTGTGCGGTCCATAGTCATTGCCAAGCTCGGCGGCCAGCAGCGGATCGATCACCTCCATCGGAGGGCGGCCCTTCGCGGCGGCGTCCAACATTCCTTCTACGTTCTCGGGTTTGTTAATAATGATCTCCATTTTCCGATAGGCAGGATCGCCGTGGGCAAGCGATTTAGCTTTGATGAAGGGCAGGCCTGTGGCTTGTAGCTTCCCGATCACCTCCTCGGCCTCCGGACCTCCCACCCGAAGACAGTTGCGATAGATCGTATCCCGCTGCTCCACCGTCATGGATGCAAGTTTATCGATGGTGTACATATCCACAGCCCTTCCTCTTCAGCCGTCCAAGCCATAATGCAGATTTTCATACTCTTTCGGGTCTACTATCTTGCGAAGCTGAACCCCGACATTCATTCGCTGTTGGCCGGGATTGAGGTGGTCGAACCGCTTGGTGATTCCGTGCCTGGCTGCGACTGAGTAGAGCTTTTCGAGGTCAAGGTTTCCGCTCTCGTCCCTGACCATAGTGTTCAGCCACCGATTAAATGGGCTGTTCTTCGTATTTTTGACCCAAGCCTCTCGCTGCTCGCGGGTAATTTTCATTGAGCGATCACGAGCCCCGGCGGGCCGATATGTTGTCGCACTCGTGAAGAGACTCGGCCGTGTGATCCTCAACGCCGAGCGATCTATCTCGTAACCGAGCTCGGCCATGATTTGCTTTGCCATGTGGCCGATCATCTGTTTTATGCGGTCATCCCGGATCTCATCGCCAAACTCGGCAACGAGCCCCACTGCCAGCGGCTCAACCGCCGCCCGCTCCAACAGCGTCGCCGTCTCCATGCGAATGACGTTATCGGGCTGTTTCAGGAACTCCCAGAGCGCCTTGCCCAAATCTGTCTCTGCTAGATCTCTGAAATTCTGGGGAACGTATCGCAGTTTGAAAAGGCCGTTAGACGACATAGCTTTGTTCCTTTTTGACACCTGTCACAGTTACATCTCTGCATGATACATGTCAATAGTACCTGCTTGAGTTCAAATCTCCGGCCATCATCCCAATTATATCCCATTTTTTCTCCCAGTTTTTTTGTTCATAATCCCACAGAGATTTGTCGACATTTACCCCAACAGTTGAGACGCTTGCCGTGTTGGAACGGAGGGAGCGTCATGAAAAACTCGAGACATGCAGAAAGCCGGTGCCGGCAGCGTGGGTTTAACAGCAAACGCCTCCGCACTATTTTGGAATATGCCGACATCGATCGCCCGATTGGGGGAAACTGTCGCCTGTTGAGAGTTAGTCATAAGGTGGCTAGATCGATCCGCGGTTCTGACGGACTGGATAGCTTCAGTCTGATAGTGAGCGACACAACAGGGGAACTGGTGACGCTTTTGCCACCGTCGCGATCACGACGCGGTCGGCGGTATAGAACGGGCAGATAGGGGCGAAGAATGAGTGCCGACGTTATAGATTTGGCAAAGTGGCGTACACAATCCGGGACTCGAAACCCGGACGAGCACCAGAAAGAGCTTGCACGAAACCAGCAGGAACTCGTCGCAGATGTGCGGGCGGCTGCCGCGGATCCCGATGCGAAGTTTGAACGAGATGGTGAGATCGCGGCAGCGCAGGTCGTCAACAAGCTGATTGCACAGGCCAAAACTCAAGGCATAACCCAGGTCGATATCGAACGAGAGCTGCGGAGAAGTGGGCGGAGCCTTCGCAAATTCGATCGACTACGTGAAAGCCATGAGTTACCCCCGGCCGATATCAAGAAGAGGCCACGCAAAGACCCGCTGGTGAGAAGAATCCAGCCTTACGTCGTTATGCTCGAAACGCTCGCTGGCATGCTCGGCCTGGTGCCCGACGATGTGATTTTCGACGCGTTCCGCGAAACCAAATTTCGTCGTTCACCGAAGAGTGCGAGTCCAATTCCAAGCCTGGACAAGCTCTCCCCGATGGTTCCGGTAGATGAGCCAGTCGCAGTCCTGAGCTGGCTCTTACAAGAGATGGCCAGTTCAGTGAGCCGTTCGCAATCCCTTCTCGACTATTTTGAAATTATCCAGAAACGTCATTTGGTTGTGGACCTTTCGGGTGAATTTTCGCTTAGGCCGGGTCATATACCGGCTAGCGAATGCGCTTACGATTACTGGTACGATCTAGCCGGACACGTGCCTGTTCCGGCGGTTCCGCTGATCCGCGTACACCGCGCTACGCTGCGTGGGCCACTGGATGTCGAGAAAGACCCGATCGCGGCGCGGAAAATCTCACGCACCGATGTCGCCGCTCAATGCGAGCCTAGATACCGTGCTCCCGAGCTGGTCCCATTGGAGCTTGATAAATTTCCGGCGAGGGATTATCGCGGCCATGTGTTCGGTCCCACGGAAACCATTGCTGCGGAGATAACTCTTTCAAGCGATATTTGGTTGGCAGTTGGTCCTCGCAGCCGCCCCGGTGATATGGGGCCGCTGTTTCAGGTGACCACTCACGTCGACCTGAGCGCCGGAGGTAAGCCCCGCGACCTCACCTTCGATCTCTCATCTTTCCGACTCTCCGCTCGCGCGGACGTCGATCTGGAACTGAGCGACCTCGACCACTACGTGGGATCAGTTGCAGCTTGCTTTGAGAACGGCTGGCGGAGAGTCACAGGGTTTGGGAAAGTTGGCTGGGAGCTCGTTGCAGGCGCATATGCGACCAATAACACCTCGCATCTTCTCGATCCAACATCTCCCGCGGGGCCAGCAGAGCGCGATCCTGACTGGTTTGGAATGACGCTCGATGGCGGCATTTGGTTTGATCCTATACTCGGCCCGGAAACGCCGACCGGTGCAGAGTGGAGCATCTATTTCGTCCCGGTAGATCCGGGCTCCGTCAGCCATTTTGCACAGCTCCTTTCACAGGCCGAGGCGGAGGATTTGCAACCGCAGCTCCAATTACCACTCGGCTGGCGCTGGCTCAGTCCGCGAGTCGGACCCTATCCCCCGCCTGAAGTCTTCCGCTTTTCGTCCGAAGGCTGCCGTGCGCTCGAGAGCGCGCTTCATACAGGGGCCATAGAGACGGCACTAGCGGCTGATTGCCAGCGCCTCAAACGGAAGCTGACGGAATTTCAAAGCAAGAATGACGCGCTGCTGCAGCAGCAGACTGCCACGTTGGTAGCGAGGTGGCGCGGGGAAGGTGAGCGGTGACCAAAACCCGAAGCCACGTCCGCAACAAATCTCGATGTGGGGACCCTTGATCCGTGAATGGCAGCGCAGAGCGGCAACAAAAATGAGGTCAGCCCAATCCGGCGCCAAAGGGTCTTATCAACTTGCCCCTGTATAGAGCACCTCAATCCTCAATCTGTTTGTCCGCCGCGCGCCGGCCCAAGTCGCAGAGTAGACGAGATGATGAGTTTTGTTTGAAATCGCGATCTCGCTGGTCCAACGCCAGAGTTCGACCAGATGCTTAACGCCAATTCGATATTGCCGCCATCGACTAGACGCGTCCCAACTTCTTCATGTCAGCCCAAAAGAGGTGGTGGCGATTACGTCCTGGATGCGCCACCCGCTCCACTGATACGCCCATTCGCCCTAACGCCCTTGCGGATACATCGCCGATCGCGATGATGCGTTTCCGCTTGAACGTGTCGAGGACTAGTGCCAAGCAATCGCGGCAAAGGTCGTGGTGCTCGCGGGTCGTTTCTGCATTTCTGATTTGACCGTTCTTCACTTTGAAGGGATGCAGCATTACGACGTTCCATAGCAAGGGCACCGGCTTCGGGAGGATTTCCCAGATCGCAGCTGAGGTGCGACTTGCGCTGCTTTCTGGATTGCGTGTTGGAACTGAGAACGCTTCCGGCATGCCCAGCATCTCGCCCATTTCTTTCAGCTTACCTTGATGAGTGAAGGGCACACCCGACCAGCGCGCGCCAAAACGCGAAGGCGCCTCAGCTATCCACATGTCGGTGCTAGGTCGTTCGATGAAGCTCCGAAGATAATGCTCAAGGTTTTCCCGACGCGATCTCGGCGCGTCCGAGTCCTCACGCGCGGCTTCATAGTTTTCGTAGTGGTTGAACAGATCGGCCCTCGATGGTACCCGCCGGATTGCCTCAACAATTGCCTCTGTATCGTCCACAATCCCTCCTATTCGCAACCCGCGGACCCAGTTGAATGGAGTGGGTCATGCCAACTCAGCCATGACGACGACCTTCTCCCTCGCCCGGTGGCCAGCCAGCCTCAAGCTTTCAAGTTTCATGATTTACCACCAGGGCTTTCTCCTGCCCCCAGTTCTCCCTGCAGATGGGCCGCTCAGCGCTCGCCCTGTACTTAAAGATCTTCCGGCTGGGGTCCTTATCGCCTGGACGCCAGGCCAGCACGTCCCCGCCATGCCAAGCGCGCCGGGCCTGAGTCTCGTGCAGGAATACCTTAGCCACCTGAGGGACAGTGTCATCCCCCAAGACCCACTCGCCGGTCTCGTGCAGTCCCTGACCGAGATGCCTGTGGTTCTCTCCATCTTTGCAGATCACATGCAGGTTGTACGTCATAGTCTCTCCCTTGATGATGCAGGTACACGGTTCTAGCAGAAGTTTAATGGTGCGGATGGGCCACCGGAATTTTCCAGGATCCAACGTCCCCGTTGGACGTCGGTCAGCGATCAAGAAATCGCGAGGCTTCGCTCGTAGAGGGTAGCTGCCGTCTGTTCCAACCTTTCGCGCCAGGCGAGCTTCTCAAGCCACTCTTTGGGGATACCTGAGCAG
>NZ_JBFUFB010000012.1:0-261121 GCF_056403655.1 Mesorhizobium sp. P2_F8
CTTGAACTTTGGCTCAACACCGTCAGAACGCAGATATCTGCGAATAGTATTCCGCGACAGGCCGGTCCTGCGGCTGATCTCACGGATCGATAAATGCTCTCGAAAATGCCAGCGTCGGATCACGCTCAATAATGCCATGTCGATCACTCCGTAGCCCCCGCTGCAACACGCAGGGCAAGGTTCAAACATGGGTCAATTCTCGATGGAAATATCCTTCAATGCCGGGTCACTTCTCAGTGGCAATCAACATTCACGGCCTCCACAAGCGCTCTCTTAGCCTTCTCCGGGTCCTGCCCCGCGTAGCCGTGCTGACTGAGGTCAAGGCTTTTGRCACGCTCGCTATCGGTGTGGCCCACAACCCACGTGATGGTCCACTCGTCAAAGCCCTCTGCTCCTGCAAGCATGGCATCACGGGCCTTGCAGATAAACCATCGGCGGAACGAGTGGAAATCCACATTGCTCTTCGCCTTGTCGTTCGGGCGCTCATCGACACCCACCTTACGGCGATACCGCGTGAACTGCTTCGCGGCTGGGTCGGAGCGCGTCTCGCGTGACTTTGGGATCTGCGGCAACTCGTCAAAGAGATAGTCGTTGTCCTTCTTGCCCTCCATACGCCGCTTGATAATCCCTGCAAGCCCGCTGTGGATCGGTACCTTACGCCGGGCGTTGTCCGTCTTCCCTGCCCACACGTTGAACGTCCCATCTCGGCAATCCGAAACTTGGATCTGGCAAATCTCCTCGATCCGCATTCCGCTCAGCGCTCCGATTGGCATCAGGTCATTGAGTAGTGGGCCGCCGTCTTCGTTGAGCAGTTTGGTCATTTCCTCATCCGTGAACGGGCGCTTGCCTCTGTCTATCTCTGCGTCACGGGCCTGCCGTCGCTCTGCTGGAAGCCTCTGGCCCGCCCAAGGATTCTCGCCGGCTGGCAGGTGCCCCTTGTCGAGCAGCCACGTCCAGTATTGCCTAATGAATCCGAGATAGGCCGTCGCCTTCTGGCGGCTCCTCCCAACCAACAGCGACTCAGAGAGGAACTTTCCCGCGTCTACCCGTCTCACAGCCTCAAGGGCGACAGGAAGCCGACTGTCACGAAGCCAATCACCAAGCCAACCTAGCGCCCTCTGGAAATCCCCTTCCGACTTGAGGCGATAGCCTTGGTGCTTCAGGAACTCGATAGCATGGTGGTCAAGGGGCGTTACCTGGCCGCTAGCGAGGGCGTAGAACGCCTTTGCGCGGGCGAGCCCCTCAGTTTCTTCAACCTGCTCGGCGCGAAGCCTTACGGCAAACTGAGTGTTTTCCTCGTCGCTGGAAAGTCGATGCCGGAGAGCTTCAGCTTCCAAGGGATCATTCGTCGCGAGTGCCTTTTCCGCAGCCGCAATGGCCCCCTTTAGCCGAGATACGATTGGCCACTTACGGGCATCCGCATCCTTGAGGTCGGCGGTATGGAGAGGGTGAGTTAGCTTGCCTCGTCCAATCAAATCCCGCACCTTTGCAGGGACTTTAACGCGGACCCGCCATTGCTGCCCGTGCCATTCGAGATATTGCCTCTGGTTTGCCATTTGCACCCCGGTGCCCC
The DNA here is from genome assembly GCF_056403655.1 of Mesorhizobium sp. P2_F8. NCBI lineage: Bacteria > Pseudomonadati > Pseudomonadota > Alphaproteobacteria > Hyphomicrobiales > Phyllobacteriaceae > Mesorhizobium > Mesorhizobium sp. P2_F8. The sequence goes on from NZ_JBFUFB010000012.1 coordinate 1,574, forward strand.
ACGTTGGTGCCCCACAGGTGAGTCTTCAAAGCCCAGAAGTCAAGGGATACAAGGGCTCCAGGGCTGTGGAGGAGAGTGTCCCGCTCTCTCCTCCAGATTTCTCGCATAACAGGCTGATTTTGGATGGCCGACATCAGCCACTCTGACCATCTACGTGCCTTGTGGAAGGCGCATGTCTGGCCGGCCTCAACTGGCCTCGGCATACTATGAAAACCACGATAGGGGCTTGTCATGAACGCACACACGCCCATCCTGCAGCCTCTCGGCATGCCGAAGGGTATGGATCCCCGCCAATGGCGCCAGTCGGTCGAGAAGCGCCTCAACGACTTTCGCGCCATGTCGCTGATCACCGCGCCCGATCTCATGGAAGTCGATTGCGACCTGGAGGAGACAGCAGACGACGAGCCGTCGCTCGGCTGCCTCGATGATCTGGAGCTCGACCACCGCGACGACGAGGACGGCGGCGACTTGGAAGGGTACTGTCCGGGAGACTACGGCGAAACCGTCATGTGACCCGACGATCTGGAATCTCAGGCCTGAGCGCTACCTGCCGGGCTCTTGCATTGAATAGGTCCGACGCCCACCATTTTAGCCCGCTGCCTCAACGGTGGCGGGCTTTTCATTTGGCGGTGGGGACTAGCGGGATTAGCGGGCAAAATGCCGTCGCTTTCGAGTGTCAGCAGATATGGTAAGGTTGATTGTCGGCGAGTAGCAGAGGTCCAGCAACAATGACTTTGAGACGAACCAGAGCTTACGGCGCATCCGGCTTGGTTCTAGCGGTTTGCATTGTATTTGCATGGCAGAACGCCACTGCCGCTCAAAATTGCGACGCAGCGGCGGCGGCTGGCGTCAATTGGCAGGACTGTGACAAAAAGCTTCTCATCCTAACAGGAGAGGACCTGAGCGGGGCGAACCTGTTCGGTGTTGATTTCACTTCGACCGACCTCAGGAACAGCAATCTCCTTGCGGCGAATTTTGAGAAGGCAACGCTTGTGCGTGCTTCCCTGGCCGACTCGACCGCCAAAGGCGCCCGGTTCGACAAAATCGAGGCCTACAGGACCGACTTCAGCCGTATGGACGCGCAGGGCGCTGTGTTTACGAGCGCGGAAGTGCAGCGCTCGAATTTCCAGGACGCCAATCTGACCAATGTTGATTTCACAAAGGCGGAATTGGGGCGAGCGCAGTTCCATGACGCCAATATCAGCGGCAGCCGCTTTTCGTTTGCCAATCTCGCGCGGGCGGACTTCCGAGGAGCGACGTTCACCGCGCCGATAGACTTTGACCGCGCTTTTTTCTTTCAGACCCGTATCGAGGGCCTCGATCTTTCCAATTCGGCGGGTCTGTCCCAGTGGCAGCTCAACATGGCTTGCGGAGACGCCCGGACCGAGTTGCCTTCTGGCTTGACGAGGCCTGAAGATTGGCCCTGTAGCGAGCCATAGGCTCGGCGCTGTGTCGCTGCCGAGGCTGAAATCGTCAAGCGCGCCCTTGCGGGGCGAAGCTTGGTAAACCCGTGTCTTGCGGGAGACGCCATATTCAATCAAGCGATCGCGCATTTCATTCAGAGCTCTTGCATATGGCGTCTATTGGCTGTTTCGCTAGGGTTGTCCGGCGGCGGCGCCGGGTGCGGCCTAAGAAGGCTTAGGCTCAAGTTCAGGAGGCGGCGCGTTCAGGTCGGGGCAATCAGACGATTGCTCACACGGAGAGGGCCTATCGCCAACGCCACCATAGCGTTCCACAAGTTTTGCGAATCCGTAGGCGAAGGCGGACAGAAGCGCCAGGATAACCACTATTCGGACGGCCATACGGGATTGTAGCAGGTCATCCCGCATCCCTCAGATATTCCTCTCGATATGAGCCTCGATCGGATTTGGGCGCCGTAGCTCAAATCTCTTAGCTGCCATAAATGTCAGCACGATAGCGGCAGCTATCGTTGCAATCACGGTGGCGGTGCTGGCTAGACTTCTTACCATCACTCAAAGCCTACCGCCCGCTTCGGCTTCGGCGTGATTTCCTCGATCCGCGCCTTAACGTCGTCCTGGGCCATCGCCTGTTCTAGCGCCTCTGCTTCGGCCTTGTCCTTGGTGGTCAGCACGGTCCGCCAATGCGGCTTCTCAAACACGCTCGCGATGTAAGTGGTCCGTACGGGCTCAGGTCCGGCTGGCATACTTTACCTTGCCCCACTGGCTGCATTGAGGACACAAAGGACGGAAATAGGCCAACTTGTCGCCCGGAATATTTCCGCAACTGGTGATCGTCAGGCTGCCGCCATTGAACCCCTCCAGGCTGTAGGATTCCCAGGTCCCGCTGAGGGGCTGATCGTCTTCTCGTAGTTTCAGATAACCGGTGCGACCGCATTCGCACACCAGCTTTTCCCGTAAAACAGTTGAGAGCACTTGGGACTGCCTTCCACGATTCGGCAAACAAGCCCGACCGTCCGTGCGACCCGTTCTTGATACGATGGCCGGTGCGGCCTTGGGGCTATCTTGGGGATGCGAAAGCCGCACCGGTCACTGCGGGAAGGGGTTGCGTTCCCCGCGCTGCCAAAACTATGGGCATATTAGAAACTTCGCAATTAAGCCTATTGGCGGGACTAAGACTGAAGTCCCAGCCCGCGCGCTACTCAGCCGGGGGCATCGCACCGGACCCGTCACATTCCATGGGATAAACTCGACTTCCTTCCCGTCACTTCCCGAACGGCCTTCAACAGCCCCTCATGCAAGACACGCGTAGCGCGGTAGTGCTCGCAGTGTGGCGATATGAACGGCTTCACGATGCTCCAATGCAGCGCTTCCGCTGCCACGAGAAAGCGCTCGATTTCAGCCTGCGATAATTGCTTGGACGGTTTCGATCTAGCCATTGGCGAGATCCGTTTGAAGGGTCGCCGTAACGAAGGGATGGCAAGCGCCGAAATGTGCAACGATGCTCAATCGCGTGCGTCTTCGGGACGGTTGACCCCGGCGCCGATCACGGTCAACCTCTGGCAATTCGGGCATCGTAAAAGGACGGAAAATGAGGCGCAGACATGAATCGATGCTCGTTATGAGAACCGCGATTGCTCTGCTCTCCTGCCTGGCCATTTCGGCCTGCGGTATGGCCAAAGCCGCGAGGGAAACCGGGCAGACGTTCGACAAGTATGGGTGCCTTGCTCGTGACTTCAAAGGCCAACCGCCTTGCAAATCTGAAACTGCAGTAGCGCCCTGACGAGGCAAGCGCCATGCATTGGTGAGCCATTTTCGGGCACGGACAACCGAGGAAACCTCCGTATGGCCAAGCTCGGAAGGGCCTATGAACAAGTCGTTGCCGACGTGGCGAAGCAGTTCGATCCTTCCGCCGAGGTGAAGGTCGGCGAGTGGGTAAACGGGCCGGATGGCCTTAGAGAGGTCGACGTACTGATCACAGGCACCGTGGACGGCGTGACGAGGCAGATCCTGATCGAATGCAAGGACTACGACTCGCACAAACGGCGAATAGGGATTGCCGTCATCGATGCTGCCGATTCAAAGCGTCGCGATCTTGCCGCGGATGTCACCTTGATATGCAGCAACGCGGGCTTTTCGAAGGACGCCATGCGAAAGGCAGGTCGGGTGGGAATCGGCTTGATCGGAGTTATGAAAGAGGCCGACCCTAGGATTCGCTATAAGGTGTTCGATGAGAAACGATTTCCGGTCATTCTAGAGCGCTCTAGCGTAGACATAGTGCCCATTTTCATCGTTCGTGGCCCGCCACCATCGTTCGACGACGCGTTGAAATCGCTGGTGATTTCTGACTAGCTTAGGTCTCCTGCTTCTTTCCCTGCTTGGCTGGCCTGCTCAAGCAGAAAAGTCCACACCGTAAGGGAGTGGGCCAATCTGAACGAAAATCACAAGCCGGAGGAACCAGGAGCGGGGTGGAGCGTTTCCTCGCGTGCTCAAGAAAATCGCCCTAGCTACCGTCCTGATCCAGGTCGCCGCCGTTGCGGCGCTCATCACGCAGACAGTGCTCTTCACCTCAACCACCGCTACCCAAGCCGCGAACGTGCAGCCTGGCGAAGAATGCGCTGAGGCGACTTGGCCAAATATTCCAGAGCATTGCCTAAAGCGAACCAAGGCAAGAGTGCGTACGCTCGTCCTGACCGCAGGGCAATAGAAAAGCCCGCCATCGTGGTCTCGCTGTCATGGGAAGAGATCTCCGTTGAAGGGTTCGTGGCAACCAGACTCTATTCGTGATCTCGGTGCCAGGCCTCAACGGGGGAACGATCCGCTCCTTCATGAGTTAGCACTTCATGATGTACACCCCGGAGCACAGTGGACGCGGCGCAATGGCCGATCTCATGATCTTGGAACTGGCCAAGGCCAGACAGCGCGTCAAGCGGGCGGAGTCCGCCCTCAGGCGCGCCAAGGAAATGCTGGATGAAGACTGCGGAGTCGGGATCAATCTCGCGCTCTGCGGCAGGATACGGGCCGCTCAGCGGCGTGTGATCGAGGCCAGAGAGCGCCTGACGAAGATCGATCCACCGGCATCGTAGTGCTCCATGATTTTGGGATTGTTGCCATGATGATCGCGACCTTCAACCTTGAAACCGCGAGAAACGGTGACGTATATCGCGCGGCAAGGCTTGCGATGCTGACGCAGCAGGTGATGCGGCACATCGAGCGCACGGACGCCTCGGCGCAGAAAGTCGAGCAAGTGCTGGCCACATTGGCTGAAGCAAACGCGCTCGGGCGGCGATAGGGACCACACGTCAAGCGCAATCGGCCAACGTCTCCAGAATTCCCGATTCCGGTTGTCGTTGCGCTCGATGGCTTCGGTCAGGCAGGTCAGCGATTGTTCGGCTAGCCGCAGCGGGAAGCATCACGCGGATCGTGGCGAACGCTTGTGCCGGCGCTGGGCAAGGTTGCATAGTCCTACAGGGACTCAGCAGGCTGTGCGCATCGGCTCGGAGCAATCGTGATTGGACTTTATGATCTCTGGCCCGCCTTCGTGGTCGTCGCGCTGGTTTGGCCGCTAGCAGGCTTGCCGCTGTTTCAGCGGGTCGGCTTCGAAGCGACCGCGGCCAGGGTCCGGGCGATCGACGGAATGCGAGGCTATCTGGCGCTCGCCGTCGCACTCCACCACGCCGTCATCTACCATGAATTCCTGACGACCGGCGCATGGAGGTATCCGCCCTCCGCTTTCTACGGCCTGTTGGGACAAATGGGGGTGTCCTTCTTCTTCATCATCTCCGCCTATCTGTTTTGGGGGAAACTGCTATCGGCAAAGGCCTCCGTGGATTTTCCGACCCTGTTGCTCAAGCGGGCTTTCAGGATCGGGCCGCTCTACATTTTGGCCGTCGGCGTGGCGATGGCCTTGGAGGTCGTTGACGGCCGGATCGATTATTCGACCTTCGCGACCTACGAGCGGGCATTTTTCAATCTGCTGTTTGGTGTCTTTGGCTATATCCCGCTTTCGAGTGCCCGCGTCTGCGTGTTGGCCTGCGTAACCTGGACCTTGCCCTATGAATGGCTGTTCTATTTCAGCCTGCCGATCGCAGCCATATTCAGCCGGCACCCGGTTACCCGCATAGGATTGCCGGCCGTTCTGCTGGCTTTTTCCATTGTCATGTCGATGAGTGGAGGCAGCGGCGGCTACAGCTACCTGGGACTTTTCGCCGGCGGCATGTTGTGCGCGACGCTTGAAGCAAACGCCCTGCTGGTGAAGGTGCACCGGCACGTGCTGTCCGCCATCGCCCTGGCGCTGCTGGTGTATGTTTTTGCCACCTATAGGGTTGCTTACGCGCCGGGACCGATGCTGCTGTGCACCGGTGCCTTCTTCCTGATCGTCTCGGGCGCCGATTTCTTTGGCCTTCTGACTTCCAACCGTTCAGTGCGACTGGGCGAGATCAGCTATGGCATCTTTCTCTTGCAGGGCCTTGCCTTCGTAGCGATATTTTCCATCGCGCCCGTGCGGACCTTCGCCTTGGACAACGCCACCCAGTATTGGCTTGTGATCGTTATGGCGATGGTGCTTCTGCTCCTCATGGCGCTGGTCGCGCACCTTTTTGTTGAAAAGCCCGGCGTCTCGCTGGGAAACAGGCTTGCGGCAGTTCTTCGCCTGTCGAAGCAGCGTGAGACACGCGAGGCTCCAGTCGCAAGTGGTGCAAGGTCCTGGCGGATGCCGACCAGCCTCACGCGACAATCCGCCGATCGCTCATAGCCCTCATGTGGGCATCGCGAGCAAAGGATGACCGCCGCCTTCATGTAAAAGCGCTCGGCCTGGAACCTCCTGCCGCGCGGCGCGTTTCACCGCGTCCCGTTCGTGGACCAGCCCGGATATCTCTCCTGGCGCTGCGATAATCAGGAGCCCGTTTCATGCACGACAAGCTGTTTCATTCACCGGTGGCACTGACCGTCGGCCTTGGCTTCAAGCGCGAGATTGCCTCGCTGGCCGAAATGCACGATTTCCTGACCGATTGGACGACTTCCCGCCGCGGCCCGCTTTATCGCAACGCGATGAAGGCATGTGATCTCGCGGTTCCGGGTTATGTGACCATCGAGCAGGCGCGCCGTGCGCTGGTCGAATTTGCCCAGGCTTCCGGCATCCTGTGGCCGGATCTCGAGCCAACGGCGGGTGTACACGCAGTTGCCCGCGGTTATGGCGGCTACGCCGCCTGACGCCACCTCCCATCGTGGTGGCTAATCTATACCAGCCATCGCAGAAGCCCGGCTCGACCCAGCCGGGTTTTCGCTTTTTCAGGAACCGCAGGAAATCACAGATGCGGGCTGTGTACCTTGCGCGACAATCATTGCGTCGAACGTGCGCGCCGCCGTGGCGGCTTGGGGCCTGCCGATGCCGGCTGGTCCGCCGACTGCGCGGCAAGGCGCAGAGCTCTCAGCCTGGCCGTCTTTTCCTCTCGCGCCGCTCGCTCGCCGGCGGTCACGATCAGCGACTCACGCTTGGCGCGTTCGTCGCGCTCCGTATCGACTTTCGCGCGATTCATATGCCGGTCCTTCCGCTGCTGGGACGTCGGTTTCGGAACCGTTGTCACCTCAATCAGTCTCCGTATGGTGCAGCGGTGCGGCGGCGGTGACGATTACAAATGATGGCCAGTGGAATCTTTCGGTCCGAGCCCTGGGCCGAGGCTCTCAGTCACACCACCCGGAAGAGACGACCAGCGATGCTTCGAAGACATGGCGCCCGCTCTCGTCCCGCACTTTGACGGTAATGACCGTGCGATCGTTCTCGATCATCTCGTCGCGGACGATGTCGGGCAATATGCGAATCGCCTCTCGCCGCAGGCGTTCGCGCGTTTCGAACACCTGCCCGTCATCGTCGACCGTCAAACCATCACCATTGTAGAGGTCGAGGTAGTATCTGGGCATGATGCGCTGGACCTCCAGGTGATGACGTGCGCGAGAGATTCAACCGACAATTCACGGACCGAACTGTTGTTCCACCTGAGGTGGCGTTTGCCGGCGAATAAGTGCACTCTAACAAATGTTAATGCCTGGCCCCGTCCGAAGACCTAGTGCTTCCGCAGCCGCCCCATGCTTGCGCCAAACGAATTGGCGATCAGCTCTGAGCCCCTTCGCTGGAGATAGCGGTGCTTGAATCGCTTTATCTGAACCTTGGCCAACACGACGCGCTCTCCGACGGCGAGAAAGCGTTGCTGGCCGGTGCCATGACCTTCGAAAGGCATTTTGCCACCGGACAGGACATTGTCGCCTCGGGATCGCGGCCGACTTATTCGACGTTGATCCTCGACGGCCTGGCGGCACGCTACAAGGTGCTGGAGAATGGCGGCCGACAGTTCACCTCATTGCAGGTGCCTGGCGACTTCGTCGATCTCCACGCTTTCCTGCTGAAGACTATGGATCACGGCATCGTCGCCCTGTCGCCTTGTCATGTCATGTTCGCCGATCACAGCCGGCTGCGTGCCATCACCGAGGAGGCACCGCATCTGACCCGGCTGTTGTGGCTGGACACGCTGGTTGATGGCGCCATTCACCGCGAGTGGATCGTGGCGATGGGACGCCGCTCCAAGACCTCGCATCTGGCCCATCTCGTCTGTGAACTTTTCGTGCGCTTGCAGGTGGTGCAACGCACCAACGGCATGAGCTTTCATCTGCCGCTTTCACAGGCCGAACTGGCCGACGTGCTTGGCCTCTCGGTTGTGCATATGAACCGCGTTATCGGCGCCTTGCGCAAGGTCGGCGTCGTCAACTGGGCGAACCACACGGTGACCATTCTCGACTGGCACCGGCTGCAGGAAATAGCCGAGTTCGACCCGACCTATCTCAGCATGATGCGGGAACCGCGCTAGCTCGTTCCTGGCGCGGCTCACCGATCATGAGTTTTGGGTTACGCCGCTTCGGCTGCAACGTTCACAGCCGTCTCCGCGATCTGCGTCAGGGCTTCGTCTGTGGCCTTCTCCTCCTTCAGCGTGGCTTCGAGAAGCGTCACCGCATCGTTCAGGCCGAGTTCGCCGGCCCAGGTCCTCAGCGTGCCATAGCGCGAAATCTCATAGTGTTCGACCGCTTGCGCTGCGGCGAGGAGGCCGGCGTCGAGCGCCGGAGATTCCTTGTATTCCTCCATGATCTCGGCGCCTTCCTCGGTGATGCCCATGATGGCCGCACACGTCTTGCCGACCGCCTTCTTGCCGATGACGCCGAAGACCTTCTCCAGCCTTGCGACATGGCCCTCCGTCTCGGTGCGGTGCTTTTCGAAGGCCGCTTTCAGGTCGGCGCTCTGCGCGGCCTTGGCCATTTTCGGCAGCGTCGCCAGGATCTTCTTCTCGGCGAAATAGATGTCCTTCAGGGTGTCGTGAAACAGATCGTCGAGCATTTTCTGCTTTGCCATGGTCATCTCCTGTGGTGAGCCCTCAGGTCGACAATCTCGCATTGGAAGTTTTGTTCCGCTCGTTGCGGCAATGACGTCCCCAGCGACCMAAATTTGTTGGCCCGGGGCCGGCCATGAGCCGGGCGAAAAACCTTTATAAAATTCCTATTTCTTTCCTTCCCGCCCCGTCTCGAACCTTTATGGCGATCGGGTCCATATTCCGCCTTGAGCAAAAGTTGGCGCCGTCACACCTGAAGTATGGCGGGCCGCTTTTTACGCAATCGCCGACCTGTTTACGCAATCGCCGACCTGCCTGTGGCAGGCGCTACGGTCGAAAGTAGAAGATCGGAAGCAAGGAACAAGCACAATGGACATCGTCGTTCTCGGGATCGGGATTTTGTTTTTTGCCCTGTCCTTCGCCTACATCAAAGCCTGTGACATTCTCTAACGCGAGGATCGCAAAATGCTCGTCGACTATATTCTCGGTGGCAGCGTGACGCTGTTCCTGCTCGTCTACCTGACATACGCCCTCGTTCGTCCAGAACGCTTCTGACGGCAATTGACGCAAGGTCCGGAAAGCTACAACCATGACACTCAACGGATGGCTACAGATCCTCGTCTATTGCGGGATCGTCGTTTTGCTGGTGAAGCCGCTCGGCGGCTACATGTACCGCGTCTTCAACGGCGACCGGACATTTCTTTCGCCGGTTCTAGGCCCGATTGAACGCGGGCTCTATCGCGTCGCCGGCACCAGTGAACGCGAGGAGCAACACTGGACCGCCTATGCGGCAGGCATCATGCTCTTCAGCGTTGCCAGCTTCCTGGTGCTTTACGTCCTGCAGCGGCTGCAAGGCGTCCTGCCTTACAATCCCGCCGGCATGACCGCTGTCGAACCCAACCTCGCCTTCAACACCGCCGTCAGCTTCGTGAGCAACACCAACTGGCAGAACTATGGTGGCGAGAGCACGATGTCCTACCTCGTGCAGATGGCCGGCCTCACCGTGCAGAACTTCCTGTCGGCGGCGGTCGGCATCGCCATCGCGGTCGCGCTGATCCGTGGTTTCGCCCGTGCCTCGGCCAAGTCCATCGGCAATTTCTGGGTCGATATGACCCGCTGCACCCTCTATGTGCTGTTGCCGCTCTGCATCGTCCTGACCCTTGTCTACGTCTATCTCGGCATGCCGCAGACGCTCGGCCCGTATGTCAACGCCACCACGCTTGAAGGCGCCCAGCAGACGATCGCGGTCGGTCCGGTCGCCTCGCAGGTGGCCATCAAGATGCTCGGCACCAATGGCGGCGGCTTTTTCAATGCCAATGCCGCGCATCCGTTCGAAAATCCCGATGCGATCTCCAACCTGATCCAGATGGTGACGATCTTCGCACTCGGTGCTGCCCTGACCAACGTCTTCGGCCGCATGGTCGGCAACCAGCGCCAGGGCTGGGCGATCCTGGCCACGATGGGCGTCCTGTTCATCGCCGGTGTCGCCGTCTGCTACTGGGCGGAAGCTGGCGGCAATCCGCTGGTGCACGCCCTTGGCATCGACGGCGGCAACATGGAAGGCAAGGAGACGCGCTTCGGCATCGCCATGTCGGCCCTGTTTGCGGTCGTCACCACCGCCGCATCCTGCGGCGCGGTCAACGCCATGCACGACAGCTTCACGGCACTCGGCGGCTTCATCCCGATGATCAACATGCAGCTCGGCGAAGTCATCGTCGGCGGCGTCGGCGCCGGCTTCTACGGCATCCTGATGTTCATCGTCGTCGCCGTCTTCGTTGCCGGACTGATGGTTGGCCGCACGCCCGAATATCTCGGCAAGAAGATCGAAGCCAAGGAAGTCAAGATGGCGATGCTGGCCATCCTCTGCCTGCCGCTGGCGATGCTGGTCTTCACGGCCATCGCCGTAGTCCTGCCGAGCGCTGTGGCATCCATCGCCAATGGCGGGCCGCATGGCTTCTCCGAGATACTCTACGCCTATACCTCGGCGGCGGCGAACAACGGCTCGGCCTTTGGCGGCCTCAGCGGCAACACGCCCTGGTACAACATCACGCTCGGCATCACCATGCTGATGGGACGTTTCCTGGTCATCATTCCGGCGCTGGCCATTGCCGGCTCGCTGGTGGCCAAGAAGACGGTCCCGGCCTCGGCGGGCACGTTCCCGACCGATGGACCGCTGTTCGTCGGCCTGCTGGTCGGCGTCATCCTGATCGTCGTCGGCCTGACCTTCTTCCCGGCACTGGCGATCGGGCCGATCGTCGAACACCTGGCAATGATCCATGGGCAAACATTCTGATGCCGCCCCGTCTTGGATAGAAATCATGTCCTGGTTCAACACCACGCGTCGCAAGGCTCGGCCCAAGGCCGATAATGAGGGGGAGGCAACTCCCCCTCCCTTCCCGAGCGTATCCACGTTCCTGGGCATTGCGGCGGTCATGATCGTGATCTGGCTGCTGGTCTATGGGCCGCCCTTTTCGGCATCCGATCGATCGGTGCCATCCAACAACAGCGAAGCCGGAGCTCCAAAATGAGCCACTCAAAATCCGCGAGCATCATGGATGCTAGCATCCTCTTGCCCGCCATCGGCGGGGCCTTCAAGAAATTGAACCCGCGCACCCTGATCAAGAACCCCGTGATGTTCGTCGTCGCCGTCGTTTCGGCGCTTACGACCGTGCTGTTTGTCAGGGATCTGATCACCGGCGGTGGCGATTTCAGCTTCACGCTGCAGATCATCATCTGGCTGTGGTTCACCGTGCTGTTCGCCAATTTCGCCGAAGCTGTCGCCGAAGGCCGCGGCAAGGCTCAGGCGGATTCGCTGCGCAAGGCGCGCACCGAAACCCAGGCCAAGCTTTTGACCGGCGAAGACCGCACGAAATACAAACTCGTGCCCGGTACCAGCCTCAAGGTCGGCGATGCCGTGCTGGTCGAGGCCGGTGACATCATCCCGTCGGACGGCGAAGTGATCGAAGGCGTCGCTTCCGTCAACGAAGCGGCGATAACAGGCGAATCCGCGCCAGTCATCCGCGAATCCGGCGGCGACCGTTCGGCGGTCACCGGCGGCACCCAGGTGCTGTCCGACTGGATCCGCGTGCGCATCACCGCGGCATCGGGCCATACCTTCCTCGACCGCATGATCTCGCTGGTCGAAGGCGCGGAACGCCAGAAGACGCCGAACGAGATCGCGCTCAACATCCTTCTCGTCGGCATGACGGTGATCTTCGTGCTGGCTACGGCGACGATCCCGAGCTTCGCTTCCTATTCGGGCGGCTACATCTCGGTAACCGTGCTGGTCGCGCTGTTCGTGACCCTGATCCCGACGACGATCGGCGCCCTGCTGTCGGCCATCGGCATCGCCGGCATGGACCGCCTGGTGCGCTTCAACGTGCTGGCGATGTCCGGCCGCGCGGTCGAGGCGGCCGGCGACGTCGACACGCTGCTCCTCGACAAGACGGGCACCATCACGCTCGGCAACCGCCAGGCGACCGAGTTTCGCCCGGTCAAGGGCGTCACCGAGCAGGAACTGGCCGACGCCGCCCAACTCGCGTCGCTTGCCGATGAAACGCCGGAAGGCCGTTCGATCGTCGTGCTGGCCAAGGAGAAATACGCCATCCGCGCCCGCGACATGGCAACGCTGCATGCGACCTTCGTGCCCTTCACCGCGCAGACCCGGATGAGCGGCGTCGATATCGACGGCTCCTCGGTGCGCAAGGGCGCGGTCGATTCCGTGCTCGCCCATGTCAGCCAGTCGACGGTCGCAGCCCACGCTACACGGCCCGGCAGCGATACCGTCAGGGACCTCCAGGCGATCGCCGACGAGATCGCCAAGTCGGGCGGCACGCCGCTGGCCGTCGAGCGTGACGGGCGCCTGCTGGGCGTCGTGCATCTCAAGGATATCGTCAAGGGCGGTATCCGGGAGCGCTTCGCCGAACTGCGCAAGATGGGCATCCGTACGGTGATGATCACCGGTGACAACCCGATGACGGCGGCGGCCATCGCCGCGGAAGCCGGCGTCGACGACTTCCTCGCCCAGGCGACGCCCGAGGACAAGCTGAAGCTGATCCGCGACGAGCAGGCCAAGGGGAAGCTTGTCGCCATGTGCGGCGACGGCACCAACGACGCGCCGGCCCTTGCCCAGGCCGATGTCGGCGTCGCCATGAACACCGGCACGGTCGCCGCTCGCGAGGCCGGCAACATGGTCGACCTCGACAGCGATCCGACCAAGCTGATCGAGATCGTCGAGATCGGCAAGGCGCTGCTGATGACGCGCGGTTCGCTGACCACGTTCTCGATCGCTAACGACGTCGCCAAGTACTTCGCCATCATCCCGGCGATGTTCGCCGTGTTCTACGTCGCGCCGGGGCAAACGACCGGCCCGCTGCAGGCGCTCAACATCATGCATCTGGCGACGCCGCAAAGCGCTATCCTGTCGGCCATTATCTTCAACGCGCTGATCATCATCGCGCTGATCCCGCTGTCGCTGAAAGGCGTCAAATATCGTGCCATCGGCGCCGGCGCGCTGCTCAGCCGCAACCTGCTTGTCTACGGCCTCGGCGGCATCATCGTCCCCTTCGTCGGCATCAAGGCGATCGACATGATCGTCACCGCCCTCGGCCTCGCTTAAGGAATACGTCCATGCTCACCCAGATAAGACCCGCGATCATCATGATCGTCTTCTTCACGGTGCTGACCGGCCTGATCTATCCGATCGGCATGACCGGCATCGCCCAGGCGCTGTTCCCGCGCCAGGCCAATGGCAGCCTGATCGAAAAGGACGGCAAGGTTGTCGGCTCCGAACTGATCGGCCAGGCCTTTGCCAGCGACAAGTATTTCCATGGCCGCCCCTCGGCAGCCGGCGATGGCTACAACGCCGCTGCCTCCAGCGGCAGCAACCTCGGCCCGACCAACCCCAAGCTGATCGACCGCATCAAGGGCGATGCCGAAAAGCTGAAAGCGGAGAATCCGAATCAGCCCGTGCCGATGGATCTGGTGACGACGTCCGGCAGCGGCCTCGATCCGCATATCAGCCCCGAAGCGGCCTACTTCCAGGTCGCCCGTGTGGCCAAGGCCAGGGGGATAGATGAAGCCAAGGTCAAGGCGCTTGTCGACAGCCAGGTCGAGGGCAGGGAGCTCGGCTTCATGGGAGAACCGGTGGTCAACGTGCTTGGTCTCAACCTTGCACTGGACGCCGCGAAATAGTGAATGGTGGGTGCCGGGGATCGACAGTACCCCCGGCGCCATCCATGATCGATGCTGATGCCGGACGACAGCCGCAACGAAACCAGACCTTCTCCCGACGCGCTGCTCGATCATGCCGAGCGGGAGGAACGCGGCCGCCTGAGAATATTCCTGGGTGCGGCACCCGGCGTCGGCAAGACCTACGAGATGCTGATGTCGGGCCGCGCCAGGCTGGCCGACGGCGTCGACGTGGTGATCGGCGTCGTCGAGACGCATGGCCGCAAGGAAACACTGGCCCTGGTCGAGGGCTATGAGGTCATTCCGCGGCGCAAGGTCGACTACAAGGGGCGCGTCCTTGACGAGATGGATATCGACGCCATCCTCGCCCGGCGTCCGGCGCTGGTTCTCGTCGACGAACTCGCCCACACCAACGCGCCTGGCAGCCGCCACCCCAAGCGCTACCTCGACGTCCAGGAAATCCTGACGCGAGGCATCGACGTCTACACGACGCTCAACATCCAGCATGTCGAAAGTCTGAACGATGTCGTCGCCCAGATCACCAAGGTCAGGGTCCGCGAGACGGTTCCCGATTCCATCATCGACCAGGCCGACGATGTCGAGATCATCGATCTCACCCCCGACGACCTGATCAAGCGGCTCGAGGAAGGCAAGGTCTATTTCCCCAACACCGCCCAGCGCGCCATCGAGAACTATTTCTCGCCCGGCAATCTGACGGCGCTGAGGGAATTGGCGCTGCGCCGCACCGCCCAGCGCGTCGACGACCAGTTGCTGATCCATATGCAGGCTCATGCCATTCCCGGGCCGTGGGCTGCAGGCGAAAGGGTCCTCGTCTGTCTCGACGCGCGCCAGGGAGGGTCGGCCCGCGTCCGCTATGCACGCAGGCTGGCCGACCGGCTTCGCGCGCCGTGGACGGCGCTGCATGTCGACAGCCCTCGCTCGGCCAGCATGCCCGAGGAGGACAAGGACCGTCTCGCCACGAATCTGCGCCTCGCCCAACAGCTTGGTGCCGAGGTGACGACCATTCCGGGTCAGAATTTGGCGCAGGACATCGTGCGTTATGCGACGGCGAACAATTTCACCCATATCGTGGTCGGCAGGCCGACCCGGTCGCGCTGGCGCGAATTGATCGAAGGCTCGCTCACCTACGATCTCATCCGCAATGCCGGTGACATCAGCGTCCATGTCATTTCGGGAAACGAACGCAACACCGAGGCGACGTCGAGGAACGTCAGGGCGGCGGACGAGCAGAGGCAGTTCCAGATCTGGCCCTATCTCAAGGCTACGGCCTATGTCGCTGGCTCGCTCGCCTTCGCCGTTCTTCTCGACCAGTTCCTGGACGTTCGCAACCTCGCCATCATCTTTCTCGTCGGGGTGCTGGCATCGGCGGTGACCGGCGGATTGTGGCCGGCTCTGTATGCCTGTCTCGCCAGCGCGCTTGCGTTCAACTATTTTTTCCTGGAGCCGCGCTACACACTGACGATCCGGGATCCGGAGAGCATCGTTGCGCTCGGCGTCTTCCTGGTTGTCGCCGTCATTGCCAGCAATCTGACGGTGCGCGTGCAGCGCCAGGCGATCGCCGCCCGCTCGCGAGCGCGAGCCACCGAGGACATCTACCTCTTTTCAAAGAAGCTCGCCGGCGCCGGCACGCTCGACGACGTTCTCTGGGCCACCGCCTTCCAGATCGCCTCGATGCTGAAGCTGCGGGTGGTGTTGTTGCTGCCCGAAGACGGAACGATCACCGTCAAGGCCGGCTATCCGCCCGACGACACGCTGGCCGAGGCCGACATCGCGGCCGCCCGCTGGGCCTGGGAGCACAACCGTGCCGCGGGACGCGGCGCCGATACGCTTCCGGGCGCCAAGCGCCTCTATCTTCCCTTGCGCACTGGGCGCACGGCCATCGGCGTCGTCGGCCTCGACAACGACAAGCAGGGTCCGTTGCTGACGCCCGAGCAGCAGCGCCTGCTCGATGCGCTGGCCGATCAAGCGGCGGTCGCCATCGAGCGCATCCAGCTCGTCGCCGACGTCGACCGCGCCAAGCTCGCGGCCGAGGCGGACAGGCTGCGCTCGGCACTTCTCACGTCCATCTCGCATGATTTGAAGACGCCGCTCGCCGCCATCATGGGCGCGGCCGGCACACTGAGGGAATTTGCGCCGGCACTTCCCGAACAGGACCGGGTGGAGCTCTTGACGACCGTGCTCGACGAATCCGAGCGATTGAACCGCTTCATCGCCAATCTGCTCGACATGACCAAGATCGAGTCTGGCGCGATGGAGCCGAACTATGCTTTCCACTATGTCGGAGACATCGTCGGGTCCGCTCTGCAGAGAGCCAGGAAAATCATCGCTGAGCACAAGACCGAGATCGACATCCCCAGCGATTTGCCGATGTTGAAAGTCGACCCCGTGCTGTTCGAGCAGGCGCTGTTCAATCTCCTCGACAATGCAGCGAAATACGCGCCGCCCGGCTCGACGATCCGGATACAGGGCTGGACCGACAATGGTTCCGTTATCCTGCAGATCATGGATGAAGGGCCGGGCATCCCTCCCGGCGACCTGGAACGGATTTTCGATACGTTCTACCGGGTGCGCAAGCGCGACCAGGTCCGCGCCGGCACCGGGCTCGGCCTGTCGATCTGCCGCGGCTTCATCGAGGCGATGGGGGGCACGATCACGGCGGCAAACCGAACCGACCGTTCGGGCGCTGTCTTCACCATCAAGATGCCGAAGCCGGCGAACCAGCCCGATCTCGATGCCGCCAATACGGACGACAACGAAGTGGGTGACTTGGCATGACAAACTCGAACGTCAGGATATTGGTTGTCGACGACGAGCCGCCGATCCGCAAGCTGCTTCGTGTCGGGCTCGGCAGCCAGGGCTACGCGATCAGCGAGGCGCCGAACGCCAAGGCAGCAATCGAACTGATGGATGCGGAGAAGCCGGATCTCGTCCTGCTCGATCTCGGCCTGCCCGGCATGGGTGGCCACGAGCTGTTGCGCAAATGGCGCGACGACGGCCTCGACATTCCGGTGGTCATCCTGTCCAGCCGGACCGACGAGGCCGGCATCGTCCAGGCTCTGGAACTTGGCGCCGACGACTACGTCACCAAGCCGTTCGGGATGAATGAGCTGGTTGCCCGCATCCGCGTGGCGCTGCGCCACAAGTTCCAGCAGCAAGGTGAAAAGCCGGTGTTCCAGACCGGCGACCTGTCGGTCGATCTGGTCAAACGCATCGTCAAGGTCGAAGGCAAGGACGTCAAGCTGTCGCCGAAGGAATACGAGATCCTGCGCATCCTCGTGCAGCACGCCGGCAAGGTGCTGACCCATCATTTCCTTTTGAAGCAGGTCTGGGGCGATTCGACCGACGTGCAGTATCTCAGGGTCTATGTGCGGCAGCTCAGGCAGAAGATCGAGAAGACCCCCGACCAGCCGCGCTATATCACCACCGAGACCGGTGTCGGCTATCGACTGCGAGAGGTCGAATAGAGGCCGTTCGACGTGACGCTCTGTCTCTTTGTTTTAAAGCAATTCCCTTAGGGAAAGCGCCAATCGCTTTTCCCGGGTTTCACACTTTCCTCGAATTGCTTTAACCAACGGCCTCCTGCAGGTGGTTTGCCGTCGACGATGTCCGCAAGGCCGCGAGGCAGCCCACAACGCCGAGCGGCACGAAGGCAAGAAACAGCCAGGACGCGACATTCGCGGCCGCGTCGTGATTCAGTCCTTCTGAAAAGCCGCTGGCATTGGCAACGATCCCGGCAAGTGCTGCGCCCACGGCATAGCCGATGCGCTGCATGGTCGGCACCGCAGCCGAGGCGATGGTCTGCTCGTCCTCCGGGGCGGAGGCAACGATGACGCGCGTCAGGAACGGCCAGGCGATGCCGAAGCCGCCACCCTGCAGCAGGGCGCAAAACAGGATCAGCGGAATGGAGCCCAGCGGTATCGTATAGGCAAAGCCGGCGATGCCTGTCGCGATCATCAGCGCGCCGCCAACGATGATCAACCGCTCGCGGTGCGGTGGCGCATTGGCGACGAGGATCGACAGGATCGACCAGGCGATCGATTCGGCGGCGATGATGTAGCCGGTGGTGAGCAGCGGGATGTTGTGCAGGCTGGTCAGGATCAGCGGCCCGTAGACGCCGAAGGAACAGGTCGCCACCGAAAAGGCGGCGACCATGGTCATGCCTGCGCCGACCGGTGTACGCCAAGAGAACAGCCGCGCCGGAAAAAGCCGGGAGCGCGGCTTCAGCGCGTCGATGTAGAAGAACAGCACCAGGCCGATGAGGCCGAGGGCCATCAGCACCGACGAGCGCAGCAGGGCGATGTCAACGCCTGCCGAGGCGATCAGCACCACGGCGACGGCAAGGCAGCCAAGCGCGGCGAATGGGAAGGGCGGCGCCTTGCCCGCGGTCGCCTGCGGCCTGGTGGCCTCGGGCGTGTTGAGGACAATCAGGCTCGCCAGCGCCATCGCAGTGCCGCCGAAGGTGAACATGCCAAAGGCCCAGCGCCATGACAAAAGCTCGGTCATGATCGCGCCGAGAAGCGGGCCGCTGAAGGCGGCGACGCCCCAGATCGCCGACATGATGCCGAAAAGCTGCGGCCAGATGGCGCGCGAGAACAGCCGTTCGACCGAGACGAAGGCCAACGACACCAACGCGCCGCCGCCAAGCCCCTCGATCAGGCGGCCGGCAAGGAACAATTGCATGGAAGGCGAGATGGCGCAGATCAGCGCCCCGGTGGCATAAAGGAGGGCGGCGACCACCATGTTGGTGCGCAGCGCCACATAGCTCACCAGCCGTCCGGCCGCGGCGCCGGCAACGATGGCGCCGAGCTCATAGATGGCCAGAGACCAGCCGACGAGCTGGACGCCGGCCAGTTCGCCGACCATGGCCGGCATCACCGTCGCCACCATCGTCTCGTTGGTGGCGTGCAGCAGGATGCCGAGGCTGATGAAGCAGAAACGCGCCAGGTCGCCGCTTGCCCACAAAGCGCGCCAGTCGACCCTGTTTGTGCTGATTCCGGTCATTTCCACCCCTGCCTTCCATATCTCGATGCCAGCGCATGGCGCCAGAAGCCAGTCTGGGTTTCCGGCAGGACCATGCGCAGGCGGGAGCTTGTATCGCGCGCCGCGTCGAGGGCGCCGCTCCAGTCGGGGCAGGCTTGTAAAACCTCAACCGGGGTTGAGCTCAAGCGAAATTTTCGAGATTTTTCTCGGCAGGCGACCGAGCGATCAATTCTCGGTGCTGCGCAACTGGAACTGGCTGACGCCGATGGCGAGGTTGATGCCGGTCTGCGTCTGCAGGCTGAGTGGCTGCAAGGTGAAGGCCTGCGAGGAGCCGCCGACCAGCAGATTGGCACCGGCGCCGACGGCGGCCGTTACCTCGGCGCTGGCGCCGACATAGTCGCCGGCCAGCGCGCCCGGCGCGTAGATGTTCTTCAGCGGTGTCAGCACGATCCACTGCATCACCGTCTGCTTCGTGGTGCCGATGTCGAGGCCGTATTTGTTGACGGCGCCGAAATAGGCTTCCGGCGCAAAGGTCTTGTCGGCGGGGTTGAAGGTGCAGCTCAAATCCTTGCTTGAGCCGAAGATGAAGCCGGTGCCGCCGCCGATGGCGCAATCCAGCACGCCGAGTTCGATGCCCTTGTCCTGTGTATGCGCCGCTCCGGCAAGCGTGGTGGCGAATATGGCAGCTACGATGGCTGTCTTTGGCATGCAGTCCCCCCAGCGGTTCGGAACCGCTCTTTCTCTTTGTTTTGACGCAATTCCCTACGGGAACGCGTCACGCGCTTTTCCTGGCAAAGCCGTTTCACCTTTTTCCCGGTATTGCCTAAGAATCAAACGGCGCGGAACCATCCTATCTGGTTCCGCGCCGTAAATAGAGGGGTCGTGGAGCGCATGGCTCCATGCAATCACTTGAGCGAGTGGATCAGCTCCAGCGAGGTCACGGCCACGGCGAGGTTGACGCCGGTCTGTGCTTGCACGCTGAGCGGCTCCAGCATGAAGGCGCTGTTGAAGCCACCGACCAGCAGGTTGGCGCCACCGCCTGTCACCACACTGGCCTCGGCATTGACACCATAATAGCTGCCGGCGAGATCGCCCGCATCACGTTCGCGCGTTGCCGCCAGCACGGCCCAGACGAGCTGGCCCTGATGCGTCTGGCCGACATCGACGCCGATCTTGGAGATGACGCCGGTGTAAATCTCCGACGGTCCGTGGTGGTAGGGGCGGAAGACACAGGACACGCCCTTGTTGGAAGCGACGATGTAAGAGGTGCCGCCATCAATGGTGCAGTCGAGCGTTCCGAGCTGCAGCTTGCCGGCGCTGGCAGGGGCGGCGGCGAACACCGTCGTGGCGAGGGCCGCGGCGCAGGCGAGTTTCTTGATCATGGGAGGGTCCTTTCGCAAATTGCTTGGAATAACGGCTTGGGTGGCCAGACCGTTCCCCTGAAAACTTGGCGCGAACAAGGCACGCGCCAACACCTTCCCGCCGGGGTTAATGCGCGGTTGCCGGATTGATGGGTTTTCGAGAGCCGCGCGCTCGTTCGGGCGCACAACGGGCAGCGTTTTGATTGGCGCCTAAGTCGCACCGCTGACGCGGGCGAGGCCATCCTTGGCCGGCTGGTAAGTCGAATCAAGATGCACGGCTTCGCGGTAGGATTTCCCCGCCTTGACCTTGTCGCCGCGCCGCTCGTAGATCAGCGCCTGATTGGCCCAGGCCTCGGCGTTCTTGCCGTCGAGCTTGATCGCCATGTTGAAGTCGGCAAAGGCGTTGTCTTCGTCGTTGGTGGCCAGATAGGAAAGGCCGCGGCCGTTGTAGGGCTCGGCGGCGTCCGGCGCTAGCGAGATGGCGGTCGAGAAATCCTCGATGGCGAAT
Source organism: Mesorhizobium sp. P2_F8 (assembly GCF_056403655.1). NCBI lineage: Bacteria > Pseudomonadati > Pseudomonadota > Alphaproteobacteria > Hyphomicrobiales > Phyllobacteriaceae > Mesorhizobium > Mesorhizobium sp. P2_F8. The sequence goes on from NZ_JBFUFB010000012.1 coordinate 22,425, forward strand.
TTGTGCTGGCCCTGGCTCTGATAGATCAGGCCGCGATTGTGGTAAGCGCGCGCATCGGTGGTGTCGAGCTGGATTGCCTTCTGGAAGTCGTTGAAGGCATCCTGGGTGCGACCCGCCTTGCGGTAGAGATTGCCGCGGCCGATATAGGCGGCGTCATAATTGCCATTGATCTGGATCGAGCGGTTGTAGTCGTCGAGCGCGGCCTTCTGATTGCCGAGGAAGCGCTGAATGAGCGCACGGTTCGAATAGGCCTGGTAGAAATTCGGGTTGAGCTGGATCGCGGTGTTGAAATCCTGGAGCGCCGCCTGGTACTGGCCGCCACGGCCATAAGCTGAGCCGCGCACATTGTAGCCTTCGGGATCCTTGGGATTGCGCTGGATCACCGCCGACAGCGAGGAGATGTTCTCGCTCGAGCCTTGCGCCTTGTCGATGTTGTTGAATTCGCCTGTAGGGCCCGCGGTCTGGCAGCCGGCCAGCGCCAGCCCGGAAAGCAGGGCTGCCGTCAGGGCAAAGCCGCGCAATGGGGTTCTGCGCTCCACGCTGATTGCGTTCATGTCTGCCCTGTCCTCACTTCAGTCGCGTCACTCGGGTCCGGGTCCCCCCTCCGGGCCGGGTCAAAATTGTCGTAAAGCGTTAGAGCGTCCTTTGCGCGTCCAAGTGGACGCCTGTCGCCCTAAACAAAAAGGTGGCGGCGATTCCGCATCGCGCCACCTCTGGTATCCTTCGAAAAGGACGAAAAATTGGCGTTAGAACCGCGGCGGGCGCGGAGCACCACCTGCACCGCCGGCGGCGCCAGCAGCGACCGGACGCGGCGTCATCGGCAGCAGGCCTTCGCGCTGTGCGCGCTTGCGGGCCAGCTTGCGGGCGCGGCGCACGGCTTCGGCCTTTTCACGGGCGCGCTTCTCGGAAGGCTTCTCGTAATGGCCGCGCATCTTCATTTCGCGGAAAATGCCTTCGCGCTGCATCTTCTTCTTGAGCGCGCGAAGCGCCTGATCAACGTTATTGTCGCGGACGAGTACCTGCACGGGCAATCCTGTCTTTCGGGTTTGTTATCAACAGGCAAGCGGCCATAGCCACAAGCCTCCGCGGCGATCTACACCACGAATTGTGGCGGCTGATAGCAGAATCAGGCCGCGCTGTCCACAGCCGAAATGAACATCAGCGGCAAACCGCAGCTGGTTTGCCGCTGGATCGGGAGCCGACTACGCCGTGGCGAGGTGAAGCCGCTCGAAATCTTCGAAGAACTCGCCATAGTCGCAGGTGATCTCCTCGCCGGCCGCGATGTCGCGGGTGGCGATGGCGCCGCCATACTGCGAAAAATCCGTATTCGGCCGTTCGGCGTGATTCATGAAACGCCCATTGTCGACCTCATAGACCATGAAACCGGGACGGTCCGGGCTTGGATAGGCATAGCGGTCGAGCAATTCCCTCAGATGCGAGGGGGCTGCCTCGTATTTTTCCATCGGAATCAATCGGTCGAAATCCGGATCGAGCCGCCAGATCGAGGCGCCTTTCTTGATCGGCTCGGCGGCGAACACGCCGACGCCTTCGATTGCACTCGCAGCCACGTAGGTTCTGATCAGCATCATGGTTCCAGGACCTGTATTGGCAAAAGACCCGTTTCGACAGGAAACGGCATCGCCAAATCGCACGGAAAAAGCAAGGCCGGCCGTCCACCTTGCGACAATCAACATGCATCCTGGCGGGGAAAAGCCTTCACGTCCGGTTGATCGACACGCCGCCATCGGCAAACAGCGCAGCTCCCGTGGTGAAGCTCGATGCGTCGGAGGCAAGGTAAAGGGCCGAACGGGCGATCTCTTCCGGTGTCGCGACACGCTTCAACGCATGCAGGTTTTCGACGAAAGCCCGCGACTCAGGAGTCTTGAAGGTCGCTGCCGGCGTGTCGGTGCCGCCGGGCAGCAGCGCGTTGACCCGCACGCCCTTTGGGCCATATTCAGCGGCAAGCACCTGCGTCAGCCCGATCAGCCCGGCCTTGCTCGCGGCATAGCTGGTCATGCCGGGCATGCCGACGGTGTTGCCGACGAAGGTGGAAGTGAAGATCAGCGAACCACCGCCGCGCTCGATCATCGCCGGAACCTGATATTTCGCCGAGAAACGCGCTGGTGAGGTTGGTGTCGAGCGTCTCGCGCCATTCTTCCAGCGGCAGTTCCGAAATCGGACCCATGAGGCCGACGGCGCCGGCGTTGTTGAAGGCGATGTCGAGCCCGCCGAATTTTTCGACCGCCAGATCGACAAGGGCTTTCGCATGGGCTTCGTCACGGACATCGCCGGCAAGGGCGACGGCCGTGCCGTCGGCGTCGGCTATCTCGGCCACCAGCGCATCGAGCTCGGCCTGGCGGCGGGCGGCGACGATGACCTTGGCGCCTTCCTCGGCGAAGAGTTTCGCGGTGGCGCGGCCGATGCCGGAACTGGCGCCGGTGACGATGGCGATCTTGTTGGCGAGTGCGAGCATGGCTGTCGTCCTTCTGTCGGTCCTGTCTGGCCGACTGGTGCCGGCAACGAGGTCCCTTGATCGCAGGCCACACCTACCCGCGACACCCGATACCTGCGCAGTTCGTTTCTTGCGGCTGGTCGTTGGAGGGAGCGACTCGCGAAAGGCGACGCCGGTAGGGCGAACTATTGCTTCAACAACCAGCTGAGGCGATCGAGCGAGAATGCGTAGCTGATGACGATAAGCAGAGCCATGACGATGCCTGTGGTCATGCGGCCTGTCAGATAGAACCCAGCCGCGCCGCCGAACAGGATGACGAGCTCCAGAGCCAGACGCACCGCACCCGGTACGGGCACCGGGGCGCGGCCCGACCGGCTGGGATCGTCGAGCACGGCGAAGGTCCCCCACAAGGCAGCCGCAATGAGCGGCAAGGCCAGGGCCAGGAGCCACCGCCACAATCCATCGGAGAGACCCCAGCCCGACAAGCCGAGGCCAAGCAAGGCGGCAAGCTCCAGCAGGAAGCGCAACGTCAAATTCCACCAGGCGTTGCCCATAATTGCCTCCCGAGTCCCGCGACAGGCAATGTGACTGAAGGCAGCCATGGCTACCAGATCGCATGCGTCATTTTCGGCGCGGCGCAAAACGGCAAGCGCCGTCGCAAACAGCGCAAGGGTGGAAGCTGCGTTTCGCTAGTGATACACCTCGCGCGCCGGGGTCGATAGAATGCCCTGCCGCCATTTGCGAGGCTGGAACGTTGAAGAAATATTCGGTATTCGCCATCGCCCGCGAGGCCATGCGCGGCCACAAGGGCTGGGAGGAGCAGTGGTCCTCGCCTGAGCCGAAGAAGGAGTATGACGTCATCATCGTCGGCGCCGGCGGTCATGGCCTGGCCACCGCCTATTACCTCGCCACGGTGCACGGCATCACCAATGTCGCGGTGCTGGAAAAAGGCTGGCTCGGCGGCGGCAACACCGGCCGCAACACCACCATCATCCGCTCGAACTATCTCTATGACGAGAGCGCCGGCATCTACGACCATGCGCTGAAGCTGTGGGACGGGCTCAGCCAGGAGCTCAACTACAACGTCATGTATTCGGCGCGTGGCGTCATGATGCTGGCCCACAACGTGCACGACATCCAGGTGCTGAAGCGTCATGTCCACGCCAACCGGCTGAACGGCATCGACAATGAATGGCTGACGCCGGAGCAGGCGAAGGAATTCTGCCCGCCGCTAAACACCTCCAAGGATGCGCGCTATCCCGTCGTCGGTGCGGCCTTGCAGCGCCGCGGCGGCACGGCGCGCCACGATGCCGTGGCCTGGGGCTATGCCCGTGGCGCCTCGGCGCGCGGCGTCCACATCATCCAGAATTGCGAGGTCACCGGCGTCAAGCGGGCGGCTAATGGCGCGGTCATGGGCGTCGACACGACGCGCGGCTTCATCGGCGCCAAGAAGGTCGGCGTCGTTGCCGCCGGCCACTCGTCCGTCATCATGAACATGGCCGGCGTGCGCATGCCGTTGGAAAGCTATCCGCTGCAGGCGCTGGTGTCGGAGCCGGTCAAGCCGGTGGTGCCTTGCGTGGTGATGTCGAACACGGTGCATGCCTATATCTCGCAGTCCGACAAGGGCGAGCTGGTCATCGGCGCCGGCACCGACCAGTACGTCTCCTATTCGCAGACCGGCGGCCTGCACATATTGCAGCACACGCTCGACGCCATCTGCGAGATGTTCCCGATCTTCACGCGCATGAAGATGCTGCGCTCATGGGGCGGCATCGTCGACGTCACACCCGACCGCTCGCCGATCCTGGCCAAGACGCCGGTGCCCGGCCTCTATGTCAATTGCGGCTGGGGCACGGGCGGCTTCAAGGCGACGCCGGGCTCCGGCCATGTCTTTGCCCACACCATCGCCAAGGATGATCCGCATCCGATCAACGCGCCCTTCACCATCGAGCGCTTCCGCACCGGCCGACTCATCGACGAGGCGGCGGCGGCGGCGGTGGCGCACTGATGATGGCGCAGATGGCTGTCGCCATGCCGCTGATGCTGGCGGGGGAACAGGGCATGTTCCATTTTCCCTCGGCGGACGAAGTGCGCACGCAGCCGATCAGCCGCGCCGGGAACGAGGCCAACTGGCCGTTTTCCGTCGATGACGGCATCCTGGCCTGCGTGTGGAGCGGCGGCCAGAAGGTGGTCATGTTCCTGGAGAACATGCCTTCCGACCAGGATGAGGACGACACATTCGAGCCGCGCCGCGTCATCGTCACGACCGATCCGATGCAACTCACCATCGGCAACATGGCGTACCGCGACCTGTTTCGTCCGGCCGCAAGCGTGGAGGAGCGCATCCGGCTCGTCGCGCCTTTTGCCGCCATGGGCCAGAGGCTTTGCGACCAACCCGCCGGCGCTCATGTCGGCAACGGCGAATTGTAGGAACGAACCAAATGCTTCTCATCCGCTGCCCCTATTGCGAGGAAGAGCGCCCGGAACTCGAGTTCCGCAACGCCGGCGAGGCGCATATCGCGCGCTCGGCCAACATGGCTGGCGAGAGCGACGACGATTTCGAAAAGTTCTTCTTCATCCGCTCGAATCCCAAGGGCATCATCTATGAGCGCTGGCGGCACATGCATGGCTGCGCGCGCTTCTTCAATGCGGTGCGCGACACCGTCACCGACAAGTTCATCATGACCTACAAGGCCGGCGAACCGCAGCCGTCGAAGCTGCCCATAATCTCTAACGAAGTGGTTGCCAAATGAGCGGCGCGTTCCGCATTCCCGGTGCCGGTCGCCTCAAGCAGGCGAAGACCGCGCGGTTCAACTTCGATGGCCAGTCCTACACCGGTATCGAGGGCGATACGCTGGCCTCGGCGCTGCTTGCCAATGGCGTCCATCTCGTCGGCCGCTCGTTCAAATATCACCGCCCGCGCGGCATCCTGTCGGCGGGCGCGGAAGAGCCCAACGCGCTGGTCGAGATCAAGCGTGACGCGGCGCGCAAGACGCCGAACGTGCGGGCCACCGTGCAGGAGCTCTATGACGGGCTTGAAGCACAGTCGCAGAACCGCTGGCCGTCGCTGTCCTTCGACGTCGGCGCGGTCAACGACATCGCGTCGCCGCTGTTTTCTGCCGGTTTCTACTACAAGACCTTCATGTGGCCGAAAGCGGCCTGGAAGAGCCTTTACGAGCCGAAGATCCGCGCCGCGGCCGGCCTTGGCATTTCCCCGGATAAACCTGATCCCGACCATTATTCGTCGCGCTATGCGCATTGCGACGTGCTGGTGCTGGGCGGCGGTGCAGCCGGCATCGCGGCAGCACTCGCCGCGGCCGAGACCGGCGTGCGCGTCATCCTCGCCGACGAGCAGGCAGAGTTCGGCGGCAGCCTGCGTTTCGAGACCGGCGCCGGGATCGATGGCCAGGACGGTTTTGCCTGGGCGCAGGCGGCGATTGCCAGGCTTCAAGGCATGGGCAATGTCCGCGTGCTTCCGCGCACCACGGCCTTCGGCTACTACGCGCAGAATTTCGTCGGCTTGGTCGAGCGCGTCAGCGATCATCTCTCCGCCCCCGGCCACGACCTGCCGCGCGAGCGGCTGTGGCAGGTGCGGGCCAAGCGCGTGGTGCTGGCCTCCGGCGCTATCGAACGGCACATGGTCTTCGCCGACAACGACCGGCCGGGCATCATGCTGGCCGGTGCGGCGCGCACCTATCTCAACCATTATGGCGTCGCTGTCGGCAAGAATGTCGGCGTCTACACCGCCAATGATTCCGCCTATGCGGCGGCGATCGACCTTAAGAAGGCCGGCGTCAACGTGGCGGCGATCGTCGACCTGCGCGACCATCCGACCGGACCGGTGATCGACGAGGCGAGGGCGCTCGGCATCGAGGTCAATTTCGGCCGCGCGGTGATCCGCGCCGGTGGCAAATTGCGGGTGTCGTCGATGACCGTGCAGCCGAAGAATGGCGGTGGCGAACGCACCATCCCGGTCGATGCGATCCTGATGTCGGCCGGCTGGACGCCGTCGGTGCATCTGTTCTCGCAGTCGCGCGGCAAGGTCGCTTTCAACGACGAGACCAAGCGCTTCGTGCCGGGCACCTATGCGCAGGATTGCGTCTCGGTCGGCGCCTGCAACGGCACCGACGGGCTGTCGGCGACGATCGACGAGGCTTATGCGGCCGGCGAGAAGGCAGCGAAAGATGCCGCTGCTAAAACCGCCAAGAGCAACAAGCCGAAGGTCGACGCCTCAGAGAGCTGGTCGCGCGGCATGCTGGGGGCTGCCCCCGGCGCCGGACCGGACACCACGGTCAAGGCCTTTGTCGATTTCCAGAACGACGTCACCGCCAAGGATATCCGCCAGGCGGTGCATGAGGGCATGCGCTCGATCGAGCACGTCAAGCGCTTCACCACCAACGGCATGGCGACCGACCAGGGCAAGACCTCCAACATGCACGGCCTGGCGATTGCCGCCGAGGTACTTGGCAAGCCAATCCCGGAAGTCGGCCTGACCACGTTCCGGGCGCCCTATACGCCTGTCACCTTCGGCGCGATCGTCAGCCACGCCCGCGGGCCGCTGTTCGACCCGACGCGCAAGACGGCGATCCATCCGTGGGCCGAGGCGCAAGGCGCCGTGTTCGAGGATGTCGGACAGTGGAAGCGCGCCTGGTATTTCCCCAATGGGGGTGAAGACATGCACGCCGCGGTCGACCGCGAATGCGTCGCGGTGCGAAAGACGGCCGGCCTGTTCGATGCCTCGACGCTCGGCAAGATCGAAGTGGTCGGGCCGGATGCGGCCAAGTTCATGGAACTGCTGTACACCAATCCGTGGGAGAAGCTGGAGCCAGGCCGCTGCCGCTATGGCATCATGCTGCGCGAGGACGGCTTCATCTATGATGACGGCGTCGTCGGCAGGCTGGCGCCAGACCGCTTCCATGTGACGACGACGACCGGCGGCGCGCCGCGCGTCATGAACCACATGGAGGATTATCTCCAGACCGAGTTCCCGCAACTCAATGTCTGGCTGACCTCGATCACCGAGCAATGGGCAGTCATCGCCGTACAGGGACCGAAGTCGCGTGACATCATCGCGCCGCTGGTCGAAGGCATCGACATGTCCGACGAGGCGCTGCCGCACATGTCGGTGCGCGAAGGCAAGATCTGCGGCGTACCGACCCGGCTGTTCCGCATGTCGTTCACCGGCGAGCGCGGCTTCGAGGTCAACGTGCCGGCGGACTATGGCCAGGCCGTATGGGAAGCGCTGTGGGCCGAAGGCCAGAAGCATGGTGCGGCGGCCTACGGCACCGAGGCCATGCACGTGCTGCGCGCCGAAAAAGGCTACATCATCGTCGGCCAGGATACCGACGGCACGGTGACGCCGAACGATGCCGGGCTCGACTGGGCCGTCGGCAAGAAGAAGGCCGATTTCGTCGGTATCCGCGGCATGGCACGGCCGGATCTTGTCGCCAAGGGCCGCAAGCAGCTGGTCGGTCTCAAGACCAAGGACCCGAAAGTGGTGCTGGAAGAAGGCGCGCAGATCGTCGAGGATCCAAAGCAGGCGATCCCGATGAAGATGATCGGCCACGTCACCTCGAGCTACTGGTCGGAAAATTGCGGCCGCTCTATTGCCCTTGCGCTGGTCGCCGGCGGCCGCGACCGCATGGGCGACACGCTCTACGTGCCAATGCCGAACGGGGTGATCGAAGTGGAGGTTTCCGGCATGGTGTTCTTCGACGAGACGGGAGGGCGCCTCAATGGCTAAGGCCGCTGCAAGGAAGACAGCTCCGGCTGCATCGCCTTCGGTCGAGCGCCGTCCGGCGCTGGCCGGACGCAGCACCGCCGCGACCGGCGCCAAGGTCGAGGTGCTGCCGCCGGCCGAGCGCATCGCGCTGCGCGCGCCGGAGGCTTCGACTGCCGCCCTTTCCAAGGCGCTTGGTGTGACCTTGCCGAAAAAGCCGAAGACCTCGGCCACGAAGGCCGGCCGCACCGCTCTGTGGCTTGGTCCCGACGAATGGCTGGTTATCGATGAGGCCGGCAACGATCCGCTCGCCGACTGCGCCGCGGTTTCCGCCCTCCATTCGGCCGTCGGTATATCGCATCGCAACATTGCGATCGCCGTGACGGGCGCCGGCGCGGCCGCGGCGATCAATTCTGGCTGCCCGCAGGATCTGTCTCTTGATGCCTTCCTGGTCGGAGCGGCTTCGCGCACGATCCTGGGCAAGGCCGAGATCGTGCTGCTGCGCACGGCGGCCGAGGCCTTCCGGGTCGAGTGCTGGCGTTCCTTCTCGGACTATGTCTTTACTTTCCTGTCCGAGGGATCGCGAGACGCAGCGGTCTGAACTCGGAACGTTTTGCAGGGCACGCTCGTTCTGCATCCGCACGCCGAGGGAGAATGCCGATGCCGTCGAATTCCCCGCCGAAGTCGCCGGTCAAGAAAAGCCCTGCCGTTCGTTCGCTCGAACATGAGAAGCACGAAGGCTCGAGCGCCGAAGAAGAACTCGAGGAAGGCCTCGAGGACACATTTCCTGCCAGCGATCCGGTGTCGATAACCGGGACGGCCATCCCCGGCGGTCCCGCGAAGCCGGGCAAGGCCAAGACCGTGGCCGGCCGCAAGAAGCGCACGAGGTAGTTTCCATCGGACCAGGCCGGATCTGGCCTTCTCAATCCCATCGGACATGCTATTTAAAGCGCTTTGGGAGAGAAAAATGCCGACAAAAGCCATCGTTTGGGGCGAGAACGTCCACGAGCAGACCAATGCCGCCGTGCGCGACCTTTATCCCTTGGGCATGCATGGCACGATCGCCGCGGCGCTCAACCAGGACAAGGGTATCGAGGCGACCACCGCCACCTTGCAGGAACCCGAGCACGGCTTGAACGAACAGCGCCTGGCCACCACCGATGTCCTACTGTGGTGGGGCCACAGGTCGCATGGCGAGGTCAAGGACGAGATCGTCGAGCGCGTGCAGAAGCGGGTATGGGAAGGCATGGGGCTGATCGTGCTCCATTCCGGCCACTACTCGAAGATATTCAAGCGGCTGATGGGCACGCCCTGTTCGCTGAAATGGCGCGAGGCGGGCGAGCGCGAGCGCGTCTGGGCGATCAACCGCAGCCATCCGATCGCGCAGGGCATCGACGAGTGCCTGGAGATTGGCGAGACGGAAATGTATGGCGAGCCGTTCGCGGTGCCGGAGCCGCTCGAGACGGTGTTTGTCTCCTGGTACGAGGGCGGCGAGGTGTTCCGGTCCGGACTGACCTACCAGCGCGGCGCCGGCAGGATCTTCTACTTTTCGCCCGGCCACGAAACCTACCCGATCTACCACAATGAGGGCGTGCAACAGGTGCTGCGCAACGCCGTGCATTGGGCTCACAACCCGGCGCCGGCCTGGTCCGGCATCACCAATGCGCCGAACGTGCCGACGGATGCCGCCAAGGAGAAGATCGTCCAGAAAGGGCTGCGCCTGCATGCCGACGGTGACAAGGGCCTAAGTTGATGGGCCAGGCCTGGCTACGCGTCAGCGTTCGACTGGGCCAGTCCGGTGCCGCCAACCGAGGTGGCGTCGCTTAGACCAAACTGCTCGCCAGGCCGGCTTTCAATTTGCGCCGGCCTCGGCGTTTGATTTTGTCTCAGAATGTGCTGGGCACGATCCACGGATTGATGCTGATGCCGAGCCGCGGGCCCTTGCCGTCAGCGGTGTTTTCCGTGGAACCCTGCTTCTCGACCGAGCCGGTGGGAGCGCAATCGAGCTTCACATGGGTCCTGGTGTCGACGCAGGTCGCAGCCGGTGCCTGCTTGACCGGATGGGTGGCGCCGGCGGCGAAGGCCGAGCCCGAAAGTGCCAGCACGGCGGCGAGGGTGAGGAGTGTCGTTTTCATCGTCAGTCTCCGTTTTCGACCGTTGAATTTTTTCCGTACATGTACGATACGGCGTACATATACGTCTGGCGATGCCGTCGTTCAAGTCAGAAACGTACATGTACGAATGAATTTTATTGAACTTTTATTGAACGCCGAAAATCGCGGCGTTCTGGCGCAGCCGAGCACTCCAACCGGACGTTGGTCGTGGTTGTCAGAGCCTGTAAGGGAAGCCGCTCAGCACTTGACCGGCGTTTCGGTCAGCGGCGGCACGGTCTGCGTGCTCAGCGTGGCAAGCGTGAAATCGCACATCCGCTTCACGAAAGCCTGCGGGTCGCCGAACGGATAGAACGGAAAGGTGATCAGCAGCGAGATCGTGCCGTGGCCGACCGCCCACAGCATGGTGGCGATGGCGCGCGGGTCGCCCTGCAGCTTGCCGGCGGCGACACAGGCCTCGACCCTGCTGATCAGCGCGTTCATCGCCGGGTTGCTCTCTTCCATGTCCTCGTAGCTCCTGCCTTCCGGCAGCTTGGTCTTTTCGGTCATGAACACGGTGCGGTATTCGTTGGGATTGCCGAGTCCGAAAGCGGCATACTCGGTCATGACCGCCTGCAATGCCTCGATCGGATCGTCGGACGAATGCTCCTCGATGCGGCCGGCAAGCGTCTCGAATGCATCCTCGGCCAGGGCGAACAGGATGTCCTGCTTGTCGGCGAAGTAGGAATAGACCGACATCGGCGCGTAGCCGACCCGCTTGGCCAGTTTGCGGATGGTCAGGCCTTCATAACCCTCTTCCTGGACGAGCTTGTGCGCGGCCTCGACCAACTCGGAGCGCAGTTCGGCCCTTTGTTTCTCGCGGCGTGTCTGGACGCTCGGCGGCAAGATCTCGTGCCTTTGGTTGGTTGGTACCTGGCTAAATTATATACGCTGTACGAAAACGGACAAGGGCGCGACAGGTTCCCAAACGGCATGCTTCAGATCGCACCGATGCCGCCGTCGACGGCCAGCGCATGGCCGGTCATGAAGGAGTTTGCCGGATCGGCGGCAAACAGGATGGCGGTGGTGATTTCGTCGACTTCCGCCACCCGCTTCATCGGCACGCCACGCGTCAGCTCCGCCAACGCCTCCGCTTCCGGCGCGCCGGAGACGCGCACGAACCTGTCGACCATCGCCGTCCTCGTGTGGGCGGGGCAGATGGCGTTGATGCGCAGGCCCTTGGTGGCGTATTCGACCGCGGCCGAGCGGGTCAAGCCAATGACGCCGTGCTTGGCGGCGGCATAGACCGAGAGTTTCGGCGCGCCGGACAGGCCGGCGGCCGAAGCGATGTTGACGATGGCGCCGCCCTTGCCGGTCGCCTTGAACTGCCGCTCCATCTGCGGAATCTGGTGCTTCATGGCATAGAAGACGCCGAGCAGATCGACCTCCAGCACCCGGCGAGCCTCGTCCGAGGGGATCTGCGGCAAGCGCACGAAGCTCTGGACGATGCCGGCATTGTTGATGGCGACATCCAGCCGGCCGAATTTTTCAACCGCCAGCCTGACCAGATCCTCGGACAGTTTTTCGTCGGCGATGTTGCCGGCAAGGGTCGCCGTTTCGGCCTGCAGCGTGGCTGCAAGGTCGGCCAGCGCCCTTTCGTCGATATCCGACAGCACCAGCCGCGCGCCTTCAGCGGCAAAGCCTTTCGCCGCACCCCGGCCAAGCCCGCCGGTCGCACCGGTGATCAGCACGGTTGCTCCCGCAAAACGGCCCATCACGCCTCCTGGTCGATCAGTTTCGCGGCGAGATGCGAAAGCAGTTTTACCGCCTCGCCATAGGTTCTGGCCTTTTCGGGATTGGAGGCGTTGCCGTCCAATGCCCGCTTGAAGACGCCCTGGCAGATCGCCGCCAGACGGAAGAAGGAGAAGGCCAGGAAGAAGGTCCAGTCGCCGATGCGGCTAGCCCGCGTCGCCGGCAGTAGGCGACGACATAGTCCTCTTCGGAAGGCAGGCCGAGCGCGCGACGGTCGATACCGCCCAGGCCGCGAAAGCCCGAGGCGTGGGACAGGCGCCATTGCATGCACTGATAGGCGATGTCGGCGAAGGGGTGCCCGAGCGTCGACAATTCCCAGTCGAGCACCGCCAGAACCGTCGGCTGGTCGGCGGCAAAAATCAGATTGTCCAGCCGGTAGTCGCCATGCACCAGAGAGACGCGGCCGTCGTCGGCGGGCCTATGCGTCTCAAGCCAGGCAATCAGCCGGTCCATATCGGCGATGGTACCGGTTTCCGAGGCGCGATACTGGGCGGTTCAGCGGGCCAGCTGGCGCTCGAAATAATTGCCCGGCCGACCGAAATCGACGAGACCCGCAGCCCCGACATCGACATCGTGCAGCGCCGCAAGCGTAGCGTTCATGGCATCGTAGATGGCGGCGCGTTCGTCGTTGTCGCGGGCCTCCGGCAGCGCCGGATCCCAGAGGATGCGGCCGTCGACGAAATCCATGACGTAGAACATACGACTGATCGGCGAGTCCTCCGCCGACAGATGCAGCATCCTGGGCACCGGCACGGCGGTGCCGGCAAGGGCGCTCATCACGGTGAATTCGCGGTCGACCTGATGGGCCGATTTCAGCAGTTGCCCGGGCGGCTTGGCGCGCAACACGTAGCGGCCGCTTTGCGCAGTCAAAAGGTAAGTCGGGTTCGATTGGCCGGATTTGAATTTTTCGATGGAAAGGAGCCCGGTGAAGCCGGGGATGCTGGCCTCGAGATAAGGCGCCAGTGCTGCCTGGTCGAGAACGTTCGGATCGTTCATGCCGTCTCGGGCTGGCGTTCGATCAGGGTCAGCGTGAGCCAGCGAGCGGTCAGTGCCGGTTTCTTGGAGCCTTCGATCTCGATCGTCACGTCATGCGCGGTCTGTACCCAGCCCGACGGCCTGACCTTGACGTCGGCCAGCACGAAACGGGTGCGGATGCGCGCGCCGGTCTTCACCGGCGCCAGGAAGCGCAGCGAGTCGAAGCCGTGGTTGACGCCCATCTTGCCGTTTTCCAACGGCGGCATGGTCTCGAAGGTCATCGCCGACAACAGCGACAGCGACAGGAAGCCATGCGCGATTGTGCCGCCGAACGGCGTCTCGCGCATGGCGCGCTCCGGATCGCAGTGGATGAACTGGTGGTCGTCGGTGGCGTCGGCGAACTGGTCGATCATGCGTTGCGTGACTACCCGCCACGGCGACACGCCAACTTCCTTGCCGACACTGGCCAGAAGTACATCGAGACTGATCGGTTCCACGCGGATGTCCTCCAGTTCACCCCCGGCTCCGGCCGGAAAATGTTATTCCTTGAACAAGGTCAGCCCATGCTGCACCGACTGTCCGCCGTCGATCGGCAGGATGGCGCCGGTAACATAGCTGCCTGCACGGCTGCACAAATAGAGTGTTGCGCCGGCAATGTCATCCGGTGCGCCGATACGCCCGATCGGAACATGGTTGCCGACATGCTTGGCTTGCTCTTCCGTGCCGGTGGCAAAAGCCGTCATGCGGCTCTGGAAGGGGCCGGGGGCGAAGGCGTTGACGGTGATGCGGCGGGCGGCGAATTCGAGCGCGAGGGTGCGCGTCAGATGATGAACCGCGGCCTTCGACGCCGTGTAGGAATAGGCATCGTCGGCCAGCGGCTGCGTGCCCATCACCGAACCAAGATTGATCACCCGGGCCGGATCGGCATCGCTGGCGGCGGCATCGAGTAGCGGCAGCAATTCGCGCGTCAGATGGAAGACCGCGGTGACATTGACACCGAGCACCTTCGCCCAGGCGGAATAGGGAAAGCTCTCCAGCGGCGCGCCCCAGGATACACCGGCATTGTTGACCAGGATGTTCAGGTGGTCGGTCCGCGCCTTGACCTCGGCGACGAGCGCGGCAATGCCGGCTTCGCTGGAGACATCGCCGGCGAAGCCTTCGGCCCGGCCAGGTGTGCCAAGCCCGTTCAGTTCACCGGCGACCTTGATGCAATCCTCGCCCTTACGCGAGGCGATCATGACGCTCGCGCCGGCCTTCACCAGCGCGGTTGCCGCCATGCGGCCGATGCCGGTCGCCGCTCCCGTCACCAGCGCGGTCTTGCCGGCCACCGAAAACAGCTCGTCCAGATAGCTCATTACAAATCCTCCGCGCCCTGCCTTGGTGTGCGGGCCTCGGTGTGCAGGCAAAACAGTTCGCGTTGACAAGGCTATCCGAAGTACGGTCATCCTTGCCACGGGTAAAATGCCTGGCCTGCATGAAGGGTTAGCGATGACGGAGATGAATCTCGGGATGACCGAGCGGCTGAAGCCGATCCACGCGCGCGTCGCGGCCATGGTGCGCGACGAGATCATGCCGCTCGACAAGGAATTCCTCGGCGAAGTGGGCAAGCAAGGCGACCGCTGGGCCTACAGCGCGCGCCAGAGCGAAATCCTCGAAGGGCTGAAGAAGACCGCACGGGAGCGCGGCCTGTGGAACTTCTGGCTGACCGGCTCGGAGCGCGGCTACGGCCTGTCCACGGTCGAATACGCCTATCTTGCCGAGGAGATGGGCAAGGCGCATCTCGGCGCCGAGACCTTCAACTGCTCGGCGCCCGACACCGGCAATATGGAGGTGCTGGAACGGTATGGATCGGCCGACCACAAGAAGGCGTGGCTCGAGCCGCTGCTAGACGGCAAGATCCGCTCGGGCTACCTGATGACCGAGCCGGATGTCGCCTCGTCCGACGCCACCAACATTGCAATGCGCTGTGAGCGCCAGGGCGGCGATTATGTGCTCAACGGCGAGAAATGGTGGGCCTCCGGCGCCGGCGATCCGCGCTGCGCCATCTACATCGTCATGGTTAGGACCGGTGCCGACGAAGAGCCGAAACACAGGCGGCATTCGATGGTCCTGGTGCCATCCGACGCAAAAGGCGTGACCAAGGTCCGGGCCATGCAGGTCTATGGCGACGACGATGCGCCGCACGGCCACATGCATCTTCGCTTCGACAATGTGCGTGTGCCCGCATCGAACCTGATCCTCGGCGAGGGCAGGGGGTTCGAGATCGCGCAGGGCCGGCTCGGCCCCGGCCGCATCCATCACTGCATGCGCGCCATCGGCCAGGCCGAGATGGCGCTGGAGATGCTGTGCCAGCGTTCCGTGCGCCGCGAGGCCTTCGGCCAGCCCTTGGCAAAACTCGGCGCCAATTTCGACATCATCGCCGAATGCCGCATGGAGATCGAGATGGCGCGGCTGCTCTGCCTGAAGGCGGCATGGATGATCGACCAGGGCGATGCGCGCGCCGCAGCACCCTGGATCAGCCAGATCAAGGTGATCGCGCCGCGCGTGGCGCTCAAGGTCACCGACGAGGCGGTGCAGATGTTCGGCGCACAAGGCATCAGCCAGGACACGCCGCTGGCGCGCTCATGGACGCATCTGCGGACATTGCGCCTTGCCGATGGGCCTGATGCCGTGCATCGCCGCCAGGTGGCGCGGACCGAACTGAAGAAATACACGCAGGAAAAGGTCTGAGCGCCGGCATTCGTCACCCGGCGCCGCCGGCAGGTCCAAGCAAGGAGTGTTCCGATGACCGTCCCCTCCGAAATGAAGGCGCTGCTGCTTGTCGGCGACGGCTACACAAGGACGCCTTCCGGCAGCGTGCTGGAAGCGATGGAGCCCTATCTCGAGCCGGGCAGCATCGCGGTGCCGACGCCAGGGCCAACGCAGGTGCTGATCAAGGTCAGCCTCGCCTCGATCAATCCGTCCGATGTCGCCTTCATCAAGGGTCAGTATGGCCAGCCGCGCGCCAAGGGCCAGCCGGCCGGCTTCGAGGGTGTCGGCACCGTCGTCGCCGGTGGCGATGAGTCCTATCCCAAGAGCCTCGTCGGCAAGCGCGTCGCTTTCGCCACAGGCGTCAGCAACTGGGGCTCATGGGCCGAATATGCCGTCGCGGAAGCGGTGGTCTGCATCCCGCTGATCGACACCGTTCGCGACGAGGATGGCGCGGCGATGATCGTCAACCCGCTCACCGCGCTCGCCATGTTCGACATCGTCACGGAAGAGGGCGAAAAGGCCTTCGTCATGACCGCCGGCGCCAGCCAACTCTGCAAGCTGATCATCGGCCTGGCCAGGGAAGCGGGTTTCCGGCCGATCGTCACGGTGCGCCGCGACGATCAGATCGCGGCGCTGAAGGAGCTTGGCGCGGCGTACGTCCTCAACGAAAAGGCGCCGGATTTCAAGACGGCGCTACGCGAGGTGATGAAGGCCGAACAGCCGCGCATCTTCCTCGACGCGGTGACCGGGCCGCTGGCCTCCGCCATTTTCGACGTCATGCCGAAGCGCTCGCGCTGGATCATCTACGGGAGGCTCGATCCCGAAGCCACGATCATCCGTGAACCCGGCCAACTGATCTTCCAGCACAAGCACATCGAGGGTTTCTGGCTGAGCGAGTGGATGCGCCAGTTTCGCGACCGCCGCGGCCCGGCGATCATGGAAGCGCAGAAACGGTTCTCCGATGGGCGCTGGTCGACCGATGTAACGGCGGTGGTGCCGCTCGCCGAGGCAATGGCGCGGGTGCCGGCGGAACTGGCCAAGCCCAACGGCAAGGTGTTCATCCGGCCTTAGCATGAAGGTGCCCGAAGCTCGAACACGAAGCCTCCAGACGCTCTCGACGCCAAAAATGGCGATGTCCGGCTGCCGCCGGTGCCGTCGGGGCACCATCCACTCTTTCAGCCCTCTATGCCGCGCCGCTTTGTCCGTGATATGCCGCCGCCATCGAATGCCTGACGGCGCGGGCAAGGGCCTGTTTCGGGGTGGTGTGGAGTGACTTGATGACGATTGCCAACCCGGTTTTCGACCGTTTGGGACTTAGCATGTGGATCGGAGCGTTCCTGATCGTTCTTGTCATGGTCCTGTGGTCACCGGATACGCATTCGGTGCTGGGGGCCTACAAATTTGGCAGCGAGGAATTTCTGGCCGGCCGGCCGCTCTACAATCTTGGCTCCCAGATGGGGTATCTCTACGCGCCGGCTTTTGCCGCGCTCTATGTTCCGCTGCTGAAGCTGGGCCCGCATCTGGGCGGCCTGGTGTGGCATGCCCTCGGCTTCGCGGTGCTGACCTTTGCCGCAATGCGGCAGGTTCGCAAGCTCGGCGGTCAGCAACTGACCTGGCTGCTTTCATTCGGTCTCTTCCTCGCTCTGCCGCTGGCGCTCGGCGCGATCCGCAACGGACAATCGACAGTACTGCTGACCGGCGCCTGCTGGCTCCTTACGCTTTCGGCGCTTGAAGGTCGGCGCGCCGAGACCTTCTTCTGGGCTTCGCTGGCCGTCATCGCCAAGCCGACCGCGATCATCATGCTGCTGTTGGCAGGAGGGCTGCGCCCCCGGCTGATCCCGGTGCTGGTGCTGGCGGTGCTGTTCGTGCTCGCCATACCTTATGCTTTCGCGCCAGCCAGTTATCTGAACGGCCAGTATCTCGATTTCGCCCGCATGCTGACCTCGATGGCGGTCGACAAGACCAGCCGCTTTGTTGCCTCCGATTTCACCGCGCCTTTTGCGGCGGCGGGGATGCCCATCGTGGAATCCGGCGCCACGGCGGTGCGCTTCGTGGCCGGCCTGTTGACGCTCTCGACCGTGCTCTGGTTCGATCGCAAGCTCGAGCGGGGGACGGCCGGGCTGGCGATCTTCCTGACAGCCACTTTCTACATGTGCGTCTTCAATCCGCGCGTCGAGCCCAACACCTATGCGATGATCGCCGTGCCCGCCGGGCTCGCCGTCGCCCTGTTGTGGCGCGAGGAACGAGGCGGCGTCTTCGCCTCGGTGCTGTCAACGGCGCTGTTCGCGACCGGGCTGAGCGGCGTCGAGCAACATGTGCATGCTTTCCTTTACCCCTGGTTCCGGCCGATCGCGATTGCTTTCATCGCCTGTTCCCTGATCTGGTGGTTCTGGGCCAAGGCGGGAGAAAAGGTGGTCAATGCGGGGGTCGCAAATGGCTGAGTCGCGGCCGGTACTCGATATCGTCGCGCCGTTCCTCAACGAGGCGCCGTCGGCATTGGCCTTCGCCGAGTTGCTTGCCGCGCTGGAGGCAGCGGTGGCAGAGCGCTTCGGCATGGACGTGCACAAGATCCTGGTCGACGACGGCAGCCGCGACGATGGCGCCAAACGGTTTTCGCAGGTGCTGACGAGGTCATGGGAGATCGTCCGTCTCAGYCGCAATTTCGGCAAGGAAGTCGCCGTGCTCGCCGGCCTCGACCAGTCGCGCGGGGACATGGTGCTGATCATGGACGCCGACCTCCAGCATTCGATGGACATCAGCCTGAAGATGATCGCCGAGCTGGTGGAACATCCCGACATCGATGTCGTCTACGCGCAGAACGACAGGCGTGAGGCCAGTTGGCGACGCAGTCAGCTGGCACGGCTTTTCTACAGCCTGATCAACAGCAGCCAGCGTTTCGACATTCCCGAAAATGCCGGCGACTTTCGCGTCATGCGCGGTGCCGTGGCGCGTGCGCTGACCAGCCTGCGTGACAAACGACGCTTCAACAAGGGCCTGTTTGCCTGGGCCGGCTTCCGCCAGAAGGCGTTGCCCTATTCGCCGGAGAACCGCGCCAGCGGCACGTCGAAATGGAGCCGGCTCAACCTGATCGCCTTCTCGCTGGAAGGGTTCACCTCCTTTTCCGTCATTCCGCTGCGCTTGATCAGCCTCAGCGGGCTGCTTGCCGCATTTGCCGGCGCGGTCTACGGCGCCAAGGTGTTCTTCGAGGTGATCTTCTATGGCATTGCCGTTCCCGGCTATCCCAGCCTGCTGGTCGCCGTCGTCCTACTCGGCGGCCTCAACCTGACGCTTCTCGGCCTGATTGGCGAATATGTCTGGGTCACGCTCAGCGAAAGCAAGGATCGGCCGGTCTATATCGTGCGCGATGTCGTACGCAGCGACGTTGCTCCCGACAGCTTGGCACCGGGCGCTCGCGAGGCATGACGCGGCGCATCCGCCTGATCGCCGACGACTACGGCCTGGCGCCAGGCGTCTCCGCTGCGATCCTCGACCTGCTCGATCGTGGGCGGCTGACCGGGACCAGTTGCATGACTGGCTTTGCGCAATGGGCGCAGGAGGCGGAGCGCATTAAGCCCCTGTGCGGCCGCGTCTCGGTCGGGCTGCATCTTACCTTGACCGATCAGCCAGCCGTCACCGGCCGGTCGAGCCTGGCGCCGGAAGGCCGGCTGCCGCCACTCCGCTCGCTGGCGTTGCCTGTTGTGCGTGGCCGCATCGACGACCGCGACGTCCATGCCGAACTCGACGCCCAATACAGCCGCTTCGTCGAAGCACTCGGGCGCCGCCCCGATTTCGTCGACGGGCATCAGCATGTGCATTTCCTTCCGGTCGTGCGCACATGGCTGCGCGCGCGTCTGCATGAAGAAGCCGACAGGCCGGCACTGCGCGGCGCGCCGGCACTGGCCGGCACGGCGCCGAAAGTCGCCGCGATCGCAGCGCTCGCCGCCGGGTTCAACCGGTCCATGCAGCATGCCGGCTTCACCGTCTTCGAACCGCTCGCCGGCATCTACGACTGGCGACGACCCGAAAAGTTCGCATCCGTGCTGCAGGCCGCCGTCGAGGCACTGCCGGAACGGGGGCTGTTCATGTGCCACCCCGGCCATGTCGACGAGACGTTGCGCGCGCGTGACCCGATGCAAAGCGTGCGCGAGGTCGAATTCGCGGTCCTGGCATCGGACGATTTCGGCACCAGCCTGGCCCGCGCCGGTGTCGCAATCATGGATCGCAAGGGATGAGCGGCGCCGACCAGCCCCGGCGTTCGACCGGCAACAAGATCGTCCGCTTTGCCATTGTCGGACTTGCCAACACGGCCATCGACCTTGCCAGCTTCTACCTGCTGCTCAAGCTGCAGATGCCGCCGGTGCCCGCCAACATCGTTGCCTGGTTCATCGCCGTCAGCTTTTCGTTCGTGGCGAACGGCTTCTGGGCGCTCGAGCGCAATCAAGCCATCCGGCTGCGCGATGCGTTCCTTCGTTTTGCCTCGCTCGGGGCGCTGATTTCGCTCGGTGTCTCCAGCCTTTCGATCGCACTGTTTGCCGCCACCGTTGGAGTATGGCCGGCAAAGATCGGCGGTGTCGTGGTGGCGGCGGTGCTGAATTTCCTCGCCGCGCGCTGGTCGATCGAAGGCCGGTTCTTGAGATAGGCACTGCCTATTCACTGGCGGAAAACCGCGACACACCTTCTTGGGATCTCTCTATTCGGCCGGCTCAACATTGGTGTAGGCGGCTTCCTCGAGCTCGCGCTTCAGCCGCGCTTCCTCATGGGTCTTCGGCGTGACGAAGCGGCCCAGCAAGAGATAGGCGACCGGCGTCAGGAACAGCGTCGAGACGGTGGCAAGGCCCAGTCCGCCGACGATGACCCAGCCGAGCGCCACGCGCGCCTCGGCACCGGCGCCGCTCGCCAGCACCAGCGGCAAGCCGCCGAGCACGGTGCAGATCATCGTCATCATCACCGGCCGCACGCGGATGACCGAGGCCTGCTCGATCGCTTCGCGCACGCCAAGCCCGCGATCGCGCAGCTGGTTGGCGAATTCGACGATCAGGATGCCGTTCTTGGCCATGACGCCGACCAGCAGCACCAGGCCGATCTGGCTGTAGGCGTTGAGGCTGGTGCCCGAGAGCAGCAGCGCGAAGATGGCGCAAGCAAGACCCAGCGGCACCGTGGCCATGATGATGACGGCGCTGACGAAGCTTTCGAACTGGGCGGCCAGCACCAGCAGGATGATGACGAGCGCGAAGCCGAAGATGGTCACCATGCCGCCGTTGGTCTCGCCCAGCGTTGCCGCCTCGGCCAGCGGCAGGATGCGGCTGCCCGCCGGTAGCAGCGGCGTGGCGATTTCCTCGGCGCGGTTCAGCGCATCGCCGAGCGCGAAATCGCCGTTGAGGTTGGAGGTGATCGCCACCGACGGCTGCTGCTGCTCGCGCGATAGTGACGGCGGCACCGCACGCTCGGTCAGCGTGGCAATGGTCGACATCGGTACGAAGCGGCCGTCTGATGTCTTCAGGAAGATGTTCTCCAGGTCGGTCGGGTCGTTGATCGGGTTGGTGGTCGAGACCAGCTTCACGCCGTAGCTACGGTCGGCGATATAGACGTCGACGACGTCGTTGCCGTCGAGCATGGCCTGCAAGGTGTTGGCCATCCCGGTAATGTCGATGCCGAGGTCGGAGGCGCGCTCGCGGTCGATGGCCACGGCCAGTTGCGGCTGCGTCGGATCGATCGACAGGCGCGGTGTCTGGAAACGCGGGTCCTTCTGCATCCCGGCGATGATCTTGACCGCCGCGTCGCCGAGCGCCTTGCGGTTATTACCGACCAGGGCGAACTGCAGCCCGTTGCCGGCACCGCGAATGCCGAGGCTGTTGGGCTGCACCGGGAAGATGCGCACGCTCGGCACTTGTTTGGTCAGCTGGCTGATCTCGGCCATGATCTCTTGCTGGCTGCGGCTGCGCTCGTTCCACGGCGCCAGCGTCATCACCATGAAGCCTGAGTTGTAGGAGCCGTTCTGGCCGGCGTTCTCGAACGTGCTGCGGATCTCGCCAGACTCGCGCATCGGCTGGATCAGCTTCTCGATCTTCTGCATCTGCTGCGTCGTGTAGTCGAGGCTGACACCTTGCGGGGCGCTGATGCGCAACAGCACGGCGGCGCGGTCCTCGGTCGGCGTCAGTTCCTGGCGGATGGTGCCGAACAGCGCGAAGGCGGTGCCGGCAAACAGCACCGCGACCAGAAGCACGATCCATGGTGCGTCGAGGCAAGCGTGCAGGGCGCGCTTGTAGGCTGTATTCAGCGCGCCGCCGATGCGGGCGCCGATGCCGTGGCCGCCTTCATGGTGGAGCGAGGCGCTCGACAGCATGCGCGAGGCGAGCATCGGGCACAGCGTCAGCGCCACCACGCAGGACAAAAGCACCGACATGGCGAGCACGAAGCCGAATTCGCGGAAAAGGCCACCGGTCTGGCCGGGCAAGAACGAGATCGGCACGAAGACGGCGACCAGCGTCAGCGTCGTGGCAATGACGGCGAAGAACACTTCCTGAGCGCCGAGCACGGCGGCGGCGCGCGGGCCCATGCCTTCATTGCGTCGTCGCACGATGTTTTCGAGCACGACGATGGCGTCGTCGACGACCAGTCCCGTCGCAAGCACCAAAGCGAGCAGGGTCAGGATGTTGACCGAGAAGCCGGCCAGATAGATGGCGGCGATGGTGCCGATCATGGCCACCGGCATCGACAGTCCCGGGATCAGCGTTGCGCGCCAATCAAGCAGAAACACATAGATGACGATCAGCACCATGGTCACGGACAGGCCGAGTGCGATCTCGACCTCGTGCACCGCGCCGTTGACGAAAACCGCATCGTCGCTGGTGATCTTGATCGACATGCCCTTGGGCAGGTTCTCCTGCAGCTTGGCGACGGCGGCCTGAACGCCGGTCGAGATGTCCAGCGTGTTCGATTCCGCCTGGCGGATGATGCCGATGCCGATGCCGGTCTTGCCGTCCGAACGCAGGGTGGTCTGGCCGACATCGGGGCCCAGCGTGACGGTGGCGACGTCGCGGATGCGCGTCGTGCCGCCGATGATGATATTTTCGAACTCCTCGGGCGTGGTCACGTCAGCCGTCGTGCGGACGATCAGGTCCTGGTCTGTCGTGGTGATCGAACCGGCCGGTGAATCGAAAGCGACAGAGGCAAGTGCTGCCCTGAGGTCGGCGACGGTGAAGCCGAGGCTGGCGAGCTTGTTCTGGTCGACGTCGATCCGGAAAATCTTGTCGCGATAGCCATAGATCTGGACGTCGGCAACGCCGGGCACGGCGGCCAGTTCGTCCTCGATCTGGTCCTGCACCACCACCGTCATGTCCTGGATCGACATATTGTCCGACGTCACCGCCAGTCGCATCACCGGGTCGGAATTGGCGTCGGCCTTGACGATGCGCGGTGGATCGGCCGTGTCCGGCATCAGGTTGGCGACACGGCCGACGGCATCGCGCACGTCCGAGGCGGCGACGTTGAGGTCGACGCCGTCGTTGAACTCGATGGTGACGCGGCTCGAACCGAAGGAGGAAGACGACGAGATCGACTTGACGCCGGAGACGCGGGCGACAGCGCCCTCGATGGTGTCGGTCAGTTCACGGTCGACGGTTTCGGCCGCGGCGCCTTCGAAGGCGGTCGAGACCGTGACGACCGCGCGGTCGACGTCAGGCAGTTCGCGGATCTCGACGCCATAGAAGGCAGCCAGGCCGGCGACTGCGATCAGTGTGTTCAGCACGAAGGCCATCACCGGCCTGCGGATGAACAGGGCGGTAAAGCCGGTGTCGCTTGCGGCGTTGACGGGGCTGGTCATGAGCCTTGAGCAGCGTCCGCGGCGCGCTGCTCTTCGCCGGCGATGTGCACAGCACCGCCCTCACTGACGCTCTGGGTGCCTTCGGTCACCACCATGTCGCCGCTGTCGATCTCAGCGTCGATCAGCACGGTCTCGGTGTTGCGCTGGATGATGCGCACCGGGACCCGCCTGGCCTTGCCGTCCTCGACCTGCCAGACATAGGCGCCGTCCGATCCCCAGAGGATCGCCAGTGGGCTGACGGCCGGATAGGTCTCGCCGGCGAACTTCATGGTGATGCCGAACGACATGCCGGCACGCAGCGAATCGGCTGGGTTGGCGATCTTGGCCTTGACCAGCAAAGTGCGGCTCTTTTCATCGATGTGGTTGTCGATGGCCGAAACGGTGCCGGTGTAGGCTTTGCTGGGATTGGCAATCGGCGTCGCCGTCAATTGCGCGCCGACCTTGACGGCGGCGGCGAAGCGTTCGGGCACGAGGAAATCGACAAGGATACTGGAGCGGTCGTCGAGCGTGGCGATCGCCGACTGGTTGGTCACATAATTGCCAGCGGCGATCGGAAGGATGCCGACGGTTCCGGCGATCGGTGCGATGATGGAGCGGCGCTGCAGGGCAAGTTCGGCATCGCGAAGTACCAGTTTGGCGACCGCCAGCACCACTTCGGCATCGGCGACGGCGACCGGTGTCGCTGCGTTGGAAGCCCGCAGCGATTTCACCCGGTCGAGCTTGTTCTGCGAGTCCTGTAAAACGAGCTTGGCACGATCCTGCGCGATCACCTCGGTCTCGGAATCGAGGGTGGCGATGATCTGTCCCTTGTCGACATGGCTGCCGGATTCGACCAGCAGTTCGGCAAGGCGGCCGGAGCTGTAGGGATTGACGGTCACCGAGGCATTGGCACGACCGGTGCCGATCGCCTGCAGGCGGTCGTTGATGGTCGCCGTAGTGGCGGCCAGGGCGACCACGTTCACCCGCCGGTTGCCGCCATTGCCGCCGTTTGCCTGCTTGGCGTTGGCGGCCCCGGTTTCAGCCGGGGGCGTTGCCGCGTAAACCCAGTCTATCCCCCAGCGTGCCAGCACCTCGGGTGCGCCCGGAAAAAAGCGCAGCCAGGCGGCTGCCGCCACGACCAGCACCACAAGCACGAAAAGTATCTGTTTCCAGGCGGCCATCGGCACTCCGGTTGGGCAAAACGATCAGCGCGTCGCGTCGAAACGGATTCATGTGACGCGCTTTAGGTCTTTTGTTTATGCATGTCGTTATCTCAAAACCGGGGCCACTTTTGAGCGACATGCATTGGCGGTTTCCCGAAAGGAAGCAGACGCAGCGAGGCTATTCTAAGGCAAGAAGACGCCCCGATATCGCGCCTTTATGACAACTCGCCAGTGTCAGCGCACATTAAATCTGTGTAACGTTGACGGTCTAACGCAGACCTTCCATCTCGCGGATGCGCTTGGCGCCTTCTGCTTCCAGTTGCCTTGTGACGGCTCCGATCAGTGTTTCGGCGACGACGAAGAGGGCTGCCGAAGAGTCCCATGCCGACGGCACCGCGGTTCGTCCGGCAATGACGTGGCGGGCAAAGCGGGCGATCGGCGACAGCCACTGGTCGGTGAACAGCACGATCTGTACGCCGCGCTGATGTGCCTTCTCGGCGAAACGGAGGAGGCTGTCCTGGTAGCGTCTGATGTCGAAGATCACCAGTACGTCGCGCTTGCCCATGTCGATCAGCCGGTCGCGCCACATGCTTTCCTGGCCGGCGAGGTGAAAGACCTCGGGCTGGATGATGGCGAGGTGGGCGGCCATGTAACGCGCCAGCGGATCGGTGAAGCGGCCGCCGATCAGGAAGGTCTTGCCGCGTCGGTCGGCAAGGCGGGCGGCGATGTCGGCAAGCTGCTTGTCGGACAGATGCCTGAACGTCTCGCGCATATTGTCGAGCGTCGCTTCCAGCATCGGCGACGCGGTGCCGCCGCCGGGCGAGGGCGGGTTGAGCGTCCTTATGGCCGGCGATTGCAGTTGCGCCGCCAGTTCGTCCTGCAGGCTCGACTGGAATTCGGGGTAATTCTGGAAGCCGAGCCGGGCAACGAAGCGCAGGATCGTCGGCGAAGAAACGCCAGCCGCGGCCGAGAATTCGGCAACCGTCTTGAGGCCGATCATCGGATAGCTGGCGATCAGGGTCTGGGCCGCGCGCCGTTCACTGGCCGGCATCGTGCCGACGCGGTCGGCGATCAGTTCGGCAATGCTGGAAATCATCTTTCCCCACCCCGGAGCGAAATGGCTAAACCCATCCGGCTCCGTCTGTTTGTCTTGGCCGCATTCTTGCGACGTCAGGTGATTCCACCTGGCTGCAAAATGCTTCGGCCCTGTCCACTGTCTTTTCCGAAATCGCATTTGACAAAACCGGGTAAACTGTATGAAATCATCCATAGGGACGCAATGAGACAAAATACGTAACATACGATACAGCGCTCCCCGGGGACGGCAGACTATGGAGCAAGCACGGCCCGCCAGCCTTGCATCGTCTGATACCGTGAGGGTGACCAACCCCGGCGGATCGAGCCCTTTCGTGCTGACCTGCGATCACGCCTCGAATTTCCTACCGGCCGAATTCGGCACGCTCGGCCTCGCCGCCGAGGACCTGTCCCGTCACATCGCCTGGGATCCCGGTGCGCTGCCGGTTGCCCGCCGCATGGCCGAGGCGCTTGACGCGACGCTGGTCGAAACCCGCATTTCGCGCCTCGTCATCGACTGCAACCGTCCGCTCGATGCGCCCGATCTGGTGCCGCCGGTCAGCGAGACCACGGCGATACCCGGCAATGCCGGCCTGTCGGACAAGCAGCGCGCGGCCCGTGTAGCGCTGTCGTGGCAGCCGTTTCATGCCGCCATCGAGGAGATTGTCGACGGCAGGCTGGCGCGCGGGCAGGAAACCCGTCTGGTTTCCGTGCATTCCTTCACGCCGGTCTACAAAGGCCACAACCGGCCCTGGCATATCGGCATCATTCACGACGAGGACCGCCGGCTGGCGTCGCCTTTGATTGGGGCGCTGAAGCGGCTTGCCGGCGTCACCGTCGGCGTCAACGAGCCCTATTCGCCGGCCGACCGAGTCTATTTCACGCTGGAGCGCCACGCACGTTCGCGCGGCCTGCCGTGCGCGATGATCGAAATCCGCAACGATGAAATCGCCGGCGAGACCGGGCAGCGGAAATGGGCGGATCTGCTCACGGGCATTTTTTCGGATCTGGAGCCAGAGGAGGCCGGACACACCAGATCGCGTTCAGTCGGAAAGTCAGTTCAATCGGCCAGCTAAGAACCAACAGGGGAAACCAAAATGGCAGCACCGGGTTATACAGACGTTGACAAGAAGGAGGATCTGAAGGTTCTCCACGGCATGGGCTATGCCCAGGAACTGTCGCGAAGCATGAGCCGCTTCTCGAATTTCGCGATTTCATTTTCGATCATCTGCATCCTTTCGGGCGGCATCAACTCCTTCGCGCAGGCGACATCGTCGATCGGCGGCGCGGGCGCCGGCATCGGCTGGATCGTCGGCTGCTGCGTTTCGGGCTTCTTCGCCCTTGCCATGGCCCAGATCGCCTCGGCATTCCCAACTGCCGGCGGCCTCTATCATTGGTCTTCGATCCTCGGCAACCGCTTCACCGGCTGGCTGACGGCCTGGCTCAACCTGCTTGGCTTGATCACCGTGCTCGGCGCCATCAACATCGGTACGGCTTTCTTCTTCGTCGGTACTTTCGGCGGGGCTTTCGGCATTACCGGGACGCCGGGCGAAATCGTCGGGTTCGTCGCCTTCATCACCGTGCTGCAGGCGCTGTTCAATCATTTCGGCATTAAACTGACCGCAATGCTGACGGACGCATCCGGCTTCCTGATCCTCGGAGCAACAGCCGTCCTGATCGTGGCCTGCCTGGTATTTGCGCCGGCGATCGACGTTACGCGGCTGTGGACGTTCACCAATTATTCGGGTGACGCGGGCGGCGGCGTTTTTCCGCAGTCCGATTCCATGAGCTACCTGTTCCTGCTCTGCCTGCTGCTGCCGGTCTACACCATCACCGGCTATGACGCGTCGGCGCATACGTCGGAAGAAACCCTGAAGGCAGCCCACTCCGTTCCGAGGGCGATCGTTTCGTCTGTTTTGTGGTCGTCGCTGATCGGCTGGGCGATGGTCTGCGCGATCACCCTAGCCATCCCGGATCTGGCTGCCGGCGCCAAGCAGGGCTGGACCGTGTTCTTCTCGACGATGGACACAATCCTGCCCGTATGGCTCAAGGAGCTGCTCTATTTTGCGATCCTGATCTCGCAGTTCCTCTGCGGCCTCGCCACGGTGACCTCGGCATCGCGCATGCTGTTTGCCTTCTCTCGCGATGGTGGCATGCCGGTCGGTTCGGCCTCGCTCGCCAAGGTCAGCCCGACCTGGCGCACACCGGTCAACGCGATCTGGACGGCTGCGATCCTCGAGATCATCTACGTCTTTCTTGCCCAGTTCATCTCGATTGGCGGCACCAACATCTACACCATCGTCGTCAATTCGACGCTGGTGTTCCTGTTCTTGTCCTTCACGATCCCGATCGCCCTCGGCATGATCACGTTCGGCACCGCCAAATGGCCAACGGCTGGTCCGTGGAATCTCGGCGCCGGTGTGTTCAAACTGTTTTGCGCGCTGTCGATTGTCGGCATGGCGATCATCTTCTACATCGCCATCCAGCCGCCGAACGACAAGGTGCTTTACATCACCATTGGCTTCATCGTGCTGACCGCCGTGCTCTGGTTCGGTTTCGAAAACCGCCGCTTCCAGGGCCCGCCGATCGGCGATCAGATCGCCCAGCGCAAGGCTGCCATCGCGGCCGCTGAGCTGGCGGTCGGCGAAACCGGCCACTGATTTCAACCATCCTGGCCATGGCCGGCGTTTTGCCGGCCATGGTTTCGTTTGCCCCCACAATCAAAAAGCGCTGGAGTGCCAAAGGAATGGCCGGAAATTTCTCGTTCGATCAGTTGAAGAAAGCGGTCTCCAGCGGCGAGATCGACACGGTGCTCGCCTGCATCGTCGACATGCAGGGGCGGCTGGCGGGAAAGCGGTTCCTGGCGCAGTATTTCGTCGATTCCGCGCATGACGAGACGCACGGCTGCAACTATCTCCTGGCCGCCGACATCGATATGGAGCCGGTGCCCGGCTACAAGGCGGCGAGCTGGTCGAAGGGCTATGGCGATTTCGTCATGAAGCCGGATCTGGCGACGCTGCGGCGCATTCCGTGGCTGGAAAAGACGGCGCTGGTGATCTGCGACGTGCTCGACCACCACACGCATGACGACCTGCCACATTCGCCACGCGCCATCCTGAAGAAACAGGTCAAGCGGCTGACGGAGCGCGGCTATATCGGCTATTTCGCTTCCGAGCTCGAATTCTATCTGTTCAACGAGACCTACGATTCCGCCCGCAAGAAACACTGGCAGGGTCTCGATACCGCTTCGCCTTACATCGGCGACTACCAGATCGGCATCACCACCAAGGAAGAAGGCGTCATGCGCCGGCTTCGCAACGAGATGGAAGCGGCCGGCATCCCGATCGAGAATTCCAAGGGCGAGTGGGGCCCAGGCCAGGAAGAGATCAATGTGCGCTATGCCGAAGCGCTCGACATGGCGGACCGCCACGTCATCCTGAAGAACGGTGCCAAGGAGATTGCCGAGTCCGAAGGCAAGGCGATTTCCTTCATGTCCAAGTACAATTACGGGCTGGCCGGCAATTCCAGCCATATCCACAATTCGCTGTGGAGCACCGACGGCAAGACGCCGCTGTTCTTCGACAAGAAGGCCGACTGGACGCTGTCGACGCTTGGCCAACAATGGGCGGCGGGACAGCTGAAATACGCCAAGGAATTCACCTGGTTCCTGGCGCCCTACATCAACTCCTACAAGCGCTTCCAGGCCGGCACCTTCGCGCCGACCAAGATCATGTGGAGCGAGGACAACCGCACCGCCGGCTTCCGCCTGTGCGGCGAGGGCACCAAGGGCATCCGCATGGAATGCCGCATCGGCGGCGCCGACCTCAACCCCTATCTCGCCTTTGCGGCGCTGATCGCCGCCGGCCTTGCCGGCATCGACGAGAAGCTGGAACTGCAGAAGCCATTCGTCGGCGATGCCTATCAAGCGTCGCGTTTGCCGGAGATCCCGAAGACGCTGCGCGACGCCACCGAGACGCTGGCGAAGTCGAAGATGCTCAAGCAGGCGCTCGGCGAGGATGTGCTCGAACACTATGTCCACACCGCAAAGTGGGAGCAGTTTGAATACGACCGCCGCATAACTGATTGGGAACTGCACAGAGGGTTCGAGCGGTATTAAACTGGCCGGCGAACGTTGGCGCGCCTCTCGCCCTACCCCTCCCGTGAATCGCGGGCAGGGCGACCGGAGAGCACTTCCCTTCTCCCGGTCACTATACGCGGGAGACTGCCGGGCAGGCGGATGAGGGCAGCGCCACGCCACAAGATTTTGTTGTAGAATGCGAGGACTTACAAAATGACCGAGACGGTCAAACTCAAATCCCCCATCGATGGCTCGATCTATGCCGAGCGGCCCGTGGCAACGGACCAGGCGATCAATGCCGCGGTCGAGCGCGCCAAGGCGGCGCAAGAGAAATGGGCCGAGACGCCGATCGTCGAGCGCGGCAAGTACATGCTGGCGATGCTGGAAGCGCTGGTCGCGATGACCGACGAGATCGTGCCGGAGATCGCCTGGCAGATGGGGCGCCCGGTGCGCTATGGCGGCGAGTTCGGTGGCGTCAAGGAACGCACCAACTACATGGTCGAGATCGCCGAGGCGGCGCTCAAGGCGGTGCCGGCTTCCAACCCGAAGGACGGCTTCAGGCGCTATGTGAAAAAGGACCCGCTCGGCGTGGTCATGGTGATCGCGCCGTGGAACTATCCCTATCTCACCGCGGTCAACACCATCGTGCCGGCGCTGATGGCCGGCAACGCCGTCATCCTCAAGCATGCGGCGCAGACGCTGCTGGTCGGTGAGCGCTTTCAACAGGCTTTCGACAAGGTCGGCCTGCCCAAGGGCGTGTTCCAGAATGTCGTGCTCAACCATGCGCAGACCGAGAAGCTGCTCGGTTCGGGCAAGATCGACCACGTCAATTTCACAGGGTCGGTCGGCGGCGGCCGCGCCATCGAAAAGGCGGCGGCAGGTACCTTCATGACGCTCGGCCTCGAGCTTGGCGGCAAGGATCCGGCCTATGTGTTGCCTGATGCCAAGATGGATCATGCGGTCGCCAATCTGGTCGACGGCGCCTTCTACAATTCCGGCCAGTGCTGCTGCGGCATCGAGCGCGTCTATGTGCACGAAAAGGTCTATGACGAGTTCGTCGAGGGCGTCATCGCCGAGACCAAGAATTACGTCGTCGGCAATCCGCTCGACCAGGCAACGACGATGGGCCCGATGGCGCAGGCGCGTTTCGCCGACCTGATCCGCGAGCAGAAGGCCGAGGCGCTGCGCAAGGGCGCGGTGGCGCACATCAACATGAAGGTGGCCAACGACAAGCCCGGCTCGCCCTATCTGGCGCCGGAAGTGCTGACGCAAGTCGACCATCAGATGAGCGTCATGCGCGAGGAGAGTTTTGGGCCGATCGTCGGCATCATGAAGGTGCGCAACGATGAAGAGGCGATCGCGCTGATGAACGACAGCCCTTACGGGCTGACCGCTTCGATCTGGACCCGCGATACAGAGCATGCCGTGGCGATCGGCAACCGCGTCGAGACCGGCACGGTGTTCATGAACCGCTGCGACTACCTCGATCCGGCCCTGGTCTGGACCGGCGTCAAGGACACCGGCAAGGGTGCTGCCCTGTCGGCCATCGGCTACGACAACCTGACCAGGCCGAAGTCGTTCCACCTGCGCGAAGCCATCTGATTTTCGAAAGACAAAAAATGTCCAAGCTCATCTCCAAATGGAACTACCCCACCACCGTTCGCTTCGGCGCCGGACGCATCAAGGAACTGCCTGAGGTGTTGGCGGCTACCGGCATCAAGCGGCCGCTGTTCGTCACCGATCCCGGCCTGGCGAAACTGCCGGTCGTTGCCTCGACCCTGAAGATCCTCGACGATGCCAAGGTCCCCTACGGCGTCTTCTCCGAAGTGAGGCCGAACCCGGTCGAGTCCAATCTGACCGCCGGCATCGCGGTGCTCAAGAAAGGCAAGCATGACGGTGTCATCGCCTTCGGCGGCGGCTCGGCGCTCGATCTCGGCAAGCTGATCGCCTTCCAGGCCGGCCAGACGCGGCCGGTGTGGGACTTCGAGGATGTCGACGACTGGTGGACGCGTGCCAATTCCGACGCAATCGCGCCGATCATCGCGGTGCCGACCACGGCCGGCACCGGATCGGAAGTTGGCCGCGCCGGCGTCATCACCAATGAAGCGACGCACACCAAGAAGGTCATCTTCCACCCCAAATTGCTGCCGGCCATCGTCATTGCCGATCCGGAACTGTCGGTCGGGATGCCCGGCTTCATCACCGCCGGCACCGGCATGGATGCGCTTGCCCACTGCCTCGAGGCCTATTGCGCACCGGGTTACCATCCGATGGCCGACGGCATCGCCGTCGAAGGCGTCCGGCTGGTCTTCGAGAACCTGCCGAAGGCCTATGCCAACGGCAAGGATCTCGTCGCGCGCGCCCATATGATGAGCGCCGCCGCGATGGGTGCCACCGCCTTCCAGAAGGGGCTGGGCGCCATCCACTCATTGTCGCATCCGGTCGGCGCGCTGTACGACACCCATCACGGCATGACCAATGCGGTGTTCATGCCTTATGTGCTGGCCTTCAACCGGAACTCCATCGAGGAGCGCATCGGCCGGCTTGCCGCCTATTGCGGCATCAAGGGCGGCTTCGACGGCTTCGCCAAGGCGATCATCAAACTGCGCAAGGAACTCAAGGTGCCGCATGCACTGCCGGGCCTGATCAAGGGGCTCGACATGGACAAGAAGCGCAAGGGGCTCATCGCCGATATGGCGGTGGTCGATCCGACCGCCGGCGGCAACCCGGTCAAGCTGACCAAGAAGGCGGCCCTGACCTTGCTGGAAAACGCCATCGCCGGCACCGTCTGAGACGGCTTTCTTGTTGAAATTGATCTGGAAAATCAGGGCAAGCCAAGGGGGAAAGGATGAAATACATGGCGGAAAGTAATTAGCCGGAAAAATAAGTGATGGCTAATTGCTACAGCCGGTTAAAAAGAGTTAGATTTTCGCGCTGCGAGCAGCCGGTTTCACAAAGCTTTCATCTGGCTGTCACATGAAAACGATACCGGATCGCAGGCGTCCAACGGCGTCAGTTCAACGGAGAGAACACATGTTCAAATTCACGGGGAAAGTGCTTTCCCTTACGGCCGCGACCCTTATGGCGTCGTCGGTGATTTCGTCCGCGGCTTCGCTGGACGATCTCGTCAAGGCCGCTAAGGCTGAAGGCCAGCTCACCACCATCGCCTTGCCACATGACTGGTGCGGCTACGGTGACGTCATCGCCGGCTTCAAGGCGAAGTATCCCGAAATCACTGTCAACGAGCTCAACCCCGATGCCGGCTCCGGCGACGAGGTCGAGGCAATCAAGGCGAACAAGGACAACAAGGGTCCGCAGGCGCCTGACGTCATCGACGTCGGCCTGTCCTTCGGCCCGTCCGCCAAGAAGGATGGTCTGATCCAGCCGTACAAGGTGTCGACCTGGGACTCGATCCCCGATAGCGCCAAGGATGCTGAAGGCTACTGGACCGGCGACTATTACGGCGTGCTGTCCTTCCAGGTGAACAAGGACATCGTCAAGGAAGCTCCGGCTGACTGGGCCGATCTGCTGAAGCCGGAATTCGCCAACACGGTCGCACTCGCCGGCGATCCGCGCGCGTCGAACCAGGCTATCCAGGGCGTCTATGCTGCTGGCCTGTCGTCGGGCGCCGCTGCTGGTGAAGCCGCCGGCACCGCTGGCCTCGACTTCTTCAAGAAGCTCAACGCCGCCGGCAATTTCGTCCCGGTCATCGGTAAAGCCGCGACGCTGGCCCAGGGCCAGACTCCGATCCTGATCACCTGGGACTACAACGCGCTCGCCGGCCGTGACACGCTGAAGGGCAACCCGCCCGTCGACGTCGTTGTGCCGAAGACCGGTGTCGTCGCCGGTGTCTACGTGCAGGCGATCAGCGCTTACGCGCCGCATCCGAACGCTGCCAAGCTGTGGCTGGAATACCTCTACTCCGACGAAGGCCAGATCGGCTGGCTGAAGGGCTATTGCCACCCGATCCGCTTCAACGACCTTGCCAAGAACGGCAAGATCCCCGCGGACGTGCTGGCCAAGCTGCCGCCGGCTGAATCCTATGCCGCGGCGGTGTTCCCGACGCTGGACGAGCAGGCCAAGTCCAAGGAAGCCATCACCAAGAACTGGGATGCCGTCGTCGGCGCCAACGTCAAGTAACTCGTACAATGCCGGGCGGCCTCGAGGCCGCCCGGCCCTTTTCTCAAAGACGGTAGCCGGCGCATGACCGATATCCCAATGTCAGACCACGCTGTTGCCGGGAAGACCGCGCCTCCCGCCGAGGCACGCAGCATGAGGCTGCCGACGCAATGGCTCGGCGTTGCCCCCTTCTTCATCTTCGCCATCATGTTCCTGATCCTGCCCACGCTCTATCTGATGCTGGGCGCTTTCCAGAACGATGCGGGTGAGTTCACCTTCGAAAATATCGCAGCACTGGCGCAGCCGTCGATCGTTGCCGCCTACTGGATCTCGATCAAGGTCAGCCTTGCCTCATCGTTGATTGGTGCCTTCGCCGGTCTCGCCATCGCCATCGCCATCGTGCGCGGCGGTCTGCCGGAATGGATACGCTCCGCGACGTTGACCTTCTCCGGGGTCGCTTCCAATTTCGCCGGTGTGCCGCTGGCCTTCGCCTTTATCGCCACACTCGGCCGGCTGGGCCTTGCCACGGTGATCCTGAACACCTTGTTTGGCCTCAATATTTACGCTCACGGCTTCAACATCCTGTCGTTCTGGGGGCTGACGCTAACCTATGTCTACTTCCAGATCCCGCTGATGGTGGTGATCATCGTGCCGGCCATCGACGGCTTGAAGAAGGAATGGGGCGAGGCCGCCGCGACCCTCGGTGCAACCATGGCGCAGTACTGGCGCATGGTGGTCATTCCGGTGATCTGGCCAAGTTTCCTTGGCACCGTCATCCTGCTGTTCGCCAACGCCTTCGGCGCCATCGCCACCGCCTATGCGCTGACAGGCTCATCGCTCAACATCGTGCCGATCCTGCTCTATGCGCAGATTCGCGGCGACGTGCTGCATAATGCCCATCTTGGGTACGCGATCGCCTTCGGCATGATCTTCATCACCGGCCTAGCCAATGTCTTCTATATCTGGTTCCGGACCCGTTCCGAGAGGTGGCTCAAATGAAGTCGGGAAAGTTCTGGGCCTGGGTCGTCTTCGCGCTGGGCGCGGCCTATTTCTTCATCCCGCTGATCGCGACGGTGGAGTTTTCCATGCGCATGCGGCGTGGCGCGTACTCCTTTGACGCCTACAAGGTGGTGTTGGGCGATCCTCGCTTCCAGGCGACCTTCGGGTATTCGGTGCTTGCCGCGGTCTTCACCATCATCCTCGGCGTGCTGATCGTGGTGCCGGCCGCCTACTGGATCCGGCTGCGCCTGCCGCAGCTGCGGCCGCTCGTCGAGTTCATCACGCTGTTGCCGCTGGTCATTCCGGCCATAGTCATCGTGTTCGGCTATATCAGGATGTACGGATCGAACTCGCCGCTGCCATTCCTGGCCAGCGATACCGGTACGAACGCCCTGCTGGTTATCGGTTATGCGACGCTGTCGCTGCCCTATATGTACCGTGCGGTCGACACCGGGCTCAGAACCATCG
This sequence comes from Mesorhizobium sp. P2_F8, assembly GCF_056403655.1. Lineage (NCBI taxonomy): Bacteria > Pseudomonadati > Pseudomonadota > Alphaproteobacteria > Hyphomicrobiales > Phyllobacteriaceae > Mesorhizobium > Mesorhizobium sp. P2_F8. The sequence goes on from NZ_JBFUFB010000012.1 coordinate 57,926, forward strand.
ATGTGCGAACGCTGACGGAGGCGGCGCAGATCCTTGGCGCCGGCTGGTCGACGATCATTACGCGCGTTATCCTGCCCAATGTGCTGATCGCGGTGTTGTCGGGTGCGTTCCTGACCTTCGCGATCGTCATTGGCGAGTTCACCATGGCCAGCCTGCTCAACCGGCCCGCTTTCGGCCCGTATCTACAGAACATCGGCGCCAACCGCGCCTATGAGCCGGCAGCCCTTGCCATCATCGCCTTTGCCATCACCTGGGGCTGCATGTCGCTGATCCAGATCCTGTCCCGCTTCGCGCCGAGATCGGCGAACCGCCCCAATTGATCGAAAAGTACTGATCGAAAGAGCAACACCATGGCCGACCCGTTCCTCTCCATCCAGCACGTGCGAAAATCCTTCGGTGCCACCACGGTGGTGGAGGATTTCAATCTCGACGTTGAGCGTGGCGAATTCGTCTCGTTCCTCGGTCCGTCCGGCTGCGGCAAGACCACCGTGCTGCGCATGGTCGCCGGCTTTGAGGAGCCGACTGCCGGCAAGATCGTGGTTGGTGGCAAGGACATCACGAGGCTGAAGCCCAACCAGCGCAATGTCGGCATGGTGTTCCAGGCCTACGCGCTGTTCCCGAACCTGACGGTGGCACAGAACATAGGCTTCGGCCTGAAGGTTGCCGGCATGCCTAGGGCGGACATCGATGCCCGAGTCGCCGAGATGCTCGGCATCATCAAACTGCCGCAGATGGCGGATCGCTATCCCTACCAGCTCTCGGGCGGCCAGCAGCAGCGCATAGCGCTGGCCCGCGCTATCGCGCCGAAGCCGAAGCTGCTCCTGCTCGACGAACCCCTTTCGGCGCTCGACGCCAAGGTGCGCGTGTCGCTGCGCGAGGAAATCCGCTCGATCCAGAAGAAGCTCGGCATCACCACGATTTTCGTCACGCATGACCAGGAAGAGGCGCTGTCGATCTCGGACCGCATCGCCGTCATGTATGGCGGCAAGGCTGAACAGGTCGGCACGCCGTTCGAGATCTACAACCGTCCGGCAACCAAGTTCGTCGCCAATTTCGTCGGTACGCTGAACGTGCTCGAAGGCACAGTCACCGACGCTGCATCCGGCAAGGTTCAGGTCGACACGCAGGAAGTCTCGCTCAAGGGTAAGCTCAACGGCTCGAAGTCCGGCGACACCCTGTCGCTTGCCCTGCGTCCGGAAGCGATTTCGCTGGGCCTTCAGCCCGGTCGGGACTCCAGCCTTTCCGGCGAGATCTCCGAAGTGCATTTTCTCGGCTCTGTGATCCGGGTTCGCGTCGGCATCGGCGGCAACACCGTGTCGCTCGATACGTTCAACAGCCCGGCCACACCACCGCCCGCTGTCGGCGAAAAGGCCGAGATTTCGTTCTCGTCGAGCGATATGCTGGTGCTGCACTAGGCGGTAGAGCAGACGGGGCAGGGGAAGAACCAAGCCCCCTCAGGCCGGTGCTATGAATGGCTGCATGACTGTCTGAAAGACCGGCAGCGCTTCCATTTTTGCGGCATGTGCGTCCAGCGCCGGGAAGTCGGCCAGCAACACAAGCCCGGGATGCGCCTCGCGGATGAAGCGGAGCACGGCGGTGACCGCGATGTCGGCATGGCCGATGCGGTCGCCGAACCAGTAAGGTGTCGACCTTCCCCGACGATCGGCTTCCAGGACTGCAAGGACAGCCTCGATCTGTGTGCGGCAGCGCCCGGCCCAAAGGTCGGAAACTTTCTTATGCAGCCGCGTCTCATAGAACAGGCTGACCGCCTTGTTGGCGAGGCCGGTTGCCAGGGCTGATATCCGCAGCGCCTGGTGACGCGCCGGTTCGGCTGCCGGAAACATCCCCCGCTCGGCTGGAACGAGGCTGTCGAGATAGTCGAGCATCAAATGGCTTTCGATCAGCACCTCGCCATTGTCCAGCACCAGGGTCGGCACCCGGGTCAGCGGGTTGTAGGGCCGGATCTTGTCGGCATCGCCGAAGGCCGACCACGGACGGTGCTCGTAGGCGATGCCGTACAAGGTCATCGCAATGCCGACGCGGCGAACGAAGGGGGAGTCAAATTGGCCAATCAGGATCATCGTTGGACTCTTACGCTGCAAGTGACTGCTGGACATACTGCCACGGGGCTTGTGCGCAATGGTCAATCAACAGCATCTTGCTGGCTTGCCACTGCCGACAGTGCAGCATCACGGGGGTAACAGGCCATGGCTCTTTTCGAACTGACGCTTGTCCTGCTTTTGACTGCCGTTGCGCTGACGGCGCTGTCGCGGCGGCTGGAGATTCCCTATCCGTCCCTGCTGGCCTTGGCCGGGGTCGGGATTGCCTTCGTGCCCGGTGCGCCAATGATCGAGATCGATCCGGAACTGGCTCTTGCCCTGTTCATTGCGCCGGTGCTTCTAGATGCCGCCTACGACACATCGTTGCGGGATCTCAACCGCTACCGGCTGCCGCTCGCGCTGCTGGCGCTCGGCGCCGTCGTCTTCACCGCGGCGGTCGTCGCTTTCGTCGGCTGGAAGATGGCCGGGCTGCCGGTCGCGGCGGCAATCGCGCTCGGCGCCATCGTCGCGCCGCCCGATGCGGTCGCGGCGAGCGCCGTACTCGGGCAGTTCAAGGTGCCGCACCGCATCACCGCCATCCTGCAGGGCGAGAGCCTGCTCAACGATGCCACCGCACTCCTGATCTACCGCCTGGCGGTTTCTGCAGCGCTCGGCTCGATCATGCTGAGCAACGCCATTCCGACGATTCTGCTGTCGACGATCGGCAGCCTCGTCGCGGGTTATCTGCTCGGCCGCTTTTCGCTGCTGACGCTCAGCCGGATCGAGGATGCGGCAAGCAGCACGGTGGTTCAATTCGCCGGGACATTCGGAGTCTGGATCCTGGCCGACAGGCTGGGCCTGTCCGCCATCATCACCATCGTCGTCTACGCCATGACCATTGCGCGGACGGCGCCGCGCCGCATGTCGGCCAGGCGGCGCGTCAGCACCTATTCGGTGTGGGAATCGGCGGTCTTCGTGCTCAATGTGCTGGCCTTCGTGCTGATGGGCCTGCAGGCACGATCGATCGTTGGCCGCCTCTCCGGCGAAGGGCAAGGCGAAGCCTTTCTCTTCGCTGCAACGGTGCTGGCCGTCGTCATCGTGGCACGCCTCGTCTGGGTGGGGAGTTACGTTGCGATCATCCGATGGTTGGCCCGCTTCGGAAGCGAAGACCAAAGGCGAGATGTGCCAACGTTTGGCGGCGCGGTGCTCGTCGGTTGGTGTGGCATGCGGGGCCTGGTGACGCTGGTGGTGGCCATTGCTCTGCCGGCGGGCTTTCCCGGCCGCGATCCGATCGTGCTTGCCGCCTTCGCGGTCGTTCTCGGCACGCTGGTGCTGCAAGGCATGACCCTGAAGCCGCTGCTGCGGATACTCAACTTCGACCCGGACAGAACGGTCGACAACGAGGTGGCGCAGGCGCGGGTGGCCATCATGCAGGCCGCCCTTGACGTGTTGAGCCGCAAGACATCAGCCGCTGCTGCTGTTGTGCGCGAGCAGTATGAGGCTCAGCGCCTGATCGCTCAAAACCCGGAGGACGCACAGGCGGCCACCGAATATGACCGGCTGCGCCTCTATGCCATCAACCGCCAGCGCGACACGCTCGAGGAACTGCGCCGCAACGGCACAATCGGTGACGAGGCCTATCACCGGCTTGAAGAGGAAATCGACTGGTCGGAACTGGCGGCATCGCCAGCTGGAAGTTTCCAGCCACTGACGACGTGAGATATCTGGCCCAAGCCGCTGCCATTTCCCTGCACATTGCAACCAATCTGCCGAACCGCTACTGCCATCATCGAAAATGAGCCGGATAAGCAATGAAGCTGGTCAGCTACAACATCCAGTACGGGTTCGGCAGCGACGGCCACTACGATCTTTCGCGCGCCGCACGCATCGTCGCCGGTGCCGACATCATTGCGCTGCAGGAAGTCGAGCGGCACTGGCAGCGCAGCAATGATGATGACCAGTCGGAGCTGCTGTCCCGCCTGCTGCCGGACTATCACTGGGTCTATGGTCCGGCCTTCGACATGGACGCCAGCGAGCAGCGCGACGGCCGTCTGATCAACCGGCGCCGGCAGTTCGGCACCATGGTGCTGTCGAAGCTGCCGATTGTCTGGTCGCGCCTGCACGCGCTGCCGATGCGCCGCACACTGCGGCCGCTCAACACGCGCAACGCGGCGCTTGAATGCATGATCCGAGCGCCGGCCGGCCCGGTTCGGGTGTTTTCGTTGCATCTCGCCCATATCGCAGCGGAGGAGCGGCTGGAGCAGATCGATTACCTCTTGGGCGAACATCGCCGTGCGACCCGAGAGGGCGGACCGTGGAGCGGCGTCGATGACGAGCCGTCGCGCAACTGGAGCAATGGCGAGCCGGAGCCGGAGAATCCGTGGGAAGCGATCTGGATGGGCGATTTCAACATGGAGCCGGGCAGCGCCGAGTATGGCCGTATCGTCGGCAACACGCCCTATCATCGCGGCGCCGCCTACCTCGATGGCTTCGTCGACGCCGCCACGGTTGCCAGCCAGCCGACCGCGGATTTCCACACCCATGTGAAGACCATCGACGGCAAATTGGCCAAACGCCGGCTTGACCATTGCTTTGTCGGCGGCATGTTTGCCGGGCGCGTCCGCTCGGTCGGCGCCGATGTCGGCGAGGTCGCATCGGACCATTTCCCGCTACGGGTCGACATCGACCTCGAGACGCCGCTCGCCGTGCTGCGCGGCGGATGAGCCGGCAATGACGCCCTTCGTCTTCTTCGCGGTGCTTGCCGCCGCCGCCATGCACGCGATCTGGAACGCGCTGGTCAAGGTCCATCTCGACCGTTTCCTGTCGATCACGCTGATGACGCTCGGCATGGGGGCTGCCGCCCTTGTCGTGCTGCCTTTCGTCGAAGTGCCGAAGGCGCAGGTGTGGCCCTACATCATCGCCTCGGTGATCTTCCACATGGGCTACCGGACCTTCCTGATCGGCGCCTACCAGGCCGGCGATTTCGCCCAGACCTATCCGCTGGCGCGTGGCACAGCACCTTTGCTGGCAGCCCTTGGCGGTATGTTCGTGGTCGCCGAGGTGCCGGCGCCGCTTGCCATTCTGGGTATTTTTCTGCTGTCGACCGGCACGCTGGTGATGTCGTTTCGCGGCGGTGCGCATCTGGAAAAGCTGAACCTGCGCGCGGTCGGCTTTGCGCTGGGCACCTCGATCTTCATCGCCAGCTACACGCTGTCCGACGGCAGCGGCGCGCGGCTGGCGGCCACAGCGCAAAGCTACGCCGCCTGGCTGTTCATCTGCGATGCCCTCGGAGCCCTGGTGCTGTGCCTTATCTTCCGTGGGCCGAAAGCGCTGCCGGTGCTGGCGCGCGACTGGAAGGTGGGCCTGTTCACCGGCGTACTCAGCGGTGCGGCCTACTGGATCGTGATGTGGGCGATGACCAAGGCGCCGATCGCATCGGTGGCGTCGCTGCGCGAGACCTCGATCCTGTTCGCCATGATGATCTCGGTCTTTGCCCTCGGCGAGAAGATGACCAACTGGCGCGCTGCCGCCGCGCTCAGCATCGTCGCCGGCGTTGTTGCGCTCCGACTAGGCTAGCTGCCGCCGTTAGCCCAGCACGGTCATCACCTGGCCGCGTCGCTCCGGACTGAAGCGGATGACGACGATGATGCAGACGGCAACCACGCCGGCAAAAAGCGCAAGCGCATATCCGTAGCTGCCTCCAGGGGCTTCCGCGATGCCTGCCTGGTAAGGGCCGCCATAGGACGCCGCGAGATTGCCGGCCTGATAGATGAAGCCGGGCAAGGTCGCACGCACGGACCCCGGCGAAAGCTCGTTGAGATGCACCGGGATGACGCCCCAGGCGCCCTGGACCGCGACCTGCATGACGAAGGCGCCAACGGCGAGCATGAAGGGCGTGGTGCTGTAGGCCCACAGTGGAATCGACGGCAAAGCAATCAGGCACGCCAGGGTGATGGCGTTGACGCGGCCGATCTTCTCGGACAGCGCGCCGAATGCCAGGCCGCCGACGATGGCGCCGATGTTGGCGACGATGGTGATCCAGCTCACCGTATGCGGATCGAAGCCGTGCTGCTTCTTCAGGAAGGTCGGGTAGAGGTCCTGCGTGCCATGGCTGAAGAAATTGAAGAACATCATCAGCACGACCGCATAGAGCGCGACGCCCCAGTGCTTTTGCAGGGTTTCCAATAGTCCCGGCCTGGCGGTCTTCCGCGCGTCCACGAAGGCCGGCGATTCCGGCACATGCGAGCGGATGAACAGCACGATCAATGCCGGCACGAAGCTGAGCAGGAACATGGCGCGCCAGCCGATCGTGTAGCCGCCGATCGTCTGCTGATAGAGCAGGCCATAGACCACTGCCGCCAAGAGGTAGCCCGTCGGATAGCCGCATTGCAGGATGCCCGAGACCATGCCGCGCGCGCTGGGCGGGATAGACTCCATGGCGAGCGAACTGCCAAGTCCCCATTCGCCGCCCATGGCAATGCCGAACAGGGCGCGCAGTGCCAGGAAGATGCCGAGATTGGGCGAGAAGGCGGCCAGCGCGCCAATCACCGAATAGCTGACGATGTTGAGCATGAGGATGGGCTTGCGCCCGTATTTGTCGGCAAGCATGCCGAAGAAAAACGCGCCGATGAAGCGTGTTGCCAAAGTCAGGAACAACGCCTTGGAGACGGCCGGGACGTCGGTCTGGAATTCAGTCGCAATATCCGTAAGCAGGAATGTCAGGAGGAAGAAATCGAAAGCGTCGAGCGTCCAGCCCAGAAATGAAGCCAGGACGGTTTTTTTCTGTTGGGAATTGAGGTTCAAGACCTTCCTCCTTTGCCGTCCCCGGGCAACGATATGTCGCCCGGTCGGCAAAAGAGAACAGCCGTCAGCCGGCTTTCGAAAATCCGGCGGTCACTTTTTCGTAAGGTCGAGATCGAAGACCATCAATCCGTCGGTGCTGCCTTCGAGAGCGGCGACCAGCCGGGCGCCGGCGCGCTGATGCGCCTCATGCACCAGATAGGCGTCGCGGGCGGCGGCATCGCGGAAATCGATGGTGAAGCCATGGGTGAAGCCGCGCGCGAACGGCTCGGGGCTGACATTGGCGCTGAATTGGACCGTGTCCATGCCGTCGATCACCTGTCGCAGCGCCTCAAGATCGGCATGGATCGCCATGCGCTCGGCGGCGGGAACATCGTTGCGAAACCTGGCGAAGACACAGTGCCTGATCATCTTTTGCTCCTAAGCCGCCCGGTTTCCGGAAAACACGGCCGGCGGCAGCGGCTCGCGATCGAGGATCAGGTCGGCACCCTTTTCGCCGACCATGATGGTCGGCGCATTGGTGTTGGAGGAGGGCACGCGCGGCATCACCGAGGCGTCGCAGACCCGCAGGCCGTCGATGCCGCGCAGCCGCAGATCCGGCGTCACCACGGCCATGTCGTCATGGCCCATGCGGCAGGTGCCGACCGGGTGATGGTCGGTCTTGGAACTGCGGCAGGCATAGTCGAACAGCTCGTCGTCGCTGGCGAGCGACGGGCCGGGCAGCACCTCGCGCAGCACGTAGGGCTGAAGTGCCTTCTGCCGCATGATCTCGCGCGCCAGCCGCAGTCCCTTGATCGACATGGCGCGGTCGTAGGGGTCGGACCAGTAGTTCGGATCGATCAGCGGATGGTCAGACGGGTCGGCGCTCTTCAGCCGCACCGTGCCGCGCGAGCGCGGGCGCAGGAAGGCGGAATTCAGGGTGACACCGGGGTTGTTCAGCTTCTCGACGCCGGCTTCGATGCCGGAGCCAAGGCCGAGATGGAACTGGATGTCGGGCGAGGCTGCGGTCGGGTCGGCGTACCAGAAGCCGCCGGTCTCGAACAGGCTGGAAGCCACCGGTCCCTTCTTCAGCAGCAGGTATTGCAGGCCGGCCCAGGCCGTGCGGTGCAGCTTGGCGTAATTGTCATAGGTGTGGTCGCCGGTGCATTCGGCGATGACGAACAGGTCGAGATGATCCTGCATATTGGAGCCGACGCCGGGCAGATCATGCACCGGCGTAACACCGACCGATTTCAGATGGTCGGCCGGGCCGATACCCGACTGCATCAACAGCTTCGGCGAACCGATGGCGCCAGACGAGACGATCACCTCTCGGTCGGCGCGCAGGATTTTCTTCTCGCCGCCCGGCCTGTCGACGATCTCGACACCGATGGCGCGGCCTTTCTCGACGACGATGCGGGTTACCAGCACGTCGGTCCTGACGGTGAGGTTCCTGCGAGCGCGGATCGGCTTCAAATAGGCGACCGAAGCCGAGGAACGCCTCGCATCCCTCTGGGTCAATTGGTAGTAGCCGACGCCCTCCTGGCTGGCGCCGTTGAAATCCGGGTTGAAGGGAATGCCCATCTCCTGGCCGGCGCGGAAATAGGCCTCGCAGATCGGCAGTGGCGAAATCGGGTTCGACACGCCGAGCGGGCCCTGGTCGCCATGAAAGTCGTTGGCGTAGCGCTGGTTGTTTTCGGCTCGCTTGAAATAGGGCAGCACATCGCGATAGCCCCAGCCGGCGAGACCTTCTTCCTTCTCCCATGCGTCATAGTCGCGGGCATTGCCGCGCGTGTAGATCTGGGCGTTGATGGAAGAACCGCCGCCGACCACCTTGGCCTGGGTGTACCAGAAGACGCGGTCCTTCATGTGCTTCTGCGGCACGGTCGACCAGCCCCAGGAGGCAATGCCCTTGGTCATCTTGGCGAAGCCCGCCGGCATGTGGATATAGGGATGCCAGTCCTTGCCGCCGGCTTCCAGCAGCAGCACCTGATGCGTCGGATCCTCGCTCAACCGGTTGGCCAGAACACAGCCGGCTGGGCCGGCGCCCACGATGATGTAGTCGGTCATGACACTATCCACCTTAAAGCCGCGGCACGGAGAGCGCGCCGTCGACATTGATGATCGAGCCGGTCGAAAAGCCGAGCTTGCCACCGGCAAGCGTCGCCACCACGGCACCGATGTCCGATGCTTCGCCCCAGCGCTTTGCCGGCACCAGCCCGCCGTCGATCAAGGCGCCGTATTTGGCGGTGACGCCTGATGTCATGTCGGTTCGGATGATGCCCGGCCGCACCTCGAATACAGCGATGCCCTCGGCGGCAAGCCTGAGCGCCAGGGTCTTCACCCACATCGACAGGCCGGCTTTCGAGATGCAGTAGTCCGGTCGTTCCGGCGACGCCATTTCGGCGCTGACCGAAGTGATGGTGATGATCGATCTCGGGTGATCGCCTGGGACAGCCAGCATCGCCTTGGCGACGGCCTGGCTGAGGAATACGGTGCCGCGCAGATTGATGTTGAGTGCCTTGTCGAAATTCTCTGGCTTGAGTTCCAGGAGGTCGCCGCGCACGACGGCGCCGACGCCGGCATTGTTGACCAGGCAGTCGATGCGGCCGAAGGCGCGCATCGCGGCGTCGACCAGTGCCGCATGGCCGCTGAGATCGGAGATGTCGCAGCTGACATAGGCGAACTTCGCGCCGCGCGTGGTGATGTCCTTTGCTAACCCGTCAGCGGGTTTTTCGGCAAGGTCGGCGACGAGGATGTTGAAGCCGGCACCGGCAAGCGCTTCGGCGCAGGCAAGGCCGATGCCGCGCGCGCCGCCAGTGACGATGGCCGCCGGGCGGCTCATGCGGAAAGCTCGCTCTTGCGGATGTGGTCGGCGACACGCAGAGCTTGCGCGGCGATCGACAGCGCCGGATTGACGGCGGCCGAATTCGGCAGGAAGCCGCCATCGACAACGAACAGATTCTGATGATCGAAGGACCGGCAGAACGGGTCGAGCGGCGCGCTGGCCGGATCGTCGCCCATCTTCACCGTGCCGCACTGGTGCGACGGCGTGCGCTTGTCGAAGGGGCGCGACAGCACGATCGGATAACCGCAGGCGCGGAAGTTTTCGCGCATCACCTTGGTCAAGCCGTCGAGCGACTGCATGTTGGAGCGCCGCCATTGCATGACGATGTCCTTGCCGTCGACCATGATGCGGCTTTCGGGATCGGGCAGGTCCTCGCACATCAAGTACCAATCGACGGCATGGCCGGCCATGAAATCGAGCGCGAACTTCGGCGCGAATTTCACGTTGGCGCTGAGGATGTTGCCGTCGATCTTGCCGAGCAACTGGACGTTGCCGAGCGGCTTGCCGCCCTTGCCGTCGGAGAGATAATAATCGTTCAGCATCAGCGTCTTCTGGTAGACGGCATCGTTGCGGCGGCGCGGATCGATGGCCAGCATGGCGCTGGAATTGTGGTTCATGAAATTGCGGCCGACCTGGTCGGAGCGGTTGGCGACACCCTTGCCACCGCCCTTGCCGGTGGCGGGTGACGGCGAACGCAGCAGGATGACGGCCGAATTGACCGCACCGGCGGAGAGGATGACCAGCTTCGGCGTCAGCTTTTTCAACGCACCATTCTGGCGATAGTGAACAGCGACGATGGTTTTGCCGTCGGCCGAGGCTTCCAGATATTCGACGTAAGCGCCGGTCTCGAGCTTGATGTTCTGGTCGGTCAGCGCCGCCGTCAGCGGTCCCGTTTGCGCGTCGACTTTGCCCTGGCCGGTGTTGGGAAACGCGTCCCAGCCGGTCTTGCCCTCGTTCAGCCAGGTGTCGATGTCGACGCCAAGCGGCAGCGAGGCCGGATGCAGGCCGAGGCCCTTGAGCTCGGCGCGGGCGCGCGCGATCGGTGCCTCGTCGGGCACAGGCTTGAAGGCATAGGGGATCGAGTGGAACGGCTCGGTCGGATCCTCGCCGAGTGAGCCGCGCACGCGAAACAATTGCTCGGCCTTCGAATACCAGGGCTCGAATTCTTCATAGGAAAACGGCCACGCCGGCGAGACGCCGCCGAAATGCTCCATGGCCGCAAAATCTTCCCTGCGGTAGCGGATCAGCACGGCGCCGTAGAATTTCGAATTGCCGCCGACATAGTAATAGTTGCCGGGGTTGAAGGCCGCACCGCCGGCCTCGCGCCACATCTCCTTCGGCCGATAGTGGCCGTCGACGAAGATGGAACGGGTGTCGCGCGCATGCGGCGTTGCCGCCAACGGTTCGCCGCGCTCCAGCATCAGGATCGAGGCGCCGCTGCCGGCCAGACCGGAGGCGATCGTGGCGCCGCCGATGCCGGAGCCGATTATGACGATGTCGGGATTTGTCATCTCGGTCAGAGAATGCGGTTTTCGGTCGCCGGATCGAAGAACACCGCCTTGGTCAGGTTGAAGGCGAGCGGCGTGTTGGTGCCGGGCTGGATGTTGGCGTCGGCGCGTAGCCGCGCCACCACGCCCTTGCCGCCGAGATTGGTGACGGCGAAGGTGTCGGAGCCTGCCGGTTCGACGACCTCGATAAAGCAGTCGGCAGTGGCGATGTTCGAGGCATTGCGCTCGGCGCCTTCCGGATCGGTCAGGGCTTCGGGGCGGACGCCGAAGATGATCGGCTTGCCCTGGAATGCCGACAGGCCCGCCGGCGCATTGGCCATCGGCAGCGAGATCGGCTCGCGCGCCTCGCGCTGCAGCACGACGGACAGCGCATTGCCGTTGGTGCCGATCGTCGCCGGGATCAGGTTCATCGCCGGCGAGCCCATGAAATCGGCGACAAAGAGATTGGTCGGGTTGTTGTAAATCTCGGCCGGGGTGCCGAACTGCTGTACTTCGCCGTCGCGCATGACGGCGATCTTGGTCGCCAGCGTCATCGCCTCGATCTGGTCGTGGGTGACATAGACGATGGTGGTGCCGGTGGTGGCATGCAGGCGCTTGATCTCGATGCGCATGTCGACACGCAGCTTGGCGTCGAGGTTGGACAACGGCTCGTCGAACAAGAACAGTTTTGGGTCGCGCACCAGCGCCCGGCCCATGGCGACGCGCTGGCGCTGGCCGCCGGAAAGCTGGCTTGGCTTGCGCTGCAGCAGGTGGCCGATCTGCAGCACCTTGGCCACCTTGTCGATCGCCTTCTGCCGTTCGGCCGCCGGCACGCCGCGCATCTCCATGCCGAAGGAGATGTTCCCGGCCACCGTCATGTTCGGATAGAGCGCATAGCTCTGGAACACCATGGCGATGTCGCGCTTGGACGGATGCAGATCGTTGATTGCGCGGCCTTCGACACGGATTTCGCCCGAGGTGATCGTCTCCAGGCCGGCGATGGTGTTGAGCAAGGTGGACTTGCCGCAGCCGGACGGGCCGACCAGCACCAGGAAGCCGCCCTTGTCCAGTTCGACATCGATCCCCTTGAGGATCTCGACCTGGCCGAAGCGCTTTCTCAGGCCATCAATTTCCAGAAAAGCCATCAGATTATCCTTTGACGGCGCCCGCCATCAGACCGCGCACGAAATAGCGGCCGGCGAGCACATAGACGAGAAGGGTTGGCAGTGCGGCGATCATCGCGGCCGCCATGTTGACGTTGTATTCGACGACGCCGGTCGAGGTGTTGACGACGTTGTTGAGCGCCACCGTCATCGGCATCGCGTCGCCGGTGCCGGCATAGGCAGAGGCGAACAGGAAGTCGTTCCAGATGTTGGTGAACTGGTAGATGACGGTGACGACGAAGATCGGCATCGAGTTCGGCAGCATGATGCGGCGGAAGATCTGGAAGAAGGAGGCACCGTCGACCTGCGCCGCCTTGACCAGTTCGGTCGGAAACGCCTCGTAATAGTTGCGGAAGAACAAAGTGGTGAAACCGATGCCGTAGACGACGTGGACGAAGACGAGATTGACCGTCGCGTTGCCCAGGCCGAAGCTCGTTCCGACCGAGTTCTGCAGCGACACGCCGAAACGGCCAAGGCTGCCGAGGATCGTCGCCATCGGCAACAGCACCGACTGGAACGGGATGAAGCAGGCGAACAGCATCAGCCCGAACACCAGCGTTGCGCCGCGGAAGCGCCATTTGGTCAGCACGTAGCCGTTGAGGGCGCCGAGCATCGTCGAGATCAGCACGGCCGGAACCACCATCTTGATGGAGTTCCAGAAATAGCCCTTGATGCCGGCGCAGGTGAGGCCGACGCAGGTCTCGCCCCAGGCCTTCACCCAGGGATCGAAGGTCGGTGCCTGGGGCAGCGCCAGCATGTTGCCGTTCTGGATCTCATCCATGGTCTTGAACGAGGTGACCAGCATGACGAACAGCGGCATCAGGTAGAACAGCGCAAACAGCGCCAGCAGCCCGTAGATGACGATGCGGTTGACGATCCTAGCGTTGACGCCGCCTGAGGCCTGGCGGGCGGGCGTGGTGACGGCGCTCATCGCGGCTTCTCCCGCAGTTCCGAATAGAGGTAGGGCACGATGATGGCGATGATGGTCATCAGCATGATCACCGCACTGGCCGAGCCGACGGCCATTTCGTTGCGCTTGAAGGTGTACTCATACATGAAGTTCGACGGCAGCCAGGCCGAGCCGCCGGGGCCGCCGCTGGTCAACGCCACGACCAAGTCATACGATTTGATGGCGAGGTGGGCGAGCACGATGAAGGCCGACAGGAAGATCGGCCGCAGCAGCGGGATGACGATACGGCGATAGAGCTGGAAGGTGGTGGCGCCATCGATCTGCGCCGCCTTCATGATCTCGCCGTCGATGCCGCGCAGGCCGGCCAAAAACATCGCCATGATGAAGCCGGAGGCCTGCCAGACGCCGGCAATGACCACGGTGTAGATGACGAAGTCCTTGTTCTTGATCCAGTCGAAATGGAAGCTCGTCCAGCCCCATTGATGCAAGGTCTGCTCGAGGCCGAGACCGGGATCGAGGAACCATTTCCAGGCGACGCCGGTGACGATGAAGGACAGCGCCATCGGGTAGAGGTAGATCGGCCTCAGCACACCTTCGCCGCGGATCTTCTGGTCGAGCAGGATGGCCAGGAACAGGCCGAGCGCCAGGCAGATGAAGATGTAGAGAAAGCCGAAAATGCCCATGTTGGTGATCGACGTGTACCAGCTCGATGGCGGGTCGGTGTCGAAGGTCCAGCCCCAAAGCCGCTGGTAGGCGCGTGAACCGGTGATGACATAGGACGGGAAGGTCTTGGAATTGGTGAAGGACAGATAGATCGTCCACAGGATGAAGCCGTAGACGAAGACAATGGTGATGGCGAAGCTCGGCGCCAGCACGATCTTCGGCAGCGCGTCCTGCAGGCGCGAGCGCACCGAGGCGCGCGGTCGGGCGTGCTCTGGCGTCAGCTTGATCTGGCTTGTCGCTACCGTGCTCATAGGGCTCCTCCCGTCGACGCGAGGCCAACCAGGTTCGCGGATCGGAGCCTTCCCCGCTGGAGCGGGGAAGGCGCTTTTGGTGTGTGGCGCTTACTTGGCGTCGTCGATCGCCTTGACCAGTTCGGTCACGGCCTCGTCCGAGGTCTTGATCTGACCATGGACGAACTTGGAGACGACATCCTTGTAGGCATTGGCGACCGCCGGAGGCGCGCCATAACCCTGGGCGAGCGAGCCGAACAGCGTGCCGCCGTCATTGGCTGCCTTCAGGTCGGCGATGCCCTTCTTGCCGCAAGCGTCGAAGTCGGTGTCCGGAACGTCGGTACGGGCCGGAACCGAACCCTTGACGACGTTGAAGGCCGACTGGAAGCTCTTCGACAGGGTGGCGGTGGCCAATGCGACCTGGGCGGCCTTGCGGTCATCCGGAACGTTGAACATGCCGAACATGTCGGAGTTGTAGATCACCGAGCCGTCGGTGCCCGGGAAGCGATAGCACAGGAAGTCCGTGCCCGGAGTCTTCTTGGCGGCGTGGAATTCACCCTTGGCCCAGTCGCCCATGACCTGCACCAGGGCGTCGCCCTTGATGACCATGGCGGTGGCAAGGTTCCAGTCGCGACCGGAGAAGTTCGGGTCGACATAGGTGACGAGCTTGGCGAGATTGTCGAACGACTTCTTCATCGTGTCGGACTTGAGCGAAGCGTCGTCGAGGTCGTTGAAGGCCTTCTTGTAGAACTCAGGTCCACCGGTCGACAGCACGACCGAGTCGAACATGGTGGCTTCCTGCCAGTTCTGGCCGCCGAGAGCGAGCGGGATCACGCCTGCCGCCTTTGCTTTGTCGAGCAGGGCAACGAAGTCGTCGAAGGTCTTCGGCTCGGTGCCGCCGATCTTGTCCATGACGGCCTTGTTGATCCACAGCCAGTTCACCGAGTGGACGTTGACCGGAGCTGCGACCCACTTGCCGTCATAGACCGAGAACTTCTGCAGGGCGGCCGGAACCGACTTGTCCCAGCCTTCCTTCTTCGCCGTCTCGGTCAGGTCGCCCATGACGCCGGCCGCCGCATAGTCGAGCACGGTGTAGCCGAGCATCTGCGAGGCGGTCGGGTAGTTGCCGGCCGCGACCATCGCCTTCAGCGCGGTCATGGCTGCGTCGCCGCCGCCGCCGGCCACCGGCACGTCCTTCCAGGCATAGCCTTCCTTGGCCAGATCGCCCTTGAGAACGTTGAGAGCAGCCGCTTCGCCGCCCGACGTCCACCAATGYAGCATCTGGACTTCCTTGACGTCCGCGGCATGGGCCGCGAACGCAAGGCCCGATGCGAGAGCCGTTCCGATAAGAAGTTTGCGCAACATGTACTTCCTCCCTTGTTGCATCTACACGACCGGCGAATGTCCGCCGGGTTCTTCTCAACTCAGCCGACCCACCATCCGGTGCGTTGGCCGCGATGAAACTGGATTGTCTTTTCTTCGGTATAGTCCTCTACGGCGCGTTTGCCGAGTTCGCGTCCGAGACCGGACTGCTTGTAGCCTCCGAATGGCAGCTCGGGGTAACCTTCCATGAACGTGTTTACCCAGACGGTTCCCGAACGCACATTCCGCGCCACCGACATGCAGGTGTCGATGCTGGCGCTCCACACGCCCGCAGACAAACCATAAGGCGTGTTGTTGGCGATGTGCAACGCCTTTTCAATCGTTTCAAAAGTCAGCACCGAGAGCACCGGCCCGAACACTTCCTCGCGCGCGATGGCCATGTCCTCGGTGACGCCGCGGATGATGGTGGGATCGAGGTACTGGCCGGCATTCGAGGCCAAACGCTTGCCGCCGCTATAGACGCTGCTGCCGTCGCTTGCCGCTGCCGTGACGTAGCCGGCTACCTTGGCCAGATGGTCGGACGAGATCATCGCGCCGACCTTGGTGTTGTCGTCGAGCGGATCGCCGACCGTCACCCTGGCTGTAAGCGCCTTGACCGCGCCGAGAAAATCGTCGGCGATCGCCTCGTGCACGATCAGCCGGCTGCCGGCATTGCAGCATTCGCCGGCGTTGAAGAAGCCGCCGAATACGGCCGCGTCGGCCGCCGCTTCGAGGTCCGCGTCGGGAAAGACGATCTGGCCGTTCTTGCCGCCGAGCTCCATCGAGACTTTCTTCAAGGATTGCGCGGCGGAGGCCATCGTCATCTTACCGACGCGGGTGGAGCCGGTGAACGAGACCATTTCGACCAGGGGATGGCTGACCATCGGCGCGCCGACATCGGCGCCAAGACCGGCGAGGGTGTTGACGACGCCAGCGGGCAGGCCGGCCTGCATCAGGATATCACCGAGGACGAAGGTCGAGGCCGAAGTCATTTCGCTCGGCTTGACCACCGCCGTGCAGCCGGCGGCGAGCGCGAAGGGCAGTTTCTGGCTGACGATGAGGAAAGGGAAATTCCATGGCGTGATGATCGAGACGACGCCGATCGGCTCGCGCAGCACCACGCCAAGCATGGCGTCGCCGAGATTGGCGTAGGATTCGCCGTGCAAGGTGCGGGCGAGCGAGGCAGCATAACGCCAGATGTCGACAGCACCACCAATTTCGCCGCGCGCCTGGGCGATCGGCTTGCCGGATTCCAGTGCGTCGAGCCGGGCGATCTCCTCCAGCCGTGCCTCGATCAGGTCGGCCGTCTTGAGCAGGATCGCGGCGCGCTCGGCCGCCTTCATGCGCGGCCAGGGGCCGGTCTCGAACGCCTTGTGCGCGGCCTGCACCGCGGCATCGACTTCGGCTTCGCCGGCCTGTGCATAGTGCGAGACGGTAAAGCCGTGGCCGGGGCTCTTGCGCTCCAGCGTGCGGCCATCGCGGGCATCGACATGCTTGCCGTTGATCAGCAGCCGATAGGTTCTTGGCGCTGCGGATGCCTCGGCGGGCATGATGATGTTGAGAGGGGCGTTCATCTAACTGTGTAATCCTCAGGATCTTGAAAATGCTGGTTTTTGCTTGGTCTTGAAAGAGCCGACGCCGGCTTTGAGATCGCCGGTCAGGGCGATGAAGCCGCTGGCCAGCGCTTCTGTCGCCGCGGCACTTTCCTCGCCTTCGGCGACCGCGACCATCAGCTTGGCGGCTTCCGTCGCCAGCGGGCCGCGCTCGGCGATCTTTTCGGCCCAGGCCCTGGCTTCGGACAGGCCGCTGCCGGTTTCGACCACCCGGTCGACCACGCCGAGCGCCAGCGCTTCGGGAGCGAGCAGAATCTCGCCGCCCAGCGCCATACGCCGCACCGTCTGCGCGCCGAAGCGGCGCACCGCGCGTTGTGTGCCGGACCAGCCGGGGACAACACCGATCGAGGTTTCGGGGAAGCCTAATTTCACCTGTGTCTCGGCCACGCGGAAGTCGCAGGCGACCGCCAGCTCCAGCCCACCGCCCAGCGCATGGCCGGACAGCACGGCGATGGTCGGTTGCCGCAACCGCGCCAGCCGGTCAAAGACGCGATGGCCGTAGCGGACCCATTGCACCTGGAAGTCGGCGGCACTCATCTGCGCCCACGCCTCGACATCGCCGCCGGCGCAAAAGCCCTTGCCTTCGCCGCGCAGCAGCACGACACGCACGCCTTCCGCCATTTCCGCTTCGTCCAGCGCTGCCTCCAGCGCGCGCAGCATCGGAATATCCAGCGCGTTGAATTTCTCCGGCCGGCGCAGCGTGACGACGCCGATGGCACCATCCTGCTCGAATGTGACGAGACGCTCAGCCATGCGCGCCTCCAAGCGAGGCGCCGCCATTCAGCGACAGCCCGATCGGTTGGTCCAGGTAGAGCGCTGCCGGTGTCGTCTTGAGATCCTTGGCGACGCCGAGCGGGATCTCGGCCTGGGCCAACACGTCGCGCTGCAGGTCGATACCGGGTGCGAGTTCGGTGACGACCAGGCCCTCCGGCGTCAGCTTCATCACGCAACGCTCGGTGACATAGGTGATGTCCTGTCCCTGCGCGACCGCGCGCTTGCCCGAGAAGGAGATGTGCTCGACCTCGTTGACCACCTTCTTGACCTTGCCCTCCTGGTCGATGCGGATGCCGCCATCGGCCAAGGAGAGTTTCGCCCCGGCGTTGAAGAAGCCCGAGAAGACGATCTTCCTTGCCCGGGCGGTGATGTCGACGAAGCCGCCGGCACCGGCGGTGACATGCGGCCGTGCGGACAGTTTCGAGACGTTGACCGAGCCGTGGCGGTCGATCTGTAGGAAGGACAGCAGCGACGCGTCGAAGCCGCCGGCCTGGAAATAGATGAACTGGTGCGGCGAGGGCATGATCGCCTCGGCGTTCGAAGCGCAGCCGAACTTGAAGTCGAGCAGCGGCACGCCACCGACGGCGCCTTGTTCGATCACCCAGGTGACCTWGCCGTGCTGACCTTCCTCGAGCAGGATGCGCGGCACATTGGCCGAGATGCCGAAGCCGATGTTGACGGCCATGCCGTCGCGGAGTTCCAAGGCGACGCGGCGCGCGATCACCTTCTGCACGTTCATTTCGGCATTGCGGAAGCTCGACAGCGGCCGGAAGACCTCGCCCGAGATTGCCGGATCATAGGGCGTCAGCGTCGTCTGCAACTGGTCGGGCGCGACGACGATGTGGTCGACCAGCACGCCAGGCACGCGCACGTCGTGCGGCTTCAGCGTGCCGTTCTCGACGACGCGCTTGACCTGGGCAATGACGACGCCGCCATTGTTGCGGGCGGCGAGCGCCTGTTCCAGGCCGCCAAGATAGGCGCCCTCATGCTCGTAGGTGAGGTTGCCGCGCTCGTCTGACGTGGTGGCGCGGATGATCGAGACCTGCGGCACGATCGAGCGGAAATAGAGCCATTCCTCGCCGTCGAACTGCTGCACCGAAACGATCGGCTCACTGGCGGCCGCGTTCATGGCGCAGCCCTGGTGGCGGGGGTCGGCGAACGTATCGAGGCCGACCTTGGTCAGCACACCCGGACGCTTGGCGGCGGCTTCGCGGTGCATGTCGAACAGGATGCCGGACGGCACATTGTAGGCTGCGACCGAATTGTCGCCGATCATCTTCCAGATCTGCGGCGGCTCGGACGAGGAGGGCCCCGACGGATAGGAGCCGCACAATGTGCGCTTCAACAGGCCAGGCTTGGCCAGATGGTCGATGCCCTTGATGCCATACATGTCGCCGGCGGCGATCGGGTGCAGCGTGGTGATGTCTTTCGGATGGCCTTCGCTGTCGAAGCGCTCGCCGATCGCGGCCAGCACCGCGTCCGGGCAGCCGAGACCGCTCGACGACGAGACGGACACCACCATGCCATCCTTGATCAGGCCTGCGGCTTCAGCGGCGGAAACGACCTTGCTCAATTCCTGCTCCCGAGTTTCGGGTCGATCTTGACGGCCTTGCCGGAACCGGCCGATTGAAGGGCTGCTTCGGCAGCTGTGAGCGACCAGATGCCGTCCTCGCCGGTGGCCGAAGGTTGGCCTTCGCCACGGATCGCGGCGTGGAACTGGCGCAGTGACCGGGAATAGAGGTCCTCGCGGTCGAAGCTCAGTTTCTCCTCGCCGTTGGCCGTGCGCAGCAACACCGAGCCGACCGGTTTCTGCGTCATCACGTTCCTGGCGATCAGCGAGCCCTCAGAGCCATGCACCTCGAAACCGGTGTCGGCGAATTTGGTGGTGAAGCCTTCATGCGACTGGGCGATGACGCCCGATTTGAAGCGCCAGATGCACATGGCGCCGTCTTCCAGCCCACTACCGGCCATGCCGGCCGACTGCGTGAAGGCCGACACTTCGACCGGATCGTCGCCGAGCACAAAGCGCAGCGTGTCGGCATCATGCACGGTGATGTCGAGCACCACGCCCCCGCCTGCCTCAGGCTTCGTGATGCGCCAGCCCTGCAGGTTTTCGGGCAGGTAGACGGCATGGAAGACGCGCGCGGCGATCGGCTTGCCGATGCGGCCGGCGGCGATGGCCTCGCGCATAGCGCGGTGCGCGCCGGCATTGCGCAGATGGTGATTGGTGCCGAGCACGACGCCGGCTGCCTTCGCGGCGGCGACCATTGTGCGCGCGTCGTCGCTGGTCAGCGCCAGCGGCTTTTCGCACAGCACATGCTTTGCCGCCTTTGCTGCGGCCAAAGCCTGCTCCAGATGCAGTTCGTTGGTGGTCGAGATGTAGACCGCGTCGATGTCGGCGCCCAGCAGAGCGTCTAGCGTCGAAACAGCCAGCGGGATGTTGTTTTCCGCGGCATAGGCCGTGGCGCGCTCGGGATTGGAACTCATGACCGCCGCGATCTCGCCATCGCCCTGCGAACGGATGGCGTTGATCATGAACTGTCTGGCGATCGTGCTGGCGCCGATCAAGCCCCATCTGACGCTCATGCCGCATCCCCCATTCCTGCGGGCCTGTTTCGGGCGCGGCGATCCGGGCCGCAGCTTTCCCTGACTACCAGATTGACCGCACCGATATGATCTTCGGCCCGCGTCGTGCGCGACTGGATCATCTTGAGCATGACATGGGCGGCGCGTTCGCCGAGGCCGGCCGTGTCCACCGAGACGCTGGTCAAGGCCGGCATGTAGTGCTCGGCCTCGACCACGTCGTCGAAGCCGACGACGGCGAAATCCGGTCCGGGCTCAAGCTCACGCTTGCGCAGCGCCAGCATGACGCCAAAAGCGACCGCATCGTTGAAGCAGAGTGCCGCGGTCGGCGGTTCGGATGTTGCGAGAGCGGTATCCAGACAGGCGATGCCGCCCCTGCGGCTGGTCTCGCCTTCGATCACGGTGATGTCGCGGGCGGCGATGCCAAGCGTCTCGCAGGCTTCACGAAAGCCGCCCAGCCGCTCTTGATAGACCACGAGGTCGGCCGAGCCGCCGAAGAAGGCCAGCCGGCGATGCCCCTTTCCGATGAGATGGGCGGCGGCCAGGTAGGCGCCGCGATGATTGTCGGGCGTGATCACCGGAATGCGGCTTTCGGGCAGCCGGCGCATGGCGAAGACGACCGGAACGCCCGCCATCTCCAGGCGGCGGAACGCGCCTGGCGTGGTGCCGCGCGCCGGCGACACGATGAGGCCGGCGACGCCTTGCTCCATCAGCGATTTGAGCACCTCTTCCTGGCGCACCGGATTTTCCGCCGTGTTGGCTATGAAAGGCACGATGCCGGCCGACTGGAAGACGCGCTCCATGCCGACCGCCAGTTCGGCGAAGAAGGGATTGGTGAGATCGTTGATGACCATGCCGATGACGTTGGAGTGAGCCTTGCGCAGATTGGCGGCGCCACGGTTGTAGACGTAACCGACATCCTCGATCGCCTTGCGAACCTTGACCGCGGTCTCAGGCCGGATCAGCCCGCTGCCCTGGAGCACGAGCGACACCGTCGATTTGGACACGCCTGCTTCGCGGGCGATGTCGAATATCGTTGCCTTGGCCCGGCTGGCCATCCAGATGCATCCTCCCCGATTTTCAAGCCGATCTATTGGAACGTTCTAATCACTAACCTCATCTGGAGTCAATCGAGGTTCTTTCCGGATTCGAAAAATTGATCTGGTGAGGCCAGTTGGCCCATTCCGTAAGGCTTTCCGTGTTGCGGCGCAGCATTTGTCCGCGAATGATCTCTGAATCGTAAAGGTTCTTGATTTATTGGAACGTTCCATTTATAGGCACGGCGATAGGGAGAGAGCGATGGACATTGTCTTGCCTGGTGAGGGTGGCCGCAGCAGCCGCTACGCTCTGGTCGGCCAGCCGGTGCAGCCGGTGGTCGGCGCGCGGTTTTCGCGCATCGCCTATGCCGCGGCCCATGTCGTTGCCGATCCGCTGGCGATGACCGATCCGTGGTCGCAGCCGGCGGTCGACTGGGACAGGACGATGGCATTCCGTCATCATCTGTGGCGGCTCGGCTTCCGCATCGCCGAGGCGATGGATACCTCGCAGCGCGGCATGGGGTTCGACTGGACAAACGCGCAGGAGTTGATCCGCCGTTCGATCGCGGAAGCGCGCACCGTCGAAGGCGCCGATCTCGCCTCGGGTGCCGGCACCGACCACCTGGCCCCAAGCGCCGCCCGGACGCTCGACGATGTCATCGCCGCCTATGAAGAGCAGTTCGCTTTCATCGAGGGGCAGGGCGGCAAGGCGATCATGATGGCCAGCCGCGCCCTGGCGGCGGTCGCCAAGGGCCCGGACGACTATGTGCGCGTCTATGACCGCATCCTGAGCCAGGCGGCCGGCAAGGTCATCCTGCACTGGCTGGGCGACATGTTCGATCCGGCGCTGAAAGGTTACTGGGGCAGCGGCGATTTCGAGGCCGCGCTAGACACTGTCGTCGCCATCATCGAACGCCACGCCGGCAAGGTGGAGGGGATAAAAATCTCGCTGCTCGATGCCAGCAAGGAGGTCGCGCTCAGGAACCGGCTGCCGGACGGTGTCGTCATGTTCACCGGCGACGACTTCAACTATCCCGAACTGATTGCCGGCGACGGCGGACGACATTCGCACGCGCTGCTCGGCATTTTCGATGCGATTGCGCCGGTCGCCAACGCGGCGCTGGCGAAGCTGGCGGATGGCGACCGCGCCGGCTATGACGCTCTGATGGCGCCGACCGTGCCGCTGTCGCGAAAAATTTTCGAGGCGCCGACCGAATACTACAAGGCCGGCATCGTCTTCATGGCCTGGCTGAACGGCCATCAGGACCATTTCGCCATGGTCGGGGGCATGCAGTCGGCGCGCGGTATCCGCCACTATGCCGATGTCTTCCGCCTTGCCGACCAGGCCGGGTTGCTGGCCGATCCGGAGCTGGCGGTGGCCAGGATGGGAAGTTTGTGTGCCGTCGCGGGCATCTCAGGATAAACGTGGGCTCGTGCCCTGATCACATTCCCTTTTCGTTTATGATCGAAAGGGGTAGGCGTGCGATTTCGGGGGCCGTGCTGGCGATGAAGCTAAAGATTTCCATCGTTTCGTGATCTTGCTGGCGGCGATCCCCTTGTCAGCCGCGCAAGGCGGTGATGGCGTCGATCAGGCTGACGCCAAGGCTGCGCTGCTCGAAGCCTACCCCGGCCTTTTTACCATCTCGGGCAATACGGTGACGTGGTCGGATGGTGCCACGATGGTGTGGGATGACGGCAAGGCACGCACAGCCGAGGAGTTGATCAAGTCCCCCGATATCGAGGACATGTTCCACTACATTTATCCGACAGCCAGTGCCGGAGACCTTATCCCCGACGTGGATTTCGATCCCGGTCGGATTCGCAACGAGGTTTTTTTCAAAAAACTTTATGGGGCCAGTGCCGCGGCGGTCGGCCATCATTTGACGACCGTCAAATGGCTGCCCAAACTGGGCAAGTATCCGGTTCGGATAACGTCGCTCTTCGGTGTCGACGCGCGCCTCTCCAAAATCTCGAATGCCTTGCAGGATTTGCCCGTCGACATGAGCCGCTACGGCCTCAAGCCGGGCGGCGGTTTCAATTGGCGGGTCATCGCCGGCACGGACCAACTCAGCGTTCATTCCTTCGGGGCCGCATTCGACATCAATGTCGGTTATTCCGACTATTGGTTCTGGAATAAGCCCGACAGCAAGGGCCGTATCCCGTTCAAGAACCGCATTCCCTTGTCAATCGTCACGTTGTTTGAAAAGCAGGGTTTTATCTGGGGTGGGCGTTGGTATCACTACGACACCATGCATTTCGAATATCGGCCTGAATTGCTGCTCTACAAGGAAAAGCAGGGCTAGCCGGCCGTTGGATGCCAGGCCAGCGGAAACTCAGCGCAATGTATTGATCGTCTGGGATTGGATGGTGGGCGTGACAGGGCTACCCACCATCGTCTCGAAGCCCAATGCAGCTGGGCAAACCGGCAAGGCAGGGAGACAGAATGCCTCCCCATAATGTTCCACTACGTACCAGCGATGCTGTTTTGAAGCAAATGCTTCACTCATTGGTGGAGCTGAGGAGGGCGTCCACCAAGATTCGTTCGTTCAATGGCTACCCCTCACTATGGCGAGGAACATGTCACCTAGTTCCCAGTGAGCTGCCAGGAGGCAAAGTTCCACGGGGGTCGGCTACAGACCGTACGTTTGACAAATTGCTATGGCCATACCTGAGAACTCCGAGCTTGGTGACTTATAATCCGCTATGCGCATCTTCATCAGTTCTACAACGAGGGGATCACCATCGTGGAGCCTTGCCACAGCATTGTTGATGGCGTCGATGTGCTCCGCTTTCCGCGCTACGAGCTGACCTCTCTTAGCATCATTGATTTGTAGTATCTTGACGGTCATTTCTGCAACAGCATCGCCCGGCACCCAGCTTACAGTTGGACCATGATGGACAAGCCGTTGCTCGACATTGGGAATATACGGATCGAGAAAAGGCTTCAACTCAGAGAAATAGTCATTCTTTCTACGATTGCACTCTGTGCAGGCTATTGTAAGATTGATCCACACGAAATGCATAGTAATGTCTAGAGAGCTTGGAGTTTTGTGCTCTACGTCACCCGGCGTATTATGCCCGATCTTGCTTTCGCAATAAACACATTTGTTTGATGTCTCCGCGACAAGACATGTTTTTATTTCCTGGTCACGGTATCGGTACTTTCTATAGTTGTTTTCTGGCTCTGCGATGTAGGCTGCCGTCCATGCTTCCCTATTGTCTTGAAGTACCTTTGGTTCGGCTAGCTTAGTTACCGCCCGCACCTCTTGACCTCCTTTTGTATTCCACGATAGCATCGGCAATTCCAAGTTTCTTAAGACGATCCATTATGTACTTCGCGCGCTTCTCTTGGGGTTTGGAGTCTGATCGACGAATAAGCCTCTCAATCTCAGATTCCACCCAAACTGGTAAGTTTGAACGGACATCAAGTATCTCGCGAAGCACTTCGTTCGGGGTGCCCGATATATCCTTAAGGTCAAGCTGTTCCGAAATTATCCTCTGTGTCCCGTTCCTCATGAGGGCGACTACATTGGCCGCCGCGTAACTGGAGACTATGAGAGGGCTATGGGTCGCAGCTATAATGCGGCAGTTTGGAAAGGCAGTAGCGAGCTTCGGTATGAACGTGCGCTGCATATTGGGATGTAGGTGGTTCTCTGGTTCGTCTATCGTTAGAACGAAGGAGTCTTTGTCGTAACCAAACATATAAATCTGCCATGCTATACTAAATATAGCATTCACACCGCCCGACATGGCGTCTAACGAGAACGTACCCGATTTAGTTACGAGTACCACCTCGGGCATGCGGATTTCTATACGCTCGAATCCGATACTCTCCGGGAGCATTGATCGCAATACGCGCTGAAAATCGATGTATAGCTTCTTCATGTCCGGATTGGGAGTAACGTTACTATTGCCTTCGCCGAACAAGGCCAAAGAGATAAGCGATCTTTTCTGAACTAACCCAGGATTTGAACTCTTCCCTGCGTTGTGATATTGTGCAATAAGCGCTTGGTATTGCTGGTAGTGTTGCGCTGAAGTTACTGGTTCTGTTGGTATGCTTTCCACATTAGTGTACGTTGCTATAGGTCTGTGAGACGGGATATGTATCCCGTCTACCGCACACATATTTGCATATTCTGGATTGTATTGAGCCCCGGTAATGGACTTTGTCCGGAGATCACTAACAACATCGTTATCGTATTCGATGGATCCAATCGATACAGTGTTATTATCGAATTGGTCCACATCGGAGTTATTGCTGTTGTATAGATCTGACCATATACGCTTCGCGGTTCGTTTACTAACGTATGGTGTAGAGACAAAGTTTATATTCCATCCGAAGTGGCGGCTAAGCAAATTAAGTATAGTCGTCTTACCACACCCATTCTGCCCCGTAAGAATAGTAACCTGTTTTGACAGGTCAATATCGACGGCGTCGAACTGTCGCCACCCACTTACTTTTATGCGCGAGAAATTTGGCACCTGTTTTCCCTCCGCGCGACCTTGTATTGGCCCGCTTTAGTTTTGTCTCTAGCTGGAGCGGGACACAGCGCCCACCTTCAGCCTAACTTAGACTTAGTCCCGGGCGCCGTGCGTCCAATCCTTATCAGGTGCCGCAACCTTCCGCCACGCGCTCGCCTTTCCACGCTTTCCCGGTACCTGCTCGATCAGGTTTCTCCTTCTCAACGCGACGAAAATATCCTTCATCTGAACGTCGCGCCTGATACCCGTGATGCTGCGACCGACTTGGTTAGTTATCGTCTCGTTAGCTTCGAGGTACTCCATTACGATCTGAGCTGGTGACGAAAGCCGTTGGTGTCGGATAAACACAATCACCGAGTTGCTAGCTTCCGTAATTTCTGGGTCCTTCAGCCTTATCCGTCGCATGGCTGCAAAGGCGGTGTTGAGGCCCTCCCCAACGTCTTTGTTCGGGGGATTGGGGAACTTATTTATAAGTCGTACGAGCTTTGGGTTTCGAGCAAATTGCTCATCAAGTATGTTTTCTGATGTTATGTGTCCTGGAAGCCTCCCCGGACTCTCCACTTCAATGCGATCATCGTAAATACGTATCTGCGTATCCGTAGGGTGACTGTAGTCACGGTGCAGAACGGCATTGGTGATTATCTCATGCAGCGTCTCATCGGGGTAGATGATGTCCTCCAGCCCATCCTCGCCAAGCCTCTTTATGCCCTCCACTATGTCTTTGGTCGTGGAGACGGCCTTGGTAATCAGGTCGTAGATCGGACCCTCAATCGTCAAAGGGTCGAAGGCGAGTGTTTCGCGGTCAACTCCTTCCTCGGCGGTGGTATATCTGAAGACCTTAACAGCAGCTCGTTTAGGAAGCGCCGCTTGTGGTTCATCGGCGAAAAGCAAAATCCCAGCTACTGTCGGCTTATTATCGTTCAGCAGAAACTGCGATTTCAACCAAACATCGGGTTCTCCTGTCGGCACGGTGTTAATCATGAACTCGATCGTCGTTACCGAATTTGTGATGACATCCTTGCTTATTGGAAGAGTCTCGTCCTCGAAAGTCGTTATTCCTTTGTCAAGCTTGAGGCGCTGGAGCGCTAACTCCCCGACGATTGGGAGCTTCTGCGCTCCTCTACGCACATATGCCGTGCCGTTTGTAGCGTTCAGAACGTCTTTGGTCTTATGAAATATCAGATGAAGCACCAGACCTGGACGGCCAGGACACTTCAAGAACTGAGCGTTGTAGAAATTGCCTAACGGGGAGAGGCTTTCTATAGCTTGGATTAGTCCGTTGGCCGCCTCGGAATCATCGAACCCGACCCAATTTCGCTGCTTAACTCCGCTATCATCTTCGCTTTCAGCTATGCCTACGAATATCTCGCCACCGGCTGTATTTGCAAACGCTGATATGGATTGACTTAGCTTAGCAGGCGCTATGTCTCTACTCTTCAAATCTCTAAAATGCGTCTCGTCATAGGCGAGAATAACATCAGCATCCTCATCATTGAGTTCCCTAATATCCACAGTTTGCCTCATCGATACGACTCGACGGTAAATAGCATAATCATAAGATAGCTAGCGACGGAATTTTCCGTGATGATATCTAACCGCTTTCCGGATTACTACATGCATGGGGCCTTCATGCCGCACTCAATCCTGCATCCAGGATCGTATTCTTCAGAAGCGATATGCTCGACACGCTTTGCGGACAAGGTTCGGAAAGACACGGGATCGACAAAGATGCAGTGTCTGGGAGACGCTAGCCGAGGTGGAGTGAGTCACACAAATGCCCAGAACAACGAAATTTTTCGCGGGGGTATTCATCACAGTCATAGAGACAATTTCCCCCATCGGGTTGCCCGGATTTGTTTACCCAGTTGCGCTTTGCTTGGAAATCTCATTCGCTTTCCCAGCTACGGATTGGGTTAGTACGGGTATGGGCCTTGGGTAGCCCTCCACTGATGGCTTAAGTCCTAACTCAGCTGCGATCTTACGGGTATGATGGGGGTTATGAACGGCAAGCTAATTGCTCCCTATGTGGAATATATAGCCGCATATTCTAAATACGGCTATGATGAATAGCTATGATGATTGGACTATGATGTACGTGGCATGAAGCTATGTACAGATTAAATGGTATCAGTTTGAGCCTTATCCATCGAAGATGGGAATATAATACATATATCAAGAACCAGATAGATACTAGTTGAATACCAAGATACTAATACAATGACAATATGGATATATATCCAGATACTGATACTATATACTGAATATGTGTGCTGCGGATTGTATCTAATATATATATAGATATATGTACACCATAAACCATAAGATACGCTGCTATGATAGAGAACTAGATAGGCCTCTATGTTAGATAATAGATACACTAATATGTATGACATACTATAAGACAATGTAATCTATTACTATAATCTATGGATCGCTAACGTTCCGCCATGGTATGCATCTGGCTCTGCCTATCAGGCACTCACTTATAATATACAAGGAATATAGCATCGGCTATAATGCTATATTAAATGGCGGCCTTGGTAACCCTAGTGGCCGGCAACTCAGCCGATCTTGTAAGGTTTCTATAGGGATTGCGTCCGTTAGGCTATACCCTAGCGGGCATACGATCCGGCTTACATCGAGGTGTACGTAAGGGTTGACATCGATCAACGGACAGTAATATATACGGACATAACCCTAACGTACATATGGGAGCCTATGATGTCCGTTATCCTCTACGCCAGAGTTTCCACAGCTGATCAAACCATTGGGCATCAAGAGACGCAGGCCAGGAACGCTGGCTTCGAGATTGACACTGTGATTGCCGACCACGGTAGTTCCGGCTTGAACACCCTACTTAGAGAGCGCGCGGAAGGTCGGCGCCTCTACGATATGCTACGCAAGGGTGACACGCTTGTGGTGCGATGGGTGGATCGGCTCGGCCGAAACTACCAAGATGTCTGCGATGCGATCAGGGAGTTCATGCGCAAGGGCGTTACCATTCGAACCGTGATTAACAACATGACATTCGATGGCGCTACTACGGACCCCATTCAGCAAGCAGTACGGGATGCGCTCATTGCGTTCATGGCGGCAACTGCTCAGGCACAAGCGGAGGCAACGAAAGAAGCGCAGCGCGCGGGTATAGCTCACGCCAGGGCGAAGGATACGAAGTACCGTGGCCGCAAGCCAACCTATGACCGAAGCCAGTATCAACTGGTGCTGGATATGCTCGCTGGTGGCGCTGGAGCATCTGCCATTGCCAAGGCATCAGACCTAACACGGCAGACGGTCTTGCGCATCAAGTCAGCGCCCGATCAAGCCGAAGCGGCGCTGCTGGCGTGGGGGCATTAGCAATGGGTCTCAAATCGGTCAGGGAAGGCGGCTGAGAGGCGACAGGGAACTTCCGCCTGTCAATCCTGCGCCAGAGCACCGAACGAATCCTGCGGACCTCTCTGGCGGAAACTAGCCAACACGCCAAGGTGGCGGTGGCCCAAACTTCAAAATTTCCGTTGCGAGCCTCTCAGGGTCTATTCCATCAGCATAAGCGCGCTTTGTACCTTCGTCGTCAGTCAATTCGATCCAATGCAAGTCGGTGGCAGCTTTGCCGTCTAAGCGCTTGGCCTCTGCTACAACGGCGCTGAGATATTTGTCGAAACCCATCCGCTGGTTTCGCGTTTTGTTAGCTTCCACAACCTCTTGGTAAAGATCATTGCGGTGTCCTGGAGTGTCCGTGCTGTCAGCCTTTTGCTTCCCGCTGCTGCGTTCCGGGACAGAGGAATGAAAGATGTTTATCAGGACTTGATTCCAGAGGGCGAGCTTAGGCTTCATACCCTTGCGATATGCCTCTTCAATCATGGGCAACTGCTTGCCTCCGTACATGAGCCGTACGTGGTCCATCGCGTCATGGATCATGGAGGCTGGCATGTGCTCTGCATCCATGCTTGCCACCATGTTGGCATCAGCTACCGTACCGCCAGACTCTAAGCCGGTCAGGAATATCGATGCTCTTACAGTCTCTGCGCCTCGCTGAACAATGCCTTTGAGGAAATAGAATACCGCCGCTCCAAGCACGATCAGCACTAGCAAAGTTTCCATGTTAGCCCCCTGTGTGCTCTGCTAAGTCCCAGAGCGTGTGCCTATATATCCAATTTTTGGATAATCTGAATTTCGGATTACCCGCCCGTCAGACCTTTCGTCAACGGGCCAATGCCAAAGTCCCTGCACTCAGAACGTCATGTGATGATCGCCAAAGCGTTGGCGGATCAGAGGCGTCTAAAAGGCTTGTCCCAAACCCAAGTTGCGAAAGCGATGGGTCGGCATCAGCCCTTCATTGCGAACATCGAAAGCGGACAACGTCGAGTCGACCTAGTTGAGCTTCTCGACATAGCCGCGATCATCGATCTGGACGTTCCAGCTCTCGTAAGAAAGATAGTCGACAGCTAGAAACTGCGTAGTGCAGCTTGCATCTGTGCGATCGTGTATCCCTGCTTGAAATAATGCTCTTGCGTCACGCCTTGCCGTTTGTGGCCCACGATAGCTTTAACGAGGTTTTCCTCGACACCTGCTCTCATCAGTGTCGTAACCATGCCGTGCCTAAAGCTGTGAAACACTAAGTCTTTCGACTTGATGCCAAGCTGAACGAGAAATCGATTATTGAACCAGCGTCCAAGCGCTCTCCCGTAGCCCTCCTTCGATGTGAACGAAAATTCAGAGAAAAAGCGTACCTGACCTCGCGACTTGAGCTTCTGATGATATTCGAGAATGCCTAATTCCAAAAGTCTGTCGTGAATCGGTACCACTCTTCGAGAGGCTGAGTTCTTTAGGCTCTTTCCCTCTCCTTCGTCGTTAAAGTCGAAACACCAGATATCGTTGGTTAATTTGACGTCCGCGACTTCCAATTGGCAGATCTCATTCAATCTGGCGCCCGTATAAAGGCCGATCAATGGTCCCCACTTTTGATATTCCTTGTTCAGCAAACCTCGTTCGTTGTTGAGTAGTTCGCCCAGCATCAGACCGATCTGAGTTTGAGAAAACGCCCCTCTGTGAGACTCTTCGTCATTCTTCTTGTTTTCTCTGACTGAGGCTCCGTCGAACAAATTTTCTGCGACGTATCTGTTTCTCTTTGCCCAAGAGAAAAGACCGGCGTAGGTCTGGAGATAGGTGTTGATGGTGCGTACGGTGAGCGTCTTGTGACCCCGCAGATTCGATATTTCATCGATAGACAGGTTGCGAGTGGCTTCGATTTTGTTCCTGTTTCGAGGATAATTTAGAAGGATCTCTTTCACGCGTTGCGCGTCTGAAGATGCGATTTGGGTAATCTCGATCTCATGCCCCAGAATCTCTTTCAAAATTTCGATATGCTGCCGTTTCTGATCCTCTGACCGCTTGACCCAGCGCCCCGCCTTCTTCTCCTCAGCCATGAATTTGATGGCTATTTCGCTGAGGGTACCTTTCGAACTGGACACTGGTTTTGCGAATGTCGTCCCTGAGGGGAGGGCGGCTTCGTCGAAATCGAAACTGTCAAAGGACTGATCGTGAGCTAGCACCGCAGCGCAGTACGCCTTGTATGCCCTCTTCATCTCGCTCTTGAATGTCGCGAAGGCGTTAGAACCTGGAGCTAGCGGAAGCTCGTACGACTCGGCAAAGCGGATAGCTAATGCTTCGTCGGTCTCATGCGGAAAGATATCGCCGCCAGTCAATATCGCATCGTCGGCAAACGCTACCCCGTTTTGTAGGGCCGCCAAGGTCTCAGGTGTCAGTCGGCCTTGCGCAGCTATCTCGTTTTTGCGGCGTTCCAGCGCGTCTTGAAAGTGCGTTCTAAGCGCGGCACGTATTTCATCGTAGCGCATGCTGGATGCAGACCACCGTTTCATAAGGACTTGGCCGACATAGCTTAGGTGCCGAGCTAGGCACAAGGCTTCCGAGTCGACCCGCGTACGAAGCGAGATTTTGAGGCTCGCGGGCTTTCCATTGCTGCCAGCACAACGCTTTGTCAGCGGCCAGCGAAAATAGAAAATCCGGTTTCGAGAAAGTTCGAGGTAGGTCGGATTCCGCATTCTGGTGCATCCCCTGGATGTCTCACCAGCAAAACCTCAGCGTAACCCATTGATTTTCAAGAGGATGGTGGGCGTGACAGGGATTGAACCTGTGACCCCTGCAATGTCAATGCAGTGCTCTCCCGCTGAGCTACACGCCCATCCGAAGCCGCGCATACACCATTTTTGATCCAGCGCGTCAATAGCAGGAAAAAGGAAAGAAGGCGTCGTCTCGCCGCAGTGGCGACAAGGGTGCTTACGCCTAAAGCGCGTCGCGTTTGAACGGAATCAAGCGCCGCGCTTCAGGTCTTTGTTTTCATGCATGTCGTTCTCCCAAAACCGGGGCCACTTTTGGGCGACATGCATTGGCTCGGAAAGCGGCTCAGGCCGCCTGCAGCATCTTTTCGACCTCGTTGACGAGGTCGCGCAGGTGGAACGGCTTCGACAGCACCTTGGCGTCCTTAGGCGCCTTCGAATCCGGGTTCAGCGCAACGGCGGCAAAACCGGTGATGAACATGACCTTGAGGTCGGGATCGATCTCGGTGGCGCGGCGCGCCAGTTCGATGCCGTCCATCTCCGGCATGACGATGTCGGTCAGAAGCAGCGAGAACGGTTCCTCGCGCAGCCGCTCATAGGCGCTCGCGCCATTGTCGAAATCGCTGACCTGGTAGCCGGCGCGCTCCAGCGCCTTGACGAGGAATCGACGCATATCGTCGTCGTCTTCCGCCAGAAGAATGCGTGCCATGATATCCCGTCCGAATCACCCGCTCGAGATTGCCGTTGGGCAAGCCCGTTAACCATCCTGTATATGAGGAGGTGAGGGTAAACATCAAGTGAACGAGAACCGGGATGGACCATATTTGCCCGGCCTGTGCTGCCGCTGAAATGCTGGACACGCGGCCAGCAAGGTGGCACCTTCACATGATGATGCACTGGTGTTTGCGGGTTCGCACAAATTGAAGACGGCAGCCGAGGATTTTTCGGTCTTTCCACCCTTCGAAATCCGTTCGGGCGCCGAGCAGCGCGTCCCCTTCCTTTTCAACTCACCGCACAGCGGCCGCTACTATCCGGAGCGCTTCCTTGCCATGGCAAGGCTGGACCGCAACGCCATCCGCCGTTCGGAAGACTGCTATGTCGACGAACTGTTCGGCGGCGCCGTGGCGCTGGGGGCGCCGATGCTGGCGGCGAATTTCCCGCGCGCCTATCTCGACGTCAACCGCGAGCCGTGGGAACTCGATCCGCGCATGTTCGCCGAGCCGGTGCCATCGTTCTGCAACATCCGCTCGGCGCGGGTGGCCGGCGGGCTTGGCACGGTGCCCAAGCTGGTCGGCGAGGGGCTCGATATCTATTCCGGCCGCTTGCCGCTGTCCGAAGCGGTCGCCCGCATCGAGGCCGTCTACAAGCCCTATCACGAGACGCTGAAACGGCTTTTGACCAGGACCCATGCGCGTTTCGGCTTTGCCGTGTTGATAGACTGTCATTCGATGCCGGCGAGCATCCGCGTCGGCGACAACGGCTTGCGGCCTGACTTCATCATCGGTGACCGTTTCGGCATCTCCGCCACCGCGGCGTTGACCGAGACCGCGATCGGCCTGCTCACCGCCATGGGATACGCCGTCGCCCACAACAAGCCCTATGCCGGCGGCTTCATCACCGAGCACTATGGCCGCCCGGCGCGCCATCTCCACGCCCTGCAGATCGAGGTCAATCGCGGGCTCTACATGAACGAGCGGACATTCGAGAAGGCCGCCGGCTTCGACGCGCTCGCCGACGATCTGTCGCGATTTTCGGCGGATCTGATGGCAATGCCGGACCATCATTTCATCGACCTGCCGCTGGCGGCGGAGTGAAACCTTGGTCCGGGGTGCTCCGGCGTAAAAAAAGACCGCATCGTTTGCACGATACGGTCGAAGTCTAGGGAGGAAACGCCCAAGGAGGGCATGGACAGGAAAACCTGTCCGAGGCTGAGGGTATTGTGCGCTGCACAAATGTCAAGCGACCTTCAGGCTTTTTTAATTCACTCTGAAGTGGAAATTGCTTTTCGGTGACGCTTGTGTGACATCCGGGCAACAGGTGCCGCAGCGGGAAAATCGTCGAACACCCTTGTTTAAGCAGGAAATTGGCGGCAGAGCACGGCTCGGGCATGCTGCAATGCGGGAGAATCAGTTGGATATCAGCATCGATTTCATGCGCCGCATCGCGCGGGCGGCCGCGGCGGAAACCTTGCCGCGCTTCCGCAGCCAGGGCGCCGTCGCCAATAAGGAAAAAGGCAGTTTCGACCCGGTTACCGAAGCCGATCGCGAGGCCGAGCGCGCCATCCGGGCGCTGATATCGGCTGAGTATCCCGACCATGGCATCCTTGGCGAGGAGCACGGCAGCGAAAACATTTCGAGCAAGCATGTCTGGGTGATCGACCCCATCGACGGCACACGTGCCTTCATCTCCGGCCTGCCGGTGTGGGGGACGCTGGTCGGGCTGACGGTCGACGGCGATGCGGTCGCCGGCATGATGTCGCAACCTTTCACCGGCGAGCTCTACTACGCCAACGCCTCGGGCTCCCACTATGAGGGGCCGGGTGGCCCGCGCAAGCTGACAACCCGCAAGACGACGAAGCTCGCCGACGCGACGCTGTTCACCACCACGCCGGCACTGTTCAAGGGCAAGGCGCGCGAGCGCTACGACCAGTTCGAAAAGCAGGTGCAGCTCGCCCGCTACGGCACCGATTGCTATGCCTTCGCCATGATTGCATCGGGAAGCGTCGACATCGTCGCCGATCCCGGATTGAAGCCGTACGACATCGTAGCGCTGATCCCGATCATCGAAAAGGCCGGCGGCGTGGTCACCACATTCGATGGCGGGCCGGCGGAGAAGGGCGGCGATGTCGTGGCAGCGGCGACGCCGGAGCTGCATGCGGCGGCGATGGCTGCGCTCCGAGGCTGACTTTTCCTGAACTGCTTCAGCGCGGCTTGATCGAGCGCTGGAACTCCGCTGGGGTGCGGCCGTAAACCTGCCTGAACGCGGAGCTGAAATGGCTGTGGCTGGAGAAGCCAAGGTCCATGCCCAGCGTCGTCAGATTGTCGTAGCGGCCAAGCAGGTCGAGCGCGCATGCCAGCCGCAGGCGCAAATGATAACGGTAGAGCGGCATGGCCTCGACCTGCTGGAACATCTGCGTCAGGTAGACTGGTGAGACGCCGACCTCGGCGGCAATTTCGGCCAGCGTCCAGCGTCGCGACAGATCCGAGGACAAAACGAGCTTGGCACGGTCGACCAGTTTCTGTCGGCCCGGGCTGGCGCCGGCGACATGCGAGGTCCGCTCGCCGAGAGAGCGCCGCACCAGCGTCAGCGCCAGGGTTTCGGCCTCGAGCGTTTCGGCTATGTTGCGGCTCAAGCTGTGGCGCAGCAAAGCCGCCAAAGCCTGCGCCCGTGGGTCGATGCGCCGGCGTTGGCGACGGAACGCCGGGGTCGTGCCGCTGCGCAATTGCTCCTTCGGCACCAGCTCCAGCAGCTGAGCCTCCTCGACGACGAGATCGAGGCAGGCGTCGCCACCGTCGACGGGGTGGCTGATCCGATAGGCTTCCGCCTCGTTGAAGAACAGCAGCTGATTGGCTTCGGCGACGGCGTCATTGCGGCCGACATGGCGCACGAAGACGCCGCGATAGGGAAACACCAGATGCGTCGCCGACGTGCACTCTTCCTCGCTCCTGTGCCGGCATTGCCCGCTGCAGGCGACGTCGCGCACCCTGACAGTGCCGGTGTCGAGAAGCGGCTGGACCGTGAATTGCGATATGGCCATTGCGTTGTTTTCCTGTGCCGGGCCATGGGTCCTGCATCGGCACTCTACGCAATCGGCCCGCCCATTCCTGTCAGGAGACTTCCAGGCAGGCTGCTTCTCAAAGCGCGTCGCATCAAAATGGATTCACGCGACGCGCTTTGAGTTTTTGTTTCACGCATGTCGTCGCCCCAAAACGGGGACCACTTTTCGGCGGTATGCATCAATCCCACAGCCGGCGCGTGAATTCTGAGTAGGCTTCGCCGCGCGACAGACCGATGTCCTTGAGTTGGTCGTCGGTCATCTCGAGCAAAGCGCGGCGGCTTCGGCGCCTCTCCATCTGACTGCTGATCCAGCCAGCCGTCGCGATGAATTGTGCGTACAAAGTCTGGCGAATGGTCATGGTGCGGATTGTCGGCGCCTGCGTCGGCACCGTGCCGGCCAGGCATTGCGTCGCCGTATGATCAGGGCGCATCACTCAGTCCTCCCTGGTGCCGGCTACCGAGGCGCCGGCTTCGTTCAGCGCTTGCGCGCATTCCTCGCAGCAGACTTCGACGGTCTTGCCGCCGACCTTGACGCGGATCGGGTTGGCGTCCAGCTGGCAATCGCAGGCGGCGCAGGTTTTCTCGGTCATGATCTCATCTCCTTGGCGTTCAGTTCGACGCGAGCAGATGAGCACTCCGGGACGGCGCGGGCTGTCAGAATCTTTAGCACCTTGCGTCCCTTGGGCGCCGCCGGCCCATCCCTACTGACAACAGGGTGTCAGTTGGCACGGACTATGGAAGGGCTATTCCAGAGGAGGACCAGACATGCCGACACAATCAACAGCCAGCCACGCCAATGACATTTCGGCGGACGGCCACAGCGATTTCGACTTCTTCTTCGGCTGCTGGAATGTCAGCCATCGAAGGCTGCAAAAGCGCCTGGCCAGCGACACCAACTGGGACGAATTCGGCGGCACATGCGAGGTACGCCCGCTGCTCGGCGGTCTCGGCAATGTCGACGACAATGTTATCGAGCTGCCGAACGGCGCCTATCGCGCCGCCACGGTGCGGACCTTCGATCCGGCGACACGGCAATGGTCGATCTGGTGGATCGATGGCCGCAACCCGCTGACCATCGACGTGCCGGTGCGCGGCGCGTTCATCGACGGTGTCGGTACGTTCCTGTGCGAGGATGTCTTCGACGGACGGCCGATCCAGGTTCGGTTCCTTTGGTCACGGATGATGGAGAATTCGGCGCGCTGGGAACAGGCCTTTTCGCTTGATGGCGGCACGAGCTGGGAGACCAACTGGGTCATGGAGTTCGCCCGCCAGGCGTGAGCCGGGGATCGGCGTCTGTCAGGCCGTAGGGTCGTCGCTGCCGGGAATGAAGGCATCGAAGGCGGCGAGGAGTTGCTCGCGGTACATGTCGGCCTCCTGCAGGATTTCGTGGCGGGAGCCGTCGATCATCAGCAGTGAACCGAGCCGCAGACGCCTGGCATAGGCTTCCACTGCCTTGGTCGAGACGACCTGGTCGGCGCCGGCAGCGATTATCAGCATGGGGACCTGAATGCGAGCCATGAAGTCGGGGTCGCTGACAGCCTCGGATGCTTTGGCGGCTGCCTGCAGCCAGCGGATCGTCGGGCCGCCGAGCGCCAGCTGCGGGTGCTCTTCGTAGATCCGCGTGTTGCGCCGGTAGCGCACCGGGTCGGACGTCAGCTTGTTGGTCTCGAAAGGGGCCGGCATCTTCGGCCGTGGACCCCAGGCGGCATAGAGCCTGCCAAGGCCGAGCGCGCAGAAGAACGAACAGACGCGCCGAACCGTCGATATCGAGACCGGCAGGTCGGGCACGGTCAGGAATGGTGCGATCAGCACCATGCGCCGCACGCGGTTCACCATCGACGGCGTGGCAAGCAGCGTGATCACCGCACCGGCTGAATGGGCGAGGATGTAGTAGGGGCCGCGGCAGTCGGGCAGCACGATCTCCTCGAAGAACTGCTCAAGGTCGGCGGTGTAGTCGCGGAAGCTGCGGACATAGCCGCGCTGGCGATCGCGGATCAGACGGGAAGAATCACCCTGGCCGCGCCAGTCGAGGGTGGCGACGCCAAAGCCACGGTCGGCAAGATTGCGGATCGTTTCGAAATATTTCTCGATGCACTCGTTGCGGCCGGTGAGCACGACCACGGTGCCCTTCAACGGGCGAGTGACCGCGCCGAACAGGCCGTAGCGGATTTTCTTGCGGTCGCGGGTGGTGAAGAAGCCGCCGCTGGCGTTTTCCGGTCGTGGATTGCCCTCGATTTCGTGAAGAAGGGGGATGTCTGGGACAAGATCCGTCATTCGGCGCTTCGTGCTCGTGCCCGCCCGTGCTGGCTGGCTCCGCTAAGGTGATAGACGCCCATGCGCCAAAAGCAAAGGAATTCCCGGTGACGCGAGACCCACAATGGGGAAGGCCGGAAGCCGCTTGAAAGCGTGCTTCCGGCCTCTGTCGATCCGGGAGGAAGGGACGTTACACCCCGGTCGGCCTCGTTGCGGCGTCTCAAGAACGGTTCATCGTCCGGCGCGCCGCCAATCCTTGATCTTGGGCCTACTCTAGCGCCGGCTGTCTGAACGCGCGCCGAAGCTTTGGTTCATCTGCCGTTCATCAACGAACAGCCGCACGGTTTTTGCCGGCAGGAGAAATCTTGAAATGCCTTCGAGCGCTCCCCAAATGTCGGATGCGGTCGCCAATATCGGGGCCGCTGGTCCAGCCGAAACGCCGCTCAAGGGTTTCGCACCGGCCATACGCAAACCATGTTGCTCAACAGGAGAACACCTCATGCGTCACGTTGACTTTTCCCCGCTTTATCGCTCGACCGTCGGCTTCGACCGCCTCTTCACCATGCTCGATTCGCTTGCGCAGCCCGATGGCGCGCAGACTTATCCGCCTTACAACATCGAGCGCACCGGCGAGGATTCCTACAGGATCTCGATGGCTGTTGCCGGCTTCTCGGACGAGGAAATCTCGATCGAAGCCCATCGCAACGTGCTGACGGTAAAAGGTGAGCGCAAGGACGAGGGCACGGGCGAAGGTTCCGAACTGCTCTATCGCGGCATCGCCTCGAGGGCTTTCGAGCGCCGCTTCCAGCTTGCCGACCATGTTGAAGTCGTCGGCGCCGCGCTGAAGAACGGCCTGCTCTTCGTCGACCTCAAGCGCAACATTCCCGAGGAGTTGAAGCCGCGCAAGATCGCGATCACCTCGGCTCCGGCCAAGGCCAAGCAGATCGAGGCCAAGACCGCCAACTAAAGACCGCCAACTAAACCGATAGCCTCCCAAGGCAAAGGCGGCGCCGAAGGGCGCCGCCTTTCTATGTTTAGCTGGTAGTCCCCGAAGCCACCACGGCCTCAACGTTTTGTCGGTGAACGGCCTCGTATGGCGCGAAATAACCGACGGCACCGGAGGCGAACACTTCGGCAGCGAAGGCTCTCAAATCTTGCCTCACCAGATCGGGCTCGTGTCGGCAGCGAAGCAGCTTTTCGACATAGGATCGGGTAGCGGCAATGAACTCGCGACCGTACCCACCGGATTGGATCATCTGCAACGAACCGTGATTGGGTAGGATGCGGTCAAA
This sequence comes from Mesorhizobium sp. P2_F8, assembly GCF_056403655.1. NCBI lineage: Bacteria > Pseudomonadati > Pseudomonadota > Alphaproteobacteria > Hyphomicrobiales > Phyllobacteriaceae > Mesorhizobium > Mesorhizobium sp. P2_F8. The sequence continues at coordinate 97,352 of NZ_JBFUFB010000012.1, forward strand.
GGTCCAGCCGGCCATGCGTTCGAGATCGTCCAGATGTTTAGTCAGCCGTTCCGGTTCGCCGACATAAGTGATCGGATCTTCAAGCGTATCGCCCGCAAAGAGCAGACCGGCGCTGGGCATGACCAACACGGTACCGTCGTGACTGTGGATTTCGACGTGCCGAAGGTCGACCGCTATCGACCCGACCATGAGGTCGAGATTGCCGTCGAATGTCCGATTCGGAAGGATAAGGGGTCTGATCGGCGGGTTCTCATTTTCCAGTTTGGTCCGGTTCTCTGCGAGAGCAGAGGCTGTGAGGTTGTTGGCGATGATTTCGCAATCCCGGAACACCTCGTTGCCGGCGACATGATCATCATGCTAATGACTGAGGACCACCCGCATCGAGGTGACGCCCATACCCTCTAGCGTTTGCCGGATGATCCGGGCGTGCTGAAGCGAAATATGCGTGTCATAGACAAGCGCTTCCGAGCCATCGACAATTGCATAGGTGCAAATGCCAAGGGCATAGGCGCCGTCATCGAGCCAATTGGGCTGATCCGACCAGCCGCGAACGCCCTCTATCCGGCCGTCATAAAAGCCGAGCACGTTTGGAGCGGGGCGGATCAGCCGCATAGTCGAGCCGAGCGGTGACATGGTCATAGGAAAAGCTCAAGCGATCAGGTGGCCAAGGTGGTCGATCTCTTCGGTCGTGGTCGCGAAGCTGGCGACGAAACGGTAGATCACTTCATTGTCGCCGAGGTGGCTGTCGAAGCCCTGCGGCAGACCCCATTCGTAGAATTTTGCCCCGGCCGCTTGCAGCTTTTCGGCTTTGGCGCGGTCGAGGATCGCGAACACTTCATTGGCCTGCGGCAGCCAGGCCAGCCGGCCTGCCGGTGCATCCTCGATCGTCGCGGCCAGCCGCGCGGCCATGGCATTGGCGTGGTGCGCCATCCTCAGCCAGAGATCGTCGGTGAAATAGGCTTCGAACTGAGCCGAGATGAAGCGCGCCTTGGAAAAGGTCTGCCCGGCGCGCTGGCGAAGCAGGCGCAGGTCGCGCGCCACGTCGGGGTTCAGGACCACCACAGCATCGGCCATCCAGCAGCCGTTCTTGGTGCCTCCGAAGGAGATGATATCGACGCCGCTCTTCCAGGTCATTTCTGCGGGACTGATGTCCGTCGCCGCAATCGCGTTGGCGAACCGCGCTCCGTCCATGTGCAGAGGCAGGCCGTGACGGCGGCTGACTTCGGCGATCGCCTTGACATCGTCGACGGTGTAGACGGTGCCGACCTCGGTCGCCTGGGTGATCGTCACCGCCATCGGCTGGCCGGCGGGGGCGAGGTCTTGCGAGTAGCGCGTGATGGCCCGGTCGAGGGCCTGCGGATTGATGCGCCCCAGTGGCCCCGGAACCGGCGACATGCGCGCTCCACCGGTGTAGAAGCCCGCGGCGCCGAATTCATCGACATTCATGTGCGCTTCGGAATGGCAGAAGGCGACGCCGCCGATGCGATTGCACGCCGCCATGGACAGCGCGTTGGCCGCCGTGCCGGTCGCGACGAAGAACACCGCGACATCCCGTTCGAAAATCTCGCTGAAGCGCCGGTAGACGGCGCGGTCGAGCTCGCCGTCGCCATAAGCGGTGGCGATGCCCGCGGCATGCCGGGATAAATTGGCCGAGATGTCGGGATGGACGCCCGCCCAGTTGTCGGATGCAAAAAACATCAGGAATCCTGCTTCGGTTGAAAACTGCGCGACCTTGGCTGCTTTGGGGTTTCACGCGCAAGGGCCACGTGTCGGAAAAGCGGTAAAGCCAGCCAGAGCCGAAAAGCGGCTGTGATCGAAGCTTACGTCTTGCGGTCGCTTCACGTAATTTTATGTCGCCGGCGGCCCAAGTTTTTTGTGAATCGGTCTTGTGTGCGTCCCGGATTTCTGTCATAAAAATTTAGGACAGTAGTGCTGTCTTATTTTGTCGCACAAAACGAGCTGGATTGGCGTATCATTTGGGCCTCTCCGGCTGTTGCTGCGGGCGACAGGTTGGACAGCCAGACGCTGGCCTGTACGAATACGAACCATGCGGAAAGCCGCCTGGTTCGGCAAGGATTTCGCAAGACGTGCCGCAAGGATCAGGGTGAGCCAGGCGCTTGCCGGGGCAGACCAGCGCCCGAAGGGCTGGGAATGGAGGACCAAGAGATGACGGACATGACGCACTCTGCGACGAACGGCCAGGCCGCGCAGACGAAAGCGGCAACCGTCAAAACCGCGTCCCGAACCAACATAAGCCGAACCGACAACGGCTTTTCCGCCCAGGGCCTATACGATCCGCGCAACGAGCATGATGCCTGCGGTGTCGGCTTCATCGTCAACATGAAGGGCGTGAAGTCGCATCAGATCGTCGAGGACGGCCTTGCCGTGCTCGAAAACCTGACGCATCGCGGCGCTGTCGGCGCCGATCCGTTGGTCGGCGATGGCGCCGGCGTGCTGGTGCAGCTTCCCGACCGTTTCTTCCGCGAGGAGATGGCAGCCCAGGGCATCGAACTGCCGCCGGTAGGTCAGTACGGCGTCGGACACTGGTTCATGCCGCAGGACGCGGCACTTCGCGCCCATATCGAGGACATCATCGCCGAATCGGCGCAGTCCGAGGGGCTTCCGCTCATCGGTTTCCGCGACGTGCCCGTAGACAATTCGTCGCTGTCGAAGGCGCCTGATATCGTCGCGTCTGAGCCGTTCCATCGGCAGGTCTTCATCGGCCGCACATCAGACATTCCCGATGACGAGGAGTACGAGGCCAGGCTCTATCTGCTGCGCAAGGTCATATCGGGCCGCATCTACGCCGAGAACGACAACAAGGACATCGGCTCCTACTGCGTGTCGCTGTCGGCGCGCACCATCGTCTACAAGGGCATGTTCCTGGCCTATCAGGTCGGTGCCTATTACAAGGACCTGACCGATCCACGCTTCGAGACCGCGCTGATCCTCGTCCACCAGCGCTTCTCGACCAACACGTTCCCGTCGTGGAAGCTGGCGCATCCTTACCGCATGGTCGCCCACAATGGCGAGATCAACACTGTGCGCGGCAACAACAACTGGATGGCGGCGCGCCAAGCGTCGGTCGATTCCGAACTGTTTGGCAACAACATCTCGAAGCTGTGGCCGATTTCCTATGAGGGCCAGTCCGACACTGCCTGTTTCGACAATGCGCTCGAGTTCCTGTTCCAGGGCGGGTACAGCCTCAGCCACGCCATGATGATGCTGATCCCGGAAGCCTGGGCCGGTAACAAGCTCATGGATGCCGATCGCAAGGCCTTCTACGAATACCATGCCGCGCTGATGGAGCCGTGGGACGGACCGGCGGCGGTGGTCTTCACCGATGGCCGCCAGATCGGCGCCACGCTCGACCGCAACGGATTGCGCCCGGCGCGCTACATCGTCACCGACGATGACCGCGTCATCATGGCTTCGGAAGCCGGCGTGCTGCCGGTGCCGGAAGAGAAGATCGTCAAGAAGTGGCGGCTGCAGCCCGGCCGCATGCTGCTGATCGACCTGGAGAAGGGGCGCATCGTCTCCGACGAGGAGCTCAAGTCGGAGATCGCGACCAAGCATCCCTACAAGACCTGGCTCGCCAACACGCAGCTGATCCTCGAAGACCTGAAGCCGGTCGAACCGCGCGCGCTGCGCAAGGATGTCAGCCTGCTCGATCGCCAGCAGGCGTTCGGCTACTCCCAGGAAGACACCAAGCTGTTGATGTCGCCGATGGCGACGACGGGCCAGGAAGCCGTGGGATCGATGGGCACCGATACGCCGATCTCGGCGATGTCGGACAAGTCGAAGCTGCTCTACACCTATTTCAAGCAGAACTTCGCCCAGGTCACCAACCCGCCGATCGACCCGATCCGCGAGGAGCTGGTGATGAGCCTGGTGTCCTTCATCGGGCCGCGGCCGAACATCTTCGACCTCGTCGGCAATTCGCGCCGCAAGCGGCTCGAGGTGCGCCAGCCGATCCTGACCAATGGCGATCTGGAGAAGATCCGCTCCATCGGGCACACCGAGGACCGCTTCGACACCAAGACGATCGACATCACCTACGGCTCGAATGAAGGAGCCGCGGGCATGCAGGGCGCCATCGACCGCCTGTGCGAGCGGGCCGAGGCGGCGGTCGCCGGCGGCTACAACATCATCATCCTGTCCGACCGCCAGGTCGGGCCGGACCGAATAGCCATCCCGGCGCTGCTGGCGACGGCCGCGGTGCATCACCACCTGATCCGCAAGGGGCTGCGCACCTCGGTCGGCCTCGTCGTCGAATCCGGTGAGCCGCGCGAAGTGCATCATTTCTGCTGCCTTGCCGGCTATGGCGCCGAGGCGATCAACCCTTACCTCGCCTTCGACACGCTGCTCGATATGCACAAGCGCGGCGAACTGCCGAAGGAGGTCGACGCCTACGAAGTCGTCACGCGCTACATCAAGTCGATCGGCAAGGGCATCCTCAAGGTGATGTCCAAGATGGGCATCTCGACCTACCAGTCCTATTGCGGCGCGCAGATTTTCGACGCCATCGGGCTGAAGACCGATTTCGTGCAGCAGTATTTCACCGGCACCGCGACGCTGATCGAAGGCGTCGGGCTGGACGAGATCGCGACCGAGACGCTCAGCCGCCACAATGACGGCTTCGGCAACGATCCGGTGCTGCGCAACAGCCTCGAAGTCGGCGGCGAATACATGTTCCGCATGCGCGGCGAGGCGCATATGTGGTCGCCCGACGCGGTCGCCACCTTGCAGCACGCCGTGCGCCAGGGCTCGTGGGAGACGTTCAAGGACTATTCCGCGCAGATCGACAGCGAGACGGCCAGGGCCCAGACCATTCGTGGCCTGTTCAGGATCAAGCTGGCCGAAGAAACCGGCCGCAAGAAGGTCGCGCTCGACGACGTCATGTCGGCGGCCGACATCGTCAAGCGGTTCTCGACCGGGGCGATGTCCTTCGGCTCGATCTCGCGCGAGGCGCACACCACGCTGGCGCGCGCCATGAACGCCATTGGCGGCAAGTCCAACACTGGCGAGGGCGGCGAAGAGGCGGACCGCTATCTGCCGCTGCCCGGCGGCGGCAAGAACCCGGAACGCTCGGCGATCAAGCAGATCGCCTCGGGCCGTTTCGGCGTGACGGCCGAATATCTTGTCAATTCCGACATGATGCAGATCAAGGTGGCGCAGGGTGCCAAGCCGGGCGAGGGCGGCCAGTTGCCCGGCCACAAGGTCGACGCGACCATCGCCAAGGTCCGGCACTCGACGCCGGGCGTCGGCCTGATCTCGCCGCCGCCGCATCACGACATCTATTCGATCGAGGATCTGGCGCAGCTGATCTACGATCTGAAGAACGTCAACCCGGCGGCCGACGTGTCGGTCAAGCTGGTCTCGGAAGTCGGCGTCGGCACGGTTGCGGCAGGCGTTGCCAAGGCGCGCGCCGACCACATTACCATCTCGGGCTATGATGGCGGCACCGGTGCCTCGCCGCTGACGTCGCTCAAGCATGCCGGCAGCCCGTGGGAAATGGGCCTTGCCGAGACGCACCAGACGCTGGTGCTGAACGGTTTGCGCTCACGCGTGGCGCTGCAGGTCGATGGCGGCTTGCGCACCGGCCGCGACGTCATCGTCGGCGCGCTGCTCGGTGCCGACGAGTTCGGCTTCTCGACCGCGCCGCTGATCGCGGCCGGCTGCATCATGATGCGTAAGTGCCACCTCAACACCTGTCCGGTCGGCGTGGCGACGCAGGACCCGGTGCTGCGCAAGCGCTTCAAGGGCACACCCGAGCATGTCATCAACTTCTTCTTCTACGTGGCGGAAGAGGTGAGGGCGCTGCTCGCCGAGATGGGCTACACCCATATCGACCAGATCATCGGCGACGCCGACCTGCTGGAAAAGCGCGACCTGATCGTCCACTGGAAAGCGCGCGGGCTCGATTTCTCGAAGATGTTCTTCAAGCCGGACGCGCCGCATGAAGCGGTGCATTGGACCGAGCGGCAGAAGCACCCGATCGACGATGTGCTCGACCGCAAGCTGATCGAACTGGCGAAGCCCGCGCTCGAAAGCAAGCAGCCGGTCAAGATCGAGGTCGACATCCGCAATGTCGACCGCTCGACCGGCGCGATGCTGTCGGGCGAAGTGGCCAAGCGCTTCAAGCACAAGGGCCTGCGCGAGGATACGATCTCGGTGAAGCTGACCGGCACTGCCGGCCAGTCCTTCGGCGCCTTCCTGGCGCGCGGTATCTCGTTCGATCTCATCGGCGCCGGCAACGACTATGTCGGCAAAGGCCTGTCGGGCGGCCGTATCGTCATCCGGCCACCGGAAGAGGCCAAGATCGTCGCGGCGGAGTCCATCATCGTCGGCAACACGGTGCTCTATGGCGCGACCGAGGGCGAGGCCTATTTCGCCGGCGTCGCCGGCGAGCGTTTCGCCGTGCGCAATTCAGGCGTGGCCGCCGTTGTCGAAGGCGTTGGCGACCATGGCTGCGAGTACATGACCGGCGGCATTGTCGTCGTCATCGGCAAGACCGGCCGCAACTTCGCCGCCGGCATGTCGGGCGGCGTCGCCTATGTTCTTGACGAGGCGGGCGATTTCGCCGAGCGCTGCAACATGGCGATGGTCGAGCTGGAACCGGTTCCGGAAGAAGACGACCTGATGGAAAGGCTGCTGCACCATGGCGGCGACCTTGACCACAAGGGTCGCGTCGACGTGTCCGGCGACATGACCAGCCATGACGAGGAGCGGCTCTACCAGCTGATCTCGAACCATGTGCACTACACCGGTTCGGTGCGCGGTCGCGAAATCCTCGACGACTGGACGACCTTCCGGCCGAAATTCCGCAAGATCATGCCGGTCGAATACCGCCGCGCACTGATCGAGATGGAACGCATGCGCATGGGCGTGGCGGCGGAATAGACTTGGCAGTTGCCGGGAGGCCCAGGTTTCCCGGCCCACTTTCATCGAAAGTTTGACCTCGAAGGCAAGGTTGCCATGGCTGCCTCAAGAGGTTAACGGGTGCGGCGAAAACCGTACCATCTGGACAGCAGGAACTGGACTATGGGCAAGGTAACAGGCTTTCTCGAAATCGACCGGCAGGTGCACAAGTACCAGCCGGCCTCCGACCGCATCCGGCATTTCCGCGAATTCACGCTGCCGATGTCGGACAAGGAGGTCGAGAAACAGGCCGCGCGCTGCATGGATTGCGGCATTCCGTTCTGCCATGGACCGACGGGCTGCCCGATCCACAACCAGATCCCGGACTGGAACGACCTCGTCTACAATGGCGACTGGGACAACGCGATCCGCAACCTGCATTCGACCAACAACTTCCCGGAGTTCACCGGTCGCATCTGCCCCGCGCCCTGCGAGGAAGCCTGCACGCTGAACCTCGAGGACATTCCCGTCGCCATCAAGACGGTCGAGCAGGCGATCGCCGACAAGGCCTATGAGACCGGTCATATCAGGCCCTATCCGCCGGAGAAAAAGACGGGAAAGCGCGTCGCCGTCATCGGTTCCGGCCCGGCCGGCATGGCGGCTGCCCAGCAGCTTGGCCGCGCCGGCCACGACGTCCATGTCTATGAGCGCGAAAGCCGGCCGGGCGGGCTGATGCGCTACGGCATTCCCGACTTCAAGATCGAGAAGCACTATATCGACCGGCGCATCGAGCAGATGCAGGGCGAGGGCGTGACCTTCCATTGCGGCGTCAATGTCGGTGTCGACAAGCCGGTTGCCGAGCTGCTCGCCGAACACGATGCCGTGCTCTATTGCGGCGGTTCCGAAACGCCGCGCGCGGCCGGCATCCCGGGCGACGATCTCGGTGGCGTGCATGATGCGATGCCCTATCTGGTGCAGCAGAACAGGCGGGTCGGCGGCGAGCCGATCCAGTCGGTGGCCTGGCCGTCGCACCCGATCATCGCCGGCGGCCAGCATGTCGTCGTCGTCGGCGGCGGCGATACCGCGTCCGACTGCGTCGGCACCGCCTTCCGCCAGGGCGCCGTGCGCGTTACCCAGCTCGACATCCGCCCGCAGCCGCCTGAGAAGGAAGACAAGCTGTCGGTCTGGCCCTACTGGGCGACCAAGATGCGCACCTCGTCCTCGCAGGCCGAAGGGGCGGAGCGCGAATTCCAGGTGGCGACGCTCGAGTTCATCGGCGAGGAAGGCCAGCTGACCGGCGTCAAGTGCTGCGAGGTCGACGAGAAGCGCAAGCCGATCGCCGGCACCGAATTCGTCATCCGAGCAGATCTCGCCTTCATCGCCATTGGCTTTGCCGGCCCGACCATCGCCGGCCTGGTGTCGGAATTGGACGGCCAGATGAAGATCGTCACCGACAGCCGCCGTTCCAGGAACGTCGAAGCCAATGATCGCGACTATAGGACCAGCGTCGACAGGCTCTATGCGGCGGGCGACGTGCGTCGCGGCCAGTCGCTGGTCGTCTGGGCGATCCGCGAGGGTCGCCAGGCGGCGCGCTCGATCGACGAGGCCTTGATGGGGTCCACCGTACTGCCCAGCTGAGCCCGTTGGAAATTCTACTCCCGCAGCCATCTGGAGGCGTTTTCTGCGCTTCCGGTGCTCGCGGGAGCGAATTTCGAAACGGGCTCAGGGAGCTTCTAAGGGTTTATCGCCGTCGTCGTGCCGGGTGCGGCCACAGCCGCCGCAGGCTGCGGCCGGGGTGGCCAGGAGAAATCGTCGGCGCGGCCGGGCGAGGCTTGCGGCGCCTTGCCCTCGACCACCAGTTTTTCACCGGGCAGATCCTGATTGGGCTTTGGCTGCGGCGCCGCGCCCAGAAGTTCGGAGCCGCCGTCGAGTGCTGGATCGCTGAGCAGCATAGGCGCGGTGCGGTCGATGACGATTGGCGCGGCGGCCGGCCCAGGCGCCTCGACGGGCGCGCCCGCCGGTGCGGTCGCCGGGGTTACGCTTCCGGGGGCGGCGAGGCCGAGGATCTTCATCAGCGGCTTTTCGGTATAGAAGGCGAGCTTGCGCTTGCCGGCCTTCGAGACGTTGATGCCGTCATCGGCACGCAGCCGCACGGGCTGGCCGTTCATGTCCGGCCCGCTGGTGACGAAGGCGCCGTTCTCGTCGACAAAGCCGTCCCAGACGTCGACGAATTCGCCGCCATGGCTTTCGGCGACCTGATGGTAGATGTCGTTGAACGCCAGCATGTCGGAGGTCATCTTCGGCACCCCGAAAGCCGGCATGCCAACCCACAGGAAGGGCACCTTGGCGTCGGCGATGGCCTTGCCGAATGCATCGGTGCGGCGCTCGTATTCCTTGGTCCAGTTCTCTGACCGGGGCTGCTCGCGCACATCCCCCACCTTCATCTGCTGACGGTCGTTGGAACCCAGCATGACGACGACGGCGGCCGGTTTTTCGGTCTCGATCAGCGCCTTGATCTGTTCGGGCCAGTTGTAGAAATCATCGCGCACGAAGCCGGACGAGCCATTGCTGCGAGCCACGATCCTGATGCCGGTGTTTTCGGCAAAGGCGGTGTCGAGGCCTTCGGCAAGCCCGGACGCCATGAAATCGCCGACCACCAGGACGGTACGGGCATCCGGGACTTTCTCGGCGATCGGCATTTGCGGCTCGGCCGGCGCACGCGGGACGCGGGGTTTGCGCGGCTTTGGCTTCGCCTTCTGGATGTTCAGCGGCGGCTCGATCCGCTCGCTGCGGCGTGGGAACAAAAGGTCGCGCAACGAGTCGCGCAACGACCAGCCGCGGTATTGCTGCTCCTGCGCGATGGCCGGCGCATGGAAGGCGCCAGCCAAGCCGACGGCGAGAACGACGACGGCCAGAATCAGCACCGGCATGCGACGAACAAGCCCTGCGATGCGCGCAGCCGAAGCCAATCGTTTCCTCCATCCCGTGGCGCACTGCCTTGAAGAGTCGCGTCGACTTTCGAAGGTCATTGCACCATACAGATTGCTACAGTGTCCTTTGCGCGTCCGAAAGGCCGCGCGGCACCGCAGGTGGCCCTATTTCTGCCTGAGCCACTTCAGCACTTCCATGCTCGGATAGCCGTCCTGGGCCAATCCGGCCTTGGCCTGGAAGGCCATGATGGCGGTTTTCGAGCCGTCGCCGATCTTGCCATCGAATTTGCCGTCGTAGAGGCCGTGCTGGGAAAGTCGCTTCTGCAGCTCCTGCCTTTCCTCGAAAGTGAGCTTGGTGAAAGGCCGCTTCCAGTCCTGCACGAGACCGCTGGAGCCGGCGATTTCGTCGGCGAGAAGACCGACGGCAAGCGCATATTTGTCGGCATTGTTGTAGGCCTTGATGACCGAGAAATTCTTGACCATCAGGAAGGCTGGCCCGCCGCGGCCGTCCGGCACTTTCAGCGTCGCCTTGTCGGAGCCGTTCTTGAACGGCTTGCCGTTGGCCCTGGCAACGCCGAGCGCCTGCCATTGCGACAGCGTCTTCGAGCCGCCAGGAAGCTTGCCGGCCGGCAAGGTGACCTCATAGCCCCAGGTCTTGCCGGCCTGCCAGCCATTCTTCTTCAACAGGTTGGCCGCTGTCGCCAGCGCATCGGGGATCGAATTCCAGATGTCGCGCTTGCCGTTGCCGTCCATGTCGACGGCATAGTGCAGATAGCTGGTCGGGATGAACTGGGTGTGGCCCATGGCGCCGGCCCAGGATCCGCTCAGATGGCTTTCGTCGATATCGCCGGTCTGCAGGATCTTCAGCGCGGCGATCAACTGGGTGCGGGCGAATTTTGCCCGCTTCGGATCGGCATAGGCCAGGGTCGCCAGCGAGCGCACGACGTTGCGCATGATGTCGTCGCGCTTGAGGATTTCGCCATAGTTCGATTCCATCGACCAGATGGCGAGCAGGATGTAGCGGTCGACGCCGAATTTGGCCTCGATCCTGTCCAGCCATGGCTTCCACTTCTTGGCCATTTGCTGGCCGACGGCGACAGACTGGTCATGGACGCGGTTGTCGAAATAGTCCCAGGCAGGCGCGGTGAATTCAGGCTGCGTACGCGCCTTTTCCAGCACTACCGGGTCGATATCCCTGATGTCCCTGAAGGCCTGGTCGTAGAGGGCACCGGAAACGCCGCTCTGCACGGCTGTGGCGCGGAAGCCGGCGACCCACTGCCGGAAACCGGCATCGGCGAAAGCCGGGCCGGGCATCAGCAGGGCGAGCGAGAGGCTGGCTGCCGCGATGACGCTGGTAAAACGCTTTGCGGCATTGCGAACGGACATCTTTTCCCCTTTCTCTGTCTCAGGAAAGACCATTCATCGCCGAACCAGGTTAGGAATTAGTTTACCATAGGTGCTGCCGGGAACGAAAAGACGCCTCAAAGCTTTACCGGGGAATGTTCCCCTCAGTTGCTCGGTAGTCCTCAATTCCGGCGTGAAAATGTCTTGAAACGGGGATTGCGGAGCAGGCCATCAAATGGATAATTGACAGCATGAAGAGAGTTCGCAAGGCAGTCTTCCCGGTCGCCGGTCTCGGCACACGGTTTCTCCCGGCCACCAAGGCCATCCCCAAGGAAATGCTGACCGTCGTCGACCGGCCAGTGATTCAATATGTGGTGGATGAGGCGCGCGAGGCCGGTATCGAGCATTTCATCTTCGTCACCGGTCGCAACAAGGCCGTCATCGAGGACCATTTCGACGTCCAGTTCGAGCTCTACGACACGCTGGCCCAGCGCGGCAAGGACGACCAGCTCGCCCGTCTGCAGCGCCTGCAGCCGGCGCCGGGGCAGACCAGCTTCACCCGCCAGCAGGTGCCGCTGGGCCTTGGCCATGCCGTCTGGTGCGCGCGCGAGCTGGTCGGCGACGAACCGTTCGCCCTTTTGTTGCCCGACATGATCATGCAGTCAGAACAGAGCTGCATGAAGGACATGGTCGAGCTCTACCAGGAAACCGGCAACAACATCATCGCGGTGCAGGAATGCGACCCGGCCGAAGCCCATAAATATGGCATCGTTGGCCGCGGCGAGGATACGCATCACGGCTTCCGCATCACCGAGATGGTGGAAAAGCCGAAGACCGGCACGGCGCCGTCCAATCTCTACATCAACGGCCGCTATATCCTGCAACCCGAGATCTTCAAGATCCTGGAAGGCCAGGAAAAGGGCGCCGGCAACGAGATCCAGCTCACCGACGCGATGCTGAAGCTGGAAAAGCAGCAGCCCTTCTATGGCTACCACTATCAGGGCCGTACCTTTGATTGCGGATCGCCGGAAGGCTTCGTCGAGGCCAATGTCGCCTTCGCGCTGTGGCGCAGCGACATGAACGAGAACATGGCCGGTGTCATCCGCACGCTTCTCGACGAGCTGAAACCATCAGAGCGTCGCGGCGCTGCCTTCTAGGGCTATGTCGATATTCAGGTGAGGCCGGCCTGCGAGCGACGGTTCCTGCGCTTCCGGTGCTCACGTTCCCAAACGCACGCTCCGCTCCGGTTATCGGGCCCCATCGCTCTTGGCGCAGTGCTTAGCGCTGCACCTTCACGCCCAGGAAGATGCTGTTGGCGGTGTAGTCGCGGCCCGGCAGGTTGCTGGTCAGCTTTTCGGTCCTCACCCGGGTGGTGAGGCCGGCATAGCGGTTCAGCCACCATGTCAGGCCGGCCTCGGCGCTCAGGGTCCTGTCATGGCCGTCGACGCCGACATAATCGCGCCAATCAAGGCCCAGAGCCGCATTTCCGGTGAGGTTGGCGCGGATCTGCCGCTCGCCCGTCAAGCGGCCTGAATAAAGGATATCACCGCTTTGCCCGGCGATGGTCGTGGGCTCGACGGTGGTCAGGCCGGTCAGGCCGATCGTGGTGCCGCGTTCCGGCGACCATTTGAGGTCGGCGTTGACGGTCGCCCCCGAAATCGCTTCGAGCCGATCGTCGTCGATCGCCTCCCGCAGCCAGCCGGCCGAGAATTCGCCCGACAGCTTCTCGCCCATGTCGAGCTCAAGGCCGGCGCGGCCTCCGAGGCGCGTCGAGGAGCGCTCGAAGCCATCGGTGTCGATGCGTTGATCATAGGTCCGGCGACCGACCTCGATTTCGGTGAAGGGGGTGAGTGCCGGAGAAATCTCGTAGCCGGTGCGCAGGGTTGCCGTATAGAGCGTGGAGTCGCGGTCCTTCTGCGACAACGAGGTGCCGTCCGAAAGCTCGGCGTCGCCAAAGAAATCGTGCGTCACCGCACCGGTCAACGCATAGCGCATCTTGCCGACGTCCTTCTCGATGCCGAGGCTGCCGTCCACGGTCTGCCGCAGCGGCTGCGTGTTGACGCCAGCAATGGCGTCCGGCGAGGAGGCTGATTCCGGCACCGCCTCGTAGCCGAGCTTGGCGATGGCGCGCAGCTCGTTGTCGAGGTCGACGTTGAGCTGGCCTTCTATGCGGCCCTGCTCATCGTGAACCGAATAGCCCGACACGGTTTCGCGGAAAAGGCCATAGCCGTCGATCGTCGCCGAGTTCTCACGCCAGTCGGAGGCGGCGGAAAAGCGCAGCGCCGTCTCGGACAGAAGCGCCGACGTGCCGGCACTGCTCGCATCGCCGTTCGAGGTGGCGGTCAGGCCCTGTTCGATCGTCGGCCGAATGACGAAAGAGCCCCATTTGACGCCGGTGGCGGCAAACGGATCGTCCTCGGCCTTCTTGTCCTGGCCTTCGATGGAGGCGGTGCGTTCGGCGCCGCGGTCAAGCTTCTGACTGTCGACGCTGTCGATGGTGAGGGCGCGGCGGTTGGCCGCCTCCTGATCCGTGTCATTGGTGTCGGTATCATCCGTCGTAGAGGTGATGGCACCCGTGGTCGCGGCGTCCGTGGCCGCGGTCGTCGACTTTTTCTTCCTCGACTTGCCGGCCGCCTTGTCCTTGGCCTGATCCGCCGCACTTTGTCTGGCAGTCGATGGCCGGCGACGAGGTTTTGGCGGTGCCGCGGTATCGGCGGAGGCATCGTCGGTGGCCGAAGGCGGATCGAACACGCTGCCGATCGCGGTCGCGGCGCCGGCGTCCGTGTCATCAGGCACCGCGCCGGCGCTGGCCGGCAGGTAGGTTCGTGCCGGCGCATTATCGTGCGCCGCGTTGACCGGCGCCTGCTGGCCTTGGGCTGCCAGAGCCAGCTGTCTCGCCTTGCGCTGCTGGTCGGACAGGATTGCCGTTTCGGAAACCTCGCCGCGCAGCTCCGTTTCCTGGGCATGGAGCGCCGTCGGGCGCAGCAAGGCAAGCATGCTGGTCGCCAGTAGCAAGGCGCAGGCAGCCTTGCCCTTTCGTCCTCCTGATTTTTCTGGCTGGCCCCCGGACATCGTCACCACTGCTTGCGCGGCGCACGCGCGCCATACTTACCGAACCGTAAATGGGGATGGTTAACGGAGGGTTGAGGCTGGAGGTCGTCAGCGGCCTCAAGTGCCGATTTCCAAAGGGTTTCATGCGGCGTGCGTTAGGCCTTTTAATTGCCTGCTTGTCGTTGTCCCTAGCCATCGTGGGGCCATTTCTGTTGGACAGGCGGGCGGCAACGCGCTAATCGCATCAGCCATGCATGCGGGATCCCTGAATAAGAAGCCTTTGGACAGGCAAGCCTCGATCGCTTCGGCACTGAGAACGGTGGCAACGGAGCAGGCTGGTGTCGCGGCCCTTGCCGAGGCACTCGAGAACGGACTGGCTGAGCCTTTCGCCCAGGCCGTCGAGATGATCTCGAAGATCGAGGGTCGGCTGATCGTCACCGGCGTCGGCAAAAGCGGCCATATTGGTTCGAAGATCGCGGCGACGCTGGCCTCGACCGGCACACCGGCCTTTTTCGTCCATCCCGCCGAAGCCAATCACGGCGATCTCGGTATGATTGCCAGGGACGATGCCATCATCGCCATGTCGTGGTCGGGTGAGAGCAGGGAACTGATGGGCATTGTCGCCTATTCCAGACGCTTCTCCATTCCGCTTATCGCCATCACCGCCGGAGAGACATCGGCGCTCGCGCGGGCCGCCGACGTCGTGCTGCTGCTGCCCCGCGCGCCTGAGGCCTGTCCACACGGCCTGGCGCCGACGACGTCGACGCTGCTGCAACTGGTGATGGGCGATGCGCTGGCGATCGCCCTGCTCGAAGCACGCGGCTTCACGCCGGACCATTTCCGTACTTTCCATCCTGGTGGCCAGCTCGGCGCCAACCTGACGCAGATCCGCGAGATCATGCATGTCGGCGACAGGCTGCCGCTGGTGGTCACGGGCACCGGCATGCAGGACGCGATCCTGGAACTGTCGCGCAAGGGATTTGGCTGCGTGGCGATCACCGACGCCGACGGCGCGCTGGCCGGCATCATCACCGACGGTGACATAAGGCGTCACATCGGCAGCAATCTGCTGGCGATGACGGTGGATGAGGTGATGACAAAAGGACCGAAAACGGCGTCGCCGGATACGCTCGTGGCAACGGCGCTGCAGACGATCAACAGTTCAGCCATCACCAGTCTGATGGTGGTGGAAGGCAGACGGCCGGTGGGCCTCATCCACCTGCACGATCTCCTGCGCATCGGCGCAGCCTAAGCGTTCAGACCCGCTCGACGGTCAGTTCCAGATCCGTGTCGGCCGCAGCCGTCACGCGCACCTGCGTGCCGGCGGGCAGGTCCGGGCCGGAGACACGCCACAGCGTATCGCCCAGCTTGATGCGGCCACGCCCGTCCCGGATCGGTTCGGCTAGCGTTGCCATCTTGCCGACCATCTGCGCGCCGCGCCGGTTGAGCAGCGGCTGGTCGGTCGGATCATCGTGACCACCGACCAGCTTCTTGCCGACATAGGCCGAGACCAGCGACAGCGCCAGGAAGGCGAGGACCTGGACTTGCCAGGTCCAGAAACCGGCATCCCAGATCAACAGCGACACCGCGCCGATGATCAGGGCGGCGATGCCGATCCACAGCATGAAGATGCCTGGCGCGATGATTTCCATCACCAGCAGGACGAAGCCCAGAACCATCCAGTTCCACGGGCCGAGTTCGGAAATGATGCGGTCCAACATGGGAGTATGCCCCTCAGTTCTCGCTTGGGCGAACCACCGGCGGGCGTGCGGCCTGCCTTTGCGCGCCGGCCGTGCCATCGCTGCGGAAGACCTCCTTGGCGATCTCGCCGATACCGCCAAGCGTGCCGATCAGCGACGAGGCTTCCATCGGCATCAGCACGATCTTGCTGTTGGTGGCCGTGCCGATCTTGCCAAGCGCTTCGGTGTATTTCAGCGCCACGAAGTAGTTCAGCGCCTGCACGTCGCCCTTCGAGATTGCTTCCGACACCACCTGCGTGGCGCGCGCTTCGGCTTCGGCCGAGCGCTCGCGCGCCTCGGCGTCGCGGAAGGCGGCTTCCTTGCGGCCCTCGGCCTCGAGTATCTGCGACTGCTTGAGGCCTTCGGCGGCGAGGATCTGCGCGCGCTTGTTGCGCTCGGCCGTCATCTGGCGGCCCATCGATTCGATAAGATTGGCCGGCGGGTTGATGTCCTTGATCTCGACGCGGGTGATCTTGATGCCCCACGGATGCGCGGCTTCGTCGACGACGCGCAGCAAGCGCTCRTTGATGGCGTCGCGGTTCGACAGCAGCTCGTCGAGGTCCATCGAGCCCATGACGGTACGGATGTTGGTCATCGTCAAGTTGAGGATGGCGTTCTGCAGTCCGGCAACCTGGTAGGCGGCCTGCGCCGCATTGAGGATTTGGTAGAAGGCGATGCCGTCGACCCCGACGATGGCGTTGTCGCGGGTGATAATTTCCTGGCTCGGAACGTCGAGCACCTGCTCCATCATGTTCATCTTGGCGCCGATGCGGTCGACGAAAGGCGTGATGAGATTGAGGCCTGGACTCAGTGTCTTGGTGTAACGGCCAAAACGTTCGACCGTATAGTTATAGCCTTGCGGAATTGTCTTGATGCCTTTGAACAGCACCAGCACGACAAGCGCGACCAGAACAATGACCGCAATATCGAAACCACTGAAATCCATTTGGCTCTCCCTCAGAGGCAGGCCGCGAAAGCCATTCTCGCGCTGCCGGCTTCACCAAAGACTTAAGTGTGTTTCAGGAACGTTACAATCAGGTGATGATGGATTGTTTGTGGGTCTGCTATCGACGGTTGAAGGCAAACAACTCTGCATCCGTGTCGCTCTGCCCGTTGATCGAGGCCGAGACAATCTCGGAAGCGATCTGCGAGAAGGTGATGCCGTTGCCGCCGTAACCCATCACGGCATGGATGCGCGGGTGCCTGGGAATGGCGCCGATATAGGGCAGGCCGGTGGTCGTGGTGCCGAACGAACCGGTCCAGGCGAATTCCGGCCTGACGTCGAGATGCGGGAACAGCCGCCCAAGTTTTTCGGCGATGCGTGCAGTCTTGTCGGCGATCAACTCGTCGCGTCGCGCCGTGTCGACGAAATCCTCGTCCTCGCCACCACAGACGACCCTGCCATCTGATGTCGCGCGCATGTAAAGGTACGGGTCCGACGCCTCCCAGATGAACGCTGCGCGCGGCCAGATCTTTCGCGGTTGCGGGCGTGTCGCGATCGCCCATGTCGAGATGATCCGGTGGGCCGCCGCCGGCACGATGTCGACGAGTTCGTAGCCGGTGGCCAGAACAACATGCCGTGCCGTGATGGTGGGGCCATCCCTGGTTGCCACGACCACCTCGTCGGCACTGTCCTCGATCGCCGTCGCTTCGACGGGAGCATAGAAGCGTGCCTTGCGCTGCGAGGCCTTCAGCAGCAGCCCGGCCGTCAGCTTGCGCGGATCGAGGGCGATGTTGCCGTGGCTGAGGATGGCGGCTTCGCGGTCGATGCCGAATTTCTCCGCCAGCGGCGCTGCCGTGAGATAAGTCGCGGCGATGCCTGCCTGTCTTCGTGCCTCGGCCTCGTCCCGGAGTTCCGACGGGCCGAGCAGAGTGCCCGCCAGATAGAGCGACGGGTTGCGGCTCGGGCTGCAGTTGATGTCGAGTTCGGCAATGCGGGCAGCGAGGTTGGAAACGGCGAGCCGCGAGCGCCGCCAGGCCTGCTCCGCCGAGGTCTTGCCGATCATCTTCGAGAGTGTCGAAAGTGGCTGGTCGATTTCGAACTGCACGAGAGCCGTGGTCGCGGACGTCGAGCCTTTCAGCGGGCCGCGCCGGTCGATGCAGATCACCGCATGACCGTGCGCCGTCAGCATCTCGGCCGTCATGGCGCCGCTGATGCCCATGCCGACGATCAGCACGTCAGCCTTGGCGTCACGGGTCAGCGCGGCCGTCGGGACAGCAGGCGCCCGGTAGGCGGACCAGACGGGCCGGCCGCTTCTGAGGTCAAGTTTGCGAGGCATCAAAGTCTCCGGAGGTGCTGCACAACGCCCCGGAGCTTGTGTTGTTCCGGTGTCAGACCCAGCCGGACAGTTCGCGCCGCACCATCGCCTCGATCACCGCCATCCCCTCGGCGCTGTCGTTGAGGCAAGGAATGTGGGCGAAGTTCTTGCCGCCGGCGTGATGGAAGGTCTCGGCCGCCTCGCGGCCGATCTCGTCCAGCGTCTCGATGCAGTCGACCGAAAAGCCGGGATTGACGATGGCGATCGACTTCACCCCGTCCCTGGCCAGTTTCTCCACGGTCTTGTCGGTATAGGGCTGCAGCCATTCCTGCGCGCCGAAGCGCGACTGGAAGGTGATGATCAGTTTGTTGTCATCCCAGCCAAGCCGTTCGCGCAACAGCCGCGTCGTCTTCTGGCAGTGGCAATGATAAGGGTCGCCCTTCTCGAAATAGGGTTTCGGGATGCCGTGAAAGGAGGCAATGACAACCTCTGGTTCGAAATCCAGCGTGGCCAGATGCCGCTCGATCGAACGCGCCAGCGCTTCGATATAGACCGGTTCATCGTAGTAAGGCGGCACGCTGCGGATGGCCGGTGCGCGGCGCATCTTCATCAGGGCACGAAACAGCTGGTCGTTGGCGGTGGCGGTGGTGGTCGCGGAGTACTGCGGATAGAGCGGGAATGAAAGAATGCGGTCGCAGCCCTTTTCGACCAGCCCCTGGGCGATGCTCGCGGTCGAAGGATTGCCGTAGCGCATCGCCCAGTCGACGACGACCTCGGGCAGGTCGCGCAACGCCTCGGCCAGCTTCTCGCCCTGGGCGCGGGTGTAGGTGCGCAAGGGCGATTCGTTCCTCTCCCGGTTCCAGATCCGGGCGTAGTTGGCGCCCGACGCCTTCGGCCGCCTGGTGAGCACCAGCCCGTAGAGGATCGGGTACCAGATCGCCTTGTTGAGTTCGATGACGCGTGGATCGGACAGGAATTCACGGAGATAGCGCCACATCGGCTTGAAATCGGTGCCGTCCGGCGTGCCGAGATTGACCAGCATGACCCCGACCTTGCCAGCCTTGACCGTCGGATGCCCGGCGGGCAACGGGCCGCCGGCCTTCGCGGCTTTGGAATCGGCAGGGGTGGAAAGGGTCATACATGGTCTCCGGATACGGCGCGAAACTAGCGATGCCACGCCAGTTTTCAATGCAGCGTCTGGCCGCACCTTAGCAGGCAACGAAAAAACCCGCCCGGCTTCCCGGGCGGGCGCGTCGTTGAAAGAGGCGCAGCGACGTTACTTTGGCGGGATGGACAGGGTTGCGCCAAGCGCAAGCCGATGGGGCCTTTGGCCCTTGTTGGCCTCATAGATCAGCTTCCATTTGGTCGCGTCGCCATAGGCCTTCTTTGCCAGATCCCAATAGGTGTCGCCGGCAACGATGACATGGCTGCTTTCGGCCGGCGCGGCCTCTGCCGGCTTTGCCGGTTCGGCGGGGGCGGGCGCCGGTGCCGCTTCGGCAGGCTTGGCCGGTTCCGCGGCCGGTGCGGCCTCAGCGGGCTTTGCTGCTTCGGCAGGCTTGGCCGGCTCGGCCGCCGGCGCCGCCGCGACGGTCGCGGCGATCTCCGTGATGCGGCCATCGAGCTTTGGCGTGTAGGGCCGGTGCGCGCCGAGATAGTCGGCAACCACCTGTTCGAGGCCCGGACCGTAGTCATAGGCGTTCTTGGCCTTGTCGGCGAAGATCTTGTAGCCGTCGCCGCCCTGGCGGACATAGTTGTTGGTGGCGACGAGGTAGTCCTTGTCCGGATTGATCGGCGTCCAGGCGCCGCCTTCCATGACTTCCACCGATTTGACGCGACCGGCATTGGGCGCAACCGACTTGTCGAAGGAATATTTCAGGCCGGCGACCTGCGGAAAGCGGCCGGCGCCGTCCTCGATCTGGCTGAGGCCGTTCTCGAGGCCAGCCACCAGGTCCTTGCCGGAAATCTGGAAGGTTGCCAGCGTGTTCTGGAACGGCAGCACGGTCAGCACCTCGCCCATGGTGACGGTGCCTTTGTCGATCGAGGCACGCAGGCCGCCGCCATTGGAGATGACGATCTCGACGCCCTGTCCCTTGACGCGGTCGAGGATGGCGTCGGAGACGAGGTTGCCCATCGCGCACTCACGGGTGCGGCAGTTCTCGCGGCTGCCGTCGATGACGTCGGTGGTCTCGGCCACTTCCTTGTTCTTCAACGCCTCGATCGGCGCGCCAAGCTCCTTGATGCGGGCGAGCACAGCCGGGTCGGGAGTGATCGACTTGTCGAGAAAGATCGGGTCGCCGCTGGCCGATTTGACGACGCCGTTGTCGTCGAACACCACCTTGAACTCGCCGAGATATTTGGAATAGGACGCCGCCTGCACGACCGGCACCTTGTAGCCGTCGGGATTGTCGACCATCGTCGGATAGGGGCCTTCCGCCTTCGGGTCGGTGTTCGACAGCAGCGAGTGGCTGTGGCCGCCGACGACCACATCGATGCCCGGGATCTTGGCTATCACGTCGCGCTCGCGCTTGTAGCCGATATGGGTCACGGCGATGATCTTGTTGACGCCTTCGCCCTTCAGCTTCTCGACCTCGGCGGTGATCGACTTGACGTCGTCCTCGATGGTGATGTTGGGGCCGGGGGAAGCGAGTTCCGGGGTGTCATTGGTCACCGCGCCGATGATGCCGATCTTCTGGCCACCGACCTCGACGACAATCGACGGCTTGACGCGGTCGCCGAGCTTGGATTGCGCGTTGGCCTTCACATTGGCGCCGAGCACCGGGAACTTGATCATGTCGAGGAACGGCGCCAACGCCGTCTCGCCATCGTCGAATTCATGGTTGCCGAGCGCCATCGCGTCGAACTTCATCTCGTTGAGGAACTCGCCTTCGACCTTGCCTTTGTAGGTCGTGTAGAACAGCGATCCCTGGAAATTGTCGCCGGCGCTGAGCAGCAGCACGTTCTGGCCTTCCAGCTTCTTGCGCTCCTGGGCGATCGCGGTGACCAGCCGGCCCGCGCCGCCAATGCACTCGCCCTTGGTCTCCTCATCGGCCGAGCAGGTCGATTCATATTTGTTGTTGCCTTCGATGCGGCTGTGCCAGTCGTTGATGTGCAGGATGTTCAACGTGTAGTCGGCAAAGGATGCGCCGGACGACAGGGCGAGCGTCGAGGCGGACAGGGCGGCAATGGCAGCAAATTTCTTCATCTTCGTCTCCAGGAAGGCTGATCAGAGGCGTTTAACGCTCTTGCTTGACTGGAACATAACAGTCGGCGTTTGGAACCATGTTCCCATCGCGTTCCAGATGACGCAAGCGGAAATCCGGGGACTTTTGCCGGCATAAAAAAGGGACGGCGGCCGATGGCCGCCGTCCCCTTGGGGAAGCGAATACTCGCTGGCTCAGGTGCGCCGTGTCAGCACGAAGTTCTGGCCGCTGGAGCTGGTGCAGTTGAGCTGGCTTGTCGACACCATCAGGCAGTTGAAGCTGACCGCGGTCTGGCGGATCAGCGACGTGCCATTGATCTGCACCGACGTGGCGCCGGTCATGGTGTAGCTGCCATCGGCAAGCTTCTGGCCGGTGTCGGTGGCGACGGTCGTGAAGGTGCCGCTGGCGAAGGTCGAAAGGCCGGTACCCTTGGCGTCGATCCAGGAGCCTTCGACGCCTTTCGGCGAAGCCGCCATCGGCGGTCCATCCGGGCCGCTGGTCGCACAGCCAGCAAGCCCCACTACAGTGGCTGCCGCAACGCTCATCCAAACAATCTTGCGCGCAATGTTCATTTTAAAAAATCCTCTCCTCAGTCCGCATCCCTTCAATCGCCTGATTTCCGGGCGATTGCAAGGCGACGAGGCATGCTGACGGGGCTGCTATCGGACGAGGATGTTGCGGAATTGCCACGGGTCGCTGCGGTCGAGGTCTTCTGGGAACAGGCCGGGTCGGTTATCGAGCGGCGTCCAGTCGGTGTAGTGGCCTTCGACCGGTCCCAGATATTGCGACTGCACTTCCAGGCAGCGCTTGTAGTCCATCTCGTCGGCCTCGACGATGCCGGCTTCAGGGTTTTCCAGTGCCCAGACCATGCCGGCGAGAACCGCCGAGGTGACCTGCATACCGGTGGCGTTCTGATAGGGCGCCAGCTTGCGCGCGTCGGCCAGCGAAAGATGTGAGCCGTACCAGTAGGCATTCTTGTCGTGGCCGTAGAGCAGCACGCCGAGTTCGTCGACACCATCGACCAATTCGTTCTCGTCGAGCACGTGGTGCACCGGCTGAGGCTTGCCGGCGGCGCCGAACATCTCGTCCAGTGACAGCATCGCGTCATTGCAGGGATGATAGGCATAGTGGCAGGTCGGGCGGTATTGAACCTTGCCCTTCCTGGAGCGCACAGTGAAGAAATCGGCGATCGAGATCGCCTCGTTGTGCGTGACAAGGAGGCCGTATTGCGGCCCTGGTGTCGGGCACCATGAACGCACGCGCGTGTTGGCGCCGGGCTGCTCCAGGTAGATGGCAGCCTTCGAACCGTGCTTGTGCTTCTTGGCGTTCTTCGGCATCCACGTCTCATGCGTGCCCCAGCCGAGCTCGGCAGGCTGCAGGCCCTCGGAAATGAAGCCCTCGACCGACCATGTGTTCCAGAACACAGCCATCGGCTTCGGCTTCTTGGCGCGCTGGGTGTCGCGCTCGGCGATGTGGATGCCCTTGACGCCGGCCTTCTTCATCAGCTTGGCCCAGCCCTCGCGGTCATCCTGCGTGGGCTCTGAAAACTCCAGGCCAAGATCGGTGGCGAGGTTGACCAGCGCCTGCTTGACGAACCACGAGACCATGCCGGGATTGGCGCCGCAGGTGGAGACCGCCGTCGCGCCGCCGGGCTTGTCGTGCTTTTCCTTGATCATCGCTTCGCGCAGCGCGTAGTTGGTGCGGCTGGCATTGTCGGCCTGGGCATCGAAATAGAAACCGAGCCATGGCTCGACGACGGTGTCGATGTAGAGCACGCCGAGCTTGCGGCAGAGCCGCATCAGGTCCACCGAGCCGGTATCGACCGATAGGTTGATGCAAAAGCCCTGGCCGCCGCCATTGGTCAGGAGCGGCGTCAAAAGCTTCTTGTAGTTCTTCTCGGTCACTGCGTCCTGGACGAAGGCGATGCCGCGCTCGTCGAGCAGCTTGCGGTCGGTGTCGCGTGGGTCGAGGACCGTCATGCGCGACTTGTCGAACGTGAAATGGCGTTCGATGAGCGGCAGCGTCCCCCGTCCGATCGAGCCGAAGCCGATCATCACCACAGGGCCGGTGATCTCACCATAAACGGGCCAGTTTTCATTCGCCATTTTATCGAGCACTCCTCAAAAAACACTCCGGAACAGCCGCTTGGCCGCGGCGCGACAAACCATAGATCATTGTCACAATAAAGGGAAAAGCAGCGAAACGCCTGGGAACGCCGCTGTGGAAGTGCTCGGCGATGCCACCGGGAGACCATGGCCGCCCGATGGCGGATGTTGAGCCGGCGTCGTATCAGCGAGCGCCGCCGGACGCGTTGATGCGTTCGCCGGTCAGCCACGCCGCCTCGTCCGAGGCGAGGAAGGCCACCGTCGGGGCGATGTCGTCCGGCTTGCCGAAGCGCTGGCCAAGGGGGACGCCAGCGATCAGCATATTGCCGAAATCGGTGCCAACCATACCTTCGGTCATTTCGGTATGGGTATAGCCAGGCGCCACGATGTTGACACGGATGTTGCGGGCTCCGAGTTCTCTCGACAGGCTAAGCGTCAGCGTATCGATCGCCGCTTTGCTGGCCGAATACAGGCTGGTGTTTGGCACCGGGTTCCAGCTCGAGATCGTGCCGATGTTGACGATGCTGCCGCCGGTCTCGGGGAAGTGGCGCATGGCAGCCTTTGTGGTCAGGATCGTGCCCAGTACGTTGGTGTCGAAGAGCCGCCGATAATCCGCCTCGCTGGCTTCCTCGAAAGTGCCAAAGCTGGCGGTCGCGGCGTTGTTGATCAGAATGCTTGGCTTGCCGAATGCGATCTCGGCGGCCTCGAACATCTTCTCGACTTCGGCGGCCTCGGCCACGTCACCCCGAACCGCAGTCGCCTTGCCACCGGCAGCGACGATCTCCTTGACCGTGCGTTCTGCAGCCTCACGGCTGGAGGCGTAGTTAACCACGACGGCGGCGCCTTCCGCCGCCAGCCGTTTGGCGATGCCCGCACCGATGCCTCGCGCGGCGCCGGTGACGATGGCGACCTTGTTGTTGAGCTTGCCCATTTTGGTTCTCCGAATGGATGGATGGATTTGACAATCGACCAATTGGCCATTCCTGGATGGGTCAGGTAGAGTGAGTAATACCATATAACTAATTCCAAGGTGGAATAGATGGACAGGCTCATGGTGATGAACACCTTCATAAGGGTCATCGAAACCGGCTCGTTCTCGGCGGCCGCGCGGCATTTGCGCGTCGGGCAGCCTGCCGTCTCGAAGGCCATCGCGCAGCTCGAGGAACGGCTCGGCGTTCGCCTGCTGTCGCGCACCACCCGAGGTCTCTCGCCGACCGATGCGGGCCTCAGCTTCTATGAAGGCGCCAAGCGCGCGGTCGACGAGGCCGACGAAGCAGAGAACGCGGCGCGTGGCACTGCGGCGGCGCTTACCGGGTTGCTGCGCATCGGTACGTCGGTAACCTTCGGCCGCCTGCATGTCGTTCCGAGGCTGAAAGCCTTCCTGGACGCTCACCCGAGGCTCGACGTCGAGGTGGCGATGGACGACAGGAACGTCGACCTCGTCGAGGAAGGGGTGGATGTCATGCTGCGTCTGGGTGAAAGCTTCGCCCCCGCTCATATCGGGCGCAAGATCGCCACCTGTCGTCGTCTCGTGGTGGCGGCACCCTCCTACCTGGCACGCGAGGGCGAACCCATCGCGCCCGATGAGCTGTCGCGGCACGAGGCGATCCTTTTCGTCCGAGCAGGCACTTCCAATCGCTGGACATTCAGGCGAGGCGCCGAAGAGGTTTCGCTTGCCGGCCAAGGTCGGCTGCGCGTGACTTCCGCCGAAGGGATACGTGAGGCAGTACTTGCCGGCATCGGCTTCACGGTTGGCTCCGAATGGATGTTCGACGCGGAACTGCGCAGCGGTGCGGTTCGGCCGATTCTGGTCGACTGGGCGCTGCCGCCCGTTGAATTGTGGGCGCTGTTTCCGGCCGGACGCAAGGCCAGCGTCAGGGCAAGGACGTTCGTTGATTTTCTGGCGGGCAGCCTGTAGCCGGCTTCAGCCGGCCATTGTCTTCAATCGTTCGATCAGCCGGTGGCGGTCCGATGTCAGCCCCTTGTAGTCGAGCTGGTCGAGATCGAGCGCTTCGAGCTGCGCGGCAAAGGATAGTGCGAGCGTCGCCCGGTCCGGGTGCCGATCCAGCACGGCGAGCGGGTCGAGGTGGATGCGGATGGTGAACAGGATGTCGCGCGAGGACGGCAGCTTGCGCAACGTCTGACGCTCCACGCGGATGAAGGCGTGCGCCCTGACGTCACCATCCGGGAAGCGTGTCGGCCGGTTGGTGGCGCGGTCGATGCGCTCGACATTGGACAGCGGATGATAGAGCGCATTGTCGGCCTGGATCGACCAATTGAAGCGCTCGACCGCCTGGCCCTGGAGGCCGTCGAACATGCGGTTGATCAGCTCGGCTGGGCGGGTACCCGGACCGAAGCCCGGCACCGGCGCGTGGATATCCTGCAGCGGCCGGCCGAACTTCTCGACCAGCAGCCAGGATGAGGGAAAGCACAACGAACCGGCAACGAGCCGCCAGCCGTTGTCGCTACGGCGCATCAGGATCAGGTCTTCCTGGACCAACAGCGAGGCGGCGACGAGCGGTGCGCCGTCGAGACCGGAGGGGATGGCGAAATGGCTCTCCGTGCCCACGATTTCGATACCTGCGTCGGTGCGCCGATAGGTGTCGGGAAATCTCTCCGGCAGATGCGTGCCGAGCAATTCGAGCACTTCCTGCTGGGCGTCCCGCGTGCCGTCCTCCTCGACGAAAACCCGCTCGGGGATCTCGGCATAGAGTCGGCGCTTCTCGGCGAGATACGGCAGCAGAAGGTCGTCGACCTCGATCCAGTCTGCCGGATCGAGCGGCTTCAGGCCGATGCTGAAGAGTTTCGACGAGCCGTCATAGGGCGTATGGGTGGGCAGCGCCCCGGCCAAGCTCATGCTTCCCTGAAACTGTCCAGGACGGCGGTGGTCAGCCTCGCCAGGAATTCGGTGACATCATAGTCGGCTGCGTTGGCCATGGCGAAGGGATCCGCTGCCAGCCTGGCGTCGAGCACTTCGCGCGGACATTGCGCGATGATGATGCCGCCGGTTCTCGGTTTCTTCGGGCCGGAGGCGACGAAGATGCCGTCCGCATAGCAGGCCTTCAGCCATTCGATATGGGCCGCCTGCAAGCGGTCGATCTCGGTCAGCGGCACCTTGTAGTTCAGCGAAACGACGAACATAGCATTCTCCTGGTCATGCGAGCTTTGCGGGAATCAGGCCGCGCAGCGAGTTGCCGACAAAGATCGCCTTGGCCGACTGCAGATCGCCGTAGCTGTAGATCGCTTCGCGGGCGCGGCCTTCATCCAGAAGCTCGGCGCGCAGTACGCCAGGCAGCAATCCGCAGTCGAGCCGTGGCGTCGCCAGCATGCCATCGCCAAGATCGGCAAAGACGTTGGTGATGGTGCCTTCGCAGATCTCGCTGCGCTCATTGGCCAGCAGCACCTCGTCGGCCTGGGTAATGAGATATTCCGAGCGGGCATGCGTGTAGAGCTGCCGCCGGCTGGTCTTGTGGCGCAGCAGCGTGTCGTGCGAATCGAGCCTTGTGCGCGCCAGCCGCAGCGTCCAGACCTTGTCGGCGGCGAGCGGTTCATAGGGCTGTGCCGAGGCGGTCGCTTCGCCGTCGCGCGACAAAGCCAGGCGGGTGCGCAACGCTATGCCGGATCCGCTGACCGCATTGCCCAGCACGTCGCCGATCCTTTGCGGGTCGCAGACGAAGCCGAGTTCAGCTGCCGAGCCATAGAGGCGAGCAAGGTGGCGATCGAAGCGCAGGAAGCCCGAGCCGGGTTGCCAGCGCATGGTCTCGATCAGCTGGAAGTCGGCGGTGTTCCCGTCGCGAAGCGCGCTTTCAGCAGACACTCCTGATACTCCTCCTCAGCCGTCGAATCGAAGACGACGCCGCCGCCGACATTGTAGACGGCCTCGCCGCCGGAAAAGAGCGAGATGGTGCGGATCGCCACGGAAAAGCGCATCGTGCCGCCGGGTGCGATCCAGCCGATGGCGCCGCAATAGGCGTCGCGCGGCGTGCCTTCCAGATCGTGCAGGATTTCCATGGCACGGATTTTTGGCGCGCCGGTGATCGAGCCGCACGGAAACAGCGCCGCGAACACCTGGCGGATGCTGAGACCCGGCAGCAGTTTTGCCCTGACGTCGCTCACCATCTGGTGGACTGTCGGATAGGTCTCGATGCGGAACAATGCCGGCACGTCCAGCGTGCCGACCTCGCTGATCAGCGAGATATCGTTGCGCAGGAGATCGACGATCATCCGGTTTTCGGCCTGGTTCTTCTCATCGTTGCGCAGGAAAATCTTCTGCCGCTCGTCCTCAGCCTTGGTGGCGCCGCGCGGTGCGGTGCCCTTCATCGGATGCGTCTCGATCATGCCTGCGGCGTCGATCTCGAAGAACAGTTCGGGCGAACGCGACAGCACGATGGGATCACCGAGCGAGACCAGCGCGCCATATTTCACCGGCTGGCGTTCGGTCAGCGCATCGAAGGCGGCGAGCGGGTCGCCCGACCATTGGGCATGAATGGGAAAGGTCAGGTTGCCCTGGTAGCAGTCGCCTTGCCTGATGTGCTGGTGCAGCCGCGAGAACCGCTTCTCGTAATCATCGAGCGACCATGTCGCCCGCGCGTCGAAGATCGGGCCATTGGTCGCCGCTGCGTTGCGGGGCGGCACCGCCTCTTCGACCGGCGCATCGAAAACCCCAAGGCAAACGAGTGGTGTGCGGCGCCCTTTCGGCAGCAAGGGAACCAGCTTCGGTTCGAGCAGATAACCCGCTTCATAGGAAAAATAGCCGGCCAACCATTTGCCGGCGTCGTGCGCCGCCTGCGCCGCCGCCAGCGCCGGGAGGAAGTCCTTTGCCTCATGCGCCACGATAATGTCGGCCGGCCGGTCGAAGACGAGCTCGCGCGCGCTTTCGTCATTGCGGAAAATTGCGGCGGGCAGGGACATGGGACTCGGATGCTGCGCTCAATGAAGCCGTCGACCGCTCTATATGGGGGGCCGCTCGCGCGCAATCGAGGGAACGGCACGCTGCCCCTCAAAGCCGACCTTCTGGGCCGACCTCCGGGGTCAACCTCTGGGTCGATATTGCGGCCAAAAGCAAACGGCGGCGCCTCGGGCACCGCCGTTTGTAACGATCCTGCTCTCGCCGATCAGGTGTTGCTTGCGGTTCCCGCTGTTGGAAACTGCTTGGCGAATTCCGTCTCGTCGCCGGCGGCAAGCAGCTTGGCCTGTTCGATCCAGCGTTCGCGCGCGATGCGGCCGTCGAAGTTCATGACATCCTCGATCCGCTTGATATCGGCGGCTGTCCAGGCGGCGATCTGGGCGAAGCTGGTGACACCTTGTGCCTTGAGTAGCTTCTCGTTGACCGGGCCGATGCCGATCAGCCGGCGCAGATTGTCGGGCTTGCCCGCTGCTGGCTTGGCTGCTGGCTGGGCCGCCGTGGCTTTCGCCGGTGCTGCCGCTTTTGGCGCGGCGCTCGCCTTTGAAGCGCTGGCCTTGGGGGCGCTGGACTTCGGTGCGCTGGACTTGGCGGCGCCGGGTGCTGCCTTGGCCGCCGCGGGCTTCTTTGGCGCCGCTTTGGCCGCCGCCGGCGCCGATTTGGCCGCGGCTGGCGTCGACATCAGGGCAGCCGGCGCCGGGCTCGCGGCCTTTGCCGCGCCGGTTCCTGCGGCTGGCGTCGCCGGCGCTTCGCGCAGCCGGCGCTCAAGGTCGGTGCGGGTCTTGCCGCATGCATCGAGCTCACCGGTCAAGCGGTCGTTGTCGGCGCGCAGCCTGTCGCGCTCGCTGCGCGTGCGGTCGAGGTCGCCGCGCAAGCTGTCGAGTTCACCGCGCAGGCGTCCCCAGAGGAACCAGCCCACCAACACGCCTACCAGGAACGCCAGGAGCATGTAGAAAAAAGTGCCCATTGTCTCTCTCTCCAATCAGATCCGTCTGCCGTGGCATGGGTTCATGACCTTCGGCGAAAGGACTAGTCGATGGTGGTTCCGCGGTTCGCAGAACAGCCGGCTTCGGTTGGAGCTGTCGGCGATCGGCTTTGCCTGCCATGGCCAACGGCCGTTGTCGCGTTCGCCAAGGCGCCGCGGCCGGCTGAGACTTCCCTCGCCGATCGGCATGCGCTCCGGCTGAGCTTGGAAGGAAGGCTATCATAGGGCTTGTGGAAAGCTATCGGAAAACTTCCATGGAGAGTACTTCAAGAACGGATATTTGGGCCAAGAATAGGCCGTCCCAGTATGCGTCCCGGCTAGACTGTTTTGCGAGCAGATGAGACCTACGGGCGCGTTCAAGCGTCGAGTGTTTCCAGCTCGTCGATCAGGCCGCTGATGACGCCAAGCCCGATCTGCCAGAAGGCGGGATCGGTGGCATCAAGGCCGAAGGGCGCCAGGAGCTCGGAATGATGCTTGGTGCCGCCGGCGCGCAGCATTTCGAAATACTTGTCCTGGAAGCCGCGCTCGGCATTTTGGTAAACCGCGTAAAGCGAATTCACCAGGCAGTCGCCGAAAGCATAGGCATAGACGTAGAAGGGCGAATGGATGAAGTGCGGGATGTAGGTCCAGAAAACCTCGTAGCCTTCGCGCAACTTGATCGCCGGCCCGAGGCTTTCGGCCTGCACTTCCAGCCAGAACTGCCCGAGCCTGTCGGAGGTCAGTTCGCCATTCCTGCGCTCGGCATGCACTTTGCGCTCGAATTCGTAGAAGGCGATCTGGCGCACGACCGTGTTGATCATGTCCTCGACCTTCTGGGCGAGCATGGCCTTGCGCTCGCGCCTGTCGGTGGTCTGGTCGAGCAGCGAGCGGAAGGTCAGCATCTCGCCGAAGACGGATGCCGTCTCGGCCAGCGTCAACGGCGTCGAGGCCATCAGCGCGCCCTGGCCGCTGGCCAGCACCTGATGTACGCCGTGGCCAAGCTCATGCGCCAGCGTCATCACATCGCGCGGCTTGCCCATGTAGTTGAGCAGGACATAGGGATGCGCCGACGGCACGGTCGGGTGCGCGAAGGCGCCGGGCGACTTGCCCGGACGCACCGGCGCGTCGATCCAGTTGCGGTCGAAGAAGGTTCGCGCGATTTCCGCCATGTCGGGCGAAAAGCGCTGATAGGCGGAGAGCACGGTGTTCCTGGCCTCGTCCCAGCCGATGATCGCCTGCGGCGTATCCGGCAACGGTGCATTGCGGTCCCAGTGATTCATCACCTCCATGCCCAGCCAGCGCGCCTTCATCTGGTAATAGCGGTGCGACAGGCGCGGATAGGCGTCGCGAACGGCGGATGCCAGGGCGTCGACCACACCGCGCTCGACGCGGTTGGCGAGGTGGCGTGAATCGGCGATGTCCTCGAAGCCGCGCCAGCGGTCGGAAATCTCCTTGTCCTTGGTCAGCGTGTTGGTGATCAGCGTGAAGGTGCGCAAATTCTTGCGGAAGGTCGCTGCTAGCGCCTCGGACGCCTGCCGGCGCACGTCGCCGTCGGCATCCTGCAAGCGGTTCAGCGCCGGCTCGAGCGTCAATTCCTCGCCGTCTATATCGAAGCGAAGGTCGGTCATCGTCTCGTCGAACAACCGGTTCCAGGCACCGCGTCCGGTGATCGATTTCTCATGGAAAAGCTGCTCGACGCGGTCTTCGAGCTGGTAGGGCTTGTCCTTGCGCAGATCGAGAACCCAGGGCCGGTAGTGGCCGAACGCGGGATCGCCGGCAAGCGCGCCTTCGATCGCGCGGTCATCGATCAGGTTGAGTTCGAGCGCGAAGAACAGAAGGTGCGCGCTGGCGTCGGTCATCTTCTCCTGGATGTCGCCATAGAGCTTGGCGCGCTGCGGGTCGGCGGTGTTTCCGGCATAGACCAGCCCGGCATAGGAGACGATGCGGCCAATCAGTTCCTCCAGGGCCTCGTAGGCGACAAGCGCCTCGCCTAGCCTGCCGCCGCTGCCACGCTCGGCCTCGGCGGCCAGCGTACCCTTCCAGCGGGTCTCGAAGCTGATCGCGTCGGCTGCGGCCTTGGCGATGTCGCGCTTCAGTTCCGGGGCCTCCATGCCGGCATAGAGATCGGCAAGGTTCCATTCCGGCAGGTCGCCAAGCTCAGCCGCGCCCTGACCGGAGGCCGGCGCCGTTAGCCGCCGAGCAGAATCCATGTGCCCAGAAACCATGTGCATCGCCGATACCTTCCGTGGCCGAGGTTCAAAGGGGAAACGAGAAGCCGGTCAAATCCTAAGGAATTCATTCACCGGGTTTTTTGAAACCTTATTTAGAACCCTGTGCCAAGATGGTCCACAGGGCAGAATTCCTCGGGCGGGCATAGTCGTACCAGTCATGACAGGTTCCATACTCATAGTCGATGACGATCCCGTGCAGCGCCGGCTGCTCGAAGCAGCCGTGACGCGGTTCGGCCATGCGGCAACCGTCGTCGACGGCGGCGCGGCCGCACTCGATGTCCTCGACGGGCCCGGCGCCCGCGAAGTTTCGGTGGTTATCCTCGATCTGGTCATGCCCGGTCTCGACGGCATCGGCGTGCTTAAGGCAATGCGCGAGCGCGACATAAATGTCCCGACGATCGTGCAGACCGCCCAGGGCGGCATCGAGACCGTGGTTTCGGCAATGCGTCACGGCGCCTTCGATTTCGTCGTCAAGCCGGCCTCTCCCGACAGGCTGCAGGCGTCGATCGCCAATGCGCTCAAGGTCGAGGCGGTCGAGGGCGAGGTCAAGCGTACGTCGCGCCGGCGTGGCGGGCTTTTAACCTTCAAAGACATGGTCACGCACAGCCCGGCCATGGACAGGGTGATCCGCCTCGGCCAGAAGGCGGCGGCATCCAACATCCCGATCCTGATCGAGGGCGAGTCCGGCGTCGGCAAGGAACTGGTGGCGCGCGCCATCCAGGGCAGCGGCGACCGCCGCTCGAAGCCCTTCGTCACCGTCAATTGCGGCGCCATTCCCGACAATCTTGTCGAATCGATCCTGTTCGGCCATGAGAAGGGCTCTTTCACCGGCGCCACCGAGAAGCACACCGGCAAGTTCGTCGAGGCGCATTCGGGAACGCTGTTTCTCGACGAGATCGGCGACCTGCCGCTCGACGTGCAGGTCAAGCTGCTGCGCGCCGTGCAGGACGGCGAGGTCGACCCGGTCGGCGGACGCTCGACCGTCAGGGTCGACATCAGGCTGATTTCGGCGACGCACCGCAACCTCCTGCAGCAGGTCAAGGACGGCAAATTTCGCGAGGATCTGTTCTATCGGCTGAACGTCTACCCGATCTTCGTGCCGCCGCTGCGCGACCGCCGCGACGACATCCCTTATCTGGTCAAGCATTTCATGGAGAAGGTGGCGCCAGCCGACCCGCGTCATCGCCTGCAAGGGATTTCTGCCGCGGCCCTTGCCGTGCTGCAGGCCTATGACTGGCCGGGAAACATCCGGCAGCTCGAAAATGCCGTCTTCCGGGCCTCGGTGCTTTGTGAAGGCGATGTGCTGACCACCGAGGACTTCCCGCAGATCCGGGCGCAGGTGGAAGGCACGGTCAATCTCGACGCCGACGGCGTTTCGCCGTTTGCGTCCTTGCCGCTGGACACGGAGCCGGGCGAGGAGGAAGTCTCGTCAGGCGAGGCTGTCCTGGCGATTGAGCCCGATCCGCTGGCCAGGCTGCAGCCTCGCTTCGGCACGTTGCGGGCGCTCGACGAACGCGGCAATGTGCGCGCTCTGGCCGATGTCGAACTCGAGATGATCAAGCTCGCCATCGACCACTATAACGGCCAGATGAGCGAAGTCGCCCGCCGCCTCGGCATCGGCCGCTCGACGCTTTACCGGAAGCTCAAGGAATACGGTATCGACCCGGAAACCGGCCGCGTCGACCGGCTCGCTTCCTAGGTGTGTTGAGAATCAGGTGATGCCAGCCTGACCTCAATCTCGACACACCCTGGAGCGCATAATCTCTCCCGAAAACCAGTTTCCACCATCGCTTTGCCGAGCTTCGGTTCGGGATTCATGCTTCGGACGCAAGGCCGGAGCCAGCTTGCAATGCCAGAATCCGCCCTATATCGGGTTTCGGCGGGAATGTGGCGGGCCTATGGACAGACCTGTTCACGCATTAAGGCTGACGGTAACAGATCGTGTTTCGGGCAAAGGCGGAAACATGATCTAAACCAGCGGTTTACCAAGAAAATCGGTGAACAATTTTTGACGGGATATCGCCACGGTGTTACCGCATTTTGGCTTCAATAAGCGATGATTAACCATTAGGATCGATATTCGGATGTGATAACGACACATCCGTTTGGACAAATCCGGGGACAAACGGCAGCCTGCAGGGCCTTTTGATTTGAACAGAATCGAACGACACACAAACGGGCGGCACCATCACGTGAGCGTCTGGCCGAAATGGCTGGCGGCGTTGATTGTCGCATTTGGTTTTGTTGCCGCGGCTGCAACTGGCGCCAGCGCCGAAACACGTTCGCTGAAGCTCTATCACCTCCATACGCACGAGAAGGCCGAGATCGTCTACAAGCGCAATGGCCGCTACGTTCCGGAGGGTCTGAGGAAGATCAACATCATCCTGCGCGACTGGCGCCGCAACGAGCCGACCAAGATGGATCCGCGCCTGCTGGATCTGGTCTGGGAAGCCTATCGGGAAAGCGGTGCCACGGACTACATCCAGGTCGTCTGCGGCTATCGCTCGCCGTCGACGAACTCGATGCTGCGCAGCCGCAGCAGGGGCGTCGCAGAGAAAAGCCAGCACATGCTCGGCAAGGCGATGGATTTCTACATTCCCGGCGTGCCGCTGAAGAAACTGCGCAACATCGGCCTCAAGATGCAGGGTGGCGGCGTTGGCTACTATCCGACATCCGGTTCGCCGTTCGTCCATATGGATGTCGGCAATGTGCGCCACTGGCCCGGCATCAGCCGCCAGGAACTGGTCAGCCTGTTCCCCAATGGCAAGACGCTGCATGTGCCGAGCGACGGCAGGCCGCTGCCCGGCTTTGAGCAGGCGCTCGCCTCCTACAAGGCGCGCAAGGGTGCGGGCGCGCCGGCCATCGAACTGGCCAGCGCCGGCGGCAGCAGCAAGAAATCAGGTGGGTTCCTGTCGGCTTTCTTTGGCGGCGGCGGCGACGACGAGGCCGACGACAGCGCCGATGTCGAGACCGCTTCGGCGGCACCTCCGCCCAAGGCTAGAAACCTGCAGCCGGCCGCGACAGCCAAGACCAGCAACCTCCCGGGCATCGCCATCGTGGCGCCGGAGAATGCCAAGCGCGCGGAGATTCCGCAGGTGGCCGAGGAGCAGGCTCCGGAGCCGGAAAAGGATACGCCGGAGACGATCATCGCGGCGCTGCCTGCCCGCAGCATTCCGCTGCCTGATTTTGCACCGCGGCCGAAGGCCGATGTCGGTGCCCAGTCGCCTGAGAACGTTCCTTTCGCCATGGCGGATGCGACAGCGACCGCGGATGCGGCAACCACCACCGAGCAGGCCGTGGCGACAGCACATGCGCCGGCGAACGTGCCTTTCGGCATGGCCGATCCGTCGGCCGCTCCGGCCCCGGCCCCCGCACAGGTCGCCGTCAACAACGTACCGTTGCCGACATGGCGCCCCGACGATTCGCTGCCGGCCGCTCTGGCGCCGCCGCCCAGCAAGGACGTGCTGATGGCGCTGGCGGATACGGCTGAGCGCGGCAGCGCCGCGACCGACGCCCTCTCGGCGCTGCCCAGCGCGCGGCCCGACATAGCCAGACCGGACGAGGTGAAGGCCGTGCTCGACGAGGCCAATACCCGGGCCGGTGCTGCGGCCGACGCGTACCAGGTCGCTTCCTTGTCCTTGTCCGAGGCGCGTTCGGCCTTCAACGATCCGTCGGGCGCCGATGCCGCATCGCCGCGTGAGGCTGTCGTTGCCCGCCCGGCCGGTACCGATCCGGCCGCCGCGATCGGCGCTGGCGTGAAGACGACCCGCAAGGAATCGAGAGCCACCGCCCGCGACTTGAAGCCTGGTCCCAAGGCCATGGTGGTTGCCGCCGCGCCGCAGGCCGCCCGCTGGGCGCTGACCAGCGGCGAACATGTCGCCACCGTTTCAAGCGCCACGACAGCACCGGGCTACGCCTACAGCATCGTGCATACGCCGCCGAGCGAGGTCTACACGGCTGGCTTCCAGTCGGGCGACCAGATGGCCGATGCCAACCGCTTCACCGGCAACGCAGTCAGGTTCCTGTCGGTCGCCCGCTTCCAGACCAAGTAAGCGACCAGTCGATCGACAAAGCCGCGTCGGGCAACCCGCGCGGCTTTTTTGTTGCGCGGGCGGGGCCAATGGCGCCGCCGCCATTGGCCGCGATCACGCCGGTCTGACATTGCCGTGAGCTTGGAACTTGCTCAGTCCTTCAAGGGTTTCTCCCCTGTTCGTTCAAACCCGGGGATATCCATGAAGAACATTCTACTGGCATCGGTCATTGCTTTGGCAACTGCTTCAGCGGCCATCGCTCCCACGCAGGCAGAGACCGTTGTCGTCAAGACCCACGACCATATGCACATGATGAGGAAGCACTGCCGGACCAAGGTGGTCACGCATTGGGCTCACCACCGCAAGGTCGTGGAAAAGATCAGGGTCTGCAACTGATCGGTTCGAAACTCAATCGGCAGAACCCGGTCGACGCAAGTCGGCCGGGTTTTTCATGCCGAGACAAAAAGCCCTATTTTGCCAGCTTGCTCGCCGCGCGTGCGAGAGCCTCGATCTCGTCCCACTTACCGGCCTTGACCATGTCGTCAGGCGCCACCCAGGAGCCGCCGACGCAGACGACGTTGGGCAGGCTGAGATACTCGGCCGCGTTCTTGCCGGTGATGCCGCCGGTCGGACAGAATTTCACATCGGCGAGCGGCGAGGCGAAGGCCTTCAGCGATGCGATGCCGCCCGACTGCTCGGCCGGGAAGAATTTGAGGAAACGCAGGCCGGCTTCCCGAGCGGCCATGATCTCGCCAGGCGTGATTGCGCCGGGCAGCAGCGGAACGTCGCTGTCGGCCGCTGCCGCCAGAAGCTCGCGGGTGATGCCGGGGCTGACGATGAAGCGCGAGCCCGCTGCCGCCGCCTCTTCGAATTGTCGCGCATCGAGAATGGTGCCGGCGCCGACGATGGCGTCCTCGACCTCAGCCGCGACCCGCCGGATCGCTTCCAGTGCATCGGCGGTCCTGAGCGTGATCTCGATCGCCGGCAGGCCGCCACGCGCCAGAGCGCGGGCCAGCGGCACGGCATCATCGACATTGGCGATCTTCAGCACCGGGATGACCGGCTGGCCGTTGAGGAGCGACAGGAGTTTTTCGGTCTTGCTGGGCATCTGTCTCTCCATATCGTGGAACAATTCAACCGATTAGCAGACGGGTGTTTTTCTGTCCATGAAACGAAGCGTGTCGCGATGTCACGCGCCGTGGGGCGATGATACCGGCCATTGCCATCAAAACGATGACGGGCTGGTGAAGCTGGTGCGCCTTGAATCGGCTGCCATGAGCGTCTAGTTGGCTTGACAATGACATTGTCCACGCCGACTGGCCCCATCCGTGTCGCCGCGCTCTACCGGTTTGCCCGGCTCGACGCCTT
This sequence comes from Mesorhizobium sp. P2_F8, assembly GCF_056403655.1. Taxonomy (NCBI): domain Bacteria; kingdom Pseudomonadati; phylum Pseudomonadota; class Alphaproteobacteria; order Hyphomicrobiales; family Phyllobacteriaceae; genus Mesorhizobium; species Mesorhizobium sp. P2_F8. The sequence continues at coordinate 134,337 of NZ_JBFUFB010000012.1, forward strand.
CGACGAATTGCGCGCGCCGCTCGCCGCTTTCTGTTGCGGGCGCGGCATCAAGGGTACCTTGCTTCTAGCGCATGAGGGCATCAACGGCACCGTCGCCGGCAGCGAGGCGGCGATCGCCGAACTGATCGATTATCTCGAAGCCATCGAAGGGCTCGCCGGCCTCGAGGTCAAATACAGCAGCGCAGCAGAAACACCGTTCCACCGCATGAAGGTGCGGTTGAAGCGCGAGATCGTCACCATGGGGGTCGGCGACATCGACCCGGCGACGAGCGCCGGCACCTATGTCGCGCCGGCCGACTGGAATGCGCTGATATCCGAGCCCGATACAATCGTCATCGACACGCGCAACGCCTATGAGGTGTCGATCGGCACGTTCAAGGGCGCGGTCGATCCGGCAACGGCAAGCTTTCGCGAGTTCCCGGCCTGGGTGGAAGCACGCAGGGCGGAACTCGAGGGCCGCAAGGTGGCGATGTTCTGCACCGGCGGCATACGCTGCGAAAAGGCGACGGCCTACGTCAAGTCGCTCGGTTTCGAGGATGTCTTCCACCTCAAGGGGGGCATCCTCAAATACCTGGAGGAGGTTCCGGCCGAACAGAGCCTGTGGCAAGGCGAGTGCTTCGTGTTCGACGAACGCGTTTCGGTGTCGCACGGCCTTGCCGAGGGCGACGCCGAACTCTGCCGCGCCTGCCGCCATCCGCTGACGCCGGGCGACCTGACGTCACCGAAGTTCGCCACCGGCGTATCATGTCCGCATTGTTTCGAAGCGCGTTCCGACGAGGACCGCCAGCGCTACGCCGAGCGTCAGCGCCAGGTCGAACTTGCGCAAGTGCGGGGCAGGGGCCGGCATATCGGATCCTGATGCGGGCTTCGGCCACTCGCCGCGAGGGATCTGTCCCGAAGGATCCGTCATTGTAATGTCAAAGTGCGGGGCCTACCTCTTCGGCGTTCGAAACCTGCCCGTTCGGCCGGGCAAATCCTGGAGGCATTGAATGTTCGATCCCAAGAAGCTTCTCGACGATCTGCTCGGCTCGCAAATTCCCGGCACCAGCGGCACCGTCCGTGACAAGGCGGGCCAGGCCGTGCAGATGGCCAAGGACAACCCGCTGGCCGCTGGTGCGCTCGCCGCCGTGCTGCTCGGGACTGGTGCTGGCCGCGAGGTGACAGGCGCCGCCGTGAAGCTTGGCGGACTGGCCGCGATCGGCGGCCTCGCCTACAAGGCCTACCAGAACTACAAGGCCGGCAACGCGCCGGCGGAAGGCCCCGCGACCGGCGAACCGGAATTGCTGCCGCCGCCCAAGGACACCGCCTTCCACCCGTCACAGGCGCCGCAAGGCGAGGACGAATTCACGCTGACCCTGATTCGGGCGATGATCTCGGCCGCCAAGGCCGACGGTCATATCGACGACGACGAACGCCAGAAGATCGCCGGAAAGCTCAGCCTTGCCGGCTTAGACTCCGATGCCGAGAAATTCCTGATGAAGGAGCTGGAGAGCCCGCTTGACCTCGACATGCTTGTAGCCGGCGCCAAGACCGATGCGCAGAAGCTCGAACTCTACACCGCGTCGCGCCTTACCATCGATCCCGACACCCGCGCCGAGCGCGGTTATCTCGATCTGCTTGCCGGCCGGCTTGGTCTGCCGGATGCGCTGGTCGATCACGTCGAGGCGACGGTTTCGGCAGCCAAGGTGCCGGCCAAGGCAGGGACTTCGCCCAATCCGCGCTGGTAGCCCAAATCGGCACAGATCGCCTTTCCGGAGTTAACCCTCCATTAACTCAGGAAGCGCATGATTCTACACAGTCGGACCGGTTTTTTCCTCCTCCCAAGCCCGGTTCAGATCAGGGCGGTCGCCAATGACCGCCCTTTTTGTCGGGCCCTGTCCGTTCGTTTGAGCAGATTTTCTCCGAAAACCGGATTCCATTTTTCGAGACCGGCCCTGGTGGTTCGGCTTGCCATCGCTGCCGTCATTTGCGATGCCTTCTCTCCTGAGGACAAACCCCGAAAATCAGTCGTGCACACGCAGCGCCGCTTGAGGACAACAGCCATGACCGAGCAAAGAACCGCCATCGTCACCGGTGCCGGCACGGGCATCGGCAAGAGCGTCGCCACGGCGCTGCTCAAGGCCGGCTGGAACACGGTGTTCTGCGGACGCCGCAAATCCGTGCTGGATGCCGCCGTCGCCGAGGCCGGGCCGACCGAGGCCAAGGCATTGGCGGTTGCCTGCGACATCAGCAAGGCCGGCGAGGTCGATGATCTGTTCGAGACGGTGGCGGAGGCCTTCGGCCGCGTCGACCTGCTCTTCAACAATGCCGGTATGGGCTACAAATCGACGCCGATCGACGAGATCCCGGTCGAGGTGTGGAATGACATCGTCGGCGTCAATCTCACCGGTTCGTTCCTGTGCGCCCGCGCCGCCTTCGGCGCCATGCGCAAGCAACGGCCGATGGGTGGCCGCATCATCAACAACGGCTCGGTGTCGGCCTACGCGCCGCGCCCGGGCTCGGTGCCCTACACAGCGACCAAACATGCCATCACCGGCCTGACCAAGACGCTGGCGCTAGACGGCCGGCCCTATGACATCGCCTGCGGCCAGATCGACATCGGCAACGCGCTGACCGACATGGCGCAGCCGATGACCGTCGGCGTGCCGCAGGCCAATGGCTCGATCGCCGCCGAAGCGGTGATGGACGTCCAGCGCGTCGCCGACGCCGTCGTCCACATGGCCAGCCTGCCGCTCGACGCCAATGTGCTGTTCATGACGGTGATGGCCACCAAGATGCCGTTTGTGGGGCGTGGGTGAGCAGCGGACGCTGGCAGGGCCTCCGCCGCTGGCTCATTTGCCCGCCAGCGGCGCGCCGGGCTTGAAAAGCAGAATGGGCCTGATCTCGTAGACGGCGGTCGGATTGACACGGCGAAGGTCGCGGGCGATCGCGATGGCCTCGTCCCGCGTGGCGCAGTCGACGACATACAGGCCGAGCAATTGTTCCTTGGTCTCGGCGAAAGGGCCGTCGATGACCACGCCGTCACCCGGGCCGCGCAGGGTGAAGGCATCCTGCGTCGCTCCCAGACGCGCGGACGGTCCTAGCGTGCCTTCCTCATGAAGCCGGGTGTTGATCTTCAGCAGGTCGGCCATCAGCGCCGCATCTTCCCGCGGCGTCAACGCCTTGATCGCATCTTCCACGTGATAGGCGAGGATTGCGTAGAACATCCGATGTCACTTTCTCCGGTCGGGGATATCGATGGACAGCGCGGGCTGAACCTCACTTCGCCAGGAACGTTCCGATCCGCTCCAGCGCCCGCAAGATGTTCTCCTCGGAGTTGGCGTAGGAGAGCCTGATGTAGCCCTCGCCGAGAATGCCGAAATCGGGACCGCCGATCAGCGCCACGCCGGCCTCGTCGAGCAGCGCCGAGGCGAGCTTTTTTGCCTTCCAGCCAGTCTTCGACACGTTGGGGAAGGCATAGAAGGCACCCTTGGGCGTGATGCAGGAGATGTTGGGCAAGCCATTCAGCCCCTCGACCACGATCTTGCGGCGACGGTCGAAGGCGCGCATCATCTTGTCGACATCGTCCTGCGGGCCGTCGATGGCGGCAATGCCGGCAAACTGGCTCGGCGCGTTGACGCAGGACCAGCAATTGACCGCCAGCTTGCGCACCTTGTCGTAGAGATGGGCGCCTTTGTCGCCATTCGGCCAGATCGACCAGCCCATGCGCCAGCCGGTCATCGCCCAGGTCTTTGACCAGCCGTTGAGGACGATCAGCCGGTCGCGGATCTCGGGAAAGCCGAGCAGCGAGCAATGCGTCTCGCCGTCATAGGTCATGACGTCGTAGATCTCGTCGGAGAGGATTGCGACGTCGGGGTGCTTCTCCAGCCCCTTAACCAGTTTCTCGATCTCGACGCGCGGCGTGACACCGCCGGTCGGATTGGCTGGCGAATTGAGGATCAAGAGCCTGGTCTTCGAGGTGATCAGCGCCAGCGTCTCGTCGGCGGAGAAGGCAAAGCCGTTCTCCTCGCGCATCGGCACCGGGATCGGTGCCGCGCCGGTGAATTCGATCATCGAGCGGTAGATGGGAAAACCGGGATCGGGATAGAGGATCTCGGCGCCGGGCTCGCCGAACATCAGGATCGCGGCGAACATGGTCGGCTTGCCGCCGGGCAGGATCATCACCGTTTCAGGCGATATCTCGACGCCGGTGGTGGTCAGCGTGCGCCGCACCACCGCTTCGCGCGTCGCCAGCAGGCCATTGGCCGGCGTGTAGCCGTGGTGGCCGTCACGCAGCGCCTTGATCGCCGCCTCGACGATGTGCTGCGGCGTCTTGAAGTCGGGCTGGCCGATGCCGAGGTTGACGATGTCGCGGCCTTGGCTCGCAAGTGCTGTCGCCCGCGCGAGCACGGCGAAGGCGTTTTCCTCGCCCAGACGGTCGAAGGCCGAAATCGTGTGGAGCATTTTTCCCGTCCGTGTGGTTCTTACTGTTGGCGTGCGTTTTTGTGAGCCTTGGCCGGCAAAAGTCAAACGGATTGGAGCATTCGGTGTCGGAAAATCTCAAAGATTGGCAACCGCGTCCGCGGCCCGAGCGCAAGGCCATCGACGGCCGCACCGTCCGGCTCGAACCGCTGAGCGCCGCAAAACATGGCGACGGTCTGTATGAAGCGTCTTCCGTGTCCGACGTCGATGGCCGCTTCGCCTGGCTGCCCGATTATCCGCCGGAGACACGTGCCGCCTTCCAGCCATGGCTGGACAAGGTCGAGGCAAGCGAAGATCCGCTGTTCTTCACCGTCATCGACAAGGCCAGCGGCAAGGTCGCCGGACGCCAGACGCTGATGCGCATCGATCCTGCCTATGGCGTCATCGAGATCGGCAACATCTATTGGGGACCGCTCATCTCGCGCAAACCCGGGGCGACCGAAGCGCAGTTCCTGTTCATGAAATACATCTTCGACGAACTCGGCTATCGTCGTTACGAGTGGAAGTGCAACAACCGCAACGAGCCATCGAAGCGGGCGGCCGAACGGTTCGGCTTCAAGTTCGAGGGCATTTTCCGCCAGCATCTCATCGTCAAGGGTGAAAACCGCGATACGGCATGGTATTCGATCATCGACAAGGAGTGGCCGGCCCTGCGTCAAGCCTATGAAGCATGGCTCGACCCGGCCAATTTCGATGGCGACGGCCAGCAGAAGCGACGGCTTGAGGATTTTCGCGCCGAATTTGGCGCGTGAACTGAATTCGGCGCGCAACGGGAGTTGCCATTGGCACATACCCATTCCGACGATCACAGCGGGCACGATCACGGCGCCGGCCACGTGCATGGCTCGACCGACAAGAAACGGGTCCTGATCGCCGCCTGCCTGACCGGCGGCTTCATGGTCGCCGAGGCGCTCGGCGGCCTTCTTACCGGGTCGCTGGCACTGCTGGCGGACGCCGGCCACATGCTCGCCGATGCGATCGCGCTCGGCCTTGCCTGGTATGCATTTCATCTTGCCGGCCGGCCGGCGACCGGCCGTCTCACCTATGGCTTCGGCCGGGTCAAGACTCTGGTCGCCTACACCAACGGCATCGCCATCTTCGTCATTGCGCTGTGGATCGTCTACGAGGCGTGGGGGCGCCTGCTGGCACCGACACCGGTGCTCGGCGGACCGATGCTGGTGGTGGCGGTCCTCGGCCTGCTGGTCAATATCGGTTCCTTCCTCGTGCTGCATGGCGGCGACCGCGAAAGCCTGAACATGCGGGGCGCCATCCTGCATGTGCTTGGCGACCTGCTCGGCTCGGCAGCGGCGATCGTTGCCGCGCTGGTGATCCTGGCGACCGGCTGGACACCGATCGATCCGATCCTGTCGGTCCTGGTCTCGCTTCTGATCCTGTCAACGGCATGGTCGCTGATGCGCGCCGCCGCCCATGTCCTGCTCGAGGGCGTGCCGCCGAGCCTCGACCGCGATCTGATCGCCAGGGATATCGAGGCGACGGTCAATGGAGTGCGTGAAGTGCACCACATGCACGTCTGGTCGCTCGACGGAACGAGCAACATGGCGACGCTGCATGCCTGCCTTACGGAAGGCGTCGATGCCTATCAGGCGGTGAGCACCATCAAGAAGCGGCTTGCCAGCAAGCACGGCATCAGCCATGCCACCGTGGAACCGGAATTCGGACAGTGCGCCGACGATGGTGACGACCATGATCATGATCACGAGCATGATGCGGCCGCGCATCACCATCATCACCAGGCCTGATCGATTGATATCGATTGGTCCTGCCCCAGGAGTCCCAAAGCCTTGAAAACCAGTCTGATGAAGACCCGCTGCACGGGTGCAGCATAATGGACCGCGACACCAGGAATGCGGCCATCGCGGCAGCGTGGATCATGCTTCTGTTCGGTATCGCCGCCTTCTATCTGCCGACGGTGATGCTGGCGCTTGGCAGTTTCTCGACCGTGCTGGCCGGTGCCTTTGGCATCATCTTCGTGCTGGCATTTTTCTCGGTGTTCTGGCTGCGGGCCCGCAACCAGCGCAAAAACCAGGGCAAATAAGGGATTTCGACATGCGTATTCTGATCACTGGCGCCGCGGGCATGGTCGGCCGCAAGCTCATTGCCCGGCTGGCCAAGGACGGCACACTGCGCGGCCGCAAGATCGCGGCACTCGACCTGCACGACATCGTGCCGCCGCAGGCACCTAGCATGGACGGCGTCAGCGTCACCACCCACACCGGCGATCTCGCCGAGACGGGCGCCACTGAGCGCCTGGTCGCGTCGCGCCCCGATGTCGTCTTCCATCTCGCCGGTATCGTGTCGGGCGAGGCGGAGGCGAATTTCGATCTCGGCTACCGCGTCAATCTCGATGGCACGCGAGCGCTGTTCGATGCCATCCGCCTGGCGGGCTTTGCACCGCGCGTCGTCTTCACCTCGTCGATCGCGGTGTTCGGCGCGCCATTTCCGGATGTCATCCCGGATGAATTCCATCCGACGCCGCTGACCTCCTACGGGACCCAGAAGCAGATGAGCGAAGCGCTGCTCGCCGATTATTCCAGGCGTGGCTTCTTCGACGGCATCGGCATCCGGCTGCCAACCATCTGCGTGCGGCCAGGCAAGCCGAACAAGGCAGCCTCCAGCTTCTTCTCCGGCATCATCCGCGAACCGTTGAGCGGCCATGAGGCGATCCTGCCGGTGCCGCGCTCGGTCATGCACACCCATGCCAGCCCGCGCTCGGCGGTCAATTTCCTGATCCATGCGGCGGAGATCGACGGCAACGCTGTCGGGCCGCGCCGCAATTTGACGATGCCCGGCGTCGCGGTCACAGTCGGCGAGCAGATCGAGGCACTGGACCGCATCGCCGGATCGAAGGCGGTGAAGCTGATCCGCGAGGAGCCGGACGAGACGATCTGGGCGATCGTCAAGGGCTGGCCGACGCGGTTCGAGGCGCGGCGGTCAAGGGAGCTCGGCTTCAGCGCCGAGAAGAGCTTTGACGAGATCATCCGCGCGCATATCGAGGATGAGCTCGGCGGCAAGATCGCGGGTTAAACCCGATCCTCGCCAACCGCAACATCATCCGCCCGTCGCCAGGCTCGCCGACAGCAGCAGCAGCCCAAACAGGAAGACGAACGCCGCGCCACCGATCTCGACGATCGAGTGGATGCGGTTGCCCATGCGGCCGTCGCCGGCGAAATACACCGCCCAGTTCTTGGCGGTCACTGCCAGCGTCGCCAGCGCCGAGACGGTGATGGCGGTTCCCAGCGACATGGCCAGCACCGACAGCAGGCCGCCGAGCCAGAGCCCGTTGAGCAGTGCAAAGCTCAGAACGATCAGCGCGCCTGAGCAGGGGCGGATGCCGACAGCCGCTACCGCCGACCAGGCCGTGCGCCAGTCGAAGCGGTCGCCCGACAGCAGCGCCGGATCGGGCGCATGCGAATGGCCGCAGGTGTCGCAGACCTCGCCGGCCGCATGATCATGATGAGCATGGTCGTGTGCGCCATGATCATGCGCACCGTGCTCGTGATGGTCGTGCGAATGCGCATGGTCGTGATCGTCATGCACGTGCAGCGCGTGCGAATGGGCATGCGCCGAATGGTCATGGTCAGCATGCGAATGCCCTGCATGCGAATGACGACCATGCGAGTGGCCGGCATGCGAGTGGCCGGCGTGCGAATGACCCGCATGGGAATGACCGGCGTGAGCCGCCGACAGGCTATAGGCGGGGCCTCTTCCAAACAGGCGCAGGACGGAGGGGCCGAGCTTGCGCCACAGCAGCCACGCACCGAACAGGGTGACGAAAACAAAGCTCATGATTTCCATGAACCAGGCCGCATCGGTCATCGAGACGGCGGTGCCGCGCAGGACGAAATAGGCGATCGCCATCACTGCGACCGCGGTCAGGCCCTGCAGCAGTGCCGAGACGAAGGACAACAGGATGCCGCGCCGCAGCGCCACTTCATTGGCCACCATGTAGGACGAGATCACCGCCTTGCCGTGACCGGGGCCGGCGGCGTGGAAAATGCCGTAGGCGAAGGACAGGCCGATAAGCACCCACAGCTTGCTGCCGTCCTGGCGCATCGCCTTCATCGCCGTCGCCAGTGCGCGGTAAAATTCCTGCTGCCTCAGATTGATCCACATCAGGATGTGGGCGAATGGGCCGGTGGTGGGCGCCATGCCGTCATTGACGCCGATGCCGAGCGAACTCTGGGCATGGGCGGAACTGGCGAAATGCATCATGACAAAGGTGATGGCCAACAGGCCGAATGCCAAACGCAGGGACGGTTTCGTCACCGGCTTCATCCTTCTGGCTGACAGTTCAGTTCGAGCTTGGTGGCGAAGATCTTGCTCATGTCGGTGCCTGTCGGATCGTTGAAGAAGGCATCGGTTAGGGTCTTCTGGTTTTCGGCGATCGCCTCGTCCGGATCGGGACGGATAACCTTGCTGGTGCAATTCGACGGCAGGCCTTCAACCGTGATGTTTCGGTCCTCGGTGAAATCGATCGCCGTGTAGAAGGTCGGATCGTAGACGCCGATGTCGATCTTGCCGTTGAGCTTGATCGGCTCCTTCGGCTCGGACTCGAACAGGATGATCAGCTGGTCATTGTCGAAATTGGCCATCAGATGCGGCGGCGGCGTCATCGCCACGTCCTTGCCGTCGACAGTGACGAGCTGGAAGTAGTTGAACTCCGCAAGCGAGGCGTGGACGGTGTCGGCAACCTCCTTCAGCTCCTTGTCGTCGAGCTTCAGGTCGGAGTTCTTGTCGAACTCCATCATCACCGTCGAGGAAAACAGATCGTCGAAGCGCCAGAGATGTCGCAGCGCTTTCACACTTTGGTGATCCGGCGAGAGGATCACGTCAAGGCGAGCCTCGGCGAAGACATGGGGATGCACATAAGCCGGTCCGGTGGCGGCAAAGATCGCCGCCAAGGCCGAAGCCAGCATGATTGCGTGCCGTTTCAGGTGCATACTCGGTCGCGATTCCATCGGCCTCGGAGAGATGTCGAGGAGTTACCAGAAAGGGGGCGAAATTGGGACCGCTGGTGGGTGTCGCCCAAAAGCGGGCAGCGGCTTGGAACGGTCAGGCAGCCTCACGCGTCCTGAACCACTGCACCAAAAAGTCGACGAAAACGCGGACCTTGGCCGGCAGGTAGCGGCGGTGCGGGTAGACGGCAAAAATGCCGCCGCCCGACAGGATGCGGTCATCGAGCACCGTCACCAGCCGCCCGCTTTCGAGATCGGGCGCGGCGATGAAATCCGGCAGGACGGAAAATCCGAGCCCCGCCAGGGCCGCCGCCCGCGCCGTCATCGGGCTGTTGACCTCGATCGGACCCGACACCGCGACGCTCACCGGATCGCCATTCTCGCCCTTGAACGGCCAGTTGTTCAGTCCACGGCCATTGGTGTCGACGATGCAGGGCATGCGGCCGAGATCCTGCGGCCGGGTCGGAATGCCGTGCTTGGCGATCAGTTCGGGAGAGGCGCACAGCCTTATCGAAAACGGCGCCAGCCGCCTGGCGATCAGCGACGAGTTCTCCAGCCGTGAGATGCGCACCGCGAGATCGAAGCCTTCCTCGACAAGGTCGACGAAACGGTCGTCGAGCTGGATGTCGAGCACGATGTCGGGATATTGCTTGGCGAAGTCGATCAGCGACTGGCCGATCGGCGCATCGGCGAAGGTGCGCGGCGCTGACAGCTTGATCCGGCCACGCACGTCGCCGGAGGATTCGCGCACTGCATCGGCCAGGCTGTCGACCTCGCGCACGATCTCGGAGGCGCGCCGGTAATAGGTGTGGCCGGCCTCGGTCATCGAGAACTGCCTTGTGGTGCGGTTGAGCAGCAGCGCACCGAGCTCGTCCTCCAGCTCGCGCACATATTTCGACAGCAATGCCTTGGAACGGCCGATCTTGCGCGCCGCCGCCGAAAAGCCCTCGGCCTCGACCACATCGATGAAGGCACGCATGCGGGTCAGTGTGTCCATGGTCAGGCCTTTCGTGCGGCGTCGAGAAGTTTCCGGCCGAGCCGTATCAGGGCAATGTCGCTGCCGGAAGGGCCAAGCAGCGACAGGCCGAACGGCGCGCCGGCGACCGAGCCGATGGGCAAGGTGATTTGCGGAAAACCCGATAGGCCGGCCAGGCACAGAAGCCGCAGCGCCTGCTCGCGATAGGCCTGGAACTGCTCCGGCGTGCTGTCCACGTAGGGCGCCGGGCCAGGCACCGTCGGCAGGACAAGGAAGCCGTCCTTGCCGAGCAGGGCGCTCAGTTCGGCGCTGAAGGTCAGCCGGCGCACCGTCTCGGCCTGTGCCGTTCGGTCGTCGACGGCGCGGCCAAAGCCGAAACGTTCATCGACGCCGGGGCCGAGGTCGCGCTCGCCACTGGTGATCCACGCGCCATGCACCGCCCAGGCTTCCTTGGCCTGGAGCCGGCGAAAGCACCAGTAGAGTTCATCCGGAGACGAAGCGAAGGGCGCCGCCGGGGTCGCAGGCGTGCCGAAAACCTTGCTCGCCAGCGCCTTCATCCCAGCATATTCGGCAAGTGCTGGGCGGGCGACCAGTCCATCCAGCCAGTCCAGCGCCAGCGGGCGCTCCAACGCTTGCTGGTGCGGGTCGCGGCCAAGCAGCAGCTTGCCCACTGTCTCGTAGGTCTCGATATCGTCGGCGAACCAGCCGAACGTGTCGAAGCTCGGCGCCAGCTTCATCGCGCCGTCGAGCGAAATGCGGCCATGCGTGGTGCGCAGCCCAATCAACCCGCAAAAGCTCGCCGGTGCGCGGATCGAGCCGCCGGTGTCGGAGCCGGTGGCGATATCGGCCAGCCTGCCTGCTACAGCCGCAGCCGACCCCGACGACGAGCCGCCGGTGACACGGTCGGGCGCTGCCGGGTTCACCGGAAACGGAAAATGCGCATTCTGACCGAACAGCGCGAAGGCAAGTTCGTCGGTCTGGGTCTTGCCGACGAAGCGCGCGCCGGCATCGAGAATCATCTGCACGGCCGGCGCGGTGCGCGAGGCGGCGTCGCTTTCGGCGAATTTCTGCAAATTGCCGCAACCGGTGCGGTAGCCGGCGACGTCGTAGATGTCCTTGACGGCTAGCCGCAAGCCGGCCAGCGGTCCGAGTTCCGCATGTGCCACCGGCATCTGGCGAACGTCGAGAAAGGCGTTGAGGGGGCCGTGCGTGCCTGGCATCGTTCGATATCCGGATACGATTGCACCAACATTGTTCGATGCCAGAAATTTTACAACCTTGGATGCGATTTTTATTGATTGTGAAAGCCGACGCTCTTATATCGCGCTTGCCCAAAGTCGCACGTGCCTGTGGGTGTCCGCCGATCCTCGAATGGTGAGGGAAATCGGTAAGGTAACTGGAGCCAACCCCTCCAGTCGGTTTAGCGGCCAACCGCCAGACCGAGGACACCTTGAAGCAACGACGGTGCGGGCCTTTCTGGTGTTCTGCCGGTTGTCCAAAGACCGGGGTTACTGAAGAGGCACACCTTCATTGCCGGCAGTGCGGACGGGTCTCCCATCCAAGCCAAGGCAGACAAAGCGAACCGAGGCCGGGCAAGGCCAAGGTTCACCGCCGCGAGACGGCGTTTCATGGTTCCGGGGTCTCCACCGGCTGGTTCCATGGATTTCCGTCCCGCCTTTGTCCACCGCGTGTTCGCGAGGCCGACAGCCCGCGTCCCGCAGCCTTATTGCGCGCCGAAAGGCGCTGATGGAGAGACCCCGATGGCTACCCAGCGTATCCTTGACTTCCTCGCCACCCGACGTCCGACCGGCCCCTGCCTCGTCGTCGACCTCGATGTCGTGCGCGACAATTTCCGCGCCTTCGAGAAGGCGCTGCCCGATTCCAAGATCTACTATGCGGTGAAAGCAAATCCGGCGCCGGAAATCCTGCGCCTCCTTGCTGCGATGGGCTCGTCCTTCGACACCGCTTCCGTTGCCGAAGTCGAGATGGCGATGGACGCCGGTGCGCCGGCGGACCGCATCTCCTTCGGCAACACCATCAAGAAGGAGCGCGACATCGCACGCGCCTACCAGCTCGGCATCCGCCTGTTCGCGGTCGACTGCGTCGAAGAGGTCGACAAGATCGCCCGCGTCGCTCCCGGCGCGCGCGTGTTCTGCCGCGTGCTGACCGATGGCGAGGGCGCCGAGTGGCCGCTGTCGCGCAAGTTCGGCTGCGTGCCGGCGATGGCCGTCAACGTGCTGCGCCATGCCAAGGGGCTCGGCCTCGACGCCTATGGCGTGTCGTTCCATGTCGGCTCGCAGCAGACCGACCTGACCGCCTGGGATCGTGCGCTGGCCGACGCCAAGACGGTGTTCGCGACGCTGGCCGAGGAAGGCATCGTGCTCAAGATGGTCAATATGGGCGGCGGCTTCCCGACGCGCTACCTGCGTGACGTGCCGGCAGCCAAGGCCTATGGCCAGGCGATCTTCTCGGCGCTGCGCAAGCATTTCGGAAATGCCATTCCGGAAACCATCATCGAGCCGGGCCGCGGCATGGTCGGCAATGCCGGCGTCATCAAGTCGGAAGTCGTGCTGATCTCGAAAAAGGCCGCCAACGACAATGTGCGCTGGGTGTTCCTCGACATCGGCAAGTTCGGTGGTTTGGCCGAGACGATGGACGAGGCGATCCGCTACCCGATCGTCACCGCGCACGACGGCACGGAGACCGCGCCTTGCGTGCTCGCCGGCCCGACCTGCGATTCGGCCGACGTGATGTATGAGAAGACGCCTTATCCGCTGCCCTTGTCGCTGACCATCGGCGACGAGGTGCTGATCGAGGGCACCGGCGCCTACACGACCACCTACTCGGCGGTCGCCTTCAACGGCTTCGAGCCTCTCCGATCCTACGTGATCTGACGGTTCGCAAGAGCCGCTCAGATCATCCCAGGTGGGCGTCTGGCGCCCACCTGGGCTCGCCTGTGGAACAGATCTCCGCTCGCTAGGGATTGCGGAAATGGACATTGCAAATTTCATCGATGATGGCGTCTGGCCGATCTCCTCCCTTGTGGGGGAGAGTGCCCGCGCCATTGCCATCGTCGCTGAAACCTCAGCCGACGTTGCGGCCCGCGAAGCGCTGCTCGACGACGCCATGGGTCCGATGCGCAGGAAGAAGTCTTCGGAGAAGCTGCGGCGCGGCCGCCGGCCCTCGGAAGGCCTGGCCTTCGTCGCTCGTGATGCATCCGGCGCCGTCGCCGGCACCGTGCGGCTGTGGGATGTCAGGCTGGGCGAGGGCGGCCCGGCAGCGCTGTTGCTTGGTCCGCTCGCCGTCGAACCGTCGCTCAAGAGTGCCGGCATCGGCTCGGCGCTGATGCGTCATGCCATCGCCGAGGCGGCGCGGCTTGGCCATGCGGCGATCCTGCTGGTCGGCGACGCGCCCTATTACGGACGCTTCGGGTTTTCGGCCGCCAGGACCGGTTCGCTCGCCATGCCCGGCCCTTATGAACGGCATCGCCTTTTGGCGCTGGAACTGGTCGACGGCGCGCTTGACGGCGTACACGGCACGCTGAAGGCGGCGGGACGTAAGCTGAAGGCGCAGCAGCTGACGTCGGCGGCCTGAGCTGCAACGGCTGCCCGAAGCGGCCACCCGGCTTCGGCTCAAAACAAAAACGCCGCCCATCGGGCGGCGTTTTGTGCGGCTCACAAGCGGTCAGCCGATCAGCTGGCTGAGCGCCATGGCGACGGTCATGTCGCCTTCGACCTTTATCTTGCCGGTCATGAAAGCCATGGTCGGGTTCAGGTCGCCCGATATCAGCGAATCCAGATCGTCGAGCGAGAGCTTGATGGTGCAATCGGCGGGTCCGTCAGTGGTTGAAATGGTTGTGCCATCGATGACGATGACGCCATCGGCGCCGGTGTCGAATTTCACCGAACGATCGAATCCGCTGCTCGCCACGCGCGACTTGATCTTCTCTGCAATCTCCTGAACGCTCACGCTGTTCTCCTTGTCTGTTGCATCTGTCGCGCAGCGGCGCTCGAAGCTCCATGCCGCGCGCTTTCGCGATCACGGTCGCATATAGCTTTGGGTTGACGTTTACGTCAACGCGGATTCCGGTGGCTGGTTCCTATCGCCGCAGCGGATGACGTCTCGGCGAGAGGCGCAACGGCGAGCCGGGCAGCTCAATGTTCCTTGAATGCCTTGGTCATTTCCGCCGCTGTCTCGCTTTTCTTGCGGCGCAGCCAGTTGTCGCGGATTTCGTCCTTGCTCAGGAAATTGACCTGATCGATCAGAACTTCATGCACCAAAGTGGCGCCGACACGGGTGTTGACGGTATCGCGGATCGCGGCGCGGAAGGCATCGAGGTCGATCGTCGCCTTATTGGTGAAGTCGATCTGCGGATTGGAATAGAGGTAGGTATAGACCTGGTCCGTGATGAGCGCTTCCGCTGGAATGGACAGCTTCTTTATCTGCTCGGGCTCGACCGTGTAGACAAGCTTGGTCAGGAAATAGCCGCCGATCTGGGAATCGCGGATCAGCGGTACCGAAATGATGTCGGTCTTGACGTAGTCCAGGCCACCCAACATCGGCTTCGGTGTCTCGCCGACACCACGCTCGCCTGCTGCCTGGAACGAATAGAACACGGCGCCGAGCGTGGCGGCGCAGATCCAGACGGCGATGGCGATGACCTTGAACATCAGGCCTTGTCATTTCCTGGCGATGGGAACGCCGCACTAGCTTTTTGCCTCGGCATTGTGTTCGACATCATGCCTTCATCCAGCCGAACTCGCCGGCGGAATAGGTGCCGTCGGTTTCCGCGCGCTGGATGGCGTGCCGCAGCAGGCTGGCAACCTCGTTGACCGCGCTGAGGTGAGCCAGGATCGCCGCCTCGTTCTTGGCCAGCTTCTGGCGCAGCCGGGTCAGGCCCTCGCGGTGCTGTTCGAGGAATTCGGCTTCGCTGCCGCCCCGCATGGCGCGCGTCAGTTCGTAGAGATAGCGGCTCTTGCGGGCGTTCGACGCCTTGAGATCATAGTTGGTCGCGTTGCGGATGCCGGCCGTCTCTTCCTCGACCACTTCCTCGATGCGGCCGATGATGGCGGCAAGGTTGCCCGGCCGGGCGAACGGGATCGGCGCTTCCGACGCGGTCGTGCGTGCTGGCAGGTTGGCGGTGAATTCCGAAAAGTCGGCCATGAGAATCCCGGTCTGGTTAGATTGAACTCGGATACGCACTGTCTCAGTGTTTTGGCATGATCCTTCCCAAAACCGGCTGCCGGTTTCGGGGGCATTCCTAGATCTTGATGTCTGTCTTGATGGCGGTGTCGTCACCGGCGATCGACCGGGCCGCCTTGCGTTGCAATTCGTGGACCAGCGAGGTCGACAGGCTGTTCTGTTGATCGATCTCGGTCTTTTCCGGCCCGCCCGAAACCGGACCGACCGGTACGACGCGCTTGCCTTCGAGATAGTGGTCGGCGAGCATCGACTTGGCGATGCCGATGCCGCCGCGTTCGGCCATCACGTCGGCCACCCGCTCGGCAAGCTGCGATTTCCACATGTCGCCGGCGAGGCCCTTGCCGTAGACGCCTTCGGTGTCCTTGGGCAGCATGTTCTGGATGAAGGTCTGCAGCACCATCGCCTCGAACTTCTTGAACTTCTTGGCCGGGTCGGTCGTCGCGGCCTTGTCGGCGGTGGCCCGCGACAGGATCGAGCCGGCATCGACCGAAGCGGCGGTGTCGACCGAAAAAGTCCCGGCAGCACCGCCGGCGCGCTTGGTCAGCGCGGCACGGGCGGCCTCGATGTCCGTCGGGTCGACGGCTCGGGCCACATCCATAACGATGTCGCTGGGTGGAGAAATCGCCAAGAAAGTCCGCCTTTTATCGGTTTTCCTTAGCCAGACCATGCCTCAACAAGCTTGTGGCAGGCTTGCGCGGCGGGCGGGGGTGGAACGCAGGCATGTTTCTTGGTCCCGTCGCCAACTGCGGACATCGCCAAGCCACCATTCGGACGTCGCGTTTTTGGCCGAAAGCGGAACGTCGGCTTCCTAAGACATGGCTAGAAGGCCTACCGTTGTATGCAGCGTAGTGGACCGACCGCAGGGACGCCGAACGGAGCGACGTCCTACTTCACCGTAATGGCCATACCGCTTAGGTCGGCGTTGACCTGCATGCCTACCTGCTTGCCGGTGAGCTCGAGYKKGGCGCCCTTGTCRTTGGTCATGACGATCACCTGGGCCCCTTTGCCGAGCGCRCCGCCACCGCCCGCCGCCCCATAGACCCCCGTTACATCCCGGACGCGGCGAATGTGGCGAACGGTACCTTGGAAGTAGGTCTTGGAAACCCCGAAGGCGAGGCCGCCCGAGATGCCGCCGACAGAGACGGGATAGCGGCGGCCATGGAATGTCAGCGTGCCTTCGCCTCCAGAGCCACCCACAAAGAAGGCAGCCTTGTAGACGGAGAAGCGGATCGTGCCGCTGTCGGCATGCGCGGCGCTGGCAAGGCTTACGCCCGCAGTGGCGATGACTGCAAAGGCGGCTGAACGAAACGTGGACGACATGTTCATGATGAGAACTCCTTAAGATCGCCGCTTACCCATCGGGCACGTCAGCGTCGTATCAGAGGTGAACAGTCTGGCCCGTCATTTGTTCCAAGCACGCGGACTGAATCCGGCTGCGAGATGGCCGCCACGATCCCGGTCGCGTAGCCAGGTTCCACTAGGAAGCAGGAAGGCCAGCCCTCGACAGCATTTCAAGGAATCTCGCGTGATGATGATCCTTCACATAGCGTGGCACAAAGCCGGGGCAGACATTACCGAGGTTGAGATGAGGAAGCTGTGACAGGCAATGATGGATGGCCCGTGTCGCTTCTTCGTTGTTTCCGGTTGCCGAAGCGGCCGCGGCCCAATAAAGGGCGCCACGAACGAAGCCCGGCTTTGTCCTGACCACTTTGCGAGCGACTTCGAGCGCCCGCCGGTCGTCTCCGCCGGCGAACAGTGCCACAGCCAGGCCATGGTGACGCCAGAAGTCGATGACGTCATACGTGCCGAGCCGGATCGCCTCGTTGGCCTCACGCACTGCTTCACTTACCTGTCCGCGCAACGCAAAGAGCATCGAAATATCGCCGTGGCCACTCGGATAGCTTGGGTTGAGGCTGATCGCATGTTGGCATTCGGCGATCGCCTCGTCGATTCGGCCGGAACTTTCGAGAGCGAATGACAGGATGCAGCGGGCAATTTCGTCGTCGGGCACTGCCCGTACCGCTGCTTCCGCAAGCTCAACCGCACGCTCGATCTGCCCTGGCTCGCGAGGCAGCGCGCCAAACGCCACGCCCATAGAAATTACAATCGAAAGCGTCCGCTGTGCACGGGCGTTGTCGGGGCCCACCGAAACCGCCTTCTCGGCAAGCTCTATCCCGACCAACAGTGAGTCCCGGGTCATCTCAAAATATTTCATGAGAGCTTCGTTCACCAACCTGCGCACTTCAGGGGCGCCCGGCGGGCTCTTGTCGCGAACCTTCCAGTTGGTCAGTTGAAGTTCGAGGATCACAGCCAGCACAACCGACTGTGCGATCCGGTCCTGGAATTCGAGCGCGTTCTCCGAGTGGCCGTCGAACTTCTGGGCCCAGACATTATGGCCGCTGCCAGCATCGACAAGCTGGACGTTCACCCTCAGCCCGTTGCCGGATCGCTGGATGCTGCCGCTGAGCATGTATCGCGCCCGGAGCATTCCGGGCGTTTGGGATTCATCGCCGCTCTTGTCCTTGGACGGAAGCGCGGAGAGCACGACATAGTCGGCCACCTCGGAGAGGGCCGTGGTTATGTCCTGGACGAGCCCCCTGGCGAAAAAGTCGTCGCCTCGCTTTCCGGTCAGGTTGACGAAGTCGGCAACGCTGATGGAGGGGCGCCCGGGGCGCTGGCCGGCCGGAGCACCATTTGTCGGTTGCAGATTTGACGTCGTGTCGGCGGCAGATAGCAGGGATTGCCAAAGCGCCCGCGTCTCAGGGTTGGTTTCAACGCCGAACTCCTTCTTCACCATGCTCCTGCAAGCCTCATATGTCCTTATCGCCCTGTCGCGCTGGCCACACGCGGCGAGCAATTCCATCTTGAGCCGATAGGACTCCTCCCGCGTCGGTTCCATGGCCAGAACTCGATCCGCCAGGGCGAGTCCGGCCTCTGTGTCCACGAAGCGGGCGAGTTTTTCGAAGGACTCAAGCGCGCGGCCCAGCAGCCTGTCGCGTTCAGCCGCCGCCCAGTCGTCGAAAGCGTTGCTTCCCAGATAAACCCCATCAAGAAACGGTCCGGTGTAGTGCGCCAGAGCCGTCTCGAGTTCCGGCGCGGAACGCGCGGAGAGCCCGGATTCAAACTCGTCGACGTCAACTCGAACCGCATCCGGCCTGAGGGCGATCAACTCCCTCCGAGAATGGACGATATCCACCCCCGCCCGTGATAGATCCCGGCGTAGAACGCTGAGGGTTTGCCGCAGGCTGTTGCGCGAGTGTTCGCTGTCGCTATCGCCCCATAGCAGATCAGCCAGCCTTTCCCTTGTCGCCGCCATGCCCGGGCAGCGGGCCAGATAGGCAATGATCGCGGGACCCCGCTTCCCGGTCAACCAGAGCGGACCGACAGTTTCCTTTTCAATCCGGAACCCGCCGAAGAGTGAGATTTTGCTTGCGGCGACGCTGTCCTCACTTTGCATTTTCTTAACAGGGTCCCAGCCTGACGAAATCCTAACTCAAAACTAACGCTTCGCAACCGGTAGAACCACGCATTCAAGCGCTCCTGTGACGGTAGATCAATTAAGGCATCGCTTAAGTAGGGGCAGCTGAACGAAACGTCGGTCGTGGCGGACCGAACCGGGCGCCCTGAAGTGGTTGGAGCCATCGCAAACCCGCGACGGGCTTTAGTCCGAGGGATGCGGTGTATGTCCAAGCTTAGGGCCAATTTGCTGCTGCTGCTTGCCGCTGCCCTATGGGGCTTGGGCAATGTCGCGCAAAAGACAGTGCTTGTTCATCTCGACGCGCTGAGTGCCGTCGGCCTGCGCTGCCTCATCGGTGGGCTGCTTGTGCTGCCCTTTGTCTTGACCGAAAGGCGACTGCCGGCCGGGCCGGGCCATTTCTCCAGCCTGGCCAGGGTGGGTGCGCTGTTTGCCATCTCCATCACGCTTCAGCAGCTTTGCTATCTCGGCGCCACTGTCACAAATGCAAGCTTCCTGGTGAGCACCGCAACCGTGATGACACCACTGGCCGCTTGGCTGCTCATTGGCGAACGTCCGACAGCGAGTCTCGCAGCCGCCGCCGGGCTGACCATGGTCGGTGCCCTGCTTTTGTCCGGCGGGTTCGCCAGTCTCAGCAGCGGCGATCTCACCGCCATCCTGTCGGCTGCCTGTTATGCGCTCTGGATGGTCGAGCTCGGCCGGCACATGCAGACCCATGCGCGGCCGTTCACCGCGGCGGCGACGCAATTCCTCGGCGCCGCCGCCTTCGCCCTGCCGCTCGGGGCAATGCAAGGCAACCTGTCGCTAGCCGCGGCATTTGCAGCCGGCCCGGAACTGGCGGTCCTCGGCGTGTTCTCCACCGCGATCGCTTTCGGCATACAGATTGCCGCACAGCGCTTTACCTCCGCTAGCCATGCCGCCGTGATCGTCAGTGCCGAAAGCGTCTTCGGGGCTCTTGGCGCGGCGATCTTGCTCGGTGAGCGGAACTCACCCGCAGGCGCACTGGGTGCCGCGATCATTCTCGGTGCGATCCTGTCCGTCGCAATGTCGAACCGAACGCCGGTGGCGCGCGGGCCGATGCTGGCCGGCCCGATTCCGCCCTTCCACGTGGCCCCTGCCTTTGCCGCGGCGCCTGCGGCCTGGGCGGGCCATCGGCCCGCCGCCAATTCAAATCCAGTGGAGGAATGTGATGAACCTAGGCGGTGATGCGAACGTGTTGCCAAGCGGACCGCCACTCAGCACAGGGCCCATGGTCTCGGTCGGCGGCCGGACCTGTCGCGAGGGCACTGTAATGGTGGCGCTGGCAAGCTTTCTGGCGCGAGTGATACGCAGCGGCATTCTGATGCCGACGGTCAGAGCGCTGGCAAAGCGGGCCAGCTCATATTTGAGACTGGCGGGAACGCTTGTCGCTTCGGTGTTTTGGGGGCTGCAGGCACATGCCGCCAATGTTGATGTTGCTGTCGTATTCGCAGTCGATTACTCGTCTTCGATTGATCCGGAGATTGCTGACCTGCAGCGGGAGGGACATGCCGCAGCGCTCACTTCGCCCGAGATCATCGCGGCCATCACCCGAAATTATGTTGGGTGCATCGGCGTGGCCTACTTTGAATGGTCGAGTCCCGGGCACACACGCATGGTGCTGCCATGGACAAGCATCTGCGGGCTGGAAGATGCCAAGGCGGCTGCGTCGGTGATCAACAAGAGAGGCGATACCGGCAATATTCGCAGAGGACGAAGCGGAACATCCGTTTCCTCGGCCATCGACGTCGGAAGTCTTCTGCTCGACCAGTTTCCTGGAAAGGCGGCCAAGAAAGTGATCGACATCTCTTCCAATGGTGAGAACAATGACGGGCTTCCTGTTCAGCCGAGCAGGCTGAACGCCATTGCCAAGGGATACACGATCAACGCGATCGCCATTCCAACGGAAGATGAGAATCCCGACCAACCATTGGCATCCTATTTTGCCAAATTCGTCATTGGCGGATCCCAAGCTTTTGTCATAACGCCGAAGGGGCCAAACGACTACACTATGGCTCTTCGCCGCAAGCTGGTCACTGAAGTTAGCATGAACGACGACCGGCAATTCCCGCAGCAGGCGGATGGGCGCTCTTCGCAACCGTAATTCCGGACATTGAGAGGATTAGTCTGGCAGATTTGGGCCAACTATCAGCACCCCGGCACTACTCTGCGCTCCGCTTCTGCGCGATCAGGTCGAGGCGCTCGCGGTCGGAGCGTTCGCGCTCGTCGCGGTTGCGCACGTCCTTGTAGGCGCGTTCGACCATGTTGGTGCGGGCGGTTGCCGCGGCGATGAGGCTGGCTTCCTGCCTGGCGCCTTCGAGGCTCGCCTCCTGGCGCCCGACCGCGCTGGCAATGCGGCGATGGTAGAGATCGGGAAACACGCCGGAGAGGGAATCGGCCCGGTCGAAATGCCCGACCAGATCCCGGGCTTCGGTCTCGGCGGCGCCGGCCGCGGCAAGGAAGGTGGCGTGACGGGTTTCGTGCAGCGCCTTCAGCTGCACCTGCACCTTGACCAGTTTCTTCAGGCGGTCCCTGCGCGTGCTCATGGCTATCGTGCCAATGTCAGGTCGACAAAGCCGGCGACGAACAGCGAGAGCATGGTGCCGACGGCAAAGTAGAAGATGATCATGCCGCCGGCGATGATGAAGGGCTGCGAGATGAAATAGATCGGGATCTGCGGGGTCAGCTTGTTGACGAAGCCGATCGTCAGATTGACGAGAATGGCATAAGCGACAAACGGGCTGCCGAGGCGGATGACCAGGAAGAACGTGTCCGATACCGTGTCGGTGACGTCGACGAGTGCGGCCTGCGGGTTGAAGAAGATGTTGACCGGCGCGACCGTGTAGGAGGTCACCAGCGCGCGTACGATCTCGTGGTCGAAATCGAAGACGAACAGCATCAACAGAGCCGAGAACGAGATGATGGCGGCAAGCGCTGCCTGCGGTTCCGGCTCCTCGATCGCCGGCCCGCCGGTGCCGCCATAGCCGATCAGCATGGCGATGGCCGAGCCCATGAAGCGCAAGGCTTCCATGTAGAGCCTGGTCATGGCGCCGATCAGCCCACCGACCAGTAGTTCCGAGATGATCATCGGCACCAGGATCTGCGGGCGCGGATCGACGAAGGGAAAGATGCGATCCCACAGGAAGGCGAGCAGGCCGCCTGTGGCAGCGACCGCCACGAACAGCCTGACCTGGACCGGGACGCGGGCGCTGGACAGGCCGGGCATCAGCATGAAGCACGCGCCGATGCGGCAGAAGGCGAGGAACGCCGCGATGACGACGCCTTGCGAGAGAACGCTCACGATATGGTCCCGAGCACCCTGATCTCGACACCCTTGGCGATTTCGACGTGGCTGAGCACCGGCAGCGTGGTGAACAGCCGCTCGATGATCATGCGCACATAGGGGCGGGCGTCGGGCGCGGTGACCAGCACGAAGCGCTCGCCGGCTTCCAGATGTTTCTTGATCGCCTTGGTCGCGTCCTGGCCGAACTCTTCCAGCTGGCGCGGATCGATGTCGAACTCGCGCACCTCGCCCTTGGCGTCGCGCTTGAGGCTCTGGTGAAAGGCGAGGTCCCAGCGATTGCCGAGGCGCAGCACCTTGAGCACGCCGCCTTCCGAGAGGTCGCCGCAGATCTGCTGCGCCATGCGGATGCGGACATGCTCGACGATCTGCTCGGTACGGCGCACATGCGGCGCGATCTCGGCGATCGCCTCGATGATCAGATGCAGATTGCGGATCGAGACCCGTTCGGCGAGCAGCAGCTTCAGCACCGCCTGCAAGCCGGGATAGGAGATGTGCGTCGTGCAGATCTCGTCGGCGAGCTTGCGGTATTCCTGGTCCTGCCGCTCGAGCAGCGCCTTCATGTCCTTGTAGGACAGAAGCTGCGGCAGGTTGTTGCGGATGACCTCGGAAAGATGGGTGAGCAGCACCGACATGTTGTCGGCGAAGGTGTAGTTCTCGCGCTTCAGGTCTTCGGCGAAGGTTTCGACCACGGAATAGGCGCGCATGCCGAAGGCCGGCTCGCGGATTTCCTCGCCCGGTATTTCGGGAATGTCGCGGTTGCCGAGCAGCACCATGATCTCGCCGACGCGCATCTGGTATTCGGCCACCACGGTGCCGTGCACCTTGATCTGGTAGCTCTTCGGCGGGATGGCGAAATCGTCGGCAACCCGCACTTCCGGCACGACGAAGCCGTATTGCGTGGCGAATTTCTTGCGCATCTTGGACATGCGGAAAACCAGTTCCTGATGCGACACCAGCAGCCGCGTCGACAGCTGCTTGCCGATCAGCAGTTCGATCTCGGCGGTGGCGAGCGATGCCTTGACCGAGTTCTTTTCCTCTTCGACCTTGGTCGCCTTCTCCTGGTCCTTGATCGCTTCGGCGGCGGCGACGGCGCGGTTGTGGCGCATCGGGATGATGTAGCCGAGGCCGGCCATGCCGGCGGCCAGCGCAAAGAACGGAAACAGCGGCAGGCCGGGCATCAGGCCGAGCAACACCAGCAGCGATGCCGCCACGTAAAGCGCGCGCGGATGGGCGCCGAGCTGGCCGAACACCGCCTGGTTGGTCGAACCGCGTGTGCCGCCCTTGGACACCAGCAGGCCGGCGGCCAAGGAGACGATCAGCGCCGGGATCTGGGTGACGAGGCCGTCGCCGACCGACAGCTTGATGAACACGTCGGCGGCTTCGCCCATGCCCATGCCGTGCCTGATATAGCCGATGGCGATGCCGCCGACGATGTTGATGGCGGTGATGATGAGGCCGGCGATGGCGTCACCGCGGACGAATTTCGAGGCGCCGTCCATCGAGCCGAAGAAGGAGGATTCTTCCTCCAGCTCGCGGCGGCGCAGCTGCGCCGTCTTGTCGTCGATCATGCCGGCGGAGAGGTCGGCGTCGATCGACATCTGCTTGCCGGGGATGGCGTCGAGGGTGAAGCGGGCGCCGACTTCGGCGATACGGGTGGCGCCCTTGGTGATGACGATGAAGTTCACCACGATCAGGATCATGAAGACGATGAGGCCGATGACGAAGTCGCTGGCCATCACCAGCTTGGAGAAGCCGGCGATGACATATCCGGCCGCGTGCGTGCCTTCATTGCCATGCGACAGGATCATGCGTGTGGTGGCGATGTTGAGCGACAGCCGCAGCATGGTTGCGATGAGCAGCACGGTCGGGAACGACGAGAAATCGAGCGGTCGCTGGATCCACAGCGCCACCATCAGGATCAGCACCGAAAGGGCGATCGAGAAGGCGAGGCCGATGTCGATGAGAAAGGCCGGGATCGGCAGGAACAGCACGGCCAGGATGATGACGATGCCGATGGCGAAGAAGACGTCGCGGCCGTTCTTGGCCACTGCGCCAGGCTGGATGCTTTCGCTGATCGCCATGTCGTCCCCAAAAATGCCAAGCCTGCCAGCGCGGCAGCCTTGTGAGCCTAACCGGCCAAACTTGCGCGAGGGTGGGAGACTGGCTACTGGGCTCTCGACCGCCGCCTCCAAAAGGAAATCATCGGCACCATCCGCTTGCCGCCGGAAAAGCTCGGGGAGGCGAAGCCCGCGATGGAGCGTATGGCCTCAGCCAGCCGCGCCGAGCCCGGTTGCCTCGAATATTCCTATGCGCAGGACGTGTTCGATGCCGGGCTCATCCGGGTCACGGAGGTCTGGAGCGACAGGGCAGTGCTCGACGCACATTTCCGCTCGCCGCACCTTGCAGACTGGCGTGCAAGCTGGCCGGCACTTGGCATTGGAGAGCGCAACCTCGTGCTCTATGAGGCCGGCGATCCCAAGCCGACCTGATCGATCTGTCAGCGGACGGCAGCCGTTCGCGTTCCAACAGAGCCAGCCACGGCCGCGACCAGTCGCCCCATGCCACAATGGCGCCTTGTCTGTCGCCAATGTGGTTGCCTTGCCGTGTCGCCGGGCGTATCAGGCGGGCTTTCCACTGCCTCTTCCGATATCGGCGAGCCGCCCCGGTGCTTTCCAGAAACCACAGCGAAGTCTACGCCCGCCGGCTGCGCTCGGTGCTGATCAGATCGGTGCCGCTGCTCGAGGCGCGCGGCATCGCCGTGGTTATCCTGGCCGGTGTCGTCGGGGTGATGGCAGGCATCCTTGTCACGGCGATGAGCCAGATCGTGCAGGACCTGCACGGGCTGCTGTTCGGCGTTCAGCCCGGTGGCCGGCTTTCCGGCATGTTCTCGCTCGCCAACCCGATGCAGGCGCTGATACCGGCGATCGGCGGCATCCTGCTTGGGCTGACGGTGATCTGGCTCAGAGTGCGCAAATTCCGCACGCCGATCGACCCGATCGAAGCCAACGCGCTCTATGGCGGGCGCATGTCGCTCACCGACACCTTCATCATCGCCGGCCAGACGATGATCTCCAGCGGTTTCGGCGCCTCGGTCGGGCTGGAAGCCGGCTACACGCAGGTCGGGTCCGGCCTGGCGTCGCGGCTGGCAGGCATCTTCCGGCTGCGCCGCAACGATGTCCGCATCCTGGTCGGCTGTGGCGCCGCCGGCGCCATCGCCGCCGCCTTCGATGCGCCACTGACGGGCGCCTTCTATGGTTTCGAACTGGTGATCGGCATCTATTCGGTCGCTAATGTCGCGCCTGTCATGACCGCCGCGATCTCAGCCTCGCTGACGGCGGAAGTGTTCGGCGGCGTGCCGTTTCCGCTCGAGCTTTCGGGCCTGCCGGCGCTGACCGCCAGCCAGTACGTGCCGTTCCTGCTGCTAGGCCTGCTCGGCGGTGCGGCCTCGATCGCCATCATGCATCTGGTGACGCTCATCGAACGCGGTTTTGCCAGGCTGTCGATCGATGCGTCGCTGCGCCCCGTCATTGGCGGTGTCATCGTCGGGCTGCTTGGGCTAATCACGCCGCAAGTCCTGTCCAGCGGCCATGGCGCGCTGCATCGCGAATTCGCGATGAACTACGGTCTGGCTGTGGTGGCCAGCGTCTTCGTGTTGAAACTGGCGGCGTCCGCCATCTCGTTGGGCTCGGGCTTTCGCGGCGGGCTGTTCTTCGCCTCGCTGTTCCTCGGTGCACTGCTTGGCAAGGCGTTTGCCGGTGTGATGGCGCTTGTCTCGCCGGCCACCGGCATTGATCCCGCTGTTGCCGCCGTCGTCGGCATGACGTCGCTCGCCGTCGGCGTCGTCGGCGGCCCGCTGACGATGACCTTCCTGGCGCTGGAATCGACCCGCGACCTGACGCTGACCGGTGTCGTGCTGGCGGCTTCGATCATGTCGGCGATCCTGGTGCGCGAGACGTTCGGCTATTCCTTCTCGACATGGCGCTTCCATCTGCGCGGCGAGACCATCCGCAGCGCCCACGACGTCGGCTGGATGCGCAGCCTCACCGTCGGCTCGATGATGCGGAAGGACATCAAGACCATCCATGCCTCGACGACGCTGGCGGCCTTCCGCAGTCAAGTGCCGCTCGGTTCGGCCCAGCGCATCATTGCCGTCGACGCGGGCGATCACTATGTCGGCGTGCTGATCGTGGCCGAGCTGCACAGCGATCCTTCCGATGGCGAGGTGGCTGTGCGCGATCTTGCCAAGTACAGGGACGCGGTGCTGGTGCCGAGCATGAACGTGCAGTCCGCCGCCGAGACCTTCCAGCGCGCCGGCGCTGAAGAGCTCGCCGTGGTCGAGGATTTCAGCGACCGCATCGTGCTGGGGCTGTTGACCGAAGGCCATCTGATGCGGCGCTATGCCGAGGAACTTGACAAGGCGCGCAGGGACCTGTCGGGCGAAGGGTAGTGCATGTCGCCCAAAGGTGGGCCCGGTTAGTGCTCGATCGGTCCCTTGGCCATCACGAGCGCCGTGCCCGCGGTCGTCGGGCGCTCGATCATGCGGCGCACGCGGGGCAGTTCGTCGCCGCTGTGCAGCGCCCGCAAGCGGTCGCCGATGATGGCGTCGGCATGGGTGATGCGTCCATTGTGGCGCACATATTCGAGCCAGGTCGGCGTATGATAATGCTCGATCCAGATCGCCGGATTTTCGAGGTCGCGTGCCAGCGTCCAGTTGCGGGCGCCGTCACGGCGGCGGATGCGGCCGCGTTCAGCCATGGTGGCGAGGAACTCCGGCACGTCCTCGTCGCGGATAATGTATTCGATCATGATGGCGATGGGGCCRCTGCGCGGCTTCAGGTCGAGCGCAAGGTGCGGCTCCTTGAAGCGGTTGAGCGGATCGAGGTTGAGCACCTGCTGCTGCGGCAGCGGCAGCAGGAAGCCGATGGCGCCGCCGGCCAGCATGGCGATGCTTGCCGCGATCAGCGCGGTTTCGGCGCCATGCGCATCGGCGACGACGCCCCAGATCCAGCTGCCTAGCGCGATGCCGCCGAAAGTCGCGGTCTGATAGACCGACAGGACCCGGCCGACCACCCAGCGCGGTGTCGCCATCTGCACGGTGACGTTGAAATGCGAAAGGGCGATCACCCAGCAGGCACCGCCGACAAGCAGGCCGAGCGACGTCTGCCAGGCGTGATGGCTGACGGCGGCATTGAAGGCGCAGGCGGCAAAGCCGGCGAAGGCTGAGCGCACCATCGTCTCGCTGGACAGCAGCTGCCGTAGCCGCACGCTGATCAGCGCGCCGCCAACCGCGCCGATGCCGAAAGCGCCGAGCATGATGCCGTAGGTCAGGGCATCGCCCTTGACGACATCGCGCGCCACCAGCGGCAAGAGCGCCAGCACCGCGCCGGCGCTGAAGCCGAAAGCCGCGCCCCTGACCAGCACCTTGCCGATGTTGGGCGACATGGCGACGTAGCGCAGGCCGGCGCCCATGGCCGCGCCCAGCGATTCGCGCGGCAAGGTCGAGACCGGCAGGTCCGGCTTCCAGCGCGCCAGCACGACGATCAGGCCGATATAGCTTACTGCGTTGGCCGCAAAGGCCGCCGCCGCACCCGCAGCGGCGACGATGATGCCGCCGATCGCCGGGCCGACGCTGCGGGTCAGGTTGAAGCCCATCGAGTTGAGCGCGACGGCGGCCGGCACCTTGTTGCGGGGCACGATATCGCCGACGGAGGCCTGCCAGGACGGGCTGTTGAGTGCCGTGCCACTGTCAATCAGGAAGGTGAAGGCCAGTAGTGTCCACGGCGTCATCAGGCCGGCATAGGTGAACAGGGTCAAAAGCACGGAGACGACCAGCATGAAGGTCTGGGCGACCAGCATCACCTTGCGCCGGTCGAAACTGTCGGCGATGGCGCCGGCGACGAGCGCAAACAGCATGATCGGCAAGGTGGTCGAAGCCTGGACCAGGGCCACCTGATAGGACGAGGTGGCGATCGTGGTCATCATCCAGGCGGCGCCGACGCCCTGGATCAGGCCACCGAAATTCGAGACGAGACTTGCGGCCCATACGGCGCGGAAAATGCCGTGCCGGAAGGGCGCCAGCGCCGAAACGCTCTCGCTTTCCGGCTTTTCTTCAATCATCGGTGGGTCCCTGCCATGTCGTGCCTGCTCGTCAGACGATCCGTTTGCTCAGATCATTTGCCGAAAGTAGGGCATGGCGGTTGAAAGGGCGAACACCTTTCGAAAAAGGTCATGGTCCAACAATGGGATAGAGGCGGTCCACGTCTCCATCCGCAGCGGTCGCGGATCCCGATGGTTCGGCACGGACCGGCACGGCTTTCGTCGACTTGCTCAGAGCGGTTCATCGTTTCACGGAAACGCCGAACCGCTCTATCTCTTGTTTTGACGCAATTCCGGACGGAAAACCGTTTCACACTTTTCCTGGAATTGCTCAGAATCCGTTCTGGATGCGCTCGAAGATGACGTTGGTGAAGGCCGATATCTGGCTGCCGATGAAGGGGCCGGTCAGCGCCACCACCAGCATGATGGCGACGATCTTGGGCACGAAGGTCAAGGTGATCTCCTGGACCTGCGTCAGCGCCTGGATGAGGGCGATGCCGATGCCGACCGCCATGGCGACCAGCACCACCGGGGCAGACGCGGTAAGCACCGTCCACACCGCGTACTGGACGATGTCGAGAGCGTCGGCCTCATTCATGGGACTGGCCCTGCCGGAAGCGTCAGCTCGCTGCCTTGATCGAGACGCCCGGGCCGACCGCGACCTCGGTGCCGTTCTGCAGCACGGCGATGAGGCCGCTGCTGGCGAGGCGCACAGACGCCACCGTGCCCGTCGTCTTGCCGTCGGCGGAGGTTATCGAGCGCCCGATCAGCGCATCGGCCTGCGACAGCGCCGAGGACGACATGATCTGGTCGAGCTTGGTGTTGGTCTGCACCGATTGTTCGACCTGCGAGAAGGTGGCGAGCTGGGCGACGTACTGAGTCGAATCCATCGGCTTGGTCGGGTCTTGGTTCTTCATCTCGGCAATCAGCAGCTTCAGGAACGACTGGTAGTCAACCGCTGTCTTCGAGGTCTGCTGGCTGGCCTGGTTGGCGCCGGTCGGTATCGTCGTCGTCATGTCCACGTTCATCAGTATCGTGCTCCCACAGCCAACGGGCGCGCGGCACCCGGAACATAGTCATTGTCGCCAAGCGCGCGGCGTTCGAGCGGATAGAGCGCGCGGATTGCCTTCAGCGCCTCGTAGATATGATCCTCGCCGACCATGCGGTCGATCTGTTTCAGTCCAGCGCAGATCTGGGCGTCCTCGAAGCTTGCCAGCAGCAGCGGCAGCGAACGCCGGAACATGTCGCGCGCCTCGGCCGCGCCGGCCGGGTTCATCAGCATGACCTGCAGGATGAAATACAGCTGCTTGAGCGGCGTCGAGGCGTCTTCGGCCTGGATCACATGGCTTTCGAGCAGGAACTGCACGTCGTTCATCAATTCGACGGTGACCTTGCGGTCGACGCGGATAACGGCGCCGTTGATGTAGATCTTCTCGTTCGGCTTCAGCGATATCTTCAACGTGTTGGTCATTGAATGCCGTCCCTGATGATCTGGGACACCTCGATCAGCCCTTCGAAATTGTTGGTGCGGCCCTGGCGAATGTCCTCTGCCTCGCGCAGCAGCCACAGGCCGATGGAGATGAGGTTGGCGCGCAGTTCCTTGGGCAGGGCGTTGTCGCTGGAGCCGAGATCCTCGACGAAGGCGGTCCAGACGCGGTTGGTGAAATGCAGCGCCTCGACCGCTTCCATCGAGCCGAGGCCGGCGGCGGCCGCCGCCGACAGCATGTCGATCGAACGGGTCAGGAGCTCCCGCTCGCGGTCCTTGGCGTCGGCGACGGAGGTGCTCTGGATATCGGCGTAGGAGAATTGGTACATCGGTGGGGCTCTACCGTTCCGTTAAGCGTTGTCAGGTCAGGTAATTCAACAGGCTGAGCTGCTGCAAGCGCGCGGTCAGTGCGAAGGACGTTTCGATGTGCTGTGTCAGGTCTGCAACCCGGGTCGCGGCCTCGGCCGGATCGACGCCTTCCAGATCGAGAATGTGCCGTTCGAAAAGGTCGACCTGCGTTTTCATGCGGTCGTTCGCATCGGAAACCCGCTTCTGGACGATGCCGGTCTCGGACTGAATCTGGCCAATACCGCTCAGCGCTTCGCCGACCAGTGCGGTGGAGCGGCTGACGACCTTGTTCTTCGCGGCCTGGCTGATGTTGCTGGACATCAGGCTGGAGACCATGGCCGCCGCCATGGCGAGCTTCTGGATGCCGTCGCTGTTGGCGCTGGTCGAAGTCGGGGTGGTTTCGTTCAGGGCGATGCGGCTGACGATCTGCTGGTCGGTGGCGTTCGACCAGTTGCCTTGCCAGCCCGCGCCTATGAACTGCGGCACGACGTCGTTGGTGATGAAGTCGTCCATCTGGGTGGCAGTGATGTTGGCCGCCGCCGGGTCATCCTGGGTGAAGCCGAAATTGGCGACGAAGGCCGCATCGAAGGCCGCCTTGGCTGGCGAGCCGGCGGCGGTGAAGTCGTTGATCGGCTTGACGTCGGTGTTGGTGCCGGCAAACAGGTACTCGCCGTTGACGCTGGTGTTGAGGATCGAGGTCAACTGCTGGATGGTCGCCTTGCCCGAGGCTTGGGTGAGACTGTTGGAAGAATCGCTCGATGACGCGGTGGTCAGGGCGGACAGAAAGGACTGCGCCGCGGTCGAGAGCTGGCTAAGCGAGGTCTGCGTCGAAGACAAGCGGGAGCCGACCAGGCCGTTGGAGTCGATGATGACGTTGAGGCGGTCGAGATCGCGCGAGAAGGTGACGGACTGCGCGGTGCGCGCTCCGAGAGCCAGGCCGACATCGGCGACCCTGCCGGTCGAGGACTCTTTGGTGGCTTTGACAAGCTCCGCCTGCATGCGCATCTGCTGGGAGCGCATGGCGTTCGATATGGCCGCTGACGAGACTGAAGTCATGGATTATCCCACCGCGTTGAGCAAGGCCGTCATCATGTCGTCGACGGTTTTCATCATCCGGGCCGATGCCTGATAGGTGTGTTCGAGGTCGAGCAGCAGCGACATTTCCTGGTCGACATTGACGCCGGTCGCGTTGGACAGCGCCTCGGCGCTGCGCGATGCCAGCGCTTCCTTGGCGTCGGAGGCGGTCGATGCCTGCTGGCGCACGCCCTCGAACCAGCCGATCGAGTTGGCCGCGTAGTCGGAAACGCTCGACGTTGCCGAAACCCCGGCGGCCGGGTCGAAGGCCATCGGCTTGTCGAGCCGGTCGCCATAGGCGACCAGAAGGTCGGAATAGGAGGCGCCACCGCCGGTGTTGGCGACATAGGCGGCACCATTGGCACCGCCATCGCGCAGCAGCGTCGGATTGCCGCCGGCGCTTGGGTCCATCGCCGCATTGACGCTGATCGATCCGGCAAGGCCGTTGACCAGCGTGCCGGCTGCCGGCACCGCCGGCGCACCGGACCAGGTGAACAGGCCGGCTGCATTGGGCAGCGCAGGCGCGGTTTCGGCAAAAGCCGTGATCAGGCCGCGCGCGGTTTCGTCGAGCTGGCTCTGCATGGTCGAGGCGACACTGTCGCGCAATTGCAGCAGGCCGGCGAGCTTGCCGCTGGCGCTGGTGTTGCCGCCGGCTCCCGCCGAGATCGGCACATTGTCGATATAGACCGCGTTGCCTGCGGCACCGGCGGTGTAGCCGGCCGACGGCGCGAAGCTGACCGTGCGCGGAATGGTTTCGAACAGCGTCGTGCCGTCGCCGGTGGTGACGACCATGTCATTGTCGCCGCGCGTGAAGGTCGAGACCGGGATATAGTCCGAGATCTTCTTCAAAAGCGCGTCGCGCTGGTCGAGCGCGTCGGAGACATCGGTGCCGGAACGGGTTCCGGAAATGACCGCGGTGTTGGCATCCTGGAACTGGCTGAGCAGCGAGTTGAGGTCGTCGACCGCCGTGGCGATCTGCCCGTCGGTCTGGGTGCGGAAATCCTGGATCGCCGTGGAGCCCTCGTTCAGGGATCGCACGACCTGCCTGGCTGCGTCGACGACGCTGGCGCCGAGGTTCTGGTTGGACGGCGAGGTGGCATAGAGCTGCAGCGCTTGCTGCAGATTGCCGATCGCGGTCGAGGGCGAGGACGCATTGTCGACGCCATTGACCGATACGCCCAGCTGATCCATGCCGCTGTAGAGCGCGTTCTGGCCGCTCCAGGCCGACAGCGCGCTGAGGTTCTGGCGGAACAGCAGGTCGTTGGCGGCGCGCCGGATATCAACCGAACGCGCGCCCGGCGCCGTGCTGGTGACGACGGCCTGGCGGCGCGAATAGTCCGGATTGTCGGCGTCGGCGACATTGCGCGAGACGACGCTGGTCTGCCGCGCGGTGTTCATAAGCGCCGATTGGGCGATGCTCAGTGCTGTGGACAACGACATGCGGGTCTTTCACGGGCGGTGCCCGTTTTATCTCTTCAGGTTGACAAGGACGTCCATCAGATCGGAACCGGTCTGGAAGACTTTCGAATTGGCGGTGTAGCTGCGCTGTGCCGCGATCATGTTGGTCAGTTCTTCGGCGATATCGACGTTGGAATTCTCGAGTGCGCCGGAGATGATGGAGCCGGCCTTGCCCTCATTGGCAAAGCCGATACGGACCGCGCCGGATTCGGTGCCCTGTGCGTAGACGTTGCCGGGCAGCGCGTTGAGCTGGTCCGGGCTCTGCACGTCGGCCAGCGGAATCTTGTAGAGCGCCTTGGTGGAGCCGTCCTTGTACTGCGCCGAGATGGTGCCGTCCTTGCTGATCTGGATCTTGTCGATGGTGCTCGGTGCGTTGCCGTTGACCTGGGCATCGGAAACGGTGAATCCGGCGCCGAGCTGGGTCAATGCCGACAGGTCCAGCGAAAAGGCGGAGCCACCGGGCACCGTCAGGCCGACGCTGTTGACGGCGCCGGTGAGCTTGCCGGTGGTGGTGTCGAAGGTCAGGTTGGCCGAGCCCAATGCGCCGCCGGTGTAAGGGAACGACGTTCCGGCGGTGGCCTTCGACTGATCGAAGACCGCCACCTGCCAGGTGCCGGCGCCAGTGTTGGTGAAATAGACGTCAAGCAGCTTCTTGTTGCCGAGATTGTCGTAGGCGACCATCGAGGATTTCGACGTGTACTGAGCACCCGCGGCGTTGGTGGTGGGCAGATTGCCGGCGGCGACCGGCGTCGCGCCTGCCGGCAGGTTGCCGCTGTAGGTACCCTGGGTGCTCGGCGTTGCCGTCATCCCCTGGTCGGAGATGAGCACCGGGGTCAGGCCCTCGAAGCCGTTCACCGTCGCCGCCGGCACGCCGTTGGCGTAGCTGTAGGCCATCAGCTGGAAGCCGGCCGCGTTGACCAGCCTGCCCTCGGCATCAGGAACGAAGGCGCCGGCTCGGGTCAGGAAGGGCGTTCCGCTTGGATCTTGAACGACGAAGAAACCGTCGCCGTTGACGGCAAGGTCGGAGACCGAGGTCGTGTATTGAAGCACGCCTGGATCGCTGACCGCCTGCCGGATCGTCGTGGTGACGCCGCCGGAATTGTAGGCGCCGCCCGTGCTCGGCATGACCAGCGACGAAAATTCAGCGGAGGATCGCTTGTAGCCGGTGGTGTCGGAATTGGCGATGTTGTCGGCCGTGGTGGACAGCCGGTTTGCCTGTGCATTCATGCCGGAAACGCCGGTCCGCATCATTCCGTAGAGGCTCATCGAAACGTCTCCCCAATGTGGATGCCGCTGGCTCCAATGCGGATGCCACTGGCTACGAGGCTACGCATCCTGTCTTGCGCGAGGCTGGCGCGGGGCTGCATCAGAAGACGAGCCGGTAGCCAAGGAAGCGCTTGGAATCGATCGGGTCGGTGCCCAGCTTCTCGCGCAGCTTCTTGCGCAATTTGCTGATGTGGCTTTCGACCACGTTCTCCTCGACCTCTTCGTCGAAGATGCCGTAGATGGCGTTGAAAACCTGGGTCTTGGTGACGCGGCGGCCGCGATTGCTGGCCAGATATTCGAGGATGCGGCGCTCGCGGCGCGGCAAGGGCAAAGGCTGGCCGTCGATCTCGGGGTCGCGGCCATCCATGAAGATGCGCATGGCGCCGATCTCGGTGTAGGCGACATCTTCCTGGGCGCGGCGGCGGATGGCGGTGATGCGGGCGAGGATCTCGCGGATGTGCACGGGCTTGCGAATGACGTCGTCGACGCCGCTCTCGAACAACCGCAGCGTGTTTTCCAGCGAGTGCTGTTCGCTCAAGGCGATGACCGGTGCGCCGGTGCGGTCGCGGATCTGACGGGGAGAGATCGAGCCTTCGCGGCAGTCGCCGATCAGGAAGGCTCGGACCGACCTCAGGTCGGTGTCCGCCGCTGAGCTTACCCACTCCCCGAACTCGCCCGGCGCGAAGCCTGCGCAGGCGACACCCTCACGGTCGAAAAGTGAATTGTATCCCTCTGTTACGAGCTCGCGCTCGTCAACGATTACAATCATCGGCCCGCCTCCGAATCAAATCATTTGCCCCGTGAGAAAAGGCGTATCCGCTGGCGAGAATCCTGAACAACCGTCATTTCTTGTAGCTAGTTTCTTGGGAGTCTGGAATCGCGCCGGTTGCATTAGCCTGCAACCAGATATGCTTTCGGCGGCAAGTTCTGGCCAAGTCAAAACGACAACCAAGGACCGCGCGAACGGCGTATTGGATGCCGAAGCTACGCCTACGGGTTGCAGAAGCCGCGGGCGTTCGCGGTCCATTTTCCAAAGCCGGTGGCGACCATGTTGGCAATGACGCGGCAGACATAGATCTTCTGCGCCGGATCGTTGTCGGGACCGGCATGATAGCGGGCGACGGCCATCGACCAGGTCTCGTGACGGGCATGGAGGCTGGCCAGGAAGCGCGCCGCATAGTCGACGTTCTGACGCGGATCGAGCATGTCCTCGACGCTGCGGAAATGCGACGCGTGGTAGTGATGGTTGATCTGCATGCAGCCCAGATCGATGAGCGTCTTGCCTTCGCGCCGGGCATTGGCGAAGGCGGCAAGGGCTTCGGTCCGACTTCTCGGAAAGACCGCTTTTCCCTCTATATTCAAGGCGTTGGGTTGAAGGCTGCCCTTGTTTCCGGTTTCCGTAAGGCCCACGGCATAGAGGATGCCGGCGGGCACGCCATAGCGGTCGGCGGCACGCAGGATCTCCGGCTCGCAAGGGTTGGTGGCGGCAGCGGCAGCGCCTGCTGCGCTAGATAAACATATCGCCGCCAGCGCGCTCGCGAGAAGGTGAAGTGCCGCGGCCGTAGTCCTGCGCGTCATCATTGCGGTTTCCTGAGGATTGCTGACCCGGGTGCTGACCACCCGCTCCACCATTGCCGCTGCCCGGGTTTCCAGGTTGGAAGGATGATGGATCGCGGCCCGACGCGCTCGGCAAAGGGGCGGTCGCATCGGTGCGGGTTGCAGCAGGAACCGCTACCGAGGGTTGTAGGATCGTAACCTTGTCAACCTCGAAGCCGAGCCCGCGCAGCGATTTGACGATGGCCTCGCTGTCGGTGGACAAACGACGATAAGCGTCGTGTGTTGCGGGCTTCAATTCAATCGAAAGTTGTTCTCCCGAGAGGCGAAGGTTGGCCGTCACCATGCCGAGTTCGGCGGGGTGAAGTTCGATCTTCAACACATGTGTCGGAACGGCAACAGGGCTGCCCAGCTGGGTGGCCGCGGATGAGGCTGGAAGGGCCTTTTGCGGGCCGCCATCGGCGGCTATGGCGTTGACCACATTGAGGGCTGCCTGGCTGATGGAACTTTGCGGTGGCGCCGGGAAACTCTGTTGCGAAACGACGTCGATGCGTGTGGCGGACAGGGATTGTTTTCCGGCTTCGGGCCGTAACGAGGACTGGACATCCTCGATGCTTTTCATCGTCGGCGCGGCGTGTTTCGATTGCACGCCGGGCACATCGGCGGTTGTGGCGTCCGGCAGCTTCTGGGCCGTTACGACAGTCTCGCGTTTCGGCGTGCTGGAGGCAACGCCGTCAGCGCTCGGCGGCTGGCCATCTAGCTCTGTCAAAGGCCCGTCGACGATCG
The DNA here is from genome assembly GCF_056403655.1 of Mesorhizobium sp. P2_F8. Lineage (NCBI taxonomy): Bacteria > Pseudomonadati > Pseudomonadota > Alphaproteobacteria > Hyphomicrobiales > Phyllobacteriaceae > Mesorhizobium > Mesorhizobium sp. P2_F8. Next base: position 170,817 of record NZ_JBFUFB010000012.1, read on the forward strand.
ACACCTGCTCCGGCTTCGACTTGGTTTCGACGATTTCGTTTCCGGCCGTGGACTTCGACCGATAGGTTTTTGGGAGCGGAGCCTGCGCGTTGAGCGCCGGGTCCGGTGGGCTCTCGCTGTTAGCCGTGTCGCGCCCGCTTGCCTTGGTCGATGTCGAGAAATGGCGCAGGTCATGGAACGCGATCAGCAGCGGCAGATGGTCCTGAAGCGGCACGGCATCCGCGTCAGGCGCCGTCTCTTCGGCGTCGGTATCGTCCTTGTGCGACTTCGCTTCCAAATCGTCCCTGGCTTCCAAATCGTCCTCGCCGCTCTTCACGGCCGGCAACTTGGCCGAGACGATCTTTCCGGGATTGGCCGGTGTCGGCTCGGCCTTGCCGCCATGCCCGGCAAGGTTGGCGGCGAGCTTGCCCCAGCGCTGCTCGCGCGATCCCGCCTCGGTCGTCGGATGCCGTTCCGGGCGGGCCGGACTGGCCTCGCCATGCAGAATTTTGCCAAAGCCCGCGTTGTCCTTCTTGCCGTTCGCCGCCGGTTGCTCCGGCGTTGCGCGCGCGGCGGCAAATCCTGGCAAGGCCGAGCCGAGGCTGGTGGTCATTTGGGGGCGGCTCCAAGCATCTGGTCGATCAGGTCGAGCTGTCGACGTGTTTTGTTCATGGCGGCATCGGTCGGGTCGGTGGGCTCGGGACTGGCTGCGGGCGATGGCGCCGACGCCTGCACGACGGTCGCCGCATCGGCCGGTGCAACCGCAGCCGTCGGCGTTTCCGGAGCACTGGCGACCGGTCCGCCGGAGGCTGCAGTGACAGCAGGTTGCTCGGCGATGGCGCCTTCGACGGGTGGCAGCCCGCTGGCGTCGGCGCCTTGCGCCGCGACGGTTTCAGGCGCCGGCGGCCGCTCGGCCGCGACAACTGGCTTTTCCTCAGGGAGGGGGGCGGGCGGGGCGACGACTTCGCCGGCAATGGCCTGGGCGGCGTCGAGCAAGGCGCGGTCGCCTTCCGACAGCTTGCTGCGGTCGATCTTGCCGAGTTTGGCGCGGACGTCTTCGATGGTGCCCGAGGTGACGGTGGAAAGACTGGCGTAAAGCAGGGCGCGCGGATCGTCCTGGTTGGTGTTGCCGTCGCGACCCTGCTCGGCTCGCGCCGAAGCGAAGGCCGACAGGTCGTTCAGACCGTCGATTGCGGCACGGCGGGCGATGCGCAGATAGATCACCTTCTCGCGCTCGGGATCCATCATCGAGGTGATGTCGGCCAGCTTGTCCTGGCTGATCGACATGTGCAGCGCGATGACGCCGGAGACGAAGGAGTCGGCGAACTGGCTGGCATAGGGCGAATAGAGGTAGCGCTCGACATACTGGGTCGACGCGCGTGCGAAGCGTGCCGCGTCACCCTGCGCACCCGCAATGCCGACCGAACGGCGCAGTGCTGCTTCCTCGACCAGCGTGCCGGGGCTGAGCAATCTTGCCTCGTCGAGCAAACCGAGCGCCGCAGCCGGCTGGTCGCCGGCAAGCAGCGAGCCTTTGACCAGGGCAAGGAAAGCGCCGAGGTCGGGAGGCAGCGTCATCGGATCGATCGGCTTCAACGCTTCGATCGCCTCGCCGGGCCGGCCATTGAGATAGTCGATCACCCCTTTGGCCACGGCAAGGCTTTGTGGGTCCGTCGTGGCGCGCGACGTGGCGGCCTCGACAGTCACCGGATTGCCGCCGCTCATGCCGTAGACAAGCAGGGCGCGAAAGTTCTTGGGATCCTTGAAATCCTCGGCATCCGCCGCGCGCAGCCGCGCATCCACCATCTCGAGCAGCTTGGCCTGCATCGGCAGGGCGGCATGATCGCCAGCGGCGATGCGGTCCTGGATGAGCTGCAACGAGCGCACCAGCTGATACGGCTGCAACGCGTCCTGGGCGAAGCCGGCTGACGGATATCCGCCGGCCAGCAGCAACAGGCCAATCAACCGGCAGGTGACGGCCGCCCGCCTCATCCGCCGGCTGCCATCAGGATTTCGATGCGGCGGTTCACAGCCGCCAATGGATTCGCCGGGTCCTTGGGCTGGCGGTCGGCGAAACCGGCGACTTCGGTGATGCGGCGTTCATCGACTCCACCGCGCACAAGCATGTAGTAGGCGGAATGCGCGCGCGCCGTCGACAGCCGCCAATTGTCGTAGCTGTCGCTGCGGAATGGCCGTGCGTCGGTGTGGCCGTTGATGCTGATGGTGCCCTTCTGGCTGTTGACGATGCGGCCGATCTTTTCCATCGCCAGCACCAGTTCGCGGCGCGGCAGCGCCGAGCCGACCTCGAACATGCCGAAGTCGAGCTGGTCGGTGATCGAGATGACGACGCCCTTGTCGGTGGCTTCCACCGAGACGCCGTCATGCAGCTTGTCGCCCGGCTTGAAGGCATCGGCCAACTGCCGCTTGACGTCGGCCGCAGCCTTGACGGCGGCGGCGGTCGGCGCCTTCTCTCCGGTGTCGGGCTTGGCTTCCTCTTGCGCCTCGGCCTCGGCCTTGGCCGCGTCCGCGGCTTTGGTGTCGTCTGGTTTGGTCTCGTCCGGCTTCGCGTCGCCCCGCTTCGCGTCGCTTGGCTTCGTGTCTGTTGGTTTGGTGTCGCCGGCCTTGGCCATTGTCGTGGCGGGGCTCGCGGCTTGCTTGCCGGTCGCGTCCTCTGCCGGCGGTTCGACAGGTGCGGCCGCGACGGGTGGCACGGACTTGACCTTGGGCACTTGCGTTTCGGCAACCTTGTCACCGGGCTTCAGCGCATCGCCCTCGATTTTGGCACGCTGGGCACTGGCTTCGGCGCCGGGCGCCGCCACCTGCTGCGACCAGAAATCAGGCTCGAAGGGATCGCGATAGGAGGCGCCGCCGGAAGCACCGGTCGCCGGGCCGGCAGCCTGCGCGCCGCCATCGCCCTTCTGGCTGACATTCTGCATGACGCCGGTATCGGTGGCGATTTCCGAAAGCACCGCGTAGGGGTCGGCGAACAGATGCTCGTCGGAGTGTTCTGCCTGCGGCAGTTCCTGCTTCTCCTGTTTGCGGTCCGCGGAGCCATCGCCGTCCTGGCCGGCCTTGTTGGTCGCCTTCTGCGGGTTGTCGGCCGTCGTTCCCATCGCGCGCGGACCGTCGCCGAGATCCTCCAAACCCTTGCGGCTCGAATTGCGGTCGACCAGCTTGACCGGGTTGAAATAGCTGGCGACGGCTGCCTTGGTCTGCTCGTTGGCGGCATTGATCAGCCACATGACCAGGAAGAAGCACATCATCGCCGTCATGAAGTCGGCGAAGGCGATCTTCCAGACGCCGCCATGGTGACCCTCATCGTGGTCGTCGTGACCACGACGGACGATGATGATCTCCTGGTGAACCTGTCCGGCATCGGCGACGCTCATGCCAGGACCTCGGAAAGGGTCGTCGACCATTCGGCCATGCGCGTCTCGAACACCGCCTCRTCGATGGCGACCGTGAGATCGAAGCCTGGTGCCTCGGTGAAGTCGAGATTGGCGGCGCGGGGCCCGAGCGATGCCTTCAGCGCTTCGAACAGCGAGAGCGGGCCGCGCACGGCGATGCGCACGGCTTCGGCATCGCCGACCGCTTCGCGTATCGCGCCGGCAAGCGCCTCGATCGAGCGTTTCTGCAGATCGTCGCTGACGATGCCGCCGATCATGCGGGCGACGGTGGCGGCGACCAGCCCGGTCACGCGCGCCTCCATGGCATCGATGCGCAACGAGACCGCCTTGCCGAGATCGTCGCCGAGGCTTTCGAGAAATACCCTTGCTTCCTCGGCATTGGCCTGGCGTTCGGCTTCGAGCGCGGCTTCATGGGCAATCGACAGGCGTGCATCGAGTGCCGCCTCGGCCTGGGCAACCGCTTCCGCGATCAGCGTGCCGATGTCGGCTTGCGGCGCCGGCGCGTCTAGCTTGTGTTCGGGATCGGCCGCGGCCCGGGGCTGACCGGCACGTTGCGTGCGGGTACCGAAATCAGGCAGAAGGTCGAAAAGGGCTACGGAGGGCATGGTTTAAGCCGCGACTTCCTGAGCGGCCCATTTGCGCAGGATCTGCGCGGTGCGCTCCTCGTTGAGGTCGACCATTCGGGCAAGCCGCTCCTGCGGCGCCGGCCTGATCTTCTGGCGAAGATCGTCGAGCGGTGTGGGACCGGAGCGCGCACCGGGCAAGGCGCCGACGCCAGCGCTTTCGGCGTTTGCGCTTGCTTCGGGTGTCGGTAGCGAGCGCTGGACGTCTTCGTAGCTGGGGCCTGCCAGGGCCGGCGTCGCCTTTGCCGTCAGCGCCGCCGCCATCGGCCTCAGGCCGAAGAAGGCGACCAGGAACACCACGACGATGAAGGCGCCGGCGTTGATCAGCGTGCCGGCATGCTGGCCGATGGAATCGAGCATCCCAGCCTGCGGGATCGCCTCGCCGTCCAGCCCGTCGATGAACTCGACCGCCGAGACGTCGATGACGTCGCCGCGCTTGTCGTCGAAGCCGGTGGCCGAGGTCACCATCTTCTGGATTTCTGCGACGCGCTTGGCAATCTGCTCCGGCGTGGCGTCCTTGCCGAGGATGGTCACCAGCCGTTGCTGGTTGACGACGACGGCGATCGACATCTTGGTGACGGTGTAGCCGTTGGAGACGGTGGCGATCTTCTTCGAGTTGATCTCGTAGTTGGTGATCTCTTCCTTGCGGTCGTTCTGCGAGGAGGATTGCGGACCGTCGGTGGCGGTTGCCTGGGTCTCGGGCAGGTTCTGCTCGACGCTGGCTGGGGTCGAGGCCTGCTTCTGGTTGTTGTTTTCGTTGGCGCGCACCGACTGCACCGAGCGCTCGACGCGTGAATTCGGATCGAAAATGGTTTCTTCCGTCTGGCGGGTGTCGGTGTTGACCTCGGCCTTGACGCTGGCGCGGAAGTTGTCGGGGCCGAGATAGGCCGTCAGCGCACGGCGGATGTTGTCGCCGATCTGCGCCTCGACGGTCTGCTCGACGCCGAGCGTACGGGCGGCGCTGGTGTTGGAAGGATCATCGCCCGCGGCCAGCAGATTGCCGCTGGAATCGAGCACCGTCACCTTGTCGGCCGACAGGCCGGGGACAGCGGCGGCGACGAGATGGCGGATCGACATGGCGCTCTTCTCGGCGTCGATGCCGGCATAGCGGATGACCACCGATGCCGAAGGCTGCTGTTCGTCGCGGCGGAAATTGGCGCGTTCGGACATGACGATGTGGACACGCGCCGCCTTGATGCCTGAAATCGACTGGATGGTGCGGGCGATCTCGCCTTCCAGCGCGCGCACGCGGGTGATCTGCTGCATGAAGGAGGTGAGGCCGAGCGAGCCGACATTGTCGAACAGTTCGTAGCCGGCATTGGCGCTGGTCGGCAGGCCCTTTTCGGCAAGCAGCATGCGCGCCTGCGCGGTTGTGCCGGCCGGCACCAGCACCGAGGTTCCGTCGGCGCCCACATCGAAGCCGATGCCGGCTTCGCCCAGCACCAGGCCGATCTGGTTCACGTCGGCGCGGTCGAGCCCGACATAGAGCGTGTCGTAGGCGGGACGGTTGAGATAGACCGAGGCGATGCCGATGACGCCCATCACCAGAACGGCGATGCCAGCCAGCATGGCAAGGCGCTTGACGCCAAAGCCGCGAAGATTCGAGATGATGCTCTGGATCTGTTCCGGCACGGTTCGACGACTCCCAGCATGACTGTCCGCCGGAACAGTAGTCTTCGAAGCTTGTGCGAAAATGAAATCGGGCCGCGCTTGTGGCGCGGCCCGTCAATCGGAGTGTGAAAAGGACGGTGCCGGTGGCGCCCGCGACTAGTTCTTGAACAGCGACAGGATGCTCTGCGAAGCGCTGTTGGCGATCGACAGCGACTGGATGCCGAGCTGCTGCTGAACCTGCAGCGCCTGGAGCCGGGTCGATTCCTTGTTCATGTCGGCATCGACGAGCTGGCCGACACCACGGTCGATGGAGTCCATCAGGCTCTGGGTGAAGGTCTTCTGCAGGTCGATGCTGCTCTTGGCCGAACCGAGGATGGTTGCGGAATCGGTCAACTGCGCCATGACCTTGTCGATCCTGGTCACCATCTGGGTGATGATGTCGTCGGTTACGCCGGCCGCGGTGATGTCGAGGTTGTAGGCGGAGATATTGTCGACCTTGGGGACGACCGCTCCCGCCGCCGCCTGGCCAGCAGTATTTGCCGCGATGTCCGTTGCTCCGCCAGCGAGTGCGGTCGCATAGGCGTTGTCATACAGGGTCTGGGCGGCTCCCGTGGCATAAATCGAAGTCTGGCGATCGAGGGTGCCGCGATTTTTGACCTCGGTGGCAAGGCCGTAGTCGAAAAGCTTGGTGCCCTCGACATCGATGTCGATCGTTCCGATCGAGACGGCGCCCGACGAGGAGCGATTGAACGAGGACACGATCTGGGAGTCGGCCTGGACGCCGTCATTGGGGGCGGCAGTCTGCTTGGAGGTCACCGCAAGGAAATTCGAGCCGGAGAAGGTCGCCGCATCGGCAAAGGACTTCATCTGCGCCTGAAGCGCATTGATCTCGGTCTGGGTTTTTGCCTTGGCGGCATCCGTCTGGCCGACGGTCGAAAGCAGCTTGGTCTTGATCTGGCCGATCGTGGTCAGCACATTGTTCATGCCGGTGTAGGCGGTGTCGACTTTCGAGGCGCCGAGGCCGAGTGCATCCTGCACCGTCGACAGGGCCGAGTTGTCCGAGCGCATCGTGGTGGCGATCGACCAGTAGGCGGCGTTGTCCGAGGCCTGCGAGACCCGATAGCCCGTCGAGATGCGAGCCTGCGTCTGTTCGAGCGACTTGTTGGTGGCGCTGAGGCTTTGAAGTGCGGTTAACGCCGCAGCGTTTGTCATGATGCTCGCCAAGAAAGTCGCTCCTTCTCAAAAACCGACATGCTCAGACATGCCGGACAGGCCTGTTCAACGGGTGGCATCGTGCCGGTCGGACCGATTCGCCAACGGTCGTAAGCTATTGGTTAACCATAACTAGCGCGGCATGGTTAACAGCCTGTTAAAAGCTGGCCTTTGAGAGTTAAGGAACGAGCATTGTGCGAGGCTTGCAAGGGCAAGTCGAGCAAACGCAAATCGGGCCGCGCTTTTGGCGCGGCCCGATGTTTAGTGCGAACTGTGATCAGGCGAAGGTGATTAGCCGCGGAAGAGCGACAGGATCGACTGCGACGAACCGTTGGCGATCGACAGCGCCTGGACGCCGAGCTGCTGCTGGACCTGCAGGGCCTGCAGACGGGTCGATTCCTTGTTCATGTCGGCATCGACGAGCTGGCCGACACCGCGATCGATGGAGTCCATCAGGTCGGAGGTGAAGGTCTTCTGCAGGTCGATACTGCTCTTGGCGGCGCCGAGCGTGGTGGCGGCGTTGGTCATGTCGGCGAGCGCGGAGTCGATGACGGTCATCATCTGCTTGATCTGATCGTCGCCCGCGGCTTTGCCCGTTGCGGTGTCGAAGATCTTCAGGCTGGCGGCTGAGTAGGTGTCGGTGGCCGTTGCGGCGGCGCCCAGGGTCACGGCAACGGCCGTGAGGGTGGCCACACCGGTGGAGCCCGTGCGCTGCGAGTCCAGGATGCCCTTGTTGAGTGTCGCGGTGGTACCAGCTTCATAGAGCTTGATGTTTTCCACCTTGACGTCGATCGTCGAGATCGAAGACGCACCGGCGGCGTCACGGTTGAAGGCCGAAAGGATCTTCACATCGGCCGCTGTCGTGGCTGTTGCGCCGCTGTCTACGGACAGCATGTTGGTGCCTGAGAAGGTGGCGCCGGTGGCAAAGGACTTCATCTGGTCCTGAAGGGCGGCGATTTCGACCTGGGTCTTTTCCTTCGAGGCGTCCGTCTGGCCGTAGGATGCCAGCAGCTTGGCCTTGATCTGGTTGATGGTGGAGATCGCGCTGTTCATGCCGGTGTAGGCGGTGTCGACCTTCGAAGCGCCGAGGCCGAGTGCGTCCGAAACGGTGGACATTGCCTGGTTGTCAGAGCGCATCGTGGTGGCGATCGACCAATAGGCGGCGTTGTCCGAGGCCTGCGAAACGCGGTAACCGGTCGAGATGCGGGCCTGGGTGTCCTGGAGGGATTTGCTGGTGGCGTTAAGGCTCTGCAGAGCCGTCAACGCGGCGGAGTTCGTCATGATGCTGGACATGGTACTCGTACCTTGATTTTACAGGTTTTTTTTGACATACCGGGTCTCCCGGTATGACGGTGCGGCATCATGCCAATGATCTTCGAAATCGATCACCCGCCATCTGCGAGCGAATATGCGGGCAAGTCCCTACCAAAGGGCTAAACCGGACGGTTAATCGAAAATATATTGCTTGAATTCTGCGCTGGGGAACCGCGATAGCGACCAGCCGCCAGGGATCAGCTGCAAGCGCTCAGTTGAAGGAGCGCACCAGGCTGCCGACAAGCAGGTTCCAGCCGTCGATCAGGACGAAGAACAGGATCTTGAACGGCAGCGACACCACTGTCGGCGGCAGCATCATCATGCCCATCGCCATGGTGATGGTGGCGACGATCAGGTCGATGACCAGGAATGGCAGCACGATCAGGAAGCCGATCTCGAAGCCGCGCCGGATTTCCGAGATCATGAAGGCGGGCACCAGGATGCGCAGGTCGACGGTGTCGCGCGAAACGGTCTGGCCGCGCTCGCGGGCGAGATCGGCGAAGAGGTCGAAATCCTTGTCGCGCACATTGCGCAACATGAAGGTGCGGAATGGATCCGAAATCTTGTCGAAGGCTACGGTCTGGGTGATCTGGTTGTCCATCAGCGGTTTGACGCCGGTGTTCCAGGCCTGATCGAAGGTCGGCGCCATGACATAGAAGGTCATGAACAGCGACAGTGAAATGAGAATGAGGTTGGCGGGCGTCGACTGCAGGCCGATGCCGGCGCGCAGGATCGAGAAGGCGATGACGAAACGGGTGAAGCTCGTCACCATGATCAGCAAGCCCGGCGCCACCGACAGCACCGTCAGCAAGCCGAACATCTGGATGATGTAGCCGACGGTGGTGCCATCGGCCTTGCCGATGCCACCGAGGTCGAGTTGCTGCGCCGCCGCGACGGAGGTGGCGGCGGCGATCATCGCCGTGGCGAGAAGGAACTTTCTCATTCGAGCAGCAATGTCCTGATAAGAATCTGCTTGGCGTGACCCTGGCTGCGGATCGAGGCGCGTTCCTCGAGATCGGCCTTCAGGTGCTGGTAACCGCTGGCACCCTYGATCTGATGCATCTTCAAGGTGCGCACCAGGGCCAGAAGGTCCTGGTGGATGTCATCCGTCATGGACTGGGGCTGCGGCCCGTCATAGACGACGGACGCTTCCATTCTGATCCAGGTATCGGCAGGCGAGGCGATGTTGGTGGTGATCGGCGCCAGCACGACGAGCGTCGGCCCCACGCCTGGCTCACCGGCCGCGGCGGGCTGTGCGGTCTTGCCTTCGTTCTCGGGCGCGACCGGCACCGACGCCGGTGCCCCGACGCCCTTGAGATAGCCGCCGGACATCCAGCCCATGCCGATGGCGGCTGCGGTCACAACAAGCAGCATGACGGCCTGGATGGCAAAGGAGGGACCCTTGCGCGGCTGGACCTGTTCGACGTTTGCCATGGTGCCGTGTTCCCCAATCCTAGAACGGAAGGACCTGGTCGAGAATCTGCTGGCCGTAGGCAGGTTGCTGGACCTCGGTGATACGGCCGCGCCCGCCGTAGGAGATGCGTGCTTCGGCAATGCGTTCGTAGGGAATGGTGTTCTCGGCGCCGATATCGGCCGGCCGCACGATACCGGCGAGGGTCAACACCCTGAGCTCGGCATTGACGCGCACTTCCTGCGATCCCGTGATCATCAAATTGCCGTTCGGCAGGACATCGGTGACGATGGCCGCGACATTGAGTTCAAGCGTTTCCGAGCGCTTGATCTCGCCGTCGGCCGTCGTGTCCGTGGTGGAGCTGAGAGCGCCGGCGCCCTTGCCGGCGGTGCTCCAGTTGTCCCATTGCGCGCTGAGGTCGTAGCCGAGCTTGCGGTTGGCGGTGCGGCTCCGGTCGTTCTGGTTCTTGAAGTTGGCCCTGTCGTTGATCTTGATCTTGACGGTCAGGATGTCGCCCTGCGACAGCGCCCGCGGGTCGGTGAACAGCCGGCTCTGGCGGTCATCCCACAAGGAGAATTTCTTGACCGGCGTGGGCGGCGTTTGCGGATAGCGATAGAGGGACGAGGTGTTGCCGCCGTCGATGCCGGAGCCGACCGGGGACAAGGCCGGCTCCTTGCCGACCTCCTTCAGGTTGGTCCCGCAACCGGACAGCCCGGCGACCGCGCACACGACGAGCAACTTGCGGATCATGACGGATCTACCCTTCGGGCTGCGCTGGCCATGATGCCGGTGAGCGTTGCCGCCGCCTTCTGGTCCATTTCGTTGAGGATGACGCTCGCCTTGCGTGAATCGAGCTTCATCAATATGGCCGCCGCCAGGTCAGCATTGACGATGGCCAGCCGCTCGGCGGCGGCGTCGGGCTTCATGCCGGCATAGATCTGGACGACGCCGTCCTCGGCGCGGGCCAGGAAAACCTCGCGCCGCTTCAACCAGGTCTCGTATTCGGCCCGCTTCTCCTCCAGCGCCTTCATGCGCTGGTCGATGCCGGCCTGCAGCTGCTTCATCTCTTCCGCCTGCAAGGCATAGCGGCGGTCGCGGGCAGCGTCGGCGATGTTGGAGCAGAAGCGCTCGATCTCGCTTTGATCAGGCGCCTTTTCCCGTGTCAATTGCTGCGGTGGCTCGGCCGCCGGCGCGCCCGGCAGGACCTGGCGAACCGTTTCTTCGCCGCGCGCCGTGCCGGCGGCTAAGGACATGGCGACAACACTGGCCGCGAACAGGATTGCGGCGGCGCGGCGTCTTTCTTGGCGTGAGAGGGAGCGCGTCATCGGCATCGCCTATTGCAGAACCAGGTCGGCCTGCAGGGCGCCGGCCGACTTGATGCCCTGCAGAATGGCAATGATTCCGTCCGGCTTGACGCCGAGACGGTTGAGGCCGGAAACGAGCGTTTCGAGATCGGGTCCGTCAAGCACGGCGACGCGGGCATCGGGCCGGCTGGCGTCGATCGCGGTGAACGGCTCGACGGCCGTCTCGCCCCTGGAGAAAGGCTCGGGCTGGACGATGCGCGGCGCTTCGGTGATGCGCACGGTGAGCGTGCCGTGGCTGATGGCAACCCGCGAGATCTTGACGTCGTTGCCGATGACGATGGTGCCGGTGCGCTCGTCGATGACGACGCGGGCAGGGGTGTCGGATTCGACCACCAGGTTTTCGATCTCGGCATAGAAGCGGGCCGCCGAAACACCCTTCGGCCTCCTGATCTGCACGGTGCGGGAATCGCGCTCGGCCGCAACTCGCGCGCCGAAGCGCTGGCTGGTGTAGTCGTTGATGGCGTCGGCGATGCGAATGGCGGTCGAGAAATCGGGGTTGCGCAATTGCAGGGTCAGCGTCGCCTGATCGTCGAACTCGGCCTGGACCGCGCGCTCGACGATGGCGCCGTTCGGCACACGGCCGGAAGTCGGCACGCCTTGCGTCAGCTGCTCGGCCTGTCCCTTGGCGGTGAAGCCGGAAACGATGACCGAGCCCTGGCCGACGGCATAGATCTCGCCGTCAGCCGCCTTCAAAGGCGTCATGATCAGCGTGCCGCCGGCGAGCGAGGTGGCGTCGCCCATCGAGGAGACGTCGATGTCGATGCGGGCGCCCGACTGCACGTAGGGCGGCATGTTGGCGGTGACGATGACGGCGGCGACATTCTTGGCGCGTGCGCTGCCGCCTTCGGTGGCGATGCCGAGATTTTCGAGCATGGCGCGGATCGATTGTTCGGTGAACGGAGAGTTGCGCAGGCTGTCGCCCGACCCGGCGAGCCCGATGACCAGGCCGTAGCCGACCAGTTGGTTGTCGCGCGAACTCTGCAGCTGGGCGATGTCCTTGATGCGCGAGGCGACCTGGCCCGGCGGCAGCGAACTCGGCCCCGACGAAACCCGGAACATGCGGCTGGTGGTGGCCGGATTGTATTCGGGATCGTCGTAGACGCCGCCATTCTTGGCGGCGAGCTCGCGCTTGGCCTTGGGCGTCAGGCCGTCGGCCAGCGCCGGCTGCAGGCCGAGCACGGCTGCCAGGATCAGAGCAAGTCCGCGCATCATGAAGCGCTGACCTGGATGGTCCCATCCGCCATCACCGTGCCGGACAGGATCTTGCCGCTGTCGATGTTGCGGACCTTGACAAGGTCGCCGGCGGAACCCGGCTGCAACGTCACCGCGGTGGCCGAGATCGTCAGTCCGCCGGCGATGAAGAAGACCTGCACGGACGCACCCTGTTCGACCAGCCAGGCCTCACGGACGGCGGCGGAGGGAATGTAGCGGCCGGGCAGCAGCGTGCGCTTGGCGACCTTGCCGTCGAGTTCCTCGGCCCGGGTGGCGACCGCGTCCGGTTTGTGCTTGCCGGCGATCAGGGTCACGCGCTTGAGCGCGCCAAGCTCGATGGTTTCGCCGGGATAGATAACCCGGTTGGGAATCAACACAACCTCGCCGGCAGGTTGGTTGCTGGCGATCTGAGTGGCCGACTGGTCCGCCGATTGATCTGCCGATTCCTGGGCGAAAGCCGGCATGCAGCCGGCCACCAGCGCAAGGACAAGCGCGGTGCGGCGGAATGCGGAGCAGGAGATCGGCATGGCCATCATCCCTACCTGATGTTCTTGGAAACGACCGAGGCCATGTCGTCGGCGGCCTGGATGACCTTGGAGTTCATTTCATAGGCGCGCTGCGCTGAGATCAGCTCGGTGATTTCCTTGACCGGGTCGACGTTGGAGGCCTCGAGATAGCCCTGCTGGATGGTGGCAAAGCCGGGATCGCCCGGCACGCCGACATTCGCCGGCCCGGAAGCCGTGGTTTCCTGGAACAGATTGTCGCCGAGCGGGGCGAGACCCGCTTCGTTGGCGAAATTGGCGATCTGGATCTGGCCGAGGTTCTGCAGGTCAGCCTGGCCATCGATGCGGGCGAAGACCTGGCCGGTCTTGTTGACGATAACCTCAACGGCGTCAGTGGGAACGGTGATTGCCGGAATGACACTGGCGCCGTCCACCGTCACCAGCTGTCCGGTGGCGTTGGTGTTGAGGGCGCCGGCGCGGCTGTAGAGCGTGCCGCCGTCGGCGCCTTCGATCTGGAACCAGCCCCTGCCGGTCAGCGCCAGGTCGAAACTGTTGCCGGTGCTGGTCAGTTCGCCCTGGGTGTGGACGTTGCGCACGGCCGTCGTCTTGACGCCGAGGCCGATCGAGACGCCCTCCGGCACTAGCGAGGTATTGGAGCGGTTGGGCACGCCCTGCGTGCGGTCGACCTGGTACAGCAGGTCGGAGAATTCGGCGCGTGCGCGCTTGTAGCCGGTGGTGTTGATGTTGGCGATGTTGTTGGCGATGACTTCCAGATTTGTCTGCTGGGCATTCATGCCGGTGGCGGCGATGGCGAGTGCTTTCATGGCGGAATTCCTCAGATGCCCATTCGACTGACTTCGAGATAGGCGGAAACCACCTTGTCGCGGATGGCGACGGCGGTCTGAAGCGCCTGTTGCGCGCTCATCACGGCGTCGACCACCTGACGGGTGTCGGCGTCGCCCTTGAGCGCCTGCACCGATACCTGCTCGGCATTCTGCATCGTGCTGACGGTCTTGGAGGCCGCCTGGCTCAGCGCCTCGGCGAAGGAGGTGCCGATATTGCCGCCGGCCGAGGGGGTCGCGCCGCCCTGGAGCAGGCTTGTCACCGTGTCGTCGCCGCCGACCGAGGACTTGAACTGAAGGGCTCCGATACCGCTGATCATTACTGGTTCCTCATCAGGTCGATGGTCATGGAAATCAAGTCGCGCGCCTGCTTGACGACCTGGAGATTGGCTTCGTAGGAACGGTTGGCCTCGGTCATGTCGGCCATTTCGATCAGCACGTTGACGTTGGGCATCTTGACATAACCCTTGTCGTCGGCGGCCTCGTTGCCGGGTTGGAACTCGACGGGAAAGTCGCTTGGATCGCGATCGATCGAGTTCACTTCGACCGTCGAGCTGCCGGAGGTCCGGTCGAGCTCGGAGACGAAGCTGATGGTCTTGCGGCGATAGGGATCGGACCCTGGCGTTGTGCCGGTCGACTGGGCGTTGGCCAGGTTTTCCGAAACCACACGCAAGCGCTCCGATTGGGCGCCGAGGCCGGATGCTGCGACTTTAAGGGCTGAGATCAGCGCGTCCATGGTCAGCTCTTCACCGCCATCATCATCATCGAATGGAACGCCTTGACGATCGCCGTGTTGAGCTCGAAGGAGCGGCGCACTTCGCCGGCCTTCATCAACTGATCTTCCAGCACGACCGAGTTCTTGGACGGCATGACAACGCCGTCATCTTCCTGCGGCTTGATGGTGAAGCCGGCATTGGTCGCGGCGTTGCCGAGATGGCCGGCCTGCGTGGCCTGCAGCGACACCGCGGTGCGGTCGAGCACTTTTTCGAACGGCTCGACATCGTTTGCCGTGTAGCCCGGCGTGTTGGCGTTGGCGATGTTGCCGGCAATAGCGGACTGGCGCACGGCAAGCCATTGCGCTTGCTTGGCGGCGAGATCGAAAAGGGAAACGGGCTCCATGGGAATCTCCGGGCGGGTTCCCGAAGACTAGGCCGCCAGTCTTGCGCGGACCTTGCGGATGGCCGGACGCCGAGACGGGGCGTTACCTGGAGAGTTCGATCACCTGGTCGGTGCTGGTGACCATGACCCATTTGCCGTTGCGCTGCTCGATGGAAGACACCTGGCTGGAGTCGGGCAATATCGAGCCCCGCTGGACGATCCATAGTCCGGCATCGTCCTCGATCATGGCGCGGCCGTTGGCGACATGAACCATGCGGAATTTCGCGGCGTCGGCCGGGAAGGGTTGCTCGTCGGGCGCGGGCGCGGGATTGGCGTCATCCTGCACCGTTCCCGTGGCAAACAGATCGAGATTGGCCGCCGGAACGTCCTTTACCGTCAGCGGCGCGCTGCGTTCGGCGACCACGCCGCCGCCCGCCCGTCCCGAATTGGTGCCGGTGCCGCCGAACTTGATCGCCTGGACGCCAAACTGTTCCTGGTTGAAGAAGATGTACCAGGGAAACAGGGCGCAGATCAGCCCTAGTGTGAGGCCGAGCGCGGCAACGACGAAATCGCTGCGGCGGTCGGACTGTTTTTTCAGCCTGGGAAACTGTGCCCTTGGCGGCTGTGGCCATTCTGTACGGGGGAACAGGCCGTCGATCAGCGACTCCCGGCTGGCTTGGGTCATCTCGCCAGCCTCTGCCTGGGGATCCCTGGGCAGGGCGAGCTCAGCAGCCTTGGACCGAACAGGCTCGGCTTTGGCAGCCCTCGGCAGGATTGGCTTGGCGGCCCTGGGCAGGATTGGCTTGGCAGCCCGGGCTAGAACAGCCTCGGCTTTCGCAGCTATGGCGCGGGCAGCCTTTGCCTTGGCGAATCTGGCTTCGTCAGCCCTGGCTTGTTCCGCAGCGTTGGCCTCCGCGATCATCTCGCGCAGGATACGCTCGGTGTACTGGCGTTCAGTCTCCTGCATCGGCATTCAGCTTACCCTTGAGGTGACGGGCGAGATCGGAGAACGGTTCGGCGGACGGACGGTCCTTGGGCGATTGCGTCAGCGCCTCGTAGATCAGCGGCACCTGGCGCACGGCAATGTCGAGCTCGGCGTCGACGCCGCCCTGATAGGCGCCCAGCAAGCGGATGTCGCGCGTGTCCTCGAAGCGGGCGATCATCGACTTCAGCCTCGTCACCAGCGCGCGCTGTTCAGCGCTCCAGGCCTTGCCGGCAAGACGCGATATGGACGACAGCGGATTGACCGGCGGATAGCGACCTTGTTCAGCGATCGCACGGTCGAGCACGACATGGCCGTCAAGGATGCCGCGCACGGAGTCGGCGACCGGGTCGTTGTGGTCGTCGCCGTCGACCAGCACGGAAATGATGGCGGTGATCGATCCCCTGCCTTCAACCCCGGGGCCTTCGGCGCCCGGTCCGGCGCGCTCGAGCAGCTTGGGCAGTTCGGTGAACACCGAAGCGGGATAGCCGCGGGCGACCGGCGGCTCGCCAGTTCCCGTCGCCACCTCGCGCAAGGCATGGGCGAAGCGGGTGATCGAATCCAGCACCAGAAGCACGCGGTGGCCCTGGTCGCGAAAATGCTCGGCGACGCGCATGGCGGTGTCCGGTGCACGCCGGCGCATCATGGCGCTCTCGTCGCTGGTGGCGACGACGGCGACGGTCTTGGCCATGCTGTCGCCGATCGTATCCTCGAGGAATTCACGGACTTCGCGACCGCGTTCGCCGATCAGCGCCACGACGACGGTGTCGAAGGCGTCGGCGCCGGCAAGCATGGCAAGCAGCGTCGACTTGCCGACGCCGGAGCCGGCGAAGATGCCGAGGCGCTGGCCGAAGCAAAGCGGCGTGAAGATGTCGATGACCTTGACGCCGGTCATGAAGGCGGTGCCGACACGCTGCCGCGCCATGGCGCCGGGCGTGGTCCGTGTACCGCTCGGCAGGTCGTCACCCCTGACCAGTGACGGGCCCGCATCGATCGCCCTGGTGAGCGCGTCGATGGTGCGGCCGCGCCATGAGGCGTGCGGCGCCACCGCGAGCGGACCGCGACGGAACACGGCATCCCCGATGCCGGCATCGGCGCTGCGTTCGAAGGGTGCCACGACGACCTCGTCACGGCTGATCTTGACGATCTCGCCACGGCGTGCGCCGGCATGGCCGCGCTGTTCGACAATGTCGCCCAGCCTGGCGAAGTCGGAAAGGCCGCGCACCTTGTAGTGCGTGGACGTCACTTCGACGACGCGGCCGCCGCGCTTGAGCAGCGCTTCGGTGCCCGCGAATCGTCGCCATACCCGTTCCAGCGCGGCAAGCCGGTCTTCGGGAGCCGGCTGGAGCTGTCTTTCGGGTGCGCGCAGGGATGGCTGGTCGAGCGACATGGACTATTTCGAGCCGAGCGTCTTGATCGCCTCGTCGGTGGAGGAGTCGGTCTGCCGCATCAGGGCCGCGGTGTTTTCGAACGCGCGCTGCACCTGGATCAGCCGAGTGATCTCCAGCACCGGATTGACGTTGGATTCTTCGAGAAAACCCTGGGCGATGCCGGTATCGGAGCGATCGGTGACCGGCTCCGGCGTGCGCGCCGGAATGATGCCGGAATTGCCGTAGCGGACGAAATTCTCGCCGGGATCGAAATTGTAGAGGCCGATGGAGCCGACAAGCTGATCGTTCTGACGCAGCGAACCGTCGGCCCCGGCCTTGGGCGGACCGTTGCGGGGGTCGAGCTGTATCGGCGCACCGCCGGCATCGAGCACCGGGTGGCCCTCGATCGACATCAGCTCGCCATTCTCGTTCATCGAAAAGCGCCCGTCGCGGGTCATGACGGTGCCGACCGGCGTATCGATGGCGAACCAGGCATCGCCCTGGACGGCGAAATCGAACGGATTTCCGGTCTCGGTCAAGGCGCCGTGCGCGCCGGAAAGATAGGTCTTGCCCGAAGACGCGAAGGATACCGACTTCGGCCCGGTGCCGGAGACGACATCCTCGAATTTCACGCCGGTAGCGCGAAAGCCGACCGTCGAGGCGTTGGCGACGTTGTCGGCGATCGTGTCGAGGCGGCGCTCGAGCGCGATCTGTGAGGAAAGGGCGACGTACAGGCTGTCCCGCATGATGGTCTCAGAACCTCAATTTCTGCATGGCCATCATCAGGTCGGTGGAGATGCCGACCGTGATCGGCTGGGCAAACAGCACGCTGGCCGAGCTGACCGCCGATGAGGTCGGGTTGTTTATCTCGTACATGCTGGTGAAGCGGGTCAGGAACTTGCCGAGCTTCTCGGGATCGGTGAAATCCGAGATGTCGAGTTTCTGCTCGAACAGCTGCGCCTGCTTGTCGATGTTGGCGGTGGCGAAGGAATCGGGCAGCCCAAGCGCGGTGCGCACGACGCTGGCAAGGGCAGTGTCGGCCAGCACGTCGTACCAGCTGGTGATGGTCGGTGCCTTGCGATCGAAATAGAGCGCCAGCCGTACGCCCTGGTTGGTGTTGCCGGCATCCTCTTCGAGCGTCTGGCGCATGTACTTGTCGACGGTCGGCTGCTGCGCCGAAACGATGGTGGTGGCGCTCGCGCCATTCGCTTCGAAATTGAAAGCCGAGGCGAGTGCTGCGTAGGTCTTGTCCGTCATCTTGTTGGCGACGCTGTCGGGGTCGCGGACGCCGCCCTGCAGAACTCGCTTGATGAGATCCTTGTCCTGCGTCGCCGCATCGAGGCCGAATGATGCGAGGGCGTAGGTGTAGAGCCGGTTGTTCGACATCAGGTCGTCGATCGACTTCACCTTGGTGATGTTGGCGAGATAATATGTCGTCTCGCCCTTCACATAGTCGGAGTTCGGATCGAGGCCGGCGATTGCCGCCTGCGTGGCGTAGTTCTTGGTCACCATCTGCTGGGTCTTGTTGTAGATGGTCGCATCGGCGCCGTTGGCGGCGAAGTTGAAGGCGCTGACGAACTCGGCGTAGCGCTTGTCGGTCAACTTGTTGGCAAAGCTGTTGGGATCGGAGACGCCTTCCTTCAACGCCTTGACCATGAAGGCCTTGGCGTAATCCATGTTCTCGAGGCCGTAGGCCTTCATGGCATATTTGAACAACCGGTCATTTTTGACGAAATCGTCGATCGATTTCACCTTGGTGATGTTGGCGAGATAATATTTGGTATCGCGGTCGACCACGGGCTGCTGCTCGATCCTGTCGAGCGACTTCGAGATGTCCTTGGTGATGAGCTGGTAGCTGGTAAAGGTATTAAGCAAAGACGTGCCTCCGGCCGAAGCTATGCCGGCACAATACCCCCACTTCCTTGCGCGAAACTGAATCGGATCCAGCGGCTTCGATTCAAGCCTCACACAAGGCACGGGGGCTATCCCTTGCTTCCGACGTGAAATGCGGAAGGACCTGTTGTGGGCATTCTGATTGGACTGGTGGTAACGCTCGGCTGCGTGCTTGGCGGCTTCATGGCCATGGGCGGCCATCTTCATGTGCTGGTCCAGCCGTGGGAAGCTGTGGTCATCTGCGGCGCCGCGTTCGGCACGTTTCTGGTCGCCAATCCGATGAAGACGGTCAAGGATACCGGCAAGGCCATCCTCGAGGCGTTCAAGCAGGCGGTGCCGAAGGAACAGAACTACCTCGAAACGCTCGGCGTGCTGCACAGCCTGATGCGCGAGCTGCGCTCAAAATCGCGCAGCGAGGTCGAGGCGCATATCGACAATCCGGAGGAATCGGCGATCTTCCAGGCCTTTCCGACCGTGCTCAAGAACCACGATTTGATGAATTTCATCTGCGACTACTGCCGCATCATCATCATCGGCAATGCCCGCTCGCACGAGATCGAGGCACTGATGGACGAGGAAATCCAGACCATCAAGTCCGACAAGATGAAGGCTTATCACGCGATGGTGGCGGTCGGCGACGGCCTGCCCGCGCTCGGCATCGTCGCCGCCGTGCTTGGCGTGGTCAAGGCGATGGGCGCGCTCGACCAGTCGCCGGAAATCCTCGGCGGCCTGATTGGCGCGGCCCTGGTCGGCACCTTCCTCGGCATCTTCCTTTCCTATGCGGTGGTCGGGCCGGTCGCCACCAAGATCAAGACCGTGCGCGAGAAGAACAACCGCCTCTACATCATCGTCAAGCAGACGCTGCTGGCCTACATGAACGGCGCACTGCCGCAGGTGGCGATCGAGTTCGGCCGCAAGACCATCTCGTCCTATGAGCGGCCAACGATCGACGCCGTCGAGCAGAGCACGATGAACACCGGCACCGCCGAGAAGAAGGCTGCCTGAACGATGCGCCAGAGATCGGTCCCAGCATTGTCATGACAAGCCCGGGAAGCCCCTCGGAAGCCCGCTCGCTGATCATCGAGCGCCTGGTCGGCGACAGCGGCGAGGCCGCCCAGGTCATCGGCACCGGCCGGGGCATGGCCGAGCGCGCCGCGCCGCTGCTGCAGAAGAGCCTGACCAGTGAGCTTGGCGTTCCGGTCACCGTCGATCTCAGGGCCGTCGAGATCAGCCGCGTCGCGGAGGCGCGCTCGCATGCCGGCGATACGTTTGCCATGACCATCGTCGCATCAGCCACGTCGTCCGATGCCATGACCGTGGTGATCGATGCGCCGGCGATCGCGATCACGGTCTGCACACTATTCGGCGGCGACCCGGAGATGCCGGCATCGCCTATCGAGCGCGATCTGTCGCAGATCGAGGTCGATGTCTCGACCATGGTGTTCCAGCAGGTCGCACAGGCCCTGAACGGATCCGGACGGCGCTCGCTCGATCTGCGCCTGCCCGTGTCGCGGGCGATGTCGGGCACCGAAGCCAAACGGCACGTGCTGCGCGACGGCGCTGCAGTCCGCATCGTCTTTGGCATCTCGACGCCGGCCGATAGCGGCACCGTCACGGTGACGATGCCGCAGCGTATCGTGCTGGCCAGCCGCGATAGCGCCGCCGGTGTCAGCCAGGACGATCACAGCGCCAGCTGGCGCGCGCGCTTTTCGGAAGAAGTGATGCGATCCACGGTGGCACTAGAGGCCACCATGCCGCTTGCACGACTG
The DNA here is from genome assembly GCF_056403655.1 of Mesorhizobium sp. P2_F8. Taxonomy (NCBI): domain Bacteria; kingdom Pseudomonadati; phylum Pseudomonadota; class Alphaproteobacteria; order Hyphomicrobiales; family Phyllobacteriaceae; genus Mesorhizobium; species Mesorhizobium sp. P2_F8. The sequence continues at coordinate 191,404 of NZ_JBFUFB010000012.1, forward strand.
ACACTCGGCGACCTTGCCGATTTCGAAATCGGCCAGGTCATCGAATTCGAGGAAACGGCACAGTCGCAGGCGCGTCTCAGCGCGCGCGGCAAGACCCTGTTCGTATGCGAGTTCGGCAAACTGGGTCAGAATTACACCGTCCGAATCAGGCATCCCTACGATGCCGGGCAGGATTTTATCGACGGGCTGATGCCGGCTGCCGCCGGACGCGCCTGAGCATTTGGAGACGATTCATGGCCCAGACCAAGGCGGAAGCCGACCTCGACCAGCCCGACGAGCAGCTCGACCGCGCCATCGAAGAATTGCGCGGGGTCTTGCATGAAGAGGAGCAGCGCCCGGATGCGGCGTTCCGGGCCGCTTCATCAGCCAATTCGAGCGTCATCATGAACATCCCCGTCGATGTCCAGATCATCCTCGGCAGCACCGAGATGCCGGTCTCCGACCTGATGGCGCTGCAGAAAGGTTCAACGGTGGCGCTCAACCGGCGCATCGGCGAACCTGTCGACGTCGTGGTCAACGGCCGCAAGATCGCACGCGGCGAGATCACCGTGCTGGAAAGCGATCCGTCGCGCTTCGGCATCAGGCTGACCGAAATCATCGCCGGCACGAAGGGCGCCTAGACATGGATTGCGGGGCTTGCCGGTGGCAGCGGAGGCGAGAGGCATGACGACGCCGGTGACCTTGACCCGCGCGCAGAAGGCGGCCGCCATACTGGTGGCGATGGGCAAACCGTCGGCCAGCCGTCTCTTGAAATTCTTCAAGCAGGAAGAATTGAAGGCGCTGATCGAGGGCGCCCGGCTGCTGCGGACCATTCCGCAAAGCGATCTAGAGCGCATCGTCGCCGAGTTCGAGGCCGAGTTCACCGAAGGGGCGGGACTGCTCGATTCCGCCGACAGGATGGACACAATCCTCAATGAATCGCTCTCGCCCGAAGAGATGAGCGCGATCATGGGCGACAAGAAATTCGAGGTCGCGCCGGAAGCCCCGCTGCCGATCTGGCCCGAGCTCGAAAAGCTCGAACCGGCGCGGCTTGGCGCCTTCCTGGCCGGCGAACATCCGCAGACCGCGGCCATGGTGCTGTCGAAGCTGGCGCCGCAAGCGGCGGCGAGCGTGCTCCTGACGCTGACCAAGCCGACGCGCGGCGAAATCATCAAGCGCATGGTGACGATGGCCAATGTTCCGGACGCCGCCACAAGGATCGTCGAAAACCGGCTGCGCAGCAGCGTGCTGACGGAAACCTCGACCAAGGACACTTCGGCCGGGCAGGCGCGCGTCGCCAGCGTTCTCAACGAACTGGACAAGCCGCTGCTCGAGGAGGTCATGCAGGACCTGGAAGCCGCCGGCACGCCCGATCTCGACGGCGTCCGCGCTCGCCTGTTCGCCTTCGACGATTTGCCGCTGCTGACCCAGAAAGCGCGGGTGCTGCTGTTCGACGGGCTGTCGACCGAACTGGTCACGCTGGCCTTGCGCGGCACTTCGGCCGCGCTTGCCGAGGCGGCGCTGTCGGCGATCGGCGCGCGGTCGCGGCGCATGATCGAAGCCGAGCTCGGACAAGGGTCGGAGGGCGTTGCCCTTGCCGACATCATGGCAGCGCGCAAGTCGATCGTGTCGACGACGATCCGGCTGTCGCGCGAAGGCGCCTTCGAACTTCCCTCGACCCAGAACGCCGCCTAAGACCGCGACATGGCTGACGCGGTCGACAAGGATTCTAAAACCGAAGAGGCGACGGAAAAGAAGATCCGCGACACCATCGAACAGGGCAAGCTGCCCCATTCGCGGGAAACGGCGCTGCTGGCATCCTTCGTCGCCATACTGGTGTTCACTGTCTTCTACGCCAAGGACGCCATCATCGATCTCGGCATGTTTCTGTCGATGTTCCTGGAGAAGCCGGAAGCCTGGCCGATGGACACCGAGACCGACGTCATCGCGCTCTACAAGATCGTCCTCCTGGAGGTGGGCCGCGCCATCGTCAGTCTGCTGGTGCTGTTGAGCGTTGCCGGTGTCGGCGCCTCGGTGTTCCAGAACATGCCGCAATTCGTCGGCGAGCGGATCCGGCCGCAACTCTCGCGCATCTCGATTGCCAAGGGCTGGAACAGGCTGTTCGGCATTCAGGGTTGGGTCGAGTTCCTGAAGTCTCTCGGCAAGGTCGGTTTCGCCATCGTCGTGCTGAGCTTCACGCTGTCGGAAGACCACCGCAAACTGCTCGCCGGCATGATTACCAATCCGGTTGCGTTCGGCCTCGTCATCCGTGGCATCGCCGTCGACATCCTGGTGGCGATCGTCTTCGTCATGGGGCTGATCGCGGCGGTCGACATCGTCTGGTCGCGCTTCCACTGGAAGCAGGACCTGCGCATGAGCAAGCAGGAGGTCAAGGACGAGTTCAAGCAGTCCGAGGGTGACCCGATCGTCAAGTCGCGGCTGCGCTCGCTGGCGCGCGACCGGGCGCGCAAACGGATGATGACGGCGGTGCCGCGCGCGACGCTGATCATCGCCAACCCGACCCACTTCTCGATTGCGCTGAAATATGTGCGCGACGAGGATTCGGCGCCGATCGTGCTGGCCAAGGGACAGGACCTGGTGGCGCTGAAAATCCGCGAGATCGCGCGGGAACACAACATCCCGATCTTCGAGGACGTGGCGCTCGCTCGCTCCATGTACAAGCAAGTTTCGGTCGATAATGTGATCCCGTCACAATTCTATCAGGCCGTCGCCGAACTGGTGCGGGTCGTCTACTCGAAAAAGGCTGAGCGCAGACAGATTTCATGAACCGGCAACCGCACGCAAACTCCCGCGAGATCATCGTCGCCAGCGCCATCGAGCAAGTGGTGGGGGAACTCCGGCTGATCGATGTCGCCGACTACATCGCCTTCATCCGGCTGGAGCATTTCGCGTGCCTGTCGGATCTGGTCGATTCGGCGGTGGAGCTGTTCTTCATGCCGGGCACGCTGCGGCTCGGCCATGGCGGCGAGGCGCATGTCGACTGGACGGGCAGCCCGCGCATCGTGCTCGATCTGGAGCTGAGGCCGCCGGGTGTCACCGTCTATTTCCAGCTGACGCTGAGCGAGCACGGTGCTTCCGTGGTGGTCAACTATGTCTCGTTCGAGAAGCCGGGCGAAGACCCTGAGCACAACACGGCCCTGCTCGAGGCGGTGATCGAACAGGCGCGCATCCGCAGGGTCGAGCCGCTGGCCTTTCGCTGAACATCGGCCGCTTCCGAGCTTTAAAGCGCGTCTCGTCGAAACGGACTCATGCGAGCCGCTTTAAGCCTTTGCTTCCATGCATGTCGTTTTCCCAAAACCGGGCCGCTTTTGAGCGACACGCATCAGCCGCAAGATCCTCGAATTGCCCTATTCGATAAGTCCCAGCCGCAACGCCTTGGCCACCGCCTGGTTGCGGTTGACCGCGTTGAGCTTCTGGGTGGATTGCGTCAGGTACTGGTTGGCGGTGTGCACCGAAAGCTTCAGCAGCCGTGCGATCTCCTCGCTGGTGTTGCCATTGGCGGTCAGCTTCAGGCATTCGAGCTCGCGCTTGGAGATCGCGCGCATGCGGCCGGTATCGCTTGGGCGCATGAGGGCGACAGCGGCGAACAGTGAAAAGCAGCGGGCATGGATCTCGTAGAGCGCGTCCTGCGGCAGGACGATCTCGGACCCCAGGAAGACGACAAGGCCGCATTGCCCACGCTCGGCATGGACGGGGAAGGCGATGCCGCTCGTGCCAGGCGCCAGCGGTGCCATCTGCTCGGTCCAGGCGAGATTGCCGAACGTCTCCGCCATGGCGGCGATGCCGTCGTCGGTCCACCAGCGCGGTTCCGTCGAGTTGCGGGTGTGGCGCACGATCTCCTCGCCATTGGCGCCTGAAATGAACTTGGTCGCCACGGCAACGCCGGGATAGTCGGAATCGAGGCAGGGCACGAGCCGTGCCCGTTCGGCCGACGGGCTGACGAAGAACAGGCCGAAGGCCGAGGCGTTGATGTCGACGGCGATCCAGCGGCAGCGGCGCACGGCGTCTGGAATGGTGACGGCGTGATGGGTCTCGGAGCCGAGCGAGAAGGCGCCGAACGGGTTGCGCTGCTCGTTGAAAAGGGCTTCGGCAGCCTCCTTGATATCGGCCTGTTTCAAATGATGCCGCTCCTGATCGCCGTGGCGATGGCCATCGCGCGGTTGCTGGCCGCGAATTTCTGGATGGCGTGGGTGATGTAGCTGTTGACGGTGTTGGAGGAGACGCCAAGGATGACGGCGACCTCGTCGGTGGTCTTGCCTTCGGAGACCCAGAACAGGCATTCGCGCTCGCGGTCCGACAGCGGATCCTGCATGGCGGCGGCGGCAATCAGCTGCGGGATGTGCGAGAGCGCGTAGCAGCATTTCAGCTGCGCCCTCATCAGCGCCGGCTGGTCGATGCTGCCGGCAGTCGCTGCCGAGAACAGAGCGAACAGGCGCTGGCGGCCGACATTCAGCTTGAGTGAATAGACCTCGGCATGACCGAGCACATCGAGAAGGCGGGCCTCCTCGCCGGTGATCAACCCGTCTGTCTCGGGCGCCTGCGATGCCACCAGCGGTCTCGGGCGGATGCCGGGGGCGACGGTGAGCGCGCCTTGTGCAAGCCCGGCGATCAGCCGCTTGCCGATCAGCTCGATGGCGTCGAAAATCCAGTTGGACGAAACGATGCGAGCATCGTTGCGGTCCTGGTCGTGGACAATGGCAACCAGCATGTAGCTGTCGGCGCCGATCTCGGCGGTCAGCTGCATGAAAAAGCTTGTGAGATCACCGCGCGACGTCAGGCGCGAGCCCAATGTATCGGATTGAAGAAGCGCGGCGGGACTGCTCATTCTTGTTGCTTTTGGCCGGAATCGTTTCTGCTGTCCGGATGCTGGGTGCCAGCCGCCGAACCTGAATACGCATTACTTTGACGAAGACACACGCTTGGCGCAGGGCTGCGCCAACCAGATCCGAATCCATTCAGGGAACGCGAAGCCGTCCGCGTCTGGTGCCGGAAAACTCCGGAACAAGAGACTTTGGGTGGTTGCCGCGCCCCCCTAGGACCGGCTGATTCGGGTCTAATCTACCCGCAGTTGAATCTGACATCAAACGCGATTTGACAAAATCGAATCCGATGGACTCGCATGCGACTCAGAGGCGGACTCCCAAGCCCTTTCACCACCCTTGGCTCACGGAAACGCCGACACGAAAAAGCCAGACGTTGTTGTTAAGTTGGCATATCGAGGGCCGATCGATTCCGATAGGTTTCCGCTGACCGGCAGGGATGGGCGTCCCTTCGGTCGGGCTGGGCGAGATGGGCAGCGCTTGTTCGCGGCCATCGGCATGGGGGGTGATCATGAAGCGGGTTTTCCTGGCGTTCACGGTGATGCTTGCGATCTTGATCGGTGCGTGGGCGGTAGCCCCCGCACAGGCCGAGCCTGTTGTCACCTATGCGCTCGACAACGGGCTGCAGGTGGTGCTGGTGCCTGACCATCGGGCGCCGAAGGTGGTGATGAACCTGCGCTACCGCGTCGGTTCGATGAATGAACCCGCCGGCCGCTCGGGTTTCGCGCATCTGTTCGAGCACCTGATGTTTTCCGGCACGCCGGCCTGGCCGAACGTGTTCGGCGCGCATGCCGCGCTCGGAAACGAGATCAATGCCTGGACCACCGAGGACGGCACCGTGTTCTATGTCGACGGGCTGTCGTCGTCGCTGCCGATGATCCTATCGCTGGAAGCCGACCGCATGGCCAATCTCGGCGGCTCGGTGACGCAGGCCAAGCTTGACCTGCAGCGCTCGGTGGTCAAGAACGAGATGCGCCAGAATGTACTCGACAAGGCCGGCGCATCCGGCTGGGAGGCCTTCTGGTCAGGGCTGTTCCCGAAGCCGCATCCCTACAGCCGCATGGTCATCGGCTCGGTCGCCGACCTCGATGCGGCGACGCTGGACGACGTGCGCGGTTTCTTCAACACCTATTATTTGCCCAACAATGCGGTGCTGGTGCTGGTCGGCGACCTCAAGGTCGATGACACCAAGGCGCTGATTGCCGACACGTTCGGTCGGGTGCCGCGCGGCGCCGATGTGGCGCGGCCAGCAGTGCCCGAGCCGACGCAGGCCCGACTCAAGCTGGTGCTCGAGGACCGTGTGCCGAGCCCCGTCGTCGTGATCGGGTTCAGCGGCCCGGCGGCGCAATCGCCAGACAATGGCGCGCTCAGCATCGCCGCCGAACTGCTCGGCAATGGCGAATATGGCTTCCTGCGCAATCGCCTCGTCTCGGAACAGGGCGTCGCCACCTATGCCAGCGCGAGCTGGACCGGCGGATTGCTTGGCGGCCGCTTCACCTTCGAGGCGGGCGCGGCGGCAGGCGTGACGCCCAAAGCGCTGGAAGGCGCGATGAAAGCCGCTTTCGCGGATTTCCAGAAGATGCCGCTCGATCCGGCCGATGTCGAACGCGCGCGCAACGGCATATTGCTGGCCACGCGGCTCGGCAGCGAAGCGCTGAAGGATCGCGCCGGCACGGTTTCCTACAACGCCGACATTCTCGGCGACGCGCAAAGCGCGCTGGTCGACGATCCGCGCGTCAAGAACGCCAGCGTCGCTGATGTCGAAGCAACGATGAAGCGGCTGCTGAGGCCGGAAGATGCCAGCGTGCTGGTGTTGAAGCCGGGTCCGCGCGGCGGCTACCCCGACGCGCTGATCGGATCGTCCGGCACGCCGCAGCCGTTCACGGCGCCGGAGCGGGCAGCGATCGATATTCCGAAGCACCAGGCCGGCGAGGCGCCTTCGGCGGTGTTGCCCGCCATGGAAACGGCGACGCTGACGAACGGCATCAAGCTCGTCCACTATACCATGCCGGAAGCGCCGATGGTCTATGTGGCGGCCAGCGCCGACGGCGGCTGGAACAGTGTGCCGGAAGGCAAGGAAGGGCTGCTCGAACTTGCCGCAAGTATGGCGACGCGCGGCGCCGGCGAGCGCGGCTCGGCCGACTTCGCCAAGGCCACCAGCGATATCGGCGCCAGCGTCGGCTACCAGGCCGGATACTTGACCACCGCGATGACGCTTGGCGTGCCTCCGGAAAAACTGGACCAAGGTGTCGGTCTGCTTGCCGATGCGGTGCTGAAGCCGCGTTTCGACAAAGCCGACTGGAGCGTGCTGATGGCGCAGACCGTCGACTGGCTCAATGGCCGCGAGGCGGACCTGCCGGGCGTTGCCGGCCGCGCGGCCAAGACGGCGCTTATTCCACAGGCGCCTGACAAGGCAGCGATCGACTGGTCGGCCAAGGCGCTGGCCTCGATCTCGCTCGACGATGCCAGGTCCGCTTTCAAGACGGAGTTCACGCCGAAGGCAGTGACGTTCTACAGCGTCGGTCCGATGCCGGTCGCGACGGTGGCGGCAAGCCTTGAAAAGGCGTTCGGCACGTGGGCGGATGACGCCGTCGGCTATGCGGTCGAGCCATCGCCGGCGGCGCATTTCAATGACGGCCAAAAAGTGCTGCTGGTGCCCGAGCCCGGCGCCAGCCAGTCGGCGCTGTTCGTGGCGCGGCCGGCGCCCGGCACCGACGAGGGCGAGCGCGCGGAGTCGACCGCGGTCGCCAATCTGCTTGGCGACGATTTCTCCAGCCGGTTGAACTCGGTGATCCGCGAGGAGAAGGGCTATTCCTATGGCGTGTCGAGCTATCTACTGAGCCCGATGAAAGCCGGTTCCGGGCTGGTGGTGGCAACCACCGTCGAGCGAGCCAACACCGGTCCGGCGATCACCGAGATCCTGAGAGGCTTTGCCGGCCTGACCACCTTACCGGTGGCGCAGGACGAGGTCGACCGCACGGTGACGGTCTATCGCCGGGCGCTGGCCGGATCGGCGGAGACTTCGGCCGGCCTGTTCGGTTCGCTGATCGGTGCCGTCGGCTCCGGTTCGACGCTGGAGGACCAGCAGAGCCGGATGACGGCGCGCACCCAGCTGACGCTCGGTGCGGTGCAGAAGCAGGCGCGGGCACTGTCTTCGCTCGATCGATCGCTGATCGTGGTGGCGGGCGACCCGGATGTGGTGATGCCGCAGCTTGCCGCGATCGGCCTTAGGAATGTCGAGATCGTCAAGCGCGACGAGGAAGGCGAGCAGACGGCGATGCGGGCGCTTGACCTTTTCGGCGGCAAGCAGCAAGCGCCGCTGTCCGCCTCGCCATGGCGGGTCGGCGACGGTGGCACGACGCGGGCAGTGCATTCCTGTGCTTCGGCCAAGGATTGCGGTGCGCAAATCCACGCCGATTGATCGGTTCAATGCGCGGCCGCCGGCCGCGCGCAAATCTTGGCACTGTTGGTTTCGGGGGAAACGATGAGCGATTCATTTCGGGAAGTTACATCCGTCTCGTGGTTCGGGCGGATCAAGCGCGCGGTCGGTGGTGTCATCTTCGGCCTGCTTTTGATCGTGCTGATGGTGATCGGCCTGTTCTGGAACGAGGGCCGCGCGGTGCAGACGGCACGCTCGCTCGCCGAAGGGGCTGGCGCCGTGGTCTCTATCAGCGCCGACAGTGTCGATGCCGCCAATGACGGCAGGCTGGTGCATGTCAGCGGGCCGGTGACGGCGGACAGCGGCCTGTCCGATCCGGATTTCGGTATCGCGGCGCAAGGGCTGCGCCTGTCGCGCGACGTCGAGATGTACCAGTGGAAGGAAGAGTCCAAATCCGAGACCACCAAGAAACTTGGCGGCGGCGAAGAGACGGTCACCACCTACAGCTATTCGAAGGTGTGGGACGACAGCCAGATCGACTCCTCGGATTTCAAGAAGCCGGACGGCCACCAGAATCCGCCGATGGCGATCCACAGCCGGACCTTCCAGATTCCGGAAGGCAAGCTCAGTGCTTTCACGCTCGATCAGCCGGTGCTCGATCGTATCGAGGGTGACAAGGACTATTCGCTGTCGGCCAGTCAGTCAGCCGCGATCAAGGCCGCCTATACCGGCAGCAGGCCGCTCAGCATCGTCGACGGCAGGATCTATCTCGGCGTCGACACCACGACGCCAGCGCTGGGCGACTACCGCATCGGCTACGAACTGGCGCCGCTCGGCGTGGTCAGCATCGTGGCACGTCAGGCCGGCAGCCGGTTCGAACCCTACCAGACGGTGGCCGGCGACGAATTGCTGATGGTCGACACCGGCACTGTCCCGGCCGACAAGATGTTTGCCGAAGTCGTCAGCGCAAACACGCTGATCACCTGGCTGCTGCGCGCTGCCGGCCTGCTGTTGCTGACCATCGGCTTTGCCCTGTTCCTCAGCCCGATCGGGGTGATCCTCGACGTCATTCCGTTCCTTGGCAGCATGGCGCGGATGGGCACCGGCATCATCGCCTTCTTCCTGGCGATCCTGGTCGGCACGACGACGATCGCCATCGCCTGGTTCTGGTATCGGCCGGTTCTGGCGGCGGGCATCCTGGCCGCCGGCGTCATCGCGGCGGCGGCGGTCTATTATTTCGGCCGCTCACGCAAGGCAGCCGCACCGGCGGTCGTGCCGAGCACCGGCGCCGCAACCTGATCGCGAGAACCGGGCGGCAACGCCGCCCTGTCCCTGGTTTTGCTTCTGCCGTCGGTGCCCCAAAATCGCTGACGCTTTTGGGGCGACGGCATTTACCTGCCCTCGAAGCCGGTCAGCACGCCGACGGCGTTGACGCCGATCTCCTCGACGGCATAGCCGCCTTCCATGACGAACAGCGTCGGCAGGCCGAGCCTGGCGATGCGGCGGCCGATCTTGGGATAGTCCGATGTCTTCAGCTTGAACTGGCTGATCGGGTCCTTCTCGAAAGTGTCGACGCCGAGCGAGACGACGACGACGTCCGGCGCGTAAGCGGCAAGCCTGGCGCAGGCATCTTCAAGCGAGGCATTCCAGGCGTCCCAGTCGGTGCCGAACGGCATCGGATAGTTGATATTGAAGCCTTCGCCGGCGCCCGAACCGCGTTCGTCGGCATGGCCGAGGAAAAAGGGATATTCGACCATCGGATCGCCGTGAAGATTGAGGACCTGCACGTCGGCGCGGTCATAGAAGATCTCCTGCGTGCCGTTGCCATGGTGGTAGTCGACATCGAGGATGGACACACGGCTGGCGCCCTGGTCGAGGAACCATTGCGCGGCGACAGCGGCGTTGTTGATGAAGCAATAGCCGCCCATGAATCCGGCCCCCGCATGATGGCCGGGCGGGCGGCAGAGCGCGAAGGCGGATGCCTCGCCGCCCTTGACCAGGCCGGCGGCGGTCAGCGCCACGTCATAGGAAGACTTGATCGCGGCCCATGTGCCTTCGACGAAGGTAGCCCCGGCATCGAAGGAATAGTAACCGAGCAGGGCGTCGATGCGCTTAGGCGGCACGTCGCCGCGCAGGCCGCGGGTCGGCCATGTGAAGGGCATCGCCGAGCCCTTGAAGCCGGCTTCCACCCATTGCGGCCAGACCGTCGGCAGGAAGTCGATGTAGTCGGCCTTGTGGATACGCCTGGCGGCGGCAAGATCGTGCTCGAGCGGCAGGACGATCGGACCCAGTTTCTCGCTTTCGACCCGCGCCTTGATGAATTCGGCCCGCGAGGGCATTTCGAAACCCGGCACGATCGCGGCGGTGACCAGTTCCATCTGGCCGGCATGGCCAGCATGAAGCGGCGAATAGACAGTCTTCATGAAATTCCTCTCGAAGTGCGAAATCAGTCAAGGTTGAGATAGGGGCTCACCAGAGCGAGCCACATGGTTTCCACATCGTCCTCGATGAGGTTGTATGTCCTGCGATCCCTCTTCAGTCCGACCAGCCGGCAGGCGTGCCCGACCTCCATCATCACAAGGCCGAGCCGTTTGGCGATCTTGTCTTCGAGAACAGGATTCACATGCCGCAGCCAGGCGGCGTAAAGCGCGATGATCTGCTCGTCATATTCGTCCTGGATAGGCCTGAGATCGGCATTGCCAGAAATGGCCTCGATCACCGGCATCAGGGTCGCGTTCTCGAGATAGATACTGGACGTGTCGATAAAGAGCTTGCGCACTTCGCGCCGGAATTCTTCGCGGTTGGTGGGCCGGGGGACCTTGATGCGCTTCTCGATCACTTCGGGAAAGGAGGACAGCCAGCGCCGGGCGAGGTCCAGAAGAATGGCTTCCTTGTTGGGGAAGTATTGGTAGACCGAACCGACCGACAGGCCTGCGCGCTGCGCAATGGCGAGCGTCGTCGGCGTCTTGGTTCCTTGCTCCCGCGTCAGGATCAGTGCCGCGTCGAGAATCCGGTCGACCACCTTGCTCGACCGTTGTTGGCGCGGCTGCTTGCGCGGTTCGAGCGCTATCCTGGTTTTGCGGTCGAGACTGCGCTTCACTGCCTGATGTCCCCGTTCCCCGCCCGGTCCCAACACACGGGGAGGGTGCTGTCCACAATACATTCCAAATTCCGCATGTTGACAAACGCGAATAAACAGTCGCATTCTTTATCCACGCTGTCTTCAGGGATAACAAGGGGAATTTCGAAGACAGCATGCTGGCATCGTTTTTTGTCCGTAGCGCCGCTCCAGTGGAGTGGCCGCTCGTGGGCACAGGGTTGTCGGTCTCAGTCAGTCGTCAAAAGCGCGGAGTCGCGATGTCTGTCACGGGTGCGGGTCATAATGCTGATCTGATCGTCATCAACGGTCGCGTGCTGACCATGGACCATGACAATCCCGTCACAGAGGCTGTTGCCGTCAAGGACGGCGCCATCATCGCCATCGGCAGCCGCGCCTCCATCGAAGAGCTCAAGGGACCGGCCACCAAGGTCATCGACGCCAAGGGCGGTTCGGTGATCCCGGGCTTCATCGAAGCCCATATGCATCTGTTTTCAGGCGGGGCTGAACTTGCCCACCTCCAGCTCACGGGTATTCACGGGTTCGAGGCGCTGCAAAAGGCGATCCGCGACTACGCGCCAACCCAGCCGGATGCGAAAATGCTGGTCGGGCAGGGCGTCGACTACACAGTGCTCGGCAGCGAGCGGGTGACACGACACCATCTCGACGCCATTTTGCCCGATCGCCCCTTCTGCATGGCGGCGCCAGATCATCACACCATGTGGGCCAACACCAGGGCGCTGGAAATGGCCGGCATCCTGCATGGGCGCACGCTTGGCCCCGGCAACGAGATCGTCATGGGCGATGATGGCTTGGCCGGCGGCGAATTGCGCGAGGGCGAAGCCTTCGGTCCGGTGCTTGATCTTGCCGGCGAGAGCCGGGTGCGGCTGGGCCTGGCCACCGGCGGCGAGCCGGACCCGATGCCGACCGCGGCCGAGCGGGCCGCCGACCGCGATATCATGCGGCGCGGGTTGGCCTGGTGCGCGCGCCACGGCATCACCTCGATCCAGAACATGGACGGCAATCTCTATCAGCTCGAGCTGCTGGCCGAGATCGAAGCGGAGGAAGGGCTGCCCTGCCGCGTGCAGATACCGTTCCACTACAAGAATTTCATGACGCTCGACATGCTCGAAAAGGCGTCCGACATGGCCAAGCGCTACAACAGCGAGTGGCTGTCGTCGGGCATGGTCAAGGTGTTCTACGACGGCGTGCTGGATTCCTGGACAGCGGTCATGGTCGAGCCCTATGCCGACCGTCAGGACTGGGTCGGCGAGCCGCTGTTCACGCCGCAACAATTCATCGACCTGGCTGTCGCCGTCGACAAACGCGGGCTGCAGATCGCCGTGCATTCGATCGGCGACGGCGCCGTGCGCGCGGTGCTCGACGGTTACGAAGCGGCGCAGAAGGCCAATGGCAAGCGCGACAGCCGCCACCGGGTTGAGCACATCGAGGTCACCACCACCGCCGACGTTCCGCGCTTTGCCGAACTCGGCGTCATCGCTTCCATGCAGCCGCCGCACCCGCCTGGCGCCATGGATTTTCCGCTGGAGCCGACCGTATCGCGCATCGGGCCGGCGCGGTGGCCGTTGAGCTATGCCTGGCGGACCTTGAAGGATGCCGGCGCGCGCGTGGTCTTCGCGTCGGACTGGCCGGTGTCGCCGATCGATCCGATCCTGGGCATCCAGGCGGCAGTGTTGCGCAAACCGTGGGCAGAAGGCGACCCGGACCAGAGTTTCTCGCTGCATGAATCCCTCGCCGGCTACACTGTCGAAGGCGCCTATGCCGAATTCGCCGAGCACCACAAGGGCATGCTGAAGTCTGGCTATATGGCGGATCTGGTGGTGCTCTCGGCCGATATCGAGGCGACCGCGCCGGAGGCGTTGCACAAGGTGCATCCGGTAACGACGATCTGTGGTGGCAAGATCACCTATCAGGCCTGACTGTGGCATGAGGCTTGCTAGCCAAATTACGAATTGAACTGTGATTCAGTGCCGGGCTTGCCAACATACCGGCCTTGTGTTCACATCGAACAGGGGAAAATTCCGCCAGCAAGAGCGGGGTCAACAGTGAGGCGTAATCGTGCCGGACAAACCGGATCGGAATGCGATTGAAGTTGTCAAAGTAAGCAAAATTTTCGGATCAGGAGAAGGGCAAGTCGCTGCCCTCGATACGGTCTCGGTATCCATCCGCGAAAACGAATTCTTTACGCTGCTCGGCCCGTCGGGCTGCGGAAAGACGACGTTGCTGCGGCTGATTGCCGGCTTCGACTTTCCAACCGCCGGCGAAATTCTGCTCTACGGTCAGGACATCGCGCCGCTGCCGCCGTTCAAGCGGCCGGTCAACACCGTCTTCCAGTCCTATGCGCTGTTTCCGCACATGACCGTGGCCGAGAATATCGGCTTTGGCCTGGAGATGCTGGGCAAGCCGAAGGCTGAGATCAAGGCGCGCGTCGACGCGATGTTGAAGCTGGTCAAGATGGAAGCGCTCAGCGCGCGCCGCACCAGCCAGATCTCCGGCGGCCAACAGCAGCGTGTGGCGCTGGCCAGGGCGCTCGCACCGCAGCCGAAAGTGCTGCTGCTCGATGAGCCGTTGTCGGCGCTCGACTACAAGCTGCGCAAGGAAATGCAGATCGAGCTGAAGCGGCTACAGCACGAGACCGGCATCACCTTCATCTTCGTCACCCATGACCAGGAGGAAGCGCTGACCATGTCGGACCGCATCGCGGTGATGTCGTCCGGCAAGATCCTGCAGGTCGGCTCGCCGCGCGACATCTACGACCGGCCGTCGGAACGCTTCGTCGCCGATTTCATCGGCGAGTCGAACTTCCTCAAGGCCGAGGTGGTTGGTGTTTCGGCAGGCCGCGCGACGGTAAAACTGTCGTCGGGCACGGAAATCCCGGCCTCGCTGCCGGAGGGCCTGGTTCCCAAGGGCAAGGTTACCATCGTCGTGCGCCCCGAACATGCGCAGTTGAGCGCCGCAAGCCCCAGTGCTTCGCTGTCGGGCACGGTCGAGAACATCGTCTATCTCGGTACCGACACGCATTTCCATCTGCGCCTCGCCGATGGTGAGCCCTTCATCGTGCGGCGCCAGAACAGCCGTGGCACCGGCGACGGTATCGTCCAGGGCGGCAAGGTCGGCATCCTGATTGGCGGCGACGCCGCCCAGGTCTTGAAGGACTGACGATGGCGACCGCAGAGGAAGTCGCCAAGGCAGCAGAGCGGCGCGATATCCGCGATCGCTGGCTTTTGTCAGCCCCAGCACTGCTGGTCATTTTTCTCGCCGCGACCGGCCCGTTGCTGATCGTGCTTGTCTATTCGTTCCTGACGCCCGGCGCCTATGGCGACGTGAAGTGGCAGTTTTCATCCGATGCCTGGTTGTCGGTGTTCATGGAACGCGACATTTTCGACGATACGCTTTCTCTCGCGGCAGCGCATGTCACCATCTTCTGGCGCTCGATCAAGCTTGCCGTGGTGACCACGCTCGCCACATTGGCGCTCGGTTTCCCGACCGCCTATTTCATGGCGACACGCAGCGAAAAGACCAGGGATCTCTGGCTCTTCCTGATTACCATTCCGTTCTGGACCAACCTTCTGATCCGCACTTTTGCCGTGCTGCAGATCATCCGCAACGAAGGCATCGTCAACACGATCCTGCTCAAGCTCGGCATCATCTCGGCACCGATCCAGATCCTCTTCACCGATACGGCGATCCTGATCGGCATGGCCTATGTCTATCTGCCGCTGATGGTGCTGCCGATCTACGCCAGCATGGAGAAGCTCGATTTCCGGCTGGTCGAGGCGGGCTACGATCTCTACGCGACACGCTTCAAGGTGCTGCGGAAGATCATTTTCCCGCTGGTCAAACCCGGCGTCATCGCCGGCTCCATCCTGGTCTTCATTCCAGCACTCGGCGCCTACGTGACGCCGGTCGTGCTGGGCGGCGGCAAGAATATGATGCTGTCCAACCTTATCGAATTGCAGTTCGGCCAAGGCCGCAACTGGCCGCTCGGATCAGCGCTGTCGATCGCCGTCATGATCATCGTCATGGTGGCGCTGCTTGCCTATGTGCGCAATGCCGGAACGTCAGGGGTGCGTCATGGCTAGCAATTTCTCAATCAAGCATCAGCCGGGCTTTACCGCGATCGCGGCGACCTGCTTCGTCTTGCTCTACCTGCCCATCATCGTGCTGGTCGTCTATGCGTTCAATGCGGCGAACTCTACATCGGAATGGGGCGGCTTCTCGCTCAGATGGTTCCAGTCGGCGTGGCAGAACACGCAGGTCATCGATGCGACCCTGCGCTCGTTCCAGATCGGTGCCACCGCCGCGGTGTTCTCGACCATCTTCGCCACCATGGCTGCGCTCGCCACGACGCGCACGGCGCCCTATCCGGGTCTGACGTTCAAATATGCGGCGATCAACCAGCCGCTGATGGTGCCCGAGATCGTCACCGGCGTGGCGTTGCTGATCTTCTTCTCGCGCATCAAGATCTTCACCGGCTATTCCGGCCTCGGCTACCTGATCGCCGCGCATACGGCGTTCTGCATTCCCTTCGCCTATCTGCCGATCCGGGCGCGGCTGGAGAATATGGATCTGACGCTGGAGCGCGCCGCGGCCGATCTCTACGCGACGCCGTGGAAGACCTTTCGCCGCATCACGCTACCGCTTTTGTGGCCCGGCATGCTGGCCGGACTGATGCTGGCCTTCGTCATCTCGCTCGACGACGTCGTCATCACCGAGTTCGTCAAATCCGGTGGCCAGGACACGCTGCCCACTTACATGCTCGGCCAGATCCGCCGTGGCGTAACACCCGAGATCAACGCGATATCGACCGCTTTCCTGCTGCTCTCGGTCGCGATCGTCACGTTGTTTTTCTTCGTCAGCAGGAAACGAAACTGAAACCAACAATGGGAGTTAGAACGATGAACTGGAAGACAACAGCGACCGCCATGGGGTTGGCGTTGCTCGCTTCGACGGGCCTGGCTCGCGCCGATGGCGAACTGAACATCTACAATTGGGGCAACTACACCAGCCCCGATGTGATCAAGAAGTTCGAGGACAAATACAAGATCAAGGTGACCATCACCGACTACGATTCCAACGACACCGCGCTCGCCAAGATCCGGCAGGGCGGCACCGGCTTCGACATCGCCGTGCCATCGCAGACCTACGTGCCGATCTGGATCAAGGAAGGCCTCCTGCTCGAAACCGATCCGGGCAAGATGGAGAACTTCAAGAACGTGGCGCCGGAATGGGCCAATCCTGAATTCGATCCGGGCCGCAAATATTCGGTGCCGTGGGCGTGGGGAACGATCGGCGTCGTCGTCAACACCGATGCCTACAAGGGGCCGGCCGATACGTGGGGCATCGTCTTCAACACGCCCGACGAGCTGAAGGGCAAGGTCAACGTCGTTCCTGAAATGAACGATGTCATCTTCGCGGCGATCAAATATGTCGGCGGCCAGCAATGCACCGACGACAAGACGGTGCTGAAGAAGGTGCGCGACCTGCTGGTGGCGGCCAAGCCGAACTGGATCGCGATGGAATACAACACCATCGAAAAGATGGTACCCGGCGACTTCAAGGCGACCAGCGACTGGAACGGCTCGGCGCTGCGCCAGCGTCTGGCCAACCCGGCCATCCATTACAACTATCCGAAGGAAGGCTTTGGCCTGTGGAGCGACAATGTGGTCGTTCTGAAGGAGGCCAAGAACGTCGAGAACGCCAAGCTGTTCCAGAACTTCATCATGGATCCGGAAAACGCGGCTGGCCTCTCGGCCTTCCACCGCTACGCCAACGCCATCGTCGGCTCGGACAAATACATGCCGGCTGACATGAAGGACGCGCCGGAAGTCGTCATTCCGGCCGACGCCAAGCCGAAAGGCGAATTCCAGAAGATGTGCGCGCCGGAAACGCAGGAACTCTACACGAAGATCTGGACCGAACTGCAGAAGTAATCGCTGCATGACGGACCCGGCGGCACGCCGCCGGGTCTTTTCTTTTCCGGGAATGGCTTTTCATGGACTCCTATCGCAACAGCGATCCGCGACCGCCGATCATGCAGGGCTCGCCGCCCGCCATGATGCCACCGAAGCTCGACTGGGACCGGCCGCCATGGAACCGCTGGGCGTTCCAGCACATCAGGGAAATTCTGCCAACCGCCGAAGTCTGGCGCGGCAATGGCCATCGCCATCGCTTCGAACGCGCCGAAGTCGATCTCGACGGACTGGCGGTCGAGGACAGCACGGGCCAGCCGACGACGCTCGCCGGATTGCTCGACGAGACATACACGGACGGCTTCCTGGTGCTCAAGGACGGCAGGATAGCCTATGAGCGCTATTTCAACGGCATGGGCGAGCGGTCGCTGCACCTGTCGCAGTCGATGGCGAAGTCGGTCACCGGCTCGGTGTTCGGCATACTGGTCGGGCGCGGCCTGATCGATCCGGCCAGGCCGGTGACGGACTACCTGCCGGAACTCAGCGTCACCGGCTGGGCGGGAGCCAGCGTCCAGCACGTGCTCGACATGACCAGCGGGGTGCGATTTTCCGAGGAATATACCGACCGCTATTCGGACATCGGCCAGGTCGATGTCGCGACCGGCTGGAAACCGGTGCCGCCGGACAGCGATCCGGCTTTTCGCTGGCCTTCGCATATGTTCGAGCTGATCCTCGGCCTCACGGAAACGATCCGCCCGCATGGCGCGGCCTTCGAATATCGCTCGATCGAGACCGATGTGCTCGCCTTCATCATGGAGCGGGTGACGGGCAAGCGCCTGCCGCAGTTGGTGTCGGAAGAACTCTGGCAAAAGCTCGGCGCTGATGAAAGCGCCTGTTTCACCGTCGACAGTGCCGGCTATGCGGTCGCCGATGGCGGCTTCAACGCGACGCTGCGCGACTATGGCCGTTTCGGCCAACTGATCCTCGACAATGGCGGCGGCGTGGTGCCGGCCGACTGGATCGAGGCGACGCGCAACGGCAGGCACGGGCCGGACTTCAATCCCAGCCTGCCCGAAGGCAGCTACCGCAACCAGTTCTGGATCGAGGATCCGCGCTCGCGCGCACTGATGTGCCGGGGGGTGTTCGGCCAGATGATCCACATCGACTGGAACACAAGCATGGTCGTGGTGAAGCTTTCGACCTATCCGGACTTCAGCAATGTCGCCTATTCGGTGGCGACGGTGAAGGCCGTGCATGCCATCGCCGCGGGACTTGCCTGAGAGGCTGCTTGAAACCCACTCCGGCGGCCATCGCCGGAGCACCTTTCGAAACAGCCTCCAAGAAACCCAAAGAAATCCAGAAGGATACGCCATGACCGGCAAGACCGCGTTCGAGACCCGCTACGGCTTCCGCCGCAATGAGGTGCTGCTCGCCAACTGGCGCGAAAACCCGTTCAATCGGTGGTCGTTCCAGAATCTCGGCGAGCTGGTGCCGACGGCACCCGTGGCAGCAGTGCCGGGTGGTATCGAGGCGCCGGTGCGGAATCTGGGCGGGTTGCTCGACGACAAAGTCACGATTTCCAACGCGCCTGAGACGGTGGCTGATTTTCTTGTACGCTCGAACACCGACGCGCTGACGGTGATGAGGGGCGGCACGGTCGTCGGCGACTGGTTCGCACCGCATATGGATTTCGGCGCCCGCCACATCATCTTTTCGATCAGCAAGTCACTGACCGCCATTGTCGCCGGCATATTGGAAGGCGAGGGCTTGTTCGATCCAGAAGCGCCGGTGACGCATTACATTCCGGAAGCCGCCGGCTCGGCCTACGCCGACGCGAGCGTTCGGCATGTGCTCGACATGGGCGTCAGCCTCGACTTCGAAGAGGCCTATCTCGATCCGGAAAGCGCCTTTGCCCGCTATCGCCGGGCGACGCTGTGGAATCCGGGGGGTGGCACGGAAAGCCTGCGCGAATTCATCCTGACCTTGCAGCGCCTTGCCGAGCCGCATGGCCAGACCTTCCGCTACCGCTCGCCCAATTCCGACCTGCTCGGCATCCTGCTCGAACGTGCCTCGGGCCAGCGCTTCACCGACCTGATGCGCGAGAAACTGTGGCTGCCGCTCGGCGCCGTCAACGAAGCCTCGATCGGCGTCGACATGGAAGGCACGGCGCGCACCGCCGGCGGCATTTCGGTGACGCCGCGCGACCTGGCGCGTGTCGGCGAGATGATGCGGCAAGGCGGCACGGCCAATGGCCGCCGCATCGTGCCGGAGGCATGGGTGCGCGATACGATTGCCACCGGCGGCAGTTCGGAAGCCTGGCAGCGTGGCGCGATGCTGCCGCTGTTCCCCAAGGGCCGCTATCGCAACAAATGGTACCAGACGGGCCTGCCGGGCGGCGCCTATTGCGGCATCGGCATCCACGGCCAGTGGCTCTATGTCGATCCCAGGACCGAAGTGGTGATCGCCAAGATGTCGTCGCAGCCGGTGCCGGTCGATGATCCGCTCGATATCGAGATCGTCGCCTTTTTCGAGGCGCTGAGCCGGATGGTCTAATCTCCTACCCGCCAATTGCCGCGCGCTTTCCTGTGGACCCGCCGGGCTGATGAAAACGCGGCGGTTGGCGGACTGAACGTCTGCGCCTATGGTCGCCGCTCTTTTCGACGAGAGCAGGAACGACATGGCATCCGACATCAAGCGCATCGCAGCCATCATCGCGGCCGAGATCACCGCGCGGCCCGAACAGGCCGCCGCGGCGATCGAACTGCTCGACGAGGGCGCAACGGTGCCATTCGTGGCGCGCTACCGCAAGGAGGTGACGGGCGGGCTGGACGACACGCAGCTGCGCCTGCTTTCGGAGCGTCTGGCCTATCTGCGCGAGCTCGACGCGCGCCGCGACACCATCCTTGGTTCCATCCGCGAGCAGGGCAAGCTGACCGACGAGCTTGAAGGCAAGATCGTCGCCGCCACCACCAAGGCGGAGCTGGAAGACATCTACCTTCCCTACAAGCCGAAACGGCGGACCAAGGCTGAAATCGCCAGGGAGCGCGGGCTGGGGCCGCTGGCCGAAGCCATCCTGGTCGACCGGTCTCTGGTGCCGGCCGAACTGGCGCTGACCTATGTGACCGATGAGGTGGCCGACGCCAAGGCGGCACTCGAGGGCGCGCGCGACATCCTGTCGGAACAGTTCGCCGAGAATGCCGACCTTGTCGGCAAATTGCGCGCCTACATGAAGGAGCGCGCTTTCATGCGCGCCAGGGTGGTCGACGGCAAGCAGGAGGCCGGCGCGAAATTCTCCGACTATTTCGACCATGTCGAGCGCTGGGCTACCGTGCCGAGCCATCGCGCGCTGGCGATGCTGCGCGGCCGCAATGAAGAGGTGCTGTCGCTCGACATCGAGGTCGATGCCGATGACACGTCGCCGGTGAAGCCGGTCGAGCGCATGATCGCCAACGCCTATGCCATCGGCGGCAGCCTGCCGGGCGACCGTTGGCTGATGGAGGTGGCGGGCTGGACCTGGCGGATAAAACTGTCGCTGCATCTGACGCTCGACCTGATGCGCGACCTGCGCGAGCGCGCGGAAGAGGAAGCGATCCATGTCTTTGCCCGCAACCTGAAGGATCTGCTGCTTGCCGCGCCCGCCGGCTCGCGCGCCACGATGGGGCTCGACCCCGGCATCCGCACCGGCGTCAAGGTGGCGGTGGTCGACGGCACCGGCAAGGTGCTGACGACGACGACCGTCTATCCGTTTCCACCCAGGAACGATGTGCGCGGCACGCAGGCGGAGCTGGCCAAACTCATTCGCCTGCACAAGGTCGAGCTGATCTCGATCGGCAATGGCACCGGCAGCCGCGAAACCGAAAAGCTGGTGGCCGACATGCTGTCCGATATGCCGGCGGATGGCGGGCCTAAGCCGCTCAAGGTGATCGTCAGCGAGGCGGGCGCCTCGGTGTATTCGGCTTCAGCGACGGCGGCGGCGGAATTCCCCGGCCTCGACGTGTCGCTGCGCGGTGCGGTGTCGATCGCTCGACGCCTGCAGGATCCACTGGCCGAACTGGTCAAGATCGAGCCGAAGTCGATCGGTGTCGGCCAGTACCAGCACGATGTCGACCAGTACCGGCTTGGCCGCTCGCTGGAAGCGGTGGTCGAGGATGCGGTCAACGCCGTCGGCGTCGATCTCAACACCGCCTCGGCGCCGCTGCTGGCGCGCGTTTCAGGCCTTGGTGCATCGCTGGCCGACGCCATTGTCGCGCATCGCGATGCGACCGGACCCTTTGCCAGCCGCAAGGATCTGCTCAAGGTGCCCCGCCTTGGACCTCGCGCGTTCGAACAATCCGCCGGCTTCCTGCGCATCGCCAATGGCAGCGAGCCGCTTGATGCCTCGTCGGTCCATCCGGAAGCCTATGGCGTGGCCAAGAAGATCGTCGCCGCCTGCGGCCGCGACGTGCGCGCGCTGATGGGCGACAGCGCCGTGCTCAAGGCACTCGATCCGCGTGTCTTCGTCGATGAGCGTTTCGGCTTGCCGACGGTGCGCGACATCCTGGCGGAGCTGGAAAAGCCCGGCCGCGATCCGCGCCCCGGTTTCAAGACCGCGACCTTCGCCGACGGCATCAACGATATCAAGGATTTGAAGCCCGGCATGCTGCTGGAAGGCACCGTCACCAATGTCGCCGCCTTCGGTGCCTTCGTCGATATCGGCGTGCATCAGGACGGGCTGGTGCATGTCTCGCAACTGGCCGACCGTTTCATCAAGGACGCGCATGAGGTGGTCAAGGCGGGTGATGTGGTCAAGGTGCGCGTCGTCGATGTCGACATCAAGCGCAAGCGCATCGCCCTTTCCATGCGCAGGGATGGTGGTGAGGGCAGCGCCTCGCGCGGCGGGCCACGTGACACCACGGGTGGCAAGCCAGCGCCGCGTTCGCCAGCTCCGCAGCGCCAGCCGGAACGACCGGCGCAGCAAGGCGCGTTCGGCGCGGCGTTGGCCGATGCGTTGAAGCGGAAGTAATTACCTGGTCAGGTGACCCAGCAGCCAGTCGCGAAAGCTGGCGACCGGCGGGTGGCCGCGCTTGTCGTGCGGGACGACGAGATAGTAGGCGCTGCGGCTTTGCATCGGCTGGCCGGGCGCCGGCACCAGCTGGCCGCGCTGCAATTCGCCGGCGATGAGGATCAGCGGTAGCAAGGCGACGCCGAGCCCCGCCATGCAGGCTTGGGCGGCGGTGCCGAACTGTTCGAACTGCATGCCCGGTCCGGTCGGCGCGCTCAGGCCCTGGTGCTCGAACCATTCGGTCCAGGCGCCAGGGCGCGTCGCCATGTGCAGCAGCGGCAAGCGACCGATATCCGCCGGTGCGGCGATGGCGCGGCCGGCGAGGAATTCGGGCGACACGACCGGCGCCACCGTTTCGCGCACCAAGAGCGTCGAGTCGGCCTCCGGCCAGTCCGGCAGGCCGTAGTGGATGGCGGCATCCAACCGCTCGCGGGCGAAATCGAAACGGCCGACGCGGGTGACGAAGTTGATGGTGATATCAGGATTTTTTTCGACGAAATCGGGGATCATCGGCATCAGCCAGCGCGTGCCGAAGGTCGGCAAGATGGCGAGGTTCAAGATGCCACTATGCCGATTGCTCATCAATCCAAGGGCGGCGTCACGCAATTGGCCAAGCGCCGACCGCACCGCGTCGGCATAGATTTCGCCTGCCGTCGACAGCCTGACGTTGCGGCTGTCGCGTTCGAACAGCCGGCGGCCGAACTGGTCTTCCAACAGCCTGATCTGCCGGCTGACCGCGCCCTGGGTCAGGTCGAGTTCCTGGGCGGCGGCGGTGAAACTGCCGAGGCGGGCCACCGCCTCGAAGGCGGCAAGGGCACTTGTGTTGGGTAGAAGGCGGCGCTGGACACTCATGATCCATTACTAACGCTCATTGATCGGTGAAGCAATTTCGTTTGATTTTTTCAGGCCGCGGGTCGATAAGCCGGGCCAAGATTTTGCTTCATGCATGTCGTCATCCCAAAACCGCTGACACTTTTGGGCGACCTGCATCAGTTGGGAGAGAGCCATGGCCGCCGACAAGAATGCATTCGTCTGGGAAGACCCGTTCCTGATCGAGAGCCAGCTTTCGGAAGACGAGCGCATGGTGCGCGATGGTGCCGCGGCCTTCGCCGCCGACAAGCTCGCGCCGCGGATCGAGGACGCCTATCTCAACGAGACGTTCGACACGGCGATCTTTCGGGAAATGGGCGAGGCCGGCCTGCTCGGCATCACCATTCCCGAGGAGTTTGGCGGACTTGGCGCCAACTACGTGACCTACGGGCTGGTCGCGCGTGAAGTTGAGCGCGTCGATTCCGGCTATCGCTCGATGATGAGCGTGCAGTCGTCGCTGGTGATGTATCCGATCTACGCCTATGGCTCGGATGAGCAGCGCAAGAAGTACCTGCCCAAGCTCGCTAGCGGCGAGTGGATCGGCTGTTTCGGCCTGACCGAGCCGGACGCCGGCTCCGACCCGGGCGGCATGAAGACTCGCGCCGAGAAGACCGCCAATGGCTACAGGCTCTCCGGCTCGAAGATGTGGATTTCCAACTCGCCGGTCGCCGATGTGTTCGTCGTCTGGGCGAAATCATCGGCGCATGACAACCAGATCCGCGGCTTCGTGCTGGAAAAGGGCATGAAGGGGCTTTCGGCGCCGAAGATCGGCGGCAAGCTGTCGCTGCGGGCTTCGATCACCGGCGAGGTGGTGATGGAAGGCGTCGAGGTCGACGAGGACGCGCTGCTGCCCAATGTTTCCGGACTGAAAGGCCCGTTCGGCTGCCTCAATCGCGCCCGCTTCGGCATTTCCTGGGGCTCGATGGGTGCCGCCGAAGATTGCTGGCACCGCGCCCGCCAGTACGGTCTCGACCGTAAGCAGTTCGGCAAGCCGCTGGCCGGCACGCAGCTTTACCAGAAGAAGCTCGCCGACATGCAGACCGAGATCGCGCTTGGATTGCAGGCCAGCCTGCGCGTCGGAAGGTTGTTGGATGAAGGCAAGATGGCGCCGGAAATGATCTCGATCGTCAAGCGCAACAATTGCGGCAAGGCGCTCGACATCGCCCGCCAGGCCCGCGACATGCATGGCGGCAACGGCATCCAGATYGGCTACCACGTCATGCGCCACGCGCAGAACCTGGAGACGGTCAACACCTATGAAGGCACGCATGACGTGCATGCATTGATCCTGGGAAGGGCGCAGACGGGCCTGCAGGCGTTTTTCTAAGCTGCGCCGATATTCAGGTGAGGCCGGCCTGCAAACGTTGGTTTCCTGCGCTTCCGGTGCTCACGTACTTTAGGTACGCTCCGCTCCGGTTCTCGGAACCCATCGTTTTCGACTCGGCCTGACCTGAATCCCGGCACAGCTTAAGCCGGCAACACCTGCTTAAATTAGGTGCACCGCAACATCTCTGCTTGGAGAATGGCCGCCATTTGTGTCAGGGTTCAGCGAATTCGTTTGAAACGCTGAATTCCGGGGCCCCATGGCAATTCTTGCAGCTGTCTACCATCTGACCCACTACAAATATGACCGGCCGGTGGTTCTCGGGCCGCAGATCATCAGGCTGCAGCCGGCGCCGCATTCCCGTACCAAGGTGTTGAGCCATTCGCTGAAGGTCGAACCGGCCAACCACTTCGTCAATCTGCAGCAGGACCCCTACGGCAACTTCCTCGCCCGTTTCGTCTTTCCCGAGCCGGTTATGGAACTGAAGATCGAGGTCGATCTCGTCGCCGACATGACGGTCTACAATCCGTTCGATTTCTTCGTCGAGCCGTCGGCCGAGGCGTTTCCGTTCGAGTATCCGGAAGAGATCCGCGACGATCTCGCCATTTACCGCACGCCGGAGCCGGCCGGTCCGCTGCTTTCGGCCTTGCTTGGGACCATCGACCGCAGCGCAATGAACACCGTCAATTTCCTCGTTGACCTCAATGCCCGGCTGCAGCGCGAAATCGCCTATATCGTGCGCATGGAAACCGGTGTGTTCTCGCCGGAAGAGACGCTGGCCGCGAAAAAAGGCTCGTGCCGCGATTCAAGCTGGCTGCTGGTGCAGATCCTGCGCAATCTCGGCATCGCCGCGCGCTTTGTGTCCGGCTATCTGATCCAGCTCAAGCCGGATCTCGTCGCGCTGGACGGACCGCCGGGAACGGCGATAGACTTCACCGATCTGCATGCCTGGTGCGAGGTCTATCTTCCCGGCGCCGGCTGGATCGGCTTCGATCCGACCTCCGGCCTGCTGACCGGCGAGAGCCATGTGCCGCTCGCCGCCACGCCGCATTTCCGCAATGCGGCGCCGATTTCCGGCATGGCGAGCTTTGCCAATGTCGATTTCGGTTTCGAGATGCGGGTCGACCGCATCGCCGAACATCCGCGCATCACCAAGCCGTTCTCGGATGAAAGCTGGCAGGCGCTCGATGCACTCGGCAACAAGGTCGATGCAGCACTTGCGGAAGGTGACGTGCGGCTGACGATGGGCGGCGAGCCGACCTTCGTGTCGATCGACGATTTCGAATCCGCGGAGTGGAACACCGCTGCCGTCGGGCCGACCAAGCGTGAGAAGGCCGATGCGCTGATCCGGCGGTTGCGCGAGCGCTTCGCGCCGGGTGGCTTTCTCCACTACGGCCAGGGCAAATGGTATCCGGGCGAGAGCCTGCCGCGCTGGACCTTCTCGCTCTACTGGCGCGCCGATGGTGAGCCGGTGTGGAGCGACCCGTCGCTGATCGCGCGCGAAAAGAGCGCGGCCGATGTCGGACCGAAACAGGCCGAAAGCCTGCTGACCGCGATTGCCGGCGAACTCGGCATCGAAAAATCCATGGTCAGCGAAGCCTATGAGGATCCGGCCGAGTGGCTACTCAAGGAAGGCAAGCTGCCGGACAATGTCGACCCGTCCAACTCCAAGCTGGAGGATCCGGAAGAGCGCAGCCGCATGGCGAAAGTCTTCGAACGCGGGCTGACCAAGCCGTCCGGTTACGTTCTGCCGGTACAGCGCTGGAACAGCCAGGCGTCGGGACCGCGCTGGCGTTCGGAAAAGTGGAAGACGCGGCGCGGCCGGCTGTTCCTGGTGCCGGGCGATTCACCCGTCGGCTATCGCTTGCCGCTCGGTACGCTTCCCTATGTGCCGCCGGCACAGTTCCCCTACATCGTGCCGGTTGATCCGTCATTGCCGCGCGGGCAGTTGCCGGCGCGCGAGGCGATCCTGCCGGTAGCGGCTCCGGCCGAACTCGAAGGCGCGGATGAAATGGCGCGCCGCCAGCAGGCGGTGTCGTTCACCGCGGCAAGCGGTCAACAGGACCGGGTCGAGCAGGAAATCACCGAGATCGGCGGCGCGGTGCGCACCGCACTCTCGGTCGAGCCGCGCGACGGCCGGCTCTGCGTGTTCATGCCGCCGGTAGAGGCGCTGGAAGACTATCTCGAACTCGTCGCTGCCGCCGAGAATGCGGCGCGGGCCATCGGCCTGCCGGTGCATATCGAGGGTTATGGCCCGCCGCACGATCCGCGCCTCAACGTCATCCGCGTCGCACCCGATCCCGGCGTCATCGAAGTCAACATCCATCCTGCCGCCAACTGGCAGGATTGCGTGGCGACGACGACAGCGATCTATGAGGAGGCGCGTCAGACCCGGCTTGGCGCCGACAAGTTCATGATCGACGGACGCCACACCGGCACCGGCGGCGGCAATCATGTCGTGGTCGGCGGCGCGACACCCAATGACAGTCCGTTCCTGCGCCGGCCCGATTTGTTGAAGAGCCTGGTGCTGCAGTGGCAGCGGCATCCGTCGCTGTCCTACCTGTTCTCCGGCCTGTTCATCGGCCCGACCAGCCAGGCGCCGCGCTTCGACGAGGCGCGTCACGACTCCCTCTACGAGCTCGAGATCGCGATGGCGCAGGTGCCGCATCCCGACCAGGGCGCGGCACCCTTGCCGTGGCTGGTCGACCGGCTGTTCCGCAACCTGTTGACCGATGTCACGGGCAATACGCACCGCTCGGAAATCTGCATCGACAAGCTGTTTTCGCCCGACGGACCGACCGGCCGGCTCGGCCTGGTCGAGTTCCGTGGCTTCGAGATGCCGCCGAATGCGCGCATGAGCCTGGCGCAGCAGCTCTTGGTCCGTGCCATTATTGCCCGCGCGTGGAAAAACCCGCTCGACGGCCGCTTCGTGCGCTGGGGCACCTCGCTGCATGATCGTTTCATGCTGCCGCATCATGTCTGGGCGGATTTTCTCGACGTGCTCGACAATCTCAAGCTCAGCGGCTTCGAGTTCCGTCCGGAATGGTTCGATGCCCAGCTCGAATTCCGCTTCCCGTTCTGCGGCGAGGTCCAGCATGCCGGCATCAAGTTGGAGCTACGGCAGGCGCTGGAGCCGTGGCACGTGATGGGCGAGCAAGGGGCGATCGGCGGCACCGTGCGCTTCGTCGATTCCTCGGTCGAACGGCTGCAGGTCAAGACCGAGGGGCTGAACCCCGAGCGTCATGCGGTGGTCTGTAACGGCCGCATCGTGCCGATGAAGGTCACCGATAACCGCGAAGTGGCGGTGGCGGGCGTCCGCTTCAAGGCGTGGCAGCCGGCTTCGGGCCTGCATCCGGCGCTGCCGGTCAACACGCCGCTGGTGTTCGACATCTATGACCGCTGGTCGGGCCGCGCGGTCGGCGGCTGTGTCTACCATGTCGCGCATCCGGGCGGGCGCAACTACGACACCTTCCCTGTGAACGGCAACGAGGCGGAGGCACGGCGGCTCGCCCGATTCGAACCGCGCGGCCATACGCCGTCCTTCTATGTGCTGCGTGAGGAACAACCGGCGGAAGATTTCCCGATGACCCTTGACCTTCGGCGGCCGGCAAGACTCTGATCAACGATGGCAAAGGGGAATCACAAAAGGGTACGCGGCAAGCCGCAGATCCACAGCTTGCTGGAGCACTACCAGCCGATCGACGGCGTCGTCGACGAAATGGTCGATGCGTCAGGCACTCCCCGTCCGGTCTGGAAGCACTTCATCGAGGCCCTCGACGAACTCGGGGCTGAAAAGCTCGGCCAGCGCTTCGCCCGCGCCGATCAGTATCTGCGCGACGCCGGCGTTTATTACCGCGTCTATGACAAGGCCGGCGCCAATGAGCGCGAATGGCCGCTGGCGCATATTCCCCTGCTCATCGAGGACAGCGAGTGGGCCGCAATCAGCGCCGGCCTCGTGCAGCGCGCCGAACTGTTCGAGGAAACCATCGCCGATATCTACGGGCCGAACCGGCTGGTCGAAAAAGGCATCCTGCCGGCGGGGCTGATCGCCGCCAGCCCTGAATATTTGCGGCCAGTGGTCGGCACCAGGCCGGCTGGTGGCCATTTCCTGCATTTCTGTGCGTTCGAACTCGGCCGCGGGCCCGACGGCCAATGGTGGGTGCTGGGCGACCGCACCCAGGCGCCATCCGGCGCCGGCTTTGCGCTGGAGAACCGCGTCGCCACCACACGCGCGCTGTCCGATATCTACGGCGAGATGCATGTGCACCGCCTTGCCGGGTTCTTCCGCCGTTTTCGCGATGCGCTGATCGGTATGGCCAAGGAAACCGACGGCCGTGTCGCCATCCTGACGCCGGGGCCGCTCAACGAAACTTATTATGAACACGCCTATATCGCCCGCTATCTCGGCATCATGCTGCTCGAAGGCGAGGACCTGACCGTCTCCGGCGGCAGGCTGATGGTGCGCACGGTCTCCGGCCTGATGCCGATCAGCGTGCTGTGGCGGCGGCTCGATGCTGCCTTCGCCGATCCGCTCGAACTGCGCCCGGATTCGCAGATCGGCACGCCGGGCCTGGTCGAGGCGATCCGCCAGGGCGCGGTTGCGACCGTCAATGCGCTTGGCTCCGGCCTGATGGAGACGCGCGCGCTGCTCGCCTTCCTGCCCAAGATCTCGCGCGCCTTGCGGGGCGAGGAATTGCTGCTGCCTAGCGTCGCGACGTGGTGGTGCGGGCAGGCGACGGAGCGCGCGCATGTGCTGGCCAATATCGACCGCATGGTGATCGGTCCTGCGCTGTCGACACGGCTTGCCTTCGAGGATGACAACCAGACGAAGCTCGGCTCGGCGCTTTCCGCCGGGGAGCGGGCTGAGCTGGTGGCGCGCATCGAAGGCGAAGGCGGCGCCTTCGTCGGCCAGGAAGCGGTTACGCTTTCGACGACACCCGTCTTTGTCGGCGGCTGGCTGGAGCCACGGCCGGCGAGCCTGCGCGTCTATCTGGCGCGCACGCCCGAGGGCTGGACGGTGATGCCGGGCGGTTTTGCCCGCGTCGGCCTGTCGCTCGATCCGACGGCGATCGCCATGCAACGTGGCGGCCAGGCGGCGGACGTCTGGGTGGTCAGCGACAGACCGGTGGAGCGCGAGACGCTGCTGCCGCAAGAGGGTGACAGCTTCATCCGCACCAGACCGGGCAGCCTGCCCAGCCGCGCGGCGGAAAACCTGACCTGGCTCGGCCGCTACATCGAACGCTCGGAAGACACGGTGCGCATCCTGCGCGCCTATCATGTGCGGCTCGCCGAGACGTCCGACCCCGATATGCCGCTGCTCGCCGACATCCGGGATTATCTCGAGCCTTTCGGCATCGATGTCGAGACGGCGATCCCGTCGGGGCTGATCGGGACGCTGGATAGCGCCGTCTACAGCGCCGGGCAGATCCGCGACCGGTTCTCACCCGATGGCTGGCTGGCGCTCAAGGATCTGTCGAAGACCATCCATCAGTTCGCCACGACGGTGGCGCCCGGCGACGACGCGACACGGGCCATGACGGTGATCCTGCGCAAGCTCGCCGGCTTCTCCGGCCTGCTGCATGAGAACATGTACCGCTTCGCCGGCTGGCGTTTCCTCGAGATCGGCCGGCGGCTGGAGCGCGGCATCCAGATCGCCCGCACGCTGTCCCGGCTGACCGGCGCCAAGGCGCCGGACGGCGCGCTCGACATGATGCTGGAGATCGGCGACAGCGTGATGACCCACCGCCGGCAATATCCGGTGCAGGCCGGCCGGCGCACGGTGGTCGACCTCCTGGCGCTCGACCCGCTCAATCCGCGCTCCATCCTGTTCCAGCTCGAACGGCTGAAGGCAGAGATCGGCCTGCTGCCGTCGCTCGGCGGCGAGGGGCACATGTCGCCAGCGGCCAAGGAAATCCTGCAGCTCAACACCCAGATTGCCATCAAGGAGCCTTCGGACATGACGGCAAAGGCGCTGGACGATCTCGCCTATGAAATCGGCGGCCTCTACAACAGCCTCGCCAAAGCCTATTTCGGCTAGGCAGGTTCCGCAAAAGGGTCACATGGTTTTGCGACAAGACCCTGCGCCAAGACAAGAAAAGTAGCGCATGCTTTACGACATCCGGCTCCATCTCCATTACGACTATGCCGCGGCGGCGGGCGGCGGCCGCCACCAGATCCGCGTGCTGCCATCGACGATATCAGGCGTGCAGCGCGTCATCGCTGCGTCCTTGTCCTTCGCGCCGGCACCCAATGAGCGTTCGGATTTTTCGGACTTCTTCGGCAACAACGTCACCTCGATCGCCTTTCGCGACGCGCATGATGCGCTCGACATAAGGATGAGCGCACGCGTATCGGTGTCGCGGCCCGAGCCCGGGCTCGACGTGTCGCCGGATATCGGCCGGCTCAGGCAGGAGCTCGCAGCGGTGCGGTCGCTGGCGCCTGATGCACCGCATCATTTCCTGACGGGCAGCACCCATGCCGGCATCGATGGTGCGATCACCCTCTATGCGCAAGGCAGCGTCGGCGGCTCCGCAGCCGGCACGGCGATGGACCTGTGCAATCGCATCCATCGCGATTTCACCTATGACGGCGAAGCGACCACGGTGCGGACCCGGGCCAGCGACGCCTTCAGGCTGAAGCGCGGCGTCTGCCAGGACTTTTCGCACATCATGATCGCCGGCCTGCGCGGGCTCGGCATTCCAGCCGGCTATGTCAGCGGCTTCCTGCGCACCATCCCGCCGAAGGGCAAGCCTCGGCTGGAAGGCGCCGATGCCATGCATGCCTGGGTCAAGGTCTGGTGCGGGCGCGACGCCGGCTGGCAGGAATTCGATCCGACCAACGGCATGCGGGCCAGCAACGACCACATCACCGTCGGCTATGGCCGCGACTATTCGGACGTGGCGCCGATCGTCGGCGTGCTCAAGACCACCGGCGGACAGGTCGGCGAACAGGCTGTCGACGTCATTCCGGTCGTGCTCGAAAAAGCCTGAAAGCAGGCTCGGCGCCAGCGCTGTCGCCGGCTTTTCGCACGACCTTTGGAACCAGCAATCGGCCCGCAGCTTATCTACGGATATTTGCGTGGAGCAGACATGCTGCAAAAATCCGGATCGTCGCACGGCCGGCCGGCTGACGAAGATGCTGTGCCGAAGAACGGGGCGCAAACCTCGGCCGATCATGCATCGCTTACCTATGTCAGCGATGCCGAGCCCGGCATAAGGCGGCTTAAGACAGGCAAGGGGTTTTCCTACAAGGGACCGTACGGGCGGCCAATTCCCGACGTCACGCGGGCGCGCATCGAGGCCATCGTCATTCCGCCAGCCTGGACGGATGTGTGGATTTCGCCGGACGCCGACGGCCATATCCAGGCGACCGGCAGGGACCAGCGCGGACGCAAGCAGTACCGCTACCATCAGCAATGGGCCGAAGAACGCGACGGCGCCAAATATTCTAGCCTTGTCGCCTTTGCCGAAAGTCTGCCGGCCCTGCGGCGCCGGATCGACAGCGATCTGCGCCGTCGCGGCCTGCCGCTCGAGCGTGTCGTCGCCGCCGTCGTCTGGCTGCTCGACAACACGATGATCCGCGTCGGCAACGCCGCCTACGCCCGCGACAACAAGAGTTTCGGGCTGACCACATTGCGCGACCGCCACGTCGACATCGTCGGTTCAAGCCTGCGCTTCGCCTTCAAGGGAAAGTCCGGCAAGGAGTGGAAGCTCAAACTGGTCGATCGCCGCATCGCCCGGATCGTGCGCGGCGCGCAGGACCTGCCGGGCCAGAAACTGTTCCAGTATCTCGACGAAGACGGCAACAGGCGGCCGGTCCGTTCAGAGGACGTCAACTGCTATATCAGGGAGGCCGTTGGCGATGCGTTCAGCTCCAAGCACTTCCGCACCTGGGGCGGCACCATCCACGCCGCGTCACTGTTTGCGCAGACGGAATTGCCGGAAAGCCAGGCGCAGCAAAAGCGGGTGATGAACAGCGTCATCGACAAGGTCGCCGAGCGGCTGGGCAATACGCGCGCCGTCTGCCGCAAATGCTATATCCATCCGCAGGTCTTCGAGGCCTGGTCGCAAGGACGATTGCTCGACGAAATGGCGCAAGCCAACAAGCGCAAGCGCTCGATAGAGGGCCTCGATGGCGAGGAAGCTCTCGTGCTGAGATGGCTGAAGGTGCGCGAAAGCTAACCGGCGGCAAGGGCGGTTGCCAAATGCGCGGCAACCCAGACTTTTTTTATCGACGTCGTGTCGGGATCGGTCCTAGTGTTTCGTCCTTTGACAGAGAAAAGGACCAACCATGCTCTACGCAATCCTCTGCTATGCCTCCGAAGACGTCGTCAGCTCGTGGAGCAAGGCGCAGGACGATGAAGTCATAGGCAAGCTTCTCAACGTTCAGGAAAAGTACGTCCAGGCCGGACGACTTGGCCCGGTGGCGCGGCTGTTGCCGACCACGGCGGCAACGACACTGAGAAAGGTCAAGGGCGAAGCCGTCGTCATCGACGGGCCTTTCGCAGAGACCAAGGAGCAGTTCCTCGGCTTCTATACGCTCGAATGCGCGGATCTCGACGAGGCTGTCGAGTTCGCCCGTGAACTGTCCGACGTCAACCCGAGCGGCGGCTCCTACGAGATCCGGCCGGTTCAAATGTTTCACACCAACAAGATTCCCGCATGACCGAACTCGCCTGGATAAGCTCGACAATCAACACCGCCCGTCCGCAGGCGATGGGCGCGCTGCTGCGTTATTTCCGCGATCTCGATACGGCGGAGGAAGCTTTCCAGGATGCGTGTCTCAGAGCCCTGAAGAACTGGCCGCAGAACGGGCCGCCGCGTGATCCGGCGGCCTGGTTGATCTTTGTCGGCCGCAACAGCGGCATCGATGCCGTGCGCAAGCGTGCCAAGCAGGGGCCGATGCCGGAGGAAGACCAGATCTCCGACCTGGAAGATGCCGAGAGCGATATGGCCGAGCGGCTGGACGGCGCGCATTACCGCGACGACATCTTGCGGCTGCTGTTCATTTGCTGTCATCCCGATCTGTCGCCGACGCAGCAGATCGCGGTGGCGCTGCGCATCGTTTCGGGCATCACTGTCAAGCAGATCGCGCGCGCCTTCCTGGTCGGCGAAAGCGCCATGGAACAACGCATCACCCGCGCCAAGGCGCGCATTGCCGACGCCGGCGTGCCGTTCGAAACGCCAGGCGCGGTCGAGCGCTCGGAACGGCTCGCCGCTGTCGCCGCCATGGTCTACCTGATCTTCAACGAGGGCTACTCGACCAACAGCGGCGAGGCGCCGGCCCGCACGCCGCTGTGCGAGGAGGCGATCCGCCTGGCGCGGCTTTTGCTCAGGCTGTTCCAGACCGAGCCGGAGATCATGGGACTGACGGCGCTGTTGCTGCTGCAGCATGCGCGTGCGCCGGCCCGTTTCGATGAAGACGGTGAGATCGTGCTGCTTGAGGATCAGGATCGCAGCCTGTGGAGCCGCAAGATGATCGACGAGGGGCTGGCGCTGGTCGACAAGGCGCTACGCCATCGCCAACCCGGTCCCTACCAGGTGCAAGCCGCGATTGCCGCGCTGCATGCGCGAGCCGACAAGGCCGAGGACACCGACTGGGTGGAGATCGATCTGCTCTATGGCCTGCTCGAACAGATGCAGCCGTCGCCGGTAATCACGCTCAACCGCGCGGTCGCGGTCTCAAAGGTGCGTGGACCGGCAGAGGCGCTTGCCATGATCGAGCCGCTCGAACAGAGGCTTTCCGGCTATTTCCACTTCTTCGGCCTCAAGGGTGGCCTTTTGATGCAGCTTGACCGGAGCGAAGAGGCGCGTGTCGCCTTCGACCGCGCCATCGCGCTCGCCAACACGGCCGCGGAAGCCGCCCATATCCGCATGCATATCGACCGGCTGATGAAAGACGGTGCGGTACGGGGACCTGCCCGCACGGCGAAATGACTGACTTTTGGGCTGGTTCAACGGTCTGCTCTCGGCTTGGACCATGCCGGGGTGGCGATTTTCCCCTGGAACGAGTAATGCCACGCCATGACAGTGCCTGAGGTGCCTTTTCGGCACGCAGGCGACATGGCGCAAGGCTTGATCCGGCGCCATATGATGGCGACGGGATCTGAAAGGGACAAAAAATGACCATAGCGAAGGAAACGGCCGAGCTGCTGGCGAAACTGGGTGTGGCCAAGGACGCGCTTGTCGGCGGCGACCTGATCGTGCGCAGCCCGGTGACGGGTGAGCAGATCGCGGCGCTGAAGACGATCTCGCCTGCCGACGCGGCCAAGACCATCGACGCCGCGCACAAGGCGTTCCAAGCGTGGCGGATGGTGCCGGGTCCGCGGCGCGGCGAGCTGGTGCGGCTGCTCGGCGAGGAGCTGCGCACGCACAAGGCCGAGCTTGGCCGGCTGGTCTCGATCGAGGTCGGCAAGATTCCGTCCGAGGGGCTTGGCGAAGTGCAGGAGATGATCGACATCTGCGATTTCGCCGTTGGTCTGTCCCGGCAATTGTACGGCCTGACCATCGCCACCGAGCGCCCGGGCCATCGCATGATGGAAACCTGGCATCCGCTCGGCGTCGTCGGCGTCATTTCCGCCTTCAACTTTCCGGTCGCGGTGTGGTCATGGAACGCTGCCCTGGCGCTGGTCTGCGGCGACGCGGTGGTGTGGAAGCCGTCGGARAAGACACCGCTGACGGCGCTCGCCTGCGAAGCGATYTTTGCCCGYGCGGTMAAGCGTTTTGGCACCGACGCGCCGCAAGGCTTGGCACCGGTGCTGATCGGTGACCGCGCCGTCGGCGAGATCCTGGTCGATCATCCCAAGGTGCCGCTGGTATCGGCCACCGGCTCGACGCGCATGGGCCGCGACGTTGGCCCGCGGTTGGCCAAGCGCTTTGCCCGCGCGGTGCTCGAACTCGGCGGCAACAATGCCGGCATCGTCTGCCCGACCGCCGATCTCGACATGGCGTTGCGCGCGATTGCCTTCGGCGCGATGGGCACGGCGGGACAGCGCTGCACGACGCTGCGGCGCCTGTTCGTGCATGACAGCGTCTATGACGCCCTGGTTCCACGTCTCAAGAAGGCCTACGAAAGCGTCTCGGTCGGCAATCCGCTGGAGACCTCTTCACTGGTCGGGCCGCTGATCGACAAGGCTGCTTTCGACGCCATGCAGAAGGCGCTGAAGGAGGCGAGTTCACATGGCGGCAAGGTGACTGGCGGCACGCGGGTCGAGAACGGCCATCCGGACGCCTATTATGTGCATCCGGCGCTGGTCGAAATGCCGGAACAGGTTTCGCCGGTGACGGAAGAAACCTTCGCGCCGATCCTCTATGTGATGAAATATTCGGATTTCGACGCCGTGCTCGACGAGCACAACGCGGTCGGCGCCGGCCTGTCGTCGTCGATCTTCACCCGCGACCTGCAGGAATCCGAGCGCTTCCTCGGCGTCGACGGCTCGGACTGCGGCATCGCCAACGTCAACATCGGCACTTCGGGTGCCGAGATCGGCGGTGCCTTCGGCGGCGAAAAGGAAACCGGCGGTGGCCGTGAGAGCGGCTCCGATGCCTGGAAGGCCTATATGCGCCGCGCCACGAACACGGTGAACTATTCCAAGGCACTGCCGCTGGCGCAGGGCGTTTCGTTCGACATCGATTAAGGACGCCGGGGTTCCCATGCATCCCCCGCACGGGGGATGCTGCACCGATTATCTGCCTGCCGTCGAGCCGAAGGCCTCGACGAAGGCGGCATCGATGATGGCCAGCTTCACGGCCTGGGCGGTCATGTATTCGCGGTAGAAATCGGCCGACACCCACATCACCGAATTGCCGCGTTGGCCGAGCCAGCCGACGCTGCCGAGGTCCTCGGCATCACGCAGCTTGCGCCCCAGATGGGTTCGCGACAGTTTGAGCCATTTGGCGAAATCGCCGATCGAGACGATGCCGGTCGGGATTTGATCAAGTCCGGCATGATCGGGATCGACGCTCGATATCAGCCAGTCCATGACGACGCCGCCATTGTTGAGCCAGGTGAACAGGGAAAAGGTCTGCCTGGGCTCGCGGACGGGGTTGGAGGAGACCAGGCCGTCGGCCACCAGCGGCTGCACCCTGGCGAGCGCGTCGGGCCGTTCGAGGAACGTCGCCAGACGGTTCGCGCCGTCGAGGCTGTCCAGCGTGTGCAGATGCGCCATCATCCAGCCGGCGACCGTCTCCAGCGTGTTTGCTGTGGGTTGTATCGGGCGGATGCGCCCGTCCTGCGCCGTCGGCAGAAGCTCGACGAAATTGTAATGCAGCATCTCTTTGATGAAGGCGTCAGCGGTGTTGCGGCTGGCGACGGCGTTCTGGCGGATCACGTCGATGAAACGTGCCGCCGTCAGTTGCTTGCGGTAGTCATCAGGCTTCCGCCTGAAATGCAGGGCGAGGCCGATATGCGCCATCAGCCAACGCTGCTGGGTGGCGAACACCGACGAGAGCCGAGGGCTCATTCCGTAGGCCTGGATCAGCGCCTGCGCCTGGGCACGGACACAGCGATACAATGCCGGGTGGCCGGCAATAAGCTCCGAGGTCAGCGCCATTCTCCCCCTGCTCCGATTCGGCCTGACGGCTGCGAAGACCCAACCACATTTTCAGCCTTCCGCTTCTATGTCCAGAAGCAGTCCGCCGGTGCCGGTTCACAGCATCGTGGGTTTGGTGCATGACCTACGATTTCCCTGGGCAGGCCGATGTCACGGCGATTGTCGGCGGGCCTCGCTTGGCGGAAAACAGGCGTTGAAAGCGGCATCCACAATGGCCAGCTTGGCGGCCTGGACGGTCATGTACTCTTGGAAGAACGTCTTCGACACCCACATCACCGAATGGCCGCGCGGGCCGAGCCAGCCGATGCTGCCGAGATTCTCGGCCGCGCGCAGCTTGCGCGCAAGATGGGTCCTCGAGAGCTTGAGCCATCTGGCGAACTCGCCGATCGAAACCACGCTGGTCGGAATGCGGTCCAGGCCGGCATGATCGGGATCGATGCCGGACATCAGCCAGTCCATGACGATGCCGCCATTGTTGAGCCAGATGAACAGGGAAAAGGTCTGGTTGGGTTCGCGCACCGGCTTGGAGGAAAGCAGGCCATCCGCGACAAGAGGCTGCAGCCTGGCAACCATCTCGGGCCGCTCCAGGAACCTCGTCAGGCGATCGCCGCCGTCGAGCTGATCCAGCGTCTGCAGATGGGCGAGGACCCAGCCGGTAAACGTTTGCACGGTGGCCGCCGTCGGCTGCAGGGGGTGCGTGCGGCCGTCGCCACCCGACACATATTCGGCGATGTGGTAGTGCAGCATCTCCTTGATGAAAGCGTCAGCGGTGTTGCGGCTGGCCACCGCGTGCTGGTGCACGACCTCGATGAAACGCGACACCGTCAGTTCCTTGCTGCGATCGTGCGGGTCACGCCTGAAATGCATGGCAAGTCCGACATGGCCCATCAGCCAACGCTGCTGCGTGGCGAAAATGGAAGCCAACCGGGGGCTCTCTTCATAGATGCGGATCAGCGCCAGCGACTGTGCCTGAACATGGCGATGCAGGGCCGGATGGCCGGCAATGTCTTCCAGATTCAGCGCCATCCTCCTTGTGTTCCGAGCGAGCCTCTGCAACCCAGACGACGTAACCACATTTTCAGCGTTCGCTGCTTGTGTCCAGACGTTCCATCCGGTCCACAGGCATGGCAAGCAGCCGAGGCGGGCCAGGGTACAGGCCGTTGATCGCAGAGAGGAGTTCGGGCGGCGGCCGGTTTCTCATTCTCCCGGCTGTGCACTTGGCTGCCAGGGGCGCCACTTTGGCGACCGCAGCCTCTGGCACCAGCGGCCGAAGCTGTCGATATAGATGTAGATGACCGGCGTCGTGTAGAGGGTCAGGATCTGGCTCAGCTCCAGGCCGCCGACGATGGCGATGCCGAGCGGCTGGCGCAGTTCGCTGCCTTCGCCAAGGCCGATGGCCAGCGGCACGGCGCCGAACAGTGCCGCCATGGTCGTCATCATGATCGGGCGAAAGCGCAGCAGGCACGCCTGGTAGATGGCATCATGCGCCGACTTGTTCTCGTTGCGCTCGGCGGCCAGCGCGAAGTCGATCATCATGATCGCATTCTTCTTGACGATGCCGATCAGGAGGATGACGCCGATCAGCGCCATGATGCTGAATTCGATGTCGAAGGCCGACAGGGCCAGCAGCGCGCCGACGCCGGCCGAAGGCAGCGTGGAGAGAATGGTCAGCGGGTGGACGTAGCTCTCGTAGAGGATGCCGAGCACGACATAGACGGCGATGAGCGCAGCAAGGATGAGCAGCGGCTGGTCGGAGAGCGAATCCTGGAACACCCGGGCCGTGCCCTGGAAACTGCCGTGGATGGTGGCCGGCATGCCGATGCGGTCCGCCGCCGCGTTGATGGCCGCGACCCCGTCGCTGAGCGCGACGCCCGGCGCAAGATTGAACGACAGCGTGGTGGCGACGAACAGGCCCTGGTGGTTGACCGAAAGCGGCGTGCTGCCGGGGCCATAGCTCGCGACCGACGACAACGGCACCATCGTCTCGGCACCGGTGCTGACGGCCGATCCGGTCGATGCGGCAGTCTTGCCGGTGCTGGTGATGGAATTGGTCGCCTGGTTGCGCGCGGCATCCGTCGCTGCCGCCGCGGCGCTGCCGGACTGTCCCGGCGCGACGAATGTACCGGCAACCGCATTGCTCGCCTGCGAACCATGCACTGATCCGCCCGACGTGCTGACATAGACCTGTTTCAGCGCTTCGGGGTTCTGCCAGTATTGCGGCGCCACCTCCATGATGACGTGGTACTGGTTGCGCGCGACATAGATGGTGGAAACCTGGCGCTGGCCGAAGGCATCGTAGAGCGTATTGTCGATCTGGCCGACGGTGATGCCAAGGCGCGTCGCGGTGTCGCGATCGATAACGATATCCGCCTCCAGGCCCTTGTTCTGCTGGTCGCTGTTGACGTCGGTCAGCTTCGGCTCGGTCTGCAGTGCCGCCGCGAGTTTCGGCGCCCATTGCGCGAGGTCGTCGAAACTGTCGCCTTGCAGCGTGTACTGGTACTGCGCGTTCGACTGACGCCCGCCGACGCGGATATCTTGCACCGCCTGCAGGAAGAGGGTGGCGCCCGGCACCACCGCAAGTTCGCGCCGCAGCCGGGCGATCACCTGGTCGGCGGAAACCTTGCGTTCGGCCAGCGGCTTCAGCGACACGAACATCGAGCCGGAATTGGTCTGGCCGCCGCCGGTGAAGCCGACAGCGGCATCGACGGCAGGGTCCTTGCTGACGATGCCGGCGAACTGGCTGAGTTTTTGCGACATCAGCTGGAAGGAGGTTGCCTGGTCGGCCTGGATCGAGCCGACAAGCCGGCCGGTATCCTGCTGCGGAAAGAAGCCCTTGGGGATGGTGATGTAGAGATAAGCATTGAGGCAAAGCGTCGCCGCGAGCACAGCCATGATCAGCAGCGGATGGTCCAGCGCCCAGGAGAGCGACCGGCGGTAGCCGCTCAGCATGGCGTCGAAGACGCGCTCGCTGAAGCGGTAGAGACGGCCATGGCTGCGACCCTTTTCGCCGCGCAGCAGGATCGAGCACATCATCGGGGTGGTGGTCAGCGAAATCGCCAGCGAGACCAGGATTGCGGCCGACAGCGTGATTGCGAACTCGCGAAACAGCCGGCCGATGATGCCGCCCATCAGCAGGATGGGAATGAAGACGGCAATCAGCGAAAGGCTCATCGACAGCACGGTGAAGCCGACTTCCTGCGCCCCCTTGATCGCCGCCTCTATGCGGCCCATGCCCGAAGCGACGTGGCGGGAAATGTTCTCGAGCACGACAATGGCATCATCGACGACGAAGCCGGTGGCCACCGTCAGCGCCATCAGCGACAGATTGTCGATGCTGAAGCCGAGTAGGTACATGACGCCCAGCGTGCCGACCAGCGACACCGGCACCGCCACGATCGGCACCAGTGCCGAACGCAGGTCGCGCAGGAAGGCGAAGACGACCAGGATCACCAGGCCGATGGCGATCATCAGCGTCTGCGCGACTTCCCGCAGCGAAGCGCGGATGGTGGTCGAGCGGTCGACCGCCAGCGACAGATCGATGGCCGGCGAGATCGAGGCGCGCAGCGACGGCATAAGCGCCTTTACGCGGTCGACCGTGGCGATGATGTTAGCATTGGGCGAGCGGTTGAGGATGATCAACACCCCCGGCTTGCCGTTGGCAAGACCGGCATTGCGGATGTTCTCGACGGAATCGTTGACCTGGCCGACGTCTGAAAGCCGCACCGGGGCGCCGTTGCGATAGGCCACCACCAGCGAGCGATAGGCGTCCGCATGGTTGGCCTGGTCGTTGGCGTAGATCTGATAGCGCTGCGGGCCGACGTCGATGGCACCCTTGGGGCTGTGGGCGTTGGCCGAGGCGAGGGCCGCGCGCACATCCTCCAGCCCGATGCCGTAATCATAGAGCGCCTGCGGATTGAGCTCGACGCGCACCGCCGGCAGCGAACTGCCGCCCACCGACACCTCGCCAACGCCATCGACCTGCGAGAGTTTCTGCGCCAGCACGGTGCTGGCGGCATCGTACAGCTGCCCCTTCGACAGAGTGTCGGAGGTGAGGGTGAGAATGAGGATCGGCGCGTCGGCCGGATTGACCTTGCGATAGGTGGGGTTGGAATGCAGGCTCGACGGCAGGTCGGCGCGCGCCGCGTTGATCGCCGCCTGGACATCGCGCGCGGCGCCGTCGATGTCGCGGTCGAGGCCGAACTGCAACGTGATGTGCGCGCTGCCGACGCTGCTCGACGACGTCATTTCGTTGACATCGGCGATCTCGCCGAGATGCCGTTCGAGCGGGCTGGCGACCGTGTTTGCCACGACCTGCGGACTGGCGCCCGGCAGCGACGCCTGCACCGAGATCACGGGGTAGTCGACCTCGGGCAACGGCGCCACCGGCAATTGCGGAAACGCCACCAGTCCTGCCGCCAGCAGGCCGAAGGTCAGCAAGGTCGTTGCGACCGGGCGCCGGATGAAGGGAGCCGACAGGTTCATGGCGCGGCGTCCGCACCATACGCAGGCGGAAGGTCGGTGTGGACGCCTCGCAGCCGGGCGGCAAGGCGATCGAACCAGAGGTAGATAACCGGCGTCGTGAACAGCGTCAGCAACTGGCTGACGAGCAGGCCGCCGACGATGGTGAGGCCCAGCGGATGACGCAGTTCCGAGCCGACGCCGGTGCCGAGCATCAGCGGCAGCGCGCCCAGCATCGCCGCCAGCGTCGTCATCAGGATCGGGCGGAAACGCAGCAGGCAGGCCTGGTAGATGGCTTCGCGCGGCGCCTTGCCTTCGTTGCGCTGTGCGTCGAGCGCGAAGTCGATCATCATGATGGCGTTCTTCTTGACGACGCCGATCAAGAGGATGATGCCGATGATCGAGATGATGGTCAGGTCCTCGCCGGCGATCATCAGTGCCAGCAGCGCGCCGATGCCGGCCGAAGGCAGTGTCGACAAGATGGTGATCGGGTGGATGAAGCTCTCATAGAGCACGCCGAGCACGATGTAGACGGTGATCACCGCCGCCAGGATCAGGAACAGCGTGTTGTCGAGCGAAGCCTGGAATGCGCGCGCCGCTCCCTGGAAATTGGTGATGACGCTGAGTGGCATGCCGATGTCGCTTTGCGCCTGCTGGATCGCGGTGACCGCTTCGCCAAGCGACACGCCGGGTGCCAGGTTGAACGACACTGTGGTGGCGGGGAATTGCCCCATATGGGAGATTTGCAGCGGTGCGGTGGCGACGTGAGTGCTGGCGACCACGGCCAGCGGCACCGGACTGCCGCCGCTCGATGACGGCAGGTAGACGGAGGACAGCGCGTTGAGCGAATCCTGCAAAGAGGGATCTGCTTCGAGAATGACCCGGTACTGGCTGGATGTGGTGAAGATGGTCGAGACGATGCGCTGGCCGAAGGCGTCGTAGAGCGCGTTGTCGATCGTCGCCGGCGTGATGCCGAAGCGCGCCGCCTGGTCGCGGTCGATGTCGACGAAGACGGCGAGCCCGGCATCCGACAGGTCGCTGGCGACGTCGGCGATCTGCGGCAGCGTGTTCAACCTGGCCAGCAGCTTCGGCGTCCATAGCGTCAGCTCGTCTGGATTGGCGTCCTGCAGCACGAATTGATACTGCGTACGGCTGACCGTGCCGTCGATGGTCAGGTCCTGCACCGGCTGCATGTAGAGGGTGACGCCGGCCGTGGCGGCGGTCGCCTGCTTCAGCCTTGCTATGACTTGCGTGATGTCGGCGGTGCGCTTTTCATGCGGCTTGAGGTTGATCAGGATGCGGCCGACATTGAGCGTGGTGTTGGTGCCGTCGACGCCGATGAAGGATGACAGGCTGTCGACATCGGGGTCTTTCAGGATGATCGCCGCTAGTTCTTGCTGCCGCTCGGCCATCGAGGCATAGGACACCGATTGCGGCGCCTCGGTGATGGCCTGGATGACGCCGGTATCCTGCACCGGGAAGAAACCCTTTGGGATGACCACGTAGAGTGCTGCCGTCAACACCAGCGTGGCCGCCGCCACCAGAAGCATCAGCGTTTGCCGGTCGAGCACCCAGGTCAGCGCGCGGCCGTAACCCCTGATCACCCAGTCGAAGAAGTCGCGGCTGGCGCGCTGCAGGGCGTTCTCGCGCACCGCCGACAACGGCTTGAGCAGCTTGGCGCAGGCCATCGGCACCAGCGTCAGCGACACCACGGCGGAAATCAGGATGGTGGTGGCGAGCGTGATGGAAAATTCGCGGAACAGCCTGCCGACGACATCGCCCATGAAAAGCAGCGGGATCAGCACGGCGATCAGCGAGACGGTCAGCGATATGATGGTGAAGCCGATCTGCTGCGACCCCTTCAACGTCGCCTGCAGCGGCGTCGCACCCTCCTCGACATAGCGCGCGATGTTCTCGATGACGACGATGGCGTCGTCGACGACGAAGCCGGTGGCGATGGTGAGCGCCATCAGCGAGAGATTGTCGAGGCTGAAGCCGAACAGGTACATCACCCCCAGCGTGCCGACCAGCGACAAGGGCACCGAGAGGCTCGGGATGAGCGTCGCACGGGCGCTGCGCAGGAAGACGAAAATGACCAGCACGACGAGGATGACGGCGAGCGTGAGTTCGTATTCGACGTCGCGCACGGACGCGCGGATGGTGGTGGTACGGTCGGTCAGCACCTTGACGTCGACAGTGCTTGGCAGCGAGGCCTGCAATTGCGGCAGCAGCGCCTTGATGCGGTCCACCACCTCGATGACGTTGGCGCCGGGCTGGCGCTGGATGTTGACGATAATGGCCGGCGTGCTGTTCATCCAGGCCGCCAGCCTGTTGTTCTCGGTGGCGTCGACCACCGTTGCCACATCGCTCAGCCGCACCGGGGCGCCGTCCTTGTAGGCGACGATCAGCGAGCGGTATTCCTCGGCGCTTTTTAGCTGGTCGTTGGCGTTGATGGTGTAGGCCCGCGACGGCCCGTCGAAATTGCCTTTCGGCGTGTTGACGTTGGCGCTGCCCAGCGTGGTGCGCAGATCGTCGAGATTGAGGCCATAGGCGGCGAGCTTGCGCGGATCGGCCTGGACGCGCACGGCCGGGCGCTGGCCGCCGCTGAGGCTGACCAGACCAACGCCCGCCAGTTGCGAGATCTTCTGCGCCAGCCTTGTGTCGGCAAGCTGCTGCACATCGCGCAGCGGCATCGTGTCCGATGTCAGGCCGAGCGTCAGCACCGGCGCATCGGCCGGATTGACCTTGGCGTAGATCGGTGGGGCCGGCAGATCAGCCGGCAGCAGATTGCCGGCGGCGTTGATGGCCGCCTGCACCTCCTGCTCGGCGACATCGAGCGAGATCGCCAGGCTGAACTGCAGCGTGATGACCGAGGAGCCGGCCGAACTGACCGAATTCATCTGGTTCAGGTTGGCGATCTGCCCGAGCTGGACTTCCAGCGGCGCGGTGACCGAGGATGTCATGACGTCCGGGCTTGCGCCCGGGT
The DNA here is from genome assembly GCF_056403655.1 of Mesorhizobium sp. P2_F8. NCBI lineage: Bacteria > Pseudomonadati > Pseudomonadota > Alphaproteobacteria > Hyphomicrobiales > Phyllobacteriaceae > Mesorhizobium > Mesorhizobium sp. P2_F8. The sequence goes on from NZ_JBFUFB010000012.1 coordinate 235,862, forward strand.
AGAAGGTCTGCACTTGGATGGTCGGATAGTCGACTTCGGGCAGCGCCGAGACCGGCAAATAGCGGTAAGCCAGCAGGCCTGACAGCATGATGGCGACCATGAACAGCGATGTCGCCACCGGCCGCAGAATGAAGGCTCGCGACGGGCTCATTGCTGCTGCCCGGACTCCGCATGGCGATGCTTGCGGCCCTGGCCCTTGTGCCTCCCGGTGTCGTCCGGCTTCAGCGTCGAGGATACCGGCTGATCGGGTGGCTGCGTCTGCGGTTGAGGCGCTGTCCCTGCCGGTGCAGGCGCCGAGGCCTGCGGGGCTGTCTGTAACGGAGCCTGTGTCTGGCCGTCCTGTTGCAGGTTGATATGGGCTCCGTCGCGAAGCTTGTCGGCGCCGTCGACGACGATGCGGTCGCCGGGGGTCAGGTCCGCCAGGATCTCGACGTGCTCGCCATTGGTGACGCCAAGCGTGACCTTGCGCACGGAGACGGTGCTGTCGGGATTGACTAGATAGACGAAGGTGCCGGGCTGGCCGCGCTGAATCGAGGCGATCGGGGCGATTGCCACGTCCTTGTGCTCGTCCACCAGCAGCTTGATGTTGACGAACTGGTTCGGATAAAGAATGCGCGTTTCGTTGGCAAAACCCGCCCTCAGCTTGATGGTGCCGGTGCTCGGATCGATCTGGCTGTCGAAGGTTTCAAGCTGGCCGTCGGCGAGCTTCTTGTTGCCGGCGCGGTCGAAGGCGGTGGCGGGCAGCGTGGCGCCCTGCTGCAGGCGCTGCGCGATCTCCGGCAAGTCGTCCTCGGGCACGGTGAAGAGGACACTGATCGGCTGCAGCCTCGTGATGACGACAATGCCGTTGGCATCGCCCGGCGTCACGTAGTTGCCCTCATCCACCTGGCGCAAGCCGGCGCGGCCGTCGACCGGCGCCAGGATGCGGCAATTGTCGAGATTGAGGGTGGCTGTCTGAACCAAGGCCTGGTCGACCTGGATGGAGCCGGCGTCCTGCGCAACCAGGGCGACCTGCGCGTCGAGCGTCTGATGCGTCGCCGCTCCCTGGGTGACCAGTGTCTTGTCGCGTGCAAGGTCGAGCTGGGCGTCCTTCAGCATCGCTTGGTCGCGCGCTAGCTGGCCCTGGGCCTGGGCGAGTGCTGCCTGGTAGGGACGGGGATCGACCTCAGCCAACAGATCGCCCTTGGCGACGTCCTGACCCTCCTTGAAGTTCACCTGGACAAGCGGGCCGATGACCTGCGGCTTGACCGTGACGGTGGAGAGCGAGGTCACCGTGCCAAGCGCGTTGAGGGTGACGTCTATCGTGCCCTTCTCGATGGTGGCGGCGCCGATCGACATCGGTTGCGCGTTTCTTCTGCCACCGGGCTGCCTGGCCTCGACATGCGGGCGTTGGTAGAGATAGGTGCCGGTGGCGGCGACAATTGCAATAAAGATCAGCCACGGGATCCAGCCACGCGAACGGCGTTGCGCGACATTCGTTTGCAGGGGCGTCTGCAGGGGTATTTCCAACTGCTGGTCCATGGCGGCATCTCTCACCCCCATCAACCAATATGGCCGAAACCGACCCAAGTCGAATTAACAGTTGGACAGGTTTGACCGGCCATGCCGGCCGGTCTTTCGCCTCGGTTTCTGCTGTTTCTGCTGTCGCGTCATGACGGCCGGCGCGCCTGTTACATGCGCATCAGCAGGCCGCCGCCGACGGCTAGTTCGATGCCGTCGCAAATCACCGACTTCGAATGGCAGCGTTATTTTCGTCAGCTGATCATCGGCCGATGAGGCAAAGCGAAAACCGGCCGGCTTGTGCCGACCGGTTGTTCCGGGCGAGATCAACCGCAGACGCGGACTTCCTCGATCACCCTGTGGTGGTGGCGCCAGGTCCTGACCAGTTCGATATGACAGCGGTGATGCCGGTGGTAGCGGCGATATTCGCCGCCCTGGTAATCACCGAACTGTACGCTGTCGTCACCATACTGGTTATCGTAATCGCGCCGGTGGTGGCGGCGATACTCACCACCTTGATAGTCGCCAAACTGCGCGCCGTCGTTCTGATCGTCACCATATTGGTTGTCATCGTAATGACGGTCATGATGGCGGCGGATGATGATCTGGCCACCGTTGTCGGGCTGATCGTCCGATGAGTACTGGTTGTCGTCGGACTGGATAATCAAGCTTGCGGCTTGCGTTGGCGCAATGACGGCGGCCGTTGCGGCCAATGCCATCACCGAAGCCAGGAATAGGTTTTTCATATCTTGTCCTCCTAGGTTCAATCTTATGAACTCGCGGGAAGACTTAGCGTTCCAATATCGCTTTTCATAGCCGTGGACGCCAGGTTGGCCGTCATCGGCGGGACAATTTGCCTTACAGGCGCACAAATGCCGTCAGCGGCAGGTGGTCGGACGCTACCCGCGAAAGCGGCGTGTCATGCGCCTCCACGGCCGAGATCATGCCGTGCCGGTTGGCCATGATGCGGTCGAGCGCCAGCAGCGGCAGGTTCGACGGGAAGGTGGGCACTGCCGGCGGCAGCGGGCCAAAGGTGACATGCAGCGTATTCAGCGCGGAGCGGTTGCCGAGCCGCCATTCGTTGAGATCGCCGAGCAGGAGCGTCGGCGTGGCATCGGGGCTGTTCATGATATCCAGCACGACGCGGGCCTGCTGCGAACGGGACCGGCGCAGCAAACCGAGATGGGCGGCGATGACGCGCAGGGTCCGATTTCCGTCAAGATCGATCTCCGCCACCACGGCGCCGCGCGGCTCCAGCCCCGGCAGCCTGATCTGATGCACGTCGCGGACGACGCCCTTCTTGAACAGCAGGACATTGCCATGCCAGCCATGCCCCTTGCCATTGGCTGCGATCGGCACCGGTACCAGGCCGGTTTCATGTTCCAGGCGAGACAGGTCGAGAAGCCCGTCACGGTCGCCGAAGCGGTTGTCGGCTTCCTGCAGTGCAATCACGTCAGGATCGATTTCGCGGATGACGCGGCTGGTCCGGTCGGGATCGAACTTCCTGTCGAGGCCGATGCATTTGTGGACGTTGTAGGAGGCAACCAGCGTTCCGGTTGTGCCTGTCCGCTTGGGCGCACCGGCGTTTGCCTTCCGCATCCTGCGGTCGCGAATGGATAGAAGCATGCTTGCCGGAAGGCTGCGTCCAGTTCTGTGCATATCCGTGCTGCTCGTCCTCGCTGGCTTCAATTCGGAACCGGGCTACAGTCAAAATAGGCGCCGTCGGCATATATTCCATGACAGGCAGGCTTCACACGCGCCAACCTTGGCTAGAGATAGGGCGAACCGAGCCACAATACCCGGTCGAACAGCCTGATTAGGAAAGGTCGGGCCCGCAAGGCGTCGAGGGTCACCGGCACTGCGGTGGCGAGCGCCGATCCGATCCGTGCCCCGATCTCGCTGGCAAAGCCGGCGTCGAGGACCTCGAGGTCGATCTCGAAATTCAGCCGCAGCGACCGGGCGTCAAGGTTGGAAGAGCCGACATACGCCCACACGCCGTCGATCGAAAGCAGCTTCGAATGGTCGAACGGTCCCTTCGTGCGCCAGATGCGGCAATAGTTCTTCAGCAGCTGATCGAACTGCGCCGTCATAGCGCGGTCGACAAGGAAAAGGTTGTTGACCGCCGGCACCACGATGTCGATTTCGACGCCGCGCCTTGCAGCTGTGGCCAAGGCGCTGATCAGTTCACGGTCCGGCAGGAAATAGGGCGACATCAGGCGGATCGATTTGCGAGCGACGGAGAACGCGCCGATCAGCAGCTTGTGGTTGGTCTCGATGCTGGCGTCCGGGCCGGACGCGACCGCCCGCACCAGCATGGGCAGGCCGGGCGCAGGCGACAGCGGCCCAATTCGCCAGGCATCGCCCTTCAACGGTTCGTCGGTCGCGAAGCGCCAATCCTCGGCGGCGACCGAGAAGAGATCGGCGACGACCGGACCAGTGACCCGGAAATGCGTGTCCCTGGCGCAGTTGGAACCTGCGAACTCGGCCGAGAAGCCCTTGCGGATGTTCATGCCACCGGTGAAGGCGACCTTACCGTCGATGATCAGGATCTTCCTATGGGTCCTGAGATTGGCGTAGGGCAGGCGCAGGCCCATGACGATGTTGCCGTTGAAGACATCGGCGGTGATGTCGGCGCTGCGCAGATGCCCCAGGATGCTCGGCACGGAATAGCGGGCGCCGACGGCATCGATCAGTACGCGGACCGTGACGCCGCGCCGGACGGCGCCGGCGAGCGCCTCGACGAAGAGCATGCCGACGGCATCATTGTCGAAAATATAGGTCTCGAGCAGGATGCTGCGCTCGGCGCCGTCAATCGCCGCGCACATGGCGGCATAGGCTTCGTCGCCTGTCTCCAGCACATCGATTGCGTTTCCAGGGTGGAGCGCGCGCCGCGCCACCCTGTCGCCCAGTGTCCGCAGACCGGTGAACCGCTGCCCGTATAGCTCGACGATCAGGGCCTCTTCGGCGGCAACGTCGCGCTCATGCTTGGCGGACACCGCGCCGCCGGTAAGTGGGCGCTGCGCGCTGATCGAGGCGCGACGGATGCGGTTGATACCGGCGACGGCATAGATCAGCACGCCTATGATAGGCGACAGCACCATCACGCCGACCCAGCCGGTGGCTGCGCGGACATCTTCCTTGGTCATGACGACGTGGATGATGCCGACTGTCGCCATCACCACCGAGATGATCGCAAGGATTTGGGGCCAGTGAGTCGCCAGAGTCTCGAACATTGCTGGGACTATCCAGCGAGCGGTTGCAGAAGGCAATGCGGCCCCGGCGTGCGGGGCGAATCCACGGATCGGCGTTACCGGGTAAGTGTCTGCAACCGTTGCGAGTGGCGCAGCCGAGGCATTATCTGAATTATCTCGGTACGGAGCAGCAGGCTGGCACCTCCATCTGCTTTTACCGGCTTCGGAATCTTTCTGTCAGTCAGCGATACGATTGAGGATCAAACCAAGGAACTCGCCGGGCGAAGACTTGTGCGCCTCACTTCCGGTCGAGAAAAGTCCTCACGGCTGCGATCGTGGCCTCCGGCTGCTCTTCCATCAGCCAATGTCCCGAATGGGGGACCACAACTTCGGTCACGTCCGTCGCGGCATTGCGCATGACGACCGCCTCGGTTGCTCCAAAGGATTTTTCGCCGCCGATTGCCAGCACTGGCATGGTGAGTTTCGTCATCATGGATACCTTGTTGTCTTCGACGTCCTGCCGGATAGAGCGGAACTGCGCGAAGGCCGAGCGCATCGCTCCCGGAAGGGCGTAGAACTTCGTATAGTGTTCACGCGTTGCTTCGTTGATCTTGGACGGATCGCCTGCGAATTCGTTCCAGAAACGATCAAGGTAGATGCGTTCACGTCCCGCCACCAGCCGCTCTGCATCCGGCCCGCCAAAGTCGAAATGCCACAGCGCCGGGCTGCGCACGACCTCATCCCAGGGCGGAATGCCGGGAACCGGCGCGTCCATCACCACCAGCTTTTCAGTCTTGTCCGGATAACGTGCCGCATAGGCGTAGGCGACCATCGTGCCAATATCGTGCCCGACAATGATGGCATGGTCGATATCAAGCGCGGTCAGAATTGCGCGGATGTCGGCCGCCTGTGTCCGTTTGTCGTAGCCATCGACTGGATGGGACGACAGACCCATACCCCGCAGATCCGGAATGACGATGCGGTGATCGCGGGACAGTTCAGTGGCCAGCGGCCCCCACATATCACCGGTGTCACCGAAACCATGTATCAAAACCACCGGGGAGCCCTGTCCGCCCACACGGACATGCAGCGTCACGTCACCCGGCTTGATATCCTGCGTCTGGAAGCCAGGGGGCAACGATTGAACCTGCGCTGCGGCAGGCAATGAAATCACAAGCATGCCAAACAGGCCAAGCAGGAACCTGAACATCTCTTAATCTCCGCCAATTGGTCCCAGTCTCGTGACCATCATCTGTACCTGCTTGAGTATGGCGCAGGACTTTCGTTCTGGTTAGCCATATAATTCGGGAACTCGATTTCGGAAAATGCGGACAATCATGAAGCTTGAAGGCATCGGCACGTTCGTCACCGTCGCGGAAGCCGGTTCGATCAGCGAAGCTGCCCGGCGTCAACGATTGTCCAAATCGGTGGTGAGCGAGCGTTTGGCCGAGCTCGAAAGAAGCCTGGGCACGACATTGCTGCATCGTACGACGCGCAGACTTACCCTGACGGAGGATGGGATAGCTTTCCTCGCACGAGCGCGCCGCATCGTCAGGGAAGTGGAGGACGCCGGCGCCGACATGGCGGAACGACGCGGCGAACTGGTCGGGCCGCTGCGTATCTCCGCGCCGGTCACATTTGGACGCATGCATCTCGGGCCGGCGCTTTACCCTTTCCTGGCGCGCCATCCAGGGATCGAACTGACGCTCGATCTCGACGACCGGCGCGCCGATGCCGCTGCAGATGGTTACGATGCGGTTGTGCGACACGGTGCGATCCAGGATTCGCGGCTGATAGCATGGCGCCTCGCGGCGAGCCGACGCGTTCTCGTCGCGTCGCCGGAGTATATCGCCCGGAACGGTGCGCCTACGTCAATGGCTGACCTGGCCAGCCATCGGGGCATTTTCTACACCCATCGCGGCGTCGCCGATTGGCGCTTTCCCAGCCCCGACGGCGCTGCGATTGTCCGGGGTCGGATCGGGTTGCTCGTCAACAATGGTGACGTCATGCGTGAGGCTGCGATCGCGGGTCTAGGAATAGCCTTGCTGCCGACATTCATTGCCGGAGGAGCGATCAGAACCGGTGAACTCAAGGTCGTCGATATCGGCGTCGAGGCCGAAGGCGAATTCATCTATATCGCGTATCCTGAAGGGCCGCCGCCATCGGCCAAGCTCAAGGCGTTCGCGGAATGCCTGATCACGGCTATCGGTGATCCGCCCTACTGGGATGTGCCTGATAGCCGCCCGACGGACAAATGATTATCCGCTCCATCTAGGCAAATCACTAAAGACCCAGGGCAATCTTGAAAGCAGAAAGCTCGTCGTCGGTGACGGGGACCACGTGCTGCGGCTCGGGGTAGGCGCCCGTCTGCACGTCGGATATGAACTCGCGATAGGCGGCGATGCGCTCGCGCTGCAGCCGCTCATATTCGGCGGCGAAGTTGCGGTAGGTCTTGGCGTGGCGCGGTCTGTGGCCGGCGGTGTGGCCGAGCACGTCCTCGCTGAAAAGATACTGCGCGTCGGCATGCGGCCCGGCGCCCATGCCAAGCATGATCAGGGGCGTATTCCTCGTGATCAGTTCGGCAACCTGGTCGGGCACCACCTCCAGCTCGGCGCCGAAGCAGCCTATGGCCTCCAGGCGCTTGACGTGATCCCACACCGCACGCGCACTCTCGGCCGTCCTGCCGACGGCCTTGAAGCCGCCGGTCCAGGTGCATTGCGAGGGGATCAGGCCGACATGGGCGACGACCGGCACGGCGTTGTCGCAGAGCGCCTTCTGGATATCGAGCGAGGCGGCGCAGTAGAAGCAGTCGCCGCCGATGCGCATGAACTGGTAGGCGGTTTTCAGATAGTCCTCCGAGGTGACCAGATTGCCGGCAGGACCGTAGGGCAGTCCGACCTGCACGAAGCATCGGCCGGCCGCCTCGCGCATCTCGGGCGAGAAGAAGCGGCCCTCGATCGAAAGCATGTCTATGCCGGCCGCATCAGCTGCCGCCGCCTCTTCGAGAGAGGTGACGTAGAGCATGGAAATCTTTTGTCCACGGCCCTTCATGGCGCGGATGTCGGCGACGGTGGGACGGCTGTTCTTGGTGACCATTCTTGTTCCTCAGATGGTGAAAGCGTCGCGGAAGGCGTGCAGTGCCGCTTCGGGATCACCGGAGGCAAACGCTTCCATGCCCACCGGCCCGCGGTAGCCCATGTCCTTCAGCGCGCGGGCGATGCCGCGATAGTTGATCTCGCCCGTGCCGGGCTCCATTCGTCCCGGCACGTCGGCCACCTGGACCTCGCCGATCCATGGCAGGCAAGCGCGGCACAGCTCGATCAGGTTCCCTTCACCGATCTGTGCATGGTAGAGGTCGAGGTTGAGGCGCAGGCCCGGCCGGTTGACGCTCGACACCAGCGCAAGCGTGTCTTCGGCGCGTGCAAACGGCACGCCGGGATGGTCGACCGGAAGGTTCAAATTCTCCAGCGTGAATGTCACGCTTTCAGCCTCGGCAAGGTCGGCAATCCGGTTCAGCGTGTCGCGTGCCTTGAGCCACATGGCGCCGGTGACGGTCTCGCAGGGCGTGACCGGCAGGCCGCCTTCGCCCAGCCCGGTGCCGTGCAGGTTGAGCCGGGCGACGCCGAGGCGTTTGCCGACCGCCGCGGTCTCTTTTGCCGTCTTCAGCAGTTCCGCGGCGCCCTCGTCATCGGAGAGACGGCCGCGCAGATAGCCGTTCATGATCGAGAAGGTCGCGCCGGATTTCTCGAGCATTGCGAGGTCGTGATCGGGCCAGTTCCAGAGGCCGACCTGGAAGCCCATTTCGGTCAGGCGACGCACGCGCCATTCCATCGGCCGGTCGCGCCAGAGCATCTCGGCGCAGGCCGCAAGGGTGAAGGTATCGGACATGTCAGACCTCGATGTACACGCGGCCGTCCTCGACCTTGGTGCTGTAGATTTTAAGGTTCACGCAGACCGGTGCGCGCAGCGCTTCGCCGGTCCGGTAATCGAACACGCCATTATGCTTGGGGCATTCGATCCTGTATTCCATAACCAGCCCGTCGCTCAGATGCACCTTCTCATGCGTGCACAGCCCGTCGGTGCAGAAGAAAGCATCGTCAGGGCTGCGGTAGATGGCGAATGTCCGGCCCTCGTGATCGAAGCGGATAACGTCCTCTTCCTCGATATCATCGGCCGCACACGCATCAATCCACTTTGCCATTGTCGCCCTGCAGTCTGTTCTTGGGGTGGTCGAAAAGACAGCCGGCGGAACCACGCGTTCCGCCGGCCGCACAGGAAGATGCCCGGGAGGAGGAGATGGGCGTCTTCACTGAGTTCATGCATGGCTTGCGCCATGCGGCGCATGCCTGTCGTCAGCCGCCGAGAAGCTCTCGATCTCGGCTTCGAGTTCAGCCATCTGCTCGCCGCCTGCCATCAGGTCGGTGATCGCTTCACGGCTTTTTTCGCCCTTGCGGAAGTCGGCGGCCTTGGCGCCCCTGATGAGGACGGCGAAGTGGTCGCCGACGGTCAGGGCATGAACGACATTGTGGGTGATGAAGATGACCGCGATGCCCTTGCGGCGTGCCTGCAGGACGATGCGCAGGACATGCGCCGCCTCCTTGACGCCAAGAGCCGCAGTCGGCTCGTCGAGGATCAGCACGCTGGCGCCGAAATGGACGGCGCGCGCGATCGCCAGCGCCTGGCGCTCACCACCGGACAGTCCACCGACCAGGCGATCGCCGTCGTCGATGCGGGTGATGCCGAGCTGGCGCATCTCGGTGACGGCGATCTCGTTGGCCCGCTTGCGGTCGTAGATGGTGAGCGGTCCCCAGCGCCGTGTCGGCTCGGCGCCGACGAAGAAGGAACGGCCGATGCTCATCAGCGGGAACGTCCCGCCGAATTGGTGCACCGTCGCGATGCCGTGGTCGCTGGCGTCGCGCGGGCTGTCGAAGGCGACAGCCTTGCCGTCCATGTCCATCGTGCCCGATGTCGGTTTGTGGACGCCGGAGAGGATCTTGATCAGCGTCGACTTGCCGGCGCCATTGTCGCCGAGCAGGCACAGCACCTCGCCTCTGTTGACCTCCAGCGAAATGTCGTGAAGCACGTCGATCGGACCGAACGACTTGTTGATCCCGGTCAGCCTGAGCAGGGGCGTGGTCATGAGCGGACCCTCGATTTGGTACGCGGCGCGTAGGTCAGCGCCATGGTGCGGAAGGTGTTATTCATCAGCACGGCCGCCAGCAGCAGGACGCCGATGATTAGGCTTGCCCAATTGGCGTCGAAGCCGGTGTAGAAAATGCCCTGGTTGACGATGGAGAAGGTCAGCGTGCCAAGCACGATGCCGACCACCGAACCATAGCCGCCGGTGAGCAGCACGCCGCCGATGACCACCGCGATGATCGAGTTGAAGATGAAGGACTGCCCCGCAGCCACCTGGGCGCTGTTGTAGAGGATCGCCTGCGACATGCCGACGAAGGCCGCGCACAGGCCGCTGCTCATGAACAGCGCGATGGTGACCCGGTCCGTCGGGATGCCGGCATTGCGGGCGCTGACCGCGTCACCGCCCATGGCCAGGATCCAGTTGCCGAAGCGCGAGAAGTTCAGGACGAACCCGACGACCAGGACGATGGCGATCCACCAGAACAGGGTCACCTGGAACTTGCCGCCGAGATAGTCGCCGAACACGAGCTTGGCGATCGGTCCGCTCTTCAGCGCAACACTGGTGCTGCCGGACAGGATGATCGAGAGACCGAGCGTCAGGCCGGCCAGCGCGAACAGCGTTGCCAGTGTGACGACGAAGGACGGCACTTTGGTGTGGATTACCAGGAGCCCGTTGATGAAGCCGACGATGAGGCCAAGGGCGAGGGCCGCGAGGATGCCGACGATGATCGGCAGGCCGTAGTGGCCCGAGATGATGGCGATGGTCATCGAGCTGGCGGGGATCATCGAGCCGACAGAGAGATCGAGATGTCCGGCGATCATCAATAGCCCCACCGGGAGGGCGATGATCCCGAGTTCCGAGGCGACGTTGAGCCAGCTCGCGGCACCGCCGGCCGACATGAAGTTGGCGCCGCCGAAGATCGAGAAGAACACCAGCACGGCGATCATGCCGATCAGCGAGCCGACCTCCGGACGCCGGACGAGCCTGCCGATCGAGGGTATCGAGGAATGCGGGGTGGGTAGCGCAGTCGCTACCACGGCGGGTTGGTCATGGGCTTGGGATGTCATCGAAGTGGTCCCTGGCTTGAACAATGGGGGTGCCTGGCGCGGCCCTCGGAGGGGCGCCGGCCGGCGATGTCCGGCCCACGGCGGGGCCGGACACTCGGTTTGCGCGAATTAGCGGGCGCCCGCCGCCGCACCACCCATCGTCGCGCCGACGTTGGCGGCATCGACGATCCCCGGTCCGGTCAGCACCGGCTTCGTCGGCAGGTCGAGCCCGTAGTTGACGAAGCCGTTGAGCAGCGACACCGCGAGATAGCCCTGCAGATAAGGCTGCTGGTCGATCGAGAACATCTGCGTGCCGTCCTTGATGCGCTGCAGGCCGGTTTCGTCCATGTCGAAGGAAGCGAGCTTGACCTTGTCGCCAAGATTGGCCTGGCTGATGGCGTTGGCCGCACTGTTGGCGTCGCCGGCGCTGATGGTGATGAGGCCGTCGAGGGTGTTGTCTTTCAGCACGGCGGCCTTGATCGCCTCGGCGACCGCGGTCGGGTTGCCGAAGCTGGATGAAGGCAGCGGCAGCTGGATGGATTTGCCGCCGCTCTTGGCGATGGCGTCGGCGATGCCCTTGCAGCGGTCTTCGGTGTTGGTGGAGCCCGGCAAGGTGTTGACGCACAGCACATTCTTGGCGCCATGGCTGCCGAAATAGGCGCCGCCGCCGACACCGGCCACGTATTCCTCGTTGCCGACATAGTTCATGGCGCCGAGCCGCTTGGCTGCGTCCATGCCGCCGGAATTGTAGATAATGAGCGGCACGCCGGCGGCAACGACTTCCTTGAAGGCGTCATCCATGGCCTCGGGCACCCAGTCGGGACCGACGATGGCGCTCGGCTTCTGGCTGAGCGCGGTGCGGATCAGCTTGGCGGCGTCCGGGCCAAGATTGTCGTAGTTCTGCGGGCCGAGCCAAGTCACCGAGCCGCCGGTCAGTTCGGCGACCTTTCCGGCGTCGTCCGCACCTTTCTTGACCTTCGACCAGAACGGGTCGTCCGCCTTGCCGCCGATGACGAAGATCTTCGCCCCATCAGCCATTGCGGCTGTGGCACCTGTCGCCACCAAGGCTGCCGTCATCGCCGCAGTCAAAAGCTTCGTGATATGGTTCATTTCATTTCCTCCCGGTTGCCGTCATCAGACGGATTGGAAAACTTGGTCCCGACGCTCCCCTCCCGGCGCGTCGCGTGATCAATGCTTCGCCCGGCGTCGCTTACGCCCTGGCATTCATGCGCTGCTTCTTTTTCTGGAACCGGGCGTCCATCATGGCGTCGCCCTCTCTGGTGCCGTCATGCAAGGTGCCGAACCATCTATCGAGCGGGATCAGCCCGTCGCCGCCGTAGTTCACCTCGAAATATTTATGGTGCAGGTAATGCGCGTAGGCGTGGCTCGATACGGCTGTGTCCTGCGTGAGTTCCAGCTTTTCGAAGCCGAGATGGCCGTTGACGGCACCAAAGCTGGCGACGTGCAGCTGGAACAGTGCGACGATGGGGTTGGACGGGATCAGCAGATGCCAGAAGGCGACCGCGTGATAGAGGAACCCTTCCACCGGGTGCATCGACAGCGACGACCAGGGCGACGGGTTGATCGAATTGTGGTGGACGGAGTGGATCCAGCGATAGAGCGGACCCCAGTGGATCAGGCGGTGGATGAAGAAGAAATGCACCTCGTGAATGGCCGGTGCGACCAGCACCAGCGCGGCGAGGTAGACGGGGTGGTCCTGCCAGCCGACCCACGGCACGTAGCCCTTGGCAAAGCACCACAGGAAGATGACTTCGACCACCGTCCATAGCGGGATGGTGATGAAGAACGAGCGCAGGAAGTTGTCGAGGTTCTGGCTCTGGAACCAGAACACGTCGGAGGGCGCATCGGCGGGGAATTTGTGGTTGTATTTGAAGCGCGTCGCTTGCGTGCGCCTGACGTAATAGCGCAGCTCGAAAATGCCGTAGAAGACGAGGATCGCCGAGGCGTTGACGGCGTAGAGCCAGAGCGCCCAACCCCAGCTGAGCGTCTTCATCGTTTCGACGCCGGGAACGACATAGAACCAGTAGAGGAGGGCGGTGGCCATGTGGAAGGCATTCCACGGCCAGATATACCCGGGCAGCCACGCCAGGATCTTCGGCAGCCTCGGTGGCCAGTTCCACAACGGCACGGCCTCGATGCGCCCGTTCGGCTTCCAGTCGCCGCGCTTGTCGCGCACGCCGTATTTGAGATCGTCCATCCCGGATCCTCCACCCGCAGTGCCTGGGATGGCTCGCACGCGCACGCTGCCTCACACCGCCGTCGGGCGGAGGGTCAGAACCTTGTCTGCGCTGTGCTGCTTCTATCCCTGGGCTGGCGGTGCTTGCGCCTTCTTTGCTTCTTCCCGAGATAAACATCTTGATCCAAAATGAATCAAGAATAGAATGTTTATTCCAAATTAATTGTATCATTCGTCTCAGGACTGCCCGACGAATGATATCATCGTATCAATTGCTATAGGCTGATGACACGAAATGGATCAGAACAAGCGGCCGACCATCAAGGATGTTGCCGCCGAGGCCAATGTTTCGGTAGCCACCGTCAATAGGGTGCTGAGCGGCTCGGGCGCCGTGCGCCAGGGCACGCGCGAGCGCGTCATGCTGGCGGCGGAGCAGATCGGTTTCTACGGCATGGGCGCGCTGCGCAGCCGTATAGCGGCCGCCCGGCCGCGCTACCGGTTGGGTTTCCTGCTGCACCAGCCCGGCCGAGCCTTCTACCGCAACATGGCCGAGGCACTGCGCCTTGCGGCCCAAACGATGCCCGACTGCGAAATAGAGTTGCGTACTGAGTTTCTCGACGATCTGTCGCCGCAGAACGTCGCCTCGCGGATGCTGGCACTGGGCGCCGAATGCGACGCCGTCGGCGTCGTCGCCGCGGTCCATCCTCTGGTCACCCAGGCGGTGGACGCGCTGCAGGCCCGCAACGTGCCGGTTTTTGCGCTAATCTCGCAGATCTCGGCGACCGGCCATATCAACTATATCGGCCTGGACAACTGGAAGGTCGGGCGCACCGCGGCCTGGGTGTTCGAGCATGTTTGCCGGGCGCCCGGCAGACTGGGCATCCTGGTCGGCAACCATCGCTACCGCTGCCAGGAGATGAACGAGAGCGGCTTCCGTTCCTATTTCCGCGAACATGCTCCTGGCTTCACGCTGCTGGAGCCGCTGCTGACCTTCGAATCCAGCGCCATCGCCCAGGAAATGACCGAAAAGCTGCTGAACGAACATCCGGATCTGTCTGGCCTCTATGTCGCCGGCGGCGGCATCACCGGCGCCATGGCGGCGCTGCGCTCCACCGGTCGGGCCGGCAGCGTCGTGGTCGTCGGCTATGAACTGATGGACACGACCCGCGCCGCACTTCTCGACGGCACGCTGACCTTCGTCATTTCGCACCCGCTGGCCCGCATCGCCCAAGAAGCGCTGGCCGGCATGGTCCGCGCCGTCTCGGCCCCGAACGAAGGCGGCAACTTCACGACGATCCTGCCCTTCGAGATCTACACCCGCGAGAACATCTAGTTCACGGCGCCGTCGCAATCCTTGATCCCCCGAAAAGATTGCCGCAACAGCGATCTGCCTTCGGTTTGGTCGCAAATAGCGGCTATCCCTGCTTGATTCTCCCTGCCTTGGTTAACCACCTTCCGTTTTTGGTCCTTTTCCCAACTGACAGCGTCAGGATACGATCGCAGGGGGTCTATGCTTATGTGCCATTTTTGCTACATCTAACAATCTTGTCGCCTGAATCATCGATTTAGCAGGAGCTAATTCAATAATTCCTCACACATTTCGTGAAACTGTGGATAGTTCTCGGAGGCAGGCCTTGGCTTGGCGTAGCGCTCTCGAATAAGGGTGCTGGGGGAAACTTTAGGGTGGGTTATATGAATAAGACAAGCATCTCGGCCGTCGGCAAGCGCCTTGGTCTTTTGATGGCGGCTACAATGCTGACTTGCGCGAGTGCTCATGCGCTCACGCTCAAGGAGGCGATGGCTGTCGCGGTGGAATCCAATCCCGAGATTGGACAGGCAATTGAAAACCGCGAAGCAATCGAGTTCGAGTTGCGACAGGCCAAGGGCCTTTATCTTCCCAGTGTCGATGTCGAGGCATCGGCTGGAGTTCGTCGCCTCGACAATACGTCCCGGCGCGCACTGTCGATAGAGGACGATTCGCTCTATCCGGCGGAAGCGGATCTGGTGGTCACACAGAAGCTGTTTGACAGCGGCGCGCGGCGGGCGGAATTGAACCGCCAGGCATCGCGGGTCGACGGAGCGTCCTTTCGGGTCCTGGAACGCTCGGAATTCATCGGGCTGTCGGTCGTCCAAGACTACCTTGAATACATGCTGCAGGCTTCGATCGTCGCCGAAGCCAAGAAGAACCTCGGTTTCCATCAGGCGATACTCGGCGACATCCGGCAAGGCATCTCGGGCGGGGCGCTGAACGAGGCCGACCGGCAGCAGGCCGAAGAGCGTCTGTTCGCAGCCCAGGCACGCATGCAGGAGGCGAGCGAAGAACTGGAGGCCTCCAGGATCCGGTTCTTCAAGACCGTCGGCAAACCGCTGGTCAATGCTTCGCGGCCCGGTGATGTCGCCGCCGCACTGCCGAGGTCACTTGACGATGCGCTGGGCCTGGCACGACAGAACAATCCACGCGTTCACATGGCCACCAGCGATATCGCCGCTGCTGCTTCCATGGTGGATGCGGCCCGGGCGAAATACGGCCCCGAAGTTTTGGCCGAAGGCCGTGCCAGGGGAGGGTATGATATTGACGGCGACAATGGCGACGCCAGTGACCTGCAGGCGCGTCTGGTGCTGCGTTGGAACCTGTATCGAGGCGGCATAGACAAGGCCAATGAACAGGAGCAGATCCGCCGTGCCAGCGAACAGCGGCTTGCCTATCACCAGGTCTTGCGTGAGATTGAGGAGGCTGTCCGCACATCATGGGATCGCCGTTTCCGGCAAGCCGACCTGGCAAAGACGCTCAGGCTGCAAGCCGCTTCCAGTGAAAAGCTGGTTTCGTCCTACCGCGAGCAATTCAAGGTAGGGCAACGGTCGCTGCTCGACGTGCTCGATGCGCAGAATACCCGGTTCAACACGGCAACGCTGGCGGACACAGCATCCTATGCATCGCTGTTCGCCCAATACCGACTTCTGGCCGCGACAGGTCAATTGCTGAAAACGATGGGTCTTCAGCCGGCAATGCAAGCGACGGCCTATGCACGATCCGAGTTCAACGCACCAGAAACCGCGGACACTGAAACCTATGCGCGGACGCCATCGGAGCAGAAAAACGACCTGCCTTTCGATATCCTTGCGCCGGTGAGGAAGAAGTAGGACGGTGCAGGGTCCAGCGAGGGTCCTTACGGGCATATCGTGAACCAGCAACCCAACATCCTCTCCCCCAAGGAGGCATTCAAAGCCTGCTTTTCAGCGGTCGCCGGCTATCTTGGCAGGCCGAGCGCCGAGACAGTGCTGTTTGCCGGGGTGCCGATTTCAGAGACGCGAATTGAGGTAGAGGATATTCGGCACCTTGCCGAGCGCATCGGCCTCGAGGTCAAGGACGTCAGTCATCGCGATTTCCTGCGCGGGCGCGTCGATCTGCCCGCCATTCTGTTTCGCGCCAGCCAGCTGCCTGTCGCCCTGCTCGCGGAGATTGAAGCGGGCGAATACCTGACTGYGCCCCAAGAAGACGGCCGCACCACGATCAGCAGATCCGAGCTGGCTGCCAGCTATATCAGCGGCGGCGCGTCCTTCTCGATCACCTATGCCAATGCCACCGAGGCGATGAAGGTCGGCTCGGCACAGAAGATCGAAAGGCGCCATTGGCTGACGGGGACGATGGGCGCCTTCTGGCGCACCTATTCGAAAGTCGTCCTTGCAGCGATATTCATCAATGTTCTGGCCATCGCCTCACCCATCTTCACAATGAACGTCTACGACAGGATCCTGCCGAACAAGGCAATATCCACACTGTGGGTTCTGGCCATCGGCATCGGTGCCGTCATCCTGTTCGATCTGCTTCTGAAGACGGCCAGGGCTTCCCTCATCGACTATGCCGGGCGCAAGGCGGATCTTCGGATATCGTATCTTCTGTTCGAAAAAGTGCTGAACTCGTCACTGTCGGCGCGTCCCGACTCGACCGGTGAATACGCAAACCGGGTCACGCAATATGAGTTCGTCAGAGAGTTCTTCACCTCGAACACCATCAGCGTGTTCATCGACACCGCATTCGTCTTCGTCTTTCTTCTCGTCATCTATGCGATAGGCGGCTGGCTGGTGATCATACCGGCGCTGGCCTTTGTGATGTCCGTCATCGTCGGCTTGATTACCCAGCGCCGCATCGGCAAGCGCGTCGCTGCCTCGATGAACGAAGCTTCGCAACGCCAGGCCTTGCTGGTCGAATCCATCTCGACGCTGGAGACGATCAAGTCGCTGCGCGCCGAGGCGTATCTGCTGCGAAAATGGGGTGAGCACTCCAAGAACGCCGCCAACACGTCCGAGAAGATCAAGCAACTGTCGGCGGCCGCAGGCAACATAACCCAGTCGATACAACAGCTGGTGACAGTCGCCCTGGTGGTGGCCGGCGCTTACGCCTTCTCGGAAGGGCATGTTTCGACAGGAGCAATCATAGGAACGGTCATGCTGGCGAGCAGGGCGGTGGCTCCGCTCGGCCAGATCGCCATCACGCTGTCCCGGTTTCGCCAGGCCATGCTCTCGTTGAGGATGGTGAACTCCATCATGGAGCAACCGGAGGACCGGCCGGACACGGTGGGTTTCGTCAATCGGCCCATTCGCAACGGGGCGATGGCGTTCAGGAATGTCGGGTTTGTCTATCCCGGCGCGGAAAACGAGGTTTTGACCGGTCTGAATTTCACGGTGAAGCCGGGAGAACGCATCGGCATCATCGGTCGCATAGGATCGGGAAAGACGACGATGGGTCGTCTGGTCGGCAGGCTGTTCCTGCCTACCTCGGGTGAGCTGCTGCTGGATGGGATCGATATTCGCCAGTATCACCCGTCAGAAGTTCGGGCCGCTGTCGGTATCGTTGCACAGGCTGGCGATCTGTTCTCGGGGACCATCAAGGAAAATCTCCTGATGGCTTGCCCGGAGGCTACCGATGAGCAGATCATCGACGCGGCAAAGGCGGCTGGCGTCGACGATTTCGTTTCACGCCATCCGCGTGGCTACGACATGAATGTCGGCGAGCGTGGCACCAATCTTTCAGGCGGCCAGAGGCAGACAGTGGCGATCGCACGCCTGCTGCTGACGAAGCCGAAAATCGTCTTTCTGGATGAACCATCGGGCTCGATGGATCTTGCATCGGAACGCCAGTTGATAAAGCAGCTCAAGGTCGCCTTTGACCGCGACACCACGCTGATCGTGTCCACACATCGCTTCAGCATGCTTGAACTGGCCGACCGCCTGATCGTTATCGAGCAGGGCAAGATCGTTGCTGACGGACCGAAGGACCAGATTATACAGGCGTTGCAGAAAACAAGCGCCTGATCGAACAAATTGAATGCATCCAATGCGTTGGGGCGTAGGAAATGCTTGCCAGGGAAGATCGGCCGCCGCTCTTTGCGTCGGCGTCCATATTCATCATAGGAGCGCTTTTCGTTGTATTTGTCGCCTGGGCAGCCTTTGCCGAAGTCGATGAGATCGCGCGGGGAGACGGCAAGGTGATACCCGCGTCCAAGACCCAGATCATTCAGGCGAGCGAAGCCGGTGTCGTCCAGGAAATCGCAGTGACGATTGGCCAGGTCGTCAAGAAGAATGATCTCATCATTCGCCTCGACAACACGCTCAACACCTCCAGCCTTGGTGAGCAGCAGGCCAAGGCGCGAGCCCTGCAGGCGCGCATTGCGCGGCTCCAGTTCGAGCAGAGCGGCAATCTCGAAGGCGCATTTCCCTGTCCGCCCGAGATCCAGAAGGCAGCGCCGGAAATCTGCGAAAACGAGCAGAAGCTGCTCGTCGCGCGCCGCGAAAACTTCGAAGTCAAGCTGTCGGTTCTCAAGTCGCGCCTCGATCAGCGCCAGAATGAATTGGACGAAGCCACCGCCAATCTCGATCGCCTCACCAAGAACCTGGCCGTTAGCGACCAGGAAAAGGAGCTGGTCGATTCCATGGTCAAGAAGGGGCTGATGGCGAGGACCGAGCAGATCCGCGTCGAGCGTGAGCATACCGAACTGCAAGGGCAGTTGAACCTCGCCGGTGAAACCATCAAGAAAACCAAGGGGGCTATCACGGAAGCCCAGCTTCAGGTCGACGAGCTAGGTCTGCAGTTGCAGCAGGAAGCCCTGAGCGACCTGACGGAGGCGCTGGCCGATCTCTCGGTGGTGGATGAGACCATACGTGGCGCCACCGACAAGGTCGCGCGCACGGATATCCGGTCTCCGGTGGATGGGATTGTCAACACGCTGGAGCTGAACACGGTCGGCGCCTTCGTCCAGCCTGGCGCGGTCGTGGCCGGCATCGTCCCGACCTCCGAGACCCTTCTGGTCGAGGCGCGGGTTTCACCGCGAGATGTTGCCTTCATCCGGCCGGACCAGGACGCACTCATCAAGGTCACCGCCTACGATTTCTCGATCTTCGGGGGCATCGAGGGTAAGGTCTCCAACATCACAGCCGACAGCCTGGTCGACCAGAAGACAGGCGAACCCTATTACCAAGTGCGCGTGTCGACGGACAAATCGACACTCGAGCGAGACGGCAAGGCCTATTCGATTATCCCGGGCATGATCTGTTCCGTCGACATCAAGACCGGGCGCAAGACGATCCTGAATTACCTCTTGAAGCCGATCAACAAGGCACGTCAGGAGGCGATGAGTGAGCGGTAGCGCCAGCTCTCCTCTTCCCGATCACGAGCGGCTGCTGCCTCCTGTCACGGCTGAGGATTTTGGGCTGGAATTTCGGGTTGTGGCACGCGGCGGCGTACGACGCGGCATCCGTTTGGAACGGGCTTTCTGGGTCACGCTGAAGCAGATGGCCGAAAGCAGGAAGTGCACGATCGGGATGCTCATCGATGAGATCGCCGAAAGTCAGGCACAGACAGGTAACCTGACATCTGCGATCAGGGTGGCCTGCATGCGTGGATTGGGGGAGGAAAACCTGACCTTGCGAAGGCTTGCGTCGATCAACACCATCAACGCCATAGTGGTCGCCTGCCCGTCGCCAGCCTTTGCCTTGGCATCGTCGAAGAAGATCCTGACGTTCAACGCGCCGTTCCAGCAACTGGTCAAGCGTCAATTGCCGATAGCTCCAAACGACGATGCGCGCCATGACCTCAAGCTGGCGCTGGACCTCAATGTAGCCGACATTTTCGCGCGGCTCGACGCCAATGGCCAAGCGCCGGTGGCTACCGGCTTTGTCATCGGCGCCGGTGAACGTCGATACCGGGGTCAATTGAATGTTGTGCGAGCCCCGGTGGTCGAGCCGGAATTGCTGATGGCGTTCGTCTTCGGCGGCTGAGGCGCGTCACGTTCACCCGGATTCAGCCGATGCGCTCACGCTCTGGTTTTCATGCAAATCATTGTCCCAAAATCACTTTTGGCGACATGTGATCTTACCGAAAATCTATGGCTGAACGCCTTCGCCGGGCGCAACGGTCGCGAAGCCGCCTTTGATCTCAGCCATCTGGGCTGCGCCCGGTTTCGAGCCGTGGATCCAGGCCCGGTCCGTGCTGAACGAATAGAGCGGAACGTAGTCGGGAAGATCGCTGTCGCGCACGACGATGTTGCTGAGGCTGTCGAGAATGAAAGTGCCGCTGCCAGTGCTCACCGACAGTACCGCGTGAAAGAAGCCTCGCTTGCGGTCCTGGAGAACAACGAGCGCCATGCTTTGCGTTGGAATGCCGGCCCTCAGCAGAGCCGTCATCTTGAGGATGGCAAAATCCTCGCAGTCGCCGGCTCGCCGTTCGAGAATTTCCGATGGCTTTGCCCAATAGTCGAGTTTGCCATAGACGACGCTGTCTTTCCTGTAGGCAATCAGGTGATTTACGCTGCTGTTGACGAAGGATAGTTTCTCGCTGAACCCCTTGCCCTGGGCAGCGGAGACCATGCTGGCAAAAGCCGCACTCTTGCGCTCGCAGGCGCTGCCTGCCGAGCAGCTGGTGATTGCCTGGTAGACGGGTGCCCAACGAGCCGAGACGGGGAAATTGCGCATCGACAAGGCGACCGATCCGAATACGCCGGGAATAATCGATGCCGTTTGCACCGGATCTATCCCGGCATCAGCTCGCGCCGTCGACGAACCATCCTCGCGATCAGCAAATGCCGGGCCGTAGCTGCCGAAAACCATGCTGATCCGGTAAGGCGCCAAAGGCTGCCAGGGCTGCGGCCTCGCCAGCGAAACACCGCCGAGGCAGGGTGGCGTCAGGACCCTTTCCAGAGGCGTGCCAGTAGCGGCAGCCTCCCCGGAAACGGCACTTGCGAATGAAGGTCCTGCCAGACCGACAAGGCCGATTGTCAGCAGGAGCACCTTGAGCCCGGTTTTTCCCAGGACTGATTTTTCTTTTTTCATAGCGCCCACCTTTGACTGTGGACGCTACCAATCTTGTCTCAAATTATTGGCAAGAAAGGTGGATAACTTTACGGCAAATGGCTTTGTCTATTTTATCTAAAATTTTATTCGATTTTATACTCCTATTTACCAAGAGGCGGCGTCCAATCTCGGCAGAGCGAGTGCGCAGAAGTCAGCATATATCAGGATATATGTTCGAGGTTTACCAACGTGTAAAAAAAACCGAGACAAGCATATCGGAATATATGAAATAGATTGCGGGGCAGTTGCAAAGCAGAAGTGGCCAATGTCTCTTGCCGGGAAATGTCGGAGGGGTTTCAGCAATGATCACCAATAATGAGTTGGACAGTTCTTCGGGTTCCTTGAACGAACATTCCGCGTCCAGCGAACACAATGGTCAGGCATCGCCGGGAGAAATCCTGGTCGCACAAGCAACTTCGACCCAGCAGCCCGCGCCGACAGCGGCCGAACCGGTGCCGGTCGATGTTGGTGGCGGAGCACCTGTCAAGCCGGAAGCGCCGGCGACGGCGAACGCACCCGCAGCGGCGGCACCCCATGAATATGTGGCCGACGCCAGCAACATCGTGAAACTTCCGTCCAACGTTTCCATCGACAACATCAAGGTCGACGGCCACAACCTTGTGCTCGAACAGGCCGACGGCTCGGTGATCGTGATCAAGGACGGCGCCTTGAACGTGCCGACCTTCGTCATTGGCGACGTCGAGGTGCCGCGCGTTGCGTTGCTGGCCGCGCTCGAGGCAAGCCATGTCGACGTTGCCTTCGGCGCCGACGGTTCCATGTCGGCCGGCACGGGCGGTTCGCCACCCAGTGCAGGCGGGAATTTCGAAATCCCCCCCGGCGGCATCGGTGACGGGTTCGGCCTTTCGGCCTTGTTGCCCCCGACAGACTTGCAGTTCGGGTTGCTGGACCGGCGCGAGCTGACGATTGGCGTTGCGGAAAAGGAAGACTCCACCCCCTCGATCGATCTCATAGGCTCGGCAACAGTCAACGAGGCCGGTCTGCCGGCGCGTGGCGGCGAGCCCGCCGGCTCGGACGCGTCCGCGTCGTCGGAGACGACCTCGGGCAACATCGGCTTCACCTCGCCTGACGGCGTGTCGGTGGTCTCGCTCGACGGCCATGTGCTGAGCGGTGTGGCTCAGACCTTCACCGATGGGACCGGCTCGCTGACGGCGAGCTATGTCTTCGATGCGGCGACCGGTATCGGCACCATCCACTACACCTACACGCTTCTCGACAACACCGCCGGCAACGCCACCAATGTGAGCTTCCCGGTCGCGGTGACGGATGCAAATGGCAATCCGGCCCCGGGCGGCAATCTGGTCATCAACATCATCGATGACGCACCGACGGCAGTTGCCGACACCGACGCGGTGGCGGCGGGTTCGCACGCGCCTATAGGCGGCAATGTGATAAGCGGCGCCGGCAGCGACGGCAATGCGGCAGGCGCCGACACCAAGGGCGCCGATGACGCGAAGGTTGCGGGCGTTGCCGCCGGCACGACCAATGCCGATCTGGACAGCGGGGTCACACTGAACACGCCGATCCATGGCGCCTATGGCACGCTGACGCTGCAGGCGGACGGCTCCTACACTTATGTGCGCGATGCCGGCACGCCTGGCGGCGTCCACGACGTGTTCACCTATACGATCAAGGATGGCGACGGAGACCTTTCGCACACGACGTTGACGATCTCGATCGGCAATTCGACACCGACGATCGGCGACCTGACGCCGGCGGCCGGTGGCGGCGACGTCGTCGTCAACGAAAATGACCTGCTGGCCAACCGTGGATCCGGTGAGTCGGACGGCTCCGACACTGCCAAGGAAAGCACCACACAAGGCGGCACCTTCGCCATTTCGTCGCCCGACGGCATCGCCTCGCTGGCGATCGACGGCCACAATTTCATCACCAATGGCGTGTTCACGGCGGGCTCGTTCACGACGGCGCTGGGCAACACGCTGACGGTGACGGCCTACGACGCCGCGACCGGTCAGGTGAGCTACACCTACACGCTCCTCGACAATGAGGCGCATCCCGCCGTCCAGGGCACCAACAGCCTGTTCGAGAATTTCACCGTCACGCTCACCGACCAGGACGCGCAGAGCGTCAACGGCACGCTGTCGGTCAACATCGTCGACGATGTGCCGACGGCCACGACCGAGGCTTCGCAGAATGTTCTGGAAGGCGCGACCATCACCGGCACGCTGGACTTCGTCGCCGACGCCGACGGCGCCACGGTGACGCATATTGGCGCCACCGCCCTGGTCTTCGGCGGCGACGGCTACTCGCAGGCGATCGACATCGGTGACGGCTTTATCAAGGTCAAGGCCGACGGCAGCTATTCATTCACGGCCAACAGTCCGGTCATTGGGGCCGGTGCGGCCTCGGCGACCTATACCGTGACGGACGGCGATGGCGACAAGGCGACGGCCGGCATCAGCTTTGCGGTGACCGACGCCAACCATCCGACGACCGGCACGGCGGCGGCCACGGTCGATGATGACGGGCTTGCCGGCGGCAATGCGGCAAGCACGGCGGGCGACATCGACGCCAATGCCGGCGAGGTTCCGCTCAGCGCCAGCGAAGCAACCTACAACGGCACGCTGGGCGGCAGCGTCGGCGGCGACGGCGCCGGTTCCAACGGCTTCTCGTTCGCGACGCTGGACGGCACCAGCGGGACGGTCGGCCAGGAGAACGTCACCTACAGCTGGAACGCCGCCAGCGACACGCTGACGGCGACGGGTCCACGCGGCGACCTGTTCACGGTGCATGTGACCGATCCGGCCACCGGCGCCTACACGGTGACGCTGCTCGACAACGTGCTTCAGGCACAGGGTCCTAACGACGAGAACAATGCGACGGTCAACCTCGGCTATGTGATCACCGACGCCGATGGCTCGACGGCACCGGGCACGCTGACCATAACGTTCAACGATGATGCTCCGACGGTCGCGCTGGCCGATGTGAAGCTGCCGTCGCTGAGCGTCGACGAGACGGATCTGACGACCAACGACACGCAGAGCTTCGCCAGCGCCTTCACGTCCAACTATGGCGCCGATGGCGCCGGCACGATCACCTACGCGCTGGGCTTCAATGCCGGGGCGACCGGGCTGGTCGACACGGCGAGCGGCCAGGCGGTGGTGCTGAGCCTCGAGGCTGGCCAGGTGGTCGGCCGTGCGGGCGTCGGCGGCGTGATCGTGTTCACGGTCAGCACCGATGCGTCTGGCAATGTGACGCTCGACCAGCAGCGGGCGGTCGTCCATCCGACGACGGATCCGAACGAGCCGGTCAGCTTGAACGCCGACAATCTGGTGACGCTGACGGCGACGGTGACGGATGCGGATGGCGATCATCAGTCGGCGACGCTGAATATCGGTAACAACCTGACCTTCCTGGATGACGGCCCGTCGATCACGAGCGCGGTAGTCGGCAGCTCGGTGACGCTTGACGAGACCAACAACGGTGCGACGACGGACGGGGTGCTGACCCCGGCGCTGATGACGGCCACGAGTGCTGCGGCGATCGTGACGGTGACGTCGAACTATGGCGCCGACGGCGCCGGGACGACCACCTATGCCTTGTCGGTGACGCAGGCGAACTCCGGGCTGGCAACGGCACAGGGCGAYCATGCGATCACGCTGGTGCAGGTCGGCAACACGATCGAGGGCCAGTACAACGACGGTGCGACGCACACGGCGTTCACGGTGTCGATCGGCTCGGACGGCAAGCTGACGGTGGTGCAGAACGTCGCGCTGGAGCACCTGGTCGATGGTTCGACGGCGGCGGCCTACAACGATGCGCTGACGCTGGCCGGCAAGATCGGCGTGACGGCGACGGTGA